>NC_014722.1:2066481-2755309 GCF_000198775.1 Mycetohabitans rhizoxinica HKI 454 | reverse complement strand
CGCTCGACGCGAACGGCGCGGTTTTCCTCAGGATTCTTCATAGGGTTGCACTCGAAGCTGTGGGACGCACTCAGCCGCAGATGCGACAACGCATTGCGGCGGCCGAAGCGGCGTACTGGATTCTTGGGATAGCCGGGATTCTACCGCCAAACGCGTCAGGCGGGGCGAGTTATCCACAGGGTCGGTTCGGCGCCGTTGTCGTGCACGCTCGGAGCGACGGCCTGCGCCAGTGAACGTAAGATATTGACGCCGCAAAGAAAAGCAGTTTAAATAGCGGGTTCCGCGAAAACCGAATTTTTCGGCTCGGCGTCGCACTGCCGTTGTGCTGGCGCGTCAGTTCCTTGCAAAGCACGCCGCGGCCCATCCTCCAACGAGTGAGAGCAACATGAAACGTACCTATCAACCGTCCGTGACGCGCCGCAAGCGCACCCATGGCTTCCGTGTTCGCATGAAGACCGCGGGTGGCCGCAAAGTCATCAACGCTCGCCGCGCGAAGGGCCGTAAGCGCCTGGCCGTCTAAGGCCGGCGTGACGCTGGGTAGCGACGGTCGGCGGCCGAGCAGCGCGGTTCGCGCACGTCGATGCCGGCGATGCCCGCCATGGGCGGCATGCCGAGCGGTGCGACGGACCGGCCCACTAGACGAGAGGCCTGACCGCGTGCGCACGACACCTGCTGGTTTCCCGAAGGCCGCAAGGCTGCTGAAAACGGATGAATTCTCATCCGTTTTTCGTTTGCGCCCATGGGCGCGCTCCGCTCACTTCGTGTTGTACGGCCGCCCCACCGGGCAGGCTGCGCGGCTCGGCGTGGTTGTCGGCAAGAAGCAGGCGCCGCGCGCGGTCACGCGCAACCTGGTCAAGCGGCTGGTTCGCGAGGCATTTCGCGTGCGGCGCCTGGAGTTGACTGGCTGGGATGTGCTGATCCGGCTGTCGGGCAAAATCGATCGTGCGCGGTTTCCGAGTGCCGGGTCTGCGGCGCTCACGCAGATGCTGCAAGCGCAGATCGAGGGACTGGTCGGGCGTGCGGTGCGCGAGGCCGCACATCGCACGGGCGGCGAACGGCCTGTGCAGGCCCAGGCGTCGGTGCTTGCGCCGCACCACGGGCAGCGCGGACCAGCGGCCTCGGCCTCGTCGGGCACGGTGCCGGACGATGGCCCGCCGGACCGGGCGTCCACTGACACGCAGCGATGACATGCAAACGGTGCTAATCGCGCTTCTGCGCTTTTACAAGCTCGCCGTGAGCCCTTATCTCGGCGATCGGTGCCGTTTTTACCCTTCATGTTCGGACTACGCGCGCGAGGCGGTCCAGTATCATGGCGCCGCGCACGGGACCTATCTGGCAGTGAAGCGATTGTGTCGCTGCCATCCGTTTTCGGCGGGCGGCGTCGACCCGGTGCCGCCGGTTCGTGCCGACAGGCGCTAGTCGCTCAGCTCATTTACCACGAGACAACGCATGGACATCAAACGTACCGTCCTATGGGTCATCTTCTTCATGTCAGTCGTCATGCTCTACGACAACTGGCAGCGGGACCATGGACGTTTGTCGCTGTTCTTCCCGAACACGACACCGACCCAGACGGCCGCTTCGGCGACGCCGGGCACGACCACGCCGGGCACGCAGTTGGCGGACCTGCCGCAGACCACGGAGTCGAGCAGCGCGCCTGGCACGGCGCCCGCCATGCAGCCCGTGGTGAAGGGCCAGCAGATCCACTTCAAGACGGACGTGTATGACGGCGATATCAGCACGGTAGGCGGCACGTTGTCGCGGCTGTCGCTGGTCAAGGAGGGGGACGGCAAGCAACCCAACCTGTACATCACGCTGTTTGACCAGACGGCCAACCATACGTACCTGGCGCGCACTGGCCTGATTGGCGGTGATTTCCCAAACCACAACGATGTGTTCACCGTCGTGCCGGGACCGACGTCGCTGACGGACGGCGCGAACACGGTGTCGATCAGCCTCGAATCGCCGGTCAAGGCTGGCGTGAAGGTGGTAAAGACCTATACGTTCACGCGCGGCAGCTATGTGATCGGCGTTGATACGAAGATTGAGAACGTTGGCGCCGCGCCGGTGAAGCCGACGGTATACATGGAGCTGGTGCGCGACGACACGCCGGTCGAGACACCGCGGTTCTCGCATACGTTCATCGGTCCGGCTGTCTACACCGAGCAGCACAAGTTCCAGAAGATGAGCTTCTCGGATCTGGACAAGGGCAAGCAGGACTATGCGCCGTCGGCTGACAACGGCTGGGTCGCGATGGTGCAGCACTACTTCGCCTCTGCGTGGATCCCGAAGGAAGGCGCACAGCGCCAGTTCTATGCGGACAAGTTCAGCCAGGCGCTGTACCGCGTCGGCATGAAGGAGCCGGTGCAGAGCATCGCTCCGGGTCAGAGCGTGAACGTGGCCGCGCGCCTGTTCGCCGGCCCGCAGGAGGAGCGCAAGCTGGAAAAGATCGCGCCGGGCCTGGAATTGGTCAAGGACTACGGCTGGGTGACGATCATTGCGAAGCCGTTGTTCTGGCTGCTCGAGAAGATCCACGGCTTTGTCGGCAATTGGGGTTGGGCAATCGTGTTGCTGACGCTGCTGATCAAGGCGGTGTTCTTTCCGCTGTCGGCTGCCAGTTACAAGTCGATGGCGCGGATGAAGGAGATCACGCCGCGCATGCAGCAGATCCGCGAGCGCTTCAAGAGCGATCCGCAGAAGATGAACGCGGCGCTGATGGAGTTGTACAAATCCGAGAAGGTGAATCCGTTTGGTGGCTGCCTGCCGATCGTGATCCAGATTCCGGTGTTCATCTCGCTGTACTGGGTGCTGCTCTCGTCAGTCGAGATGCGCGGCGCGCCATGGGTGCTGTGGATCCATGATCTGTCGCAGCAGGATCCCTACTTCATCTTGCCGGTGCTGATGGCGGTTTCGATGTTTGTGCAGACCAAGCTGAACCCGACTCCGCCCGATCCAGTGCAAGCGAAAATGATGATGTTCATGCCGATCGCGTTTTCGGTGATGTTCTTCTTCTTCCCGGCCGGACTGGTGCTGTACTACGTCGTGAACAATGTGCTGTCGATCGCCCAGCAGTACTACATCACGCGAATGATGGGCAAGGACAAGAAGGCCTGAGCCCGTGATGGTGGGGCGGGCAGCTTGAGGCGCCCGCCGCTGGCATGGGTCGTCTCGGTAGTCGGCGTGAATCGCCTGGCGTTGCTTAGCCGCTTGACGTCGCTCCATCGCTTGGCGTTGCCTGGCGGCCTGATGTCGCTTCATCGCCTGGCGCTGTCTGGTCGCCCGACGTCGGCTTCACCGCCTGGCGTTGCCTGGCTGCTTGACGTCGGCTCTACCGCCTGGCGCTGCCTGGCCGCTTGACGTCGCATCACCGCTTAGCGTTGCTTGGCCACCTGACGTTGTTCTACCGCCTGGCGTTGCTTGACTGCTGGACGCCGCCCGACCGCTTGGTGTTGCTAGACCACTGACGCCGTGACAATGCCTGGCATCCCGTGACCCGGCAGCCTTAGGCGGGCCGCCGGGTCACACGCTTGCGCATCTTCGCGAACGCATATCGCGCGATACAATGGACGCCAGTCGTTATCGGCGGCCACCCGTATTGCCGCACCTATTTATTCGAGTTAATGCAAACCGATTCTGATCCGATCGTCGCGATTGCCACCGCGCCGGGACGTGGTGGCATAGGGGTGGTGCGTGTCTCGTTCGGCGCGGCCGGGGCCGACGCGGCTGTGCGGCTGATGGACGCATTGTTTCGCGATCGGCTTGCACCCCGCCGTGCCGTCTATGTGCCGTTTTTCGATGCGGCTGGCGTGCCACTGGATCGCGGCATTGGCCTGTATTTCCCGGCGCCCCATTCGTACACCGGCGAGCACGTCGTCGAGCTTCAGGGGCATGGTGGGCCGGTCGTATTGCAACTCGTGCTGCAGCGATGTCTCGACGCCGGCTGCGACATCGGGCTGCGGCTCGCGCAGCCCGGCGAATTCACGCGACGCGCGTTCCTGAACGACAAGCTTGATCTCGCGCAGGCCGAAGCCGTGGCGGACCTAATCGAAGCCAGTACCGAGGCGGCCGCGCGCTCGGCCGGCCGTTCGTTGGAAGGAGCATTTTCGCGCGACATCCATCGGCTGGTTGACGAGGTCGTCGGCCTGCGGATGCTGGTCGAGGCCACCCTTGATTTCCCGGAGGAGGAAATCGATTTTCTGGAGGCTGCCGACGCGCGCGGCAAGCTGGCGCGTATCCGCGATGCATTGGCGGCTGTGCAGCGCGATGCGAAACAAGGCGCATTGCTGCGCGAGGGGCTGTCCGTCGTACTGGCCGGGCAGCCGAACGTCGGCAAGTCCTCGCTGCTTAATGCGCTGGTGGGTGCCGAGCTGGCGATCGTGACCCCGATTGCCGGCACGACGCGGGACAAGGTGGCGCAGACCATCCAGATCGAAGGCATACCGCTGCACGTGATCGATACTGCTGGCCTGCGCGATACGCAAGACGAAGTGGAGCGGCTCGGTATTGCGCGGTCATGGAACGAGATCGAGCGAGCGGATGTCGTACTGCACCTGCTGGATGCGCGTGATGGGATGAGCGTGGAGGATCACGCGATCGCCGCGCGGTTCCCCGCCGGTGTGCCGGTGGTGCGGATCTTCAACAAGATCGACCTGGCAGGCGTCGAGCCGGACGTGCGCGATGCCGGGGATAGTGCGGCGCGCGAGGTCAGGTTATCCGCAAAGGCGGCGCTCGGTATCGACCTGCTGCGGGCTGAACTGCTGCGCATTGCCGGATGGCAAGCAGGCGCGGAAAGTGTCTATTTGGCGCGCGAGCGTCATTTGCGCGCGTTGCGTGCAGCGGGCGAGCATTTGGCGACGGCTGCGGAGCACGCGGCTCGCAATGCGCAGGCGCTCGATCTATTTGCCGAGGAGTTGCGACTGGCGCAGGAACAATTGAACTCGATCACCGGTGAGTTCACGTCGGATGATTTGCTGGGGGTGATCTTTAGCCGGTTCTGTATTGGAAAGTAATGCAGAATCCATAGACATCTGTTCGCCCCCTGATGTGGTTCAAAGCCAACTACAGCAAGCGAGTTCTGCGCGGGGCTCAACGTATGGGCGCTGCTGCAGGTGGATCCCGCCGCCGTGGTGCTGGTCCTGGCCTGTCACGGATGGCTGGAGCGATCCGGGGACGCGTTCGCGAACAACGCGCGTGCGCGGGCATTGCGGGTCACCGCAGCGTCGCTCGATTCAGCCGGCGCGACCCTTTTTGCTGCGGTGTTGCGCGCATGCCGGGATCCCATGTCAGCGGATCATCGGGCGTCGTAACGGGTGCCTGAGTCGGCTTGCGACAGGACGCGATGGCCGGGGTGTGATGAGACGCTGCACCGTCCCAATTGTTCTTTTTTTGATAACAGTGAATTCGGAATTTAAGTATTTACCCTTATCTATCCGGCTCCTACACTGCATTTATCGGCTACGGACCTTGACGTTGGTAGCTTCAATGAGAAACGAACAATCGGAGGTTGTGTCATGAATGCGCTGATCAAAGCTGTTGCCATCACCACTGTTGCCGCCGCTGCTGCTGCGGCGCCGCTGGCCTCGTTCGCACAAACGAACGCACCGCTCACGCATGCCCAAGTGCGGGCCGAGTTGATCGAGCTGGAACAAGTTGGCTATAACCCCGCCATGGCCAACGACTACGACTATCCGAACAACATCCAGGCGGCTGAGGCCCGCGTGGCAGCCAAGCATGCCGCCGAGCAACGCGTCGCCGCGCAAGCGGTGGGCGGCGTGGCCAGCGGGTCGATGCAGGCGGGCGGCCAGGCCATTGCTCGTGTGTCTCAATCCGTCTATATGGGCCACTGAGTCCGCCACCGAGAGGAGCCTGTTGGCGCCAACGGTATTCGCGGGCGCACCCGATGTGCAAGGGTTGCGAGGATAGCATCGCGAGTGTTGCGTCGGCCGGCGGCGACGGTGAAGGGCGGATCAGTGAAGGGCGGATAAAGCCGTGGCGCGCCGCACCGAGTGTTACGCATCGCGGCCCTGGTATTTATTTAGGTTGACAGCGGCCCACGTGGGGTAGGAGTCGCCGGCAGAGGCTGGCGACTCTTTTTTATCCCGGTCGTTGTCGGCATTGCTGAACTCGTCCCATCGACCCATTCTGGGTAGTTGCGCAGGTTCGTCCATGCCTTTATCCGGCCGGAGTGCGAGGAGATTGAGATGCGCGTGGCACTCAACGACGCCATGCTGCTCTATCACGATGCGCCGGAGGCGAAACAAGTGAAGCAGGCGGGTGACCACATTATGCAGACGTTCATGCAACGTGGGCTGCCCGCGGCGTCGACCGCGACCCTGACCCTGGCATGCAGATTGATTACCGACACGATCCGTGCAGCAGGAAAACAATTATCGGCAAGTCCCCGTACACCTGCTCAGATCCACTCTATGCCGACGCGATGGCTGACATGTTTTGCGCGTACCTGCGTGCGCTCAATGGCGACTGAGTCAACTGGCCGCGCGCAGGCGCGTGCCGTTGCCCCTTTCCGTCGCTATCCGATTGCCTAAAATAAAGGGATGAGTGTTCCCGATGGAGGGCAATCATGGAAGGCGAGACGGTTGTAGGGCTGATCGGTGGTGGATTAGGCATTCTGATTCTGTTGTCACTGTGGGGATTCGAACTCTTATCACGCTGGCGCGAGCGTCCGGAGCGCAGTCGCGTGCTTCATTGGATGGAGACTCACCACCTGGCGGGATGGCTGCGCCGCCGTCATTGATGCGACGCCGCGCGTGCGGTGCGCCGGTGCGTAGGCGCGGCGTCATTCACCAGCAACACCCCGAAGCCGGCGGGTGATTGTGGCGAATCGCGTCCCCTATCTGTCGATGGATAAGGCCGCGCGCGTTCGGCGTGGTCATGACTGCGCAACCGGTGCTCCTGCCATAGTTCGTCAATGAAAAGAAACGCAACGATCATCAATGGCAGTAAGAGAAATGCGTCTAGGATAATCTGCTCGACCATGATCGGGTCCCTACATTAATCCTAATTTCATTCTAGGTCTTCATTCTAGGTCGCTGTGCATTTCCCACCAGCATTCCAACTGGCCCCCTAGCATTCCAGCTAGCCGGCCAGCACCAACTGCCATCTTGCGCCCCACCTTGGCATCCAGTTGGCCCGCCAGGACTGGCATTCTGGCCGGCGAGCGGGAGCGTGACTAGCGTGGAGGCTGCCAATGGGGCGCATATCTACCCGGGCCGATCCGCGCGATCCATTGTGCGGTGTGATTCGGATTGCCGCGCTTTGCGTATCCCGGCTCCGGGCAGGGGTTGCGTCCCTCCTCCGGCGGTTTTTTATTCAGTAAGCGTTTCAGCGCCTCATCAATTTTTGGCGAGAGGGCACCAATGGCTTACCCGCTGAGCGGGCTGGGTATTTTATGCATTCATTAATGCAACAAATCACGCGTCATTTCGGCTGC
The DNA here is from genome assembly GCF_000198775.1 of Mycetohabitans rhizoxinica HKI 454. Classification (NCBI taxonomy): domain Bacteria; kingdom Pseudomonadati; phylum Pseudomonadota; class Betaproteobacteria; order Burkholderiales; family Burkholderiaceae; genus Mycetohabitans; species Mycetohabitans rhizoxinica. Next base: position 2,747,859 of record NC_014722.1, on the reverse strand, counting down.
GTGCTGTGGCGCGATATGTGCAGTGCGTCAAAAAGCCGCAATGCGTGTGACAGGCATGTGGCCAAAAGGTGCGGCATTTTGGCCTATTGCGGCTGCACACAAGTTCTGCTTGTGCTTTGCTGGCATTGGTCTACGATGGAGCTGCTGTGGTTATCTTCAGCGAATGTCATACCAAGGTGTGCGCAGCCCATAGGAGAGAGATTCATGATGAAACGTACCGGGATGGTTATTGCTTTCGTCACGCTCACCGCCGCATTGTCCGCGGCGCAAGCCCAGGACAAAGTCGTCAAGCTGGCGCCGGACCAGACGTTCCGCTTCAAGGCAAATGCCTATGGATGTTTGTCGCGCGATAAGCTGGAAGCAGCTGACCAGCATGCGTTGGCCGGCGAACAAGGAAAAATGCAAGAGCTGTTTAATGGGTACCAATGCCTGTCGACGCCGGAAAATGACGAATTCAGAATCATCCGAGTAGTCGGGCATGCGATTGAATTTCAGAACGCGGGCAATCGCGATCCGAACGGCCTATGGACTTCGGACCGCTTTATCAAGCAATAGTTAAGAACACCTGCATGGCGATGAGTTGCCGCGTCCTGACACGGACGCCGCGCTGATTCACGGCACTGCGGTAGCCGGGATTCAGCCTATAAATGGGCCGGATCTCGTCTTCCTTGCGGTGGTCGCGCAATTTCAATGTGTCGTTGACATCGCGCGATTCAAACGTGAAAATCTCGTTGTTTAGCACCACGTCGTGAACGCCTTCCCGTTGCCCATCACTGAAGCGAAACGATGGCTGAAAAATGCAGAGGCAGCAGGATTTTTAACAAAAAAGCGGCGAATGGGCTATCGATTTTGTCGAAATAGATAAGGCTGGCGCAGCAATAGCGGCTGTTGTTTTACACACACCGTTTTATCAAGAAACCTTAGCATGGCGAGCGCCAAGCTAAGTGCGTCTTTTTTATTTCACCGATTCGACAAGTTGGGCACTGGCTGACGTTGCCACCGTTTTGGCAACGGCATGGCTGCTTTCGGGCGTTTGCCACGGGCCGTACTCATTTAGGCAGTGTGTTCTTTTAAGTTGATAAGGATGTTGCGTGAAAAAACATAAAAATTGTGGCGTTATCTGGATTACGGCGGCACTCGCCCTGGGATTGAGCGCGTGCGCGACGGAATCATCGCGATCGCTGCCGGTACCCGTGGTCAGTAGCGCCCAAACACCGTTTGCCGGCAAGCCGATGGAGATCGCCGTCGGCAAGTTCGATAACCGGTCTAGCTATATGCGCGGTATCTTTTCCGACGGGATCGACCGCCTCGGCGGACAGGCCAAGACGATCCTAGTCACGCGCCTGCAACAGAGCCGCCGCTTCAACGTGCTCGACCGGGACAACCTAGACGAGATTAAGCAGGAAGCCGGCTTCATGAAAAAGGCTCAGGCGATCAAGGGGGCCAATTTCGTCGTGACGGGCGACGTCACCGAGTTCGGTCGCAAGGAGGTCGGCGACCATCAATTATTCGGTATTCTCGGGCGTGGAAAAGCGCAGGTCGCGTACGCGAAGGTCAATCTCAATATCGTCAATACTGCGACGTCCGAAGTCGTGCTGTCGAGCCAGGGCGCGGGCGAATACAGCGTCTCCAATCGGGAGGTCATCGGCTTTGGCGGGACGGCTGGCTACGACTCCACGTTGAACGGCAAGGTGCTGGATCTGGCTATTCAAGAAGCGGTCAACCACTTGGTCGAACAGGTCGATGCCGGCGCACTCGGCTCGGCGAAATGAAGCGCTCGCCCCACGCTATGCCAATCACTAAAAAAGCAAGATGAATTTCCCTATCTTCCTCAAAAAAACCGGGTTGTCGCTGGTTGCGACTGCGGCCTGGTTGACTGGCTGCGCTAGCCATTCCACCGTGCCGCTGTATCAATGGGACGCTTATCAGCCGCAGGTCTACGAGTATTTCAAGGGACAAACGGCGCCACAGCAGCAGATCGACGCTCTGGAAAAAGCGCTGCAACAAATTCGCGCGGCAGGAAATCGTCCACCGCCGGGGTTTCATGCGCATCTCGGAATGCTGTATGCGAGCGTTGGCAATGACTCGCAAGCCGTACAAGCATTCGAGGCCGAAAAGCAGTCGTTTCCCGAATCATCGCCGTACATGGACTTCCTGATGAAGAAGTCCAGGCAACCCTGAGCTGAGCGCCACCATGTTCAAGATCATCAAGGTCTCTTTACTGAAATCGCTATGCGCCGGTGCGATGCTCGCATTGCTGGCCGCGTGTGCGGGTCCCAACCAACGTCCTGACTACACGGCATTCAAGAGAAGCCAGCCCCGTTCGATTCTCGTGCTGCCGCCGGTGAACGAAACGTCAGACGTGAAGGCCACCTACGGTTTGCTTTCGCAGATGACGCTTCCGTTGGCCGAGGCTGGATACTACGTGGTACCCGTGGCCCCCATGGAGGAGACGTTTAAGTACAACGGGCTGACCACACCGACGGATATTCAAGGTGTCACGCCCGCGAAGCTTCGCGATATCTTCGGCGCTGACGCAGCGCTCTATACGAAGGTCAAGCAATATGGCTCCGTCTACGCTGTGCTCGACAGTAAGACGGTCGTGGCAGCATCGGCCAAGCTTGTCGATCTAAAAACCGGCGATGTGCTGTGGCAGGGCGAGGGGCGTGCTACCGGCGACGAGGTGGGCACCAACGTCAACGTCGGTGCGTTCGGATTGATCGGCATATTGGCACAGGCCGCGATCAAGCAGATTGCGCATACGCTGTCCGACGACAGCGTTGACGTCGCGAATCTGGCGAGCCGGCGCCTGTTGTCGGCGGGGCCGCCGAGTGGCTTGCTTTACGGACCGCGCTCACCAAAGTACGGGACCGATTGACGGCTGCATCGCTGCGTTGACTGCAACCGGGACACGGTATCGCGGTTGTGTAGGCGCAGCGGGCCATTTACGGGTGCACCGCCATTTTTGCGGTGCGCCGTTGCTTGACCTCGCTCGTGCGGTGGCCATATTGCATTCTTTGATGCAAGGGCAGACTACTGCGCGCCAAACTCGGTCGTTGCGCAAAAATCGCAGTGCTTTCCTCGTCTATCCACTTCCTTAAATTGGGTGGCCTTAGTGCACCATGCCGCCCGGCTTGCCAGCCCTTGTGGCGTGGGTTTCCAAGCGTTTTCCGGTGTATGGGAATCGTGCGTTTTGACGCACCAACATGCGACTATGATCGAGAGACGGGGGATGGCGAGGCTTTTTATTGAGGAATATTAGGCACTGTCTAATAAGGATGAGTAACTGACAGAAAAAAGGGCCTAGCATCGCTGCTAAGCCCTTGATTTCTTGGTGGGGCGTGAGTGACTCGAACACTCGACCTACGGATTAAGAGTCCGCTGCTCTACCAACTGAGCTAACGCCCCAACAGAAGGGAAATTGTAGCAGACTTTCCGCGGTATGCAAATCTTTTGAGGGACGGGGCTTGGGGGATCGGGTAGGTTCGGTGTCGAGCAGCACACTAGGTCCACATCCGCTCGCCCTCACAGATCCAGGCGTGAACCTCTCGATTTATCGGGCGCTTATCGTCCAACCGTGGTTTCCATGGCCCAATGTGCGAGCAGACCAGGCTGTCCAAACTTAGCAGCCTTTAGCCTAGCCGTTGCGCGCAGCTTCGGCTATCTCGCCGGTTCCGAAAACTACTTGAGCGCTGCAAGAGCCTCCAGGTCATCGTGGCCACTGCTTGAAGGTAAGTCGAATCCGGACAACGGGTCCCTTTCTCATAATTAAGCTGCGCGTTCTGAGTGACGCTGCTAAGGGTTGTATCGCGATAACGAAAAGAGAATCGCCCCAGATTCAACGAATATGCCACGTACTAGCGCACGCACATCAGGGCCTTATCCACCGGATAAGGCAGGCGCTTCAGTACTGTGGCAATGCCAGCAGGCAGCGTTTTCTGCGTCTTCAACCGGGTGTCCGTCGATAGGCGATAAGCAACAAACCTTGACCTACCGCCTTAATGCGACAGAACCCTACAGGCGCTTGCTTTGTTTGCTCCCCAAATACGCAGCCGATATTCGAATCTGGCTTTGACATGATGTTTTTTGCCAAAAGTATGTAAAATTGATACATGTTATATTCTAAAGATGGAGTCTTTTTGGCGGAAAGTAAGGCCAAAAAATTGAAAAATATGCAGCCTTTATTTAATAAACAAATATCTAAATTAATTGATAGTCGGATTATGCGTGGGATTGCACTAATGCTTTGTGCAGTCTTCTTTTTTTCTTTGGTCGGTGTTATTGCAAAATTTATTGCGGCACAGTATCCGCCTAACGAAATCGCATTTTTTCGCATGCTGTTCGGGCTGATACCCGCCATGCTCGTCTTTCGCCGTCTTGAATTTAATAAAAAGGAGTTTACACTGAGCCGGTTTGGAGGGCATTTTCTCAGGGCGGCGATGGCGCTAGGCTCGATGGGCACTTTTCTTTCAAGCTTGCTCTACCTACCCTTGTCTACCGCTGTGACTTTGCATTACTTGGAAACTATTTTCGTTGCCGTGTTCGCGGTAGTGTGCTTAGGTGAACGGTTACGAATGGGTGTGCTAGGAGGGCTCATAGTAGGGTTGGGTGGCGTGACATTAATTTCCCCGTTGACTGGCGGATATGCATCGGTGCTGGGAACGGGACTGGGTGTGCTCAGCGCTGTCTTCGGCGCGGGGGCTGTAATTCAAATTAAAAGGCTTTCCCGTACTGAAGAGCCAACAGTAATTGTTTTGTATTTTACGTTGATCGGGACAATCGTAAGCGGATTATCACTATGGGTTTCGTGGACGACTCCAAGCATGGAAGATCTAGCGCTGATGGCGTTGCTTGGTTTAACCGCTGGTACGGGACAGCTACTGCTGACGACGGCGTTCAAAAATGCTCCCGCGTCGTTGCTGGCGCCGTTAAGTTATTTTGGCGTTGTATGGTCAATTCTTTTTGAGTACGTGATCTGGGGTGAGCTTATCGGACTACAAGCAGCACTAGGCGCAGTGTTAATTGTTGGAAGTGCGCTTTGTGTAAGTTTGTCGGGCAGACGTATCGATTCTTACGCGCGCACGTCCACCGCGAGGTCCGCTCATCAGCTTGCAAAAAAGTCAGTTTGACGTCTAGCTGATTGCACTTTGTGTATGCAGAGGTGGGCGCGCAAAATCGGACAGCCTGATAAGTGGGCTGGCCGGAGGCTGAGCCAGTAATAAAGCTGGCAAAAAATCAAAAAGTGCGGCCGCGACGCGCGTGCGCATCAACGCCGCACCCGCGCCGTGAGTGATTCCGGGTTCACGACGTTTTGCGTATCGCCGTCCAGATACGCAAGGATGTTGTTGAACGCCGCGCCGAAATACAGTTCATAGCTCTCGCGTTCCACGTAGCCGATGTGCGGCGTGCAAATCGCATTTTCCATGCGCAGTAACGGATAACCCTGCAGGATCGGCTCGCTTTCGAATACGTCCACCGCGACCATGCCCGGTCGCCCTTGATGAAGGGCTGATACGAGCGCGTTCTCCTCGAGCAGTTCGGCGCGGCTCGTGTTGACGAACAGTGCCGTTGGCTTCATCTGCACGAGGTCATTGACAGTCACGATGCCGCGGGTCTCGTCGTGCAGCCGTAGATGCAGGCTCAGTACGTCGCTTTCGGAAAAAAGTTGCTCGCGCGTCTGCGCCACTTCGAAACCATCGTCTTTCGCCGCGTGTAACGAATGTTCGCGTCCGTGGACCAACACGGTCATGCCAAACGCGCGCCCGTAGTGGGCGACGATCTTGCCGATTCTCCCGTAGCCCCAGATGCCCAGCGTCTGCCCGCGCAGCACCTGACCGAGCCCAAAGTTGGGTGGCAGCGCGGTGGTGCGCAAGCCTGATTGCTGCCAGGCACCTTGCTTAAGGTTCGCGACGTATTGAGGGATGCGACGCTGCGCCGCCATGATCAGCGCCCATGTCAACTCGGCGGGCGCAACGGGCGAGCCCGTGCCTTCTAGCACCGGAATGCCGCGCTCGGTGCACGCCTGCAGGTCCAAGTGACTGGATACGCGGCCTGTCTGGCTGATGACGTTCAGTCGCGGTAGTTTGTCTAGCAATTGCGGTGTGATGCGCGTGCGCTCGCGGATCAATACGAGCGCTTCGACTTCCGCGAGTCGGCTGACGAGTTGCCCGAGCCCGCGCACCGTGTTGTTGAACACCTTGACGTCATGCCCGGCGAGCAGTTGAAAACAGTCGAGCTTGCGGACGGCGTCTTGGTAGTCATCGAGGATGGCAATCTTCATGGGGACTTGGAACAGTGCGGTCTTTTGCGGTGCACCACTTGCACCGCGGACGGGGTGCTATGCTTGACGCTTCAACCGGCAATGCAGTGATCAGCGGCGCCGATGCGCCGAGGCCGGGGAACTGCTTTCGTGCGTGTCAGCGCACCTATGCCGTGCCGAAAATCAAGCAGCCTTTTCAACTTTTAACAGCTTGTCGAGCGCCGATGCAAGCCACGTTACAAGATGGTACAAGCTGGCAAGCTGCAATGTCCGCGATGTCTGCTTTGCACGTGCGCCCGTTGGTGCGCACCTCTCGTAGCCAGCATCGTCGGACTCATACCGTTTCTTTCTTGCCAAAACGGAGACAGCTTCATGAATCAACCTGCCCAAGGAGGCGGCCTCACCGTTGATCTCGACATGCCGATATACGTTAGGCACCGCAAGCTAATCGAGTGGGTTGAGCAAGTCGCAGCGTTGACGCGGCCTCACCGCGTCGTCTGGTGCGACGGCTCCCAACAAGAATATGACCGGCTGTGCGACCAGATGGTTCGGCACGGAACGCTTAAGAAACTCAACGACGCGAAGCGCCCGAACAGTTACCTCGCCTGCTCGGATCCGTCCGACGTCGCGCGGGTTGAGGATCGCACGTTTATCTGTTCGCAGCGCAAGGAGGACGCGGGTCCGACGAACAACTGGGTCGATCCTGGCCAAATGCGCACGACGCTTAAACAGCTTTTCGATGGCTCGATGGCCGGGCGCACGATGTACGTCGTGCCGTTCTCAATGGGGCCGCTCGGCTCGCCGATTGCACACATCGGCGTCGAGCTGACCGACAGCCCGTATGTAGTCGTAAACATGCGGATCATGACCCGGATGGGGCGGCCAGTCTACGACATACTCGGCGAGCACGGCCAGTTCGTGCCGTGCGTGCACTCGGTCGGCGCGCCGCTCGCCCCGGGCCAGTCCGATGTGCGCTGGCCGTGCAGCGATACGAAATACGTCGTGCACTTCCCGGAGACCCGCGAGATATGGAGCTACGGCTCGGGCTATGGCGGCAATGCATTGCTTGGCAAAAAGTGCTTCGCGCTGCGTATCGCGTCGACGATGGGCCGTAACGAAGGGTGGCTCGCCGAACACATGCTGATCCTGGGCGTGACTTCGCCGCAGGGGCGCAAGTACCATGTCGCTGCCGCGTTCCCATCGGCCTGCGGCAAGACGAATTTCGCGATGCTGATCCCTCCGCAGGAGATGAACGGCTGGCGTGTGTCGACGATTGGCGACGACATCGCATGGATCAAGCCGGGCCAGGACGGCAGGCTGTACGCAATCAATCCGGAGGCCGGCTATTTCGGCGTTGCCCCGGGTACCAGCAAAAAGACTAATTTCAACGCGATGGCCACGTTGCGCGAAAACGTGATCTTCACGAATGTCGCGCTGACCGATGACGGCGATGTCTGGTGGGAGGGCATGACGGACACGCCGCCCGCGCACCTGATCGATTGGCAAGGTCAGGACTGGACGCCGCAGATTGCGCGGGAAACCGGTCGCAAGGCCGCGCATCCGAACGCGCGCTTTACCGCGCCTGCATCGCAGTGCCCGTCGATCGATCCTGAGTGGGAAAACCCGCAGGGTGTGGCGATCGACGCCTTCATCTTCGGCGGCCGCCGCTCTAGTACCGTGCCCCTGGTAACCGAAGCGCGTAACTGGGTGGAAGGCGTCTATATGGCCGCGACGATGGGTTCCGAGACGACGGCCGCCGCGGCGGGCCAACAAGGCGTCGTGCGTCGCGACCCATTCGCGATGCTGCCGTTCTGCGGCTACAACATGAGTGACTACTTTGCGCATTGGCTCGACATCGGCGCCCGGCTGCAAGCGCAAGGCGCGACGTTGCCCAGAATCTATTGCGTGAACTGGTTCCGCAAGGGTGCCGACGGCAAGTTTGTTTGGCCGGGTTTCGGCGACAACATGCGCGTGCTGCAGTGGATGCTTGGGCGCATTGACGGGCAGGCGCGCGGTGTCGAGCATGTGTTTGGCGTTTCACCGCGCTATGAGGATATCGATTGGACCGGCCTGGCGTTTTCACGTCAGCAGTTCGAGCAGGTCATGTCAGTCGACACCAGCGCGTGGCGCGAGGAGTTGGCGCTGCACGGGGAATGGTTTGCCAAGCTGGAATGCCGGCTGCCCGAGGCGTTGAACCGGATCAAGGACCGGATCGAGCGGCAACTCGCGGCATAGTCCTTTTGCATCATTTTGGTGCGTTCGAGCATTTTGTGCTTTGTGCTGTATGGCCCGTTACCCCAACATTACGCCGATCCCCTACGGGGTTTCGGCGTTTTTTCAGAAAATGACGTGCCGCAATGCCGCAACTTCTGCAGACTTTCGCAAGTCATAGGAAAATCCCGCATTGCAATTGTGCAACAATGCCATTTCGGTTGCACGCAGTAGGAGTTTCCTTATGGATCATTTGCAGTCGATGCGCGTTTTCGTCAAGGTGGCAGACCTGGGCAGTTTTGCCAAGGCTGCCTCCATGATGGACATGTCGAATGCTGTCGTCACCCGGCACGTCGCCGACTTGGAAAGCCGGTTGGGAACCCGTCTGCTGAATCGAACCACGCGTTCGCTTTCGTTGACCGAGTCCGGCCAAGTCTATCTTGAGCGTGCCCGCCAGATCTTGGACGAGTTGGAAGATGTCGAGCAGATGGTGGTGGCGCGCAATCACGAGCCGGTCGGCACGTTGCGCATCGTCGCACCAGTGGTGTTCGGGCTGCACAATTTGGCGCCCGTGCTGCACTCGTACGCGCAGCGGTTTCCGCAGGTCATCCCGAACGTCACGCTGGTGGACCGGGAGGTCGATATGGTGGAGGAGGGTTTCGACGTCGGCGTCGTGATTGCGCGCAACGTGCGCAGTGCCAGTGTCGTGATGCGTCGGCTGACGACTGGCTGTATCACCGTCTGCGCAACGCCTGAGTACATCGCCAAGCATGGTGTGCCGCAGCGACCCGAAGACTTGCTCGAGCATCACTGCCTGTCATTGCCCGCAGACTATTGGGGCGACGAGCGCGTATTCACCGGTCCGGATGGCCAAGAGGTCCGAGTGCGGCCCACCAATGTGATGATCGCGAACAATACCGAGATGCTGCGTCAACTTGCGTTGCTCGGCAATGGCATTGCGTTGTTGCCAAGCTACCTGATCGGCCGCGACATGGCCGAGGGGCGCTTGCTGCGCTTGCTGCCGCAATATCACCTGCCGCGGGTCGATATCAACATTGCTTATCCCAGCCGGCACTATCTGCCGGCCAAGGTGCGCACGTTCATCGATCATCTCGTCGAGCACTTTAGCCAGACGCCGAACAGCATGCTCGGTGAACAATGGTCTGGCGTCGATGGCGCGCGCACAAAGGCAGCTGACGGCTCGACGGGGCCGGCCGACGCGGCAGCACACGCGGCCCTGGCGCCCCAGCACCCAGAACAAGGGCGCGGCGAGGGTGAGCTGGACCAGCTTGATGAACAATTGCGCGCCAACGGTATCGAACGCAAAGGAAAGAACCGTGCGCCGGTGGCGCCACGGCGATATCCGGGCAACGCTGAACGTCGCACGTACGAACCGGCATAGGCAGCGGGATATGTCAGGGCGGCGCGATTTGCCGCTGCCGGCACACTGGGCCGCCGGCGTCGGCACGTTGGGCCTTTGTCGTCAGCACGACGGGCCTCCGGTGCCATGCGCCACCTTGCGGCCACGGCAGTGCACGCGCGGCTATCTGTAACGCCGCATGACCGATGCGTGAGGCGGCATATCGCGCGATGTGTCGATCGCCCGGTGTTGTCCTACTTACTCGCCCAATGCTCGGCCCGCGCTCGCCGAGGCGATCAGCCTGCGGCGCGCTTGCGTGCCGGCGTCTTGCGTGCGGTGGTTTTCGCGGCAGGACCCGCCGTTGCCGTGGCGGTCCGGGTGGCCCGTTTGGCTGCGGGCTTGAGCGACGTCGCGCGATGGCTGTCGCCGCGTTGCGTCGTATCGGGCCCGGCGTCCCCGGCTCCGCTGTTTGCCTTCGCGCCACGCGTTGAAGACTTCGCTGCGGTCTTTGCCGCTGGCTCCTTCTTCTCGAACTCGAAGCCAATCGAGCCATCTTTCTGCTTGACGAGGAATGCCTTGAAGTTGCGCCCGGTGCGGGACGACTTGAAATTCGTCAGCAGGTCGGTGCGTCCCTGGTCGAGCAGCTTTGCCATTTGCTCCCGCGTGATTTCCTGCTGCAGGATCACCTTTCCGGAGCGAAAGTCGCAGGTCTTCGGATGGGCCGCCTGATTTTCGCAAACATAGCTCATGCCATGCTCGAACACACGGGCATGGCACTTCGGGCATTGGCCGACGGGTTCCTGTGAGGAGAAGTCGGGCGCCTCACCCTCTTCTCCCATTGTATCCTGACCGAAGTCAAACTCCAGCTTGTAGTTGTTTGCCTCTTCGTCGCGCGCGAGCTTTAGGATGGCGGAGAAGGGGCGGCCCATCTTCGAGCGGAAGCCCGACAGCGGGCCGATCGATTTTTCCGATAGCAACTGCTCGACCTCGTCGATCTCGAACTGTCGACCGCCCGGTATTTTCGAGATCGAGAAGTCGCATTTCGTGCACGCGAAGCGGCGGTAGTTTTCCTTGACTTCGCCGTTGCAGTTCGGACAGGTTGTCTTCAACGTCGCGTAATCGCCCGGGATCGTGTCCGAATCATATTCCTTCGCACGTTTAACGATCGTTTGGGTCATGCGCGCGATCTCGCGCATGAACGCTTCGCGCTCCAGACGACCCCGCTCCATCTGCGACAGCTTATGTTCCCACTCTCCAGTCAGTTCGGGGGCGGTGAGCTCTTCGACGCCTAGGCCGCGCAGCAGCGTCATCAGCTGGAATGCCTTGGCCGTCGGGATTAACTCTCGGCCCTCGCGGAGCAAGTATTTTTCACCAAGCAACCCCTCGATGATCGCCGCGCGCGTGGCGGGCGTGCCCAGGCCCTTGGCCGCCATTGCCTCGCGCAATTCGTCGTCCTCGACCAGCTTGCCCGCCCCTTCCATCGCCGAGAGCAGCGTCGCTTCGTTGTAGCGGGCGGGCGGCTTGGTGGTCAATTGCTGGGCTGCAATCTTGTCCGTCTGGACCTTCTCGTCCTTGGCGACCGGCGCGAGGTTCGCATCCTCGCCCGATGTCTCACGGCCGTACACCTGCAACCAGCCTGGCGCGACCAATACCTTACCTTCGGTCTTGAAATGATGGCCCACCACTTCCGTGATCCGGGTCGTCACTTTGTACTCGGCGGCTGGGAAAAACACAGCCAGGAAACGCTTGACCACCAAGTCGTACAGCTTCTGCTCCGGCTCGGACAGGTTCTTGGGCGCTTGCAGCGTCGGAATGATTGCAAAGTGATCGCTGATCTTAGTGTTATCGAAGATCCGCTTGTTTGGCCTGACCCAGCCCTTGTCCAACACCTGCTTGGCGAACGGCAGGTAGTTGTTGCTTTCCTTGAGCACCTCCAGCGTATCGCGGACCGCGGCCATGTAGTCCTCGGGCAGCGCGCGCGCATCGGTACGCGGATAGGTCAGCACCTTGTGCCGCTCGTACAGCGCCTGGGCCAGCGCGAGTGTGTTCTTGGCCGAGAAACCGAAGCGTCCGTTCGCCTCGCGTTGCAAGCTGGTCAGGTCAAACAGCAATGGCGAGAGCTGCGTCGACGGTTTCGATTCCTCGCTGACCGTGCCTATCTGCCCACGGCATGCCGCGACGATCGTTTCGGCCGCAGCCGCGCTCCAAAGTCGGGAGTCGCGTTGCTCGGGATCGAATTCGTTTTTCTTGAATTTCGGGTCGAACCAGCGCCCTTCGTAAGATCCCGTCGCGCAAACGAATTCAGCTTTAACTTCCCAGTAGTCGCGCGGCACGAAGCGACGAATCTTTTCCTCGCGCTCCACGACGATCGACAGCGTCGGCGTTTGCACGCGTCCGACCGTGGTCAGGAAAAAGCCACCGCCCTTGCTGTTGAACGCCGTCATCGCCCGCGTGCCGTTGATGCCCACGAGCCAATCGGCCTCGGAGCGACAGCGCGCCGCGTCGGCCAGCGGTTGCATCTCCTGGTCGCTGCGCAATTGCGCGAAGCCGTCTCGGATCGCCGCCGGCGTCATCGACTGGAGCCACAAACGCTGCACCGGTTGCTTGGCTTTGGCGTGCTGCACGATCAGCCGGAAGATCAACTCGCCTTCGCGGCCCGCGTCACATGCGTTGACCAGCCGGTCGACGTCCTTGCGCTTGATCAGTCGGGTCAGCAGCTTCAGCCGAGACTCGCTCTTGGCAATCGGTTGGAGGTCGAAATGGGGCGGAATAACGGGCAGATGCGCGAAACTCCATTTGCCGCGCTTGACTTCATACTCCTGCGGCGCCGCAATTTCCACTAAGTGGCCAACCGCCGACGACAACACATAGTCATCGCTCTCGTAGTATTCGTCATGCTTTGTGAAGCCGCCCAGCGCGCGCGCGATATCGTTCGCGACAGACGGCTTTTCGGCGATGATCAGGGCTTTTGACATGACTATTGGAAAGTACGGATGCGCGGAATCGAACGCTTTATAGCATATCGGCCGCAAACGCATCGCGGCGCGAGCGCGGCAAGCGGCTTGCGGCAACAGCTCAGCCGCGCATGATAAGCGCGTGCCAAGGTCGGCCGCAAGCGTTCAGCACAATTGCGTGCAAGCGCGGCGCGAGGCGGCAATAGCCGGAGAATAGGCAATTTGCGTGCCGCGTCGCTCACGCGTCAACGAGCGCCGGACGTAGTTTTGGCGCGCGCTCCACGCCGGGCAGCGAGGACAAGTCCACTAGCATCCGCGCAACGATCTGCGGATGGGGCAGTACGGTGCCGAAAAAGCGCGTGGCATGAGCATCCTCGATCAGGATGGTCGGAAAATTCTCCACATCGAAGTCATCGAGCCGGTCGGCATGCGTCTCGATGTCGATCCAAACAAAACATGCCTCCGGATGCGCGTCTGCGAGCGCGTCGAAACCGGCCCGGTATTCGCGGCACGAGCCGCACCATTCGGCGCACAGGCAGGCGACAAACAGCGTGTCAGCGGATGACAAACGCGTGGTGATGACGTCGGCGTCGTGGTCAAGGTCGAGGGCAGGCATGAATGAAAAGAGATCCTGGCAACGCATCGTGGCGGCGTGGGCGTGCCGGCATGGCTCGCCCGGCGGGTGTGGCCGTGGCGCCACGCCGCTGCTGATGTAATCTAATTTTGGACTTTAGCATGGTCGCCGTGCGACCGGCACGGCAATCCGCTCACGCGCGCTGAAAGCGCCCGCCTGGTAGCGCAACGATCGTACCGGCCAGTTCCAGTTCTAGCAATACCGCTTGCAGTGTCGCGCAGTCCAAATGGGTACGCTGTACCAGGGTTTCAAGCGTAACGGGATCGTGTCCGATCGCTTCCAGTGTCGCGCGCCGTGCTGCGTCTGCGGCGTGGTTGGCTTGGGTGCTCCGTGCAGCGGCGAGGTACGCTGGGCGGCGGCGGGCACTCGACCAGGGCCCGATCGTGTGACGTCGGGTTGGGGCGCGCGCCGCAGCGGTGCCGCGCCGCGCGTCACCGGGTGTGACGCAGTGGTGCTGCCGCGGCCGTGCGCGGTGGCTCGTCACCAACGGATCGGCCGGTACGGCGGTCTTGGCGTCGGCCCAATCGGCTGACGCGACGGCAGCCGATTGGGCCGTTCCAGCGTGCACTGGCCGGGTGGCGGCGCGCTCGGCCGGGCGGGTTGTCGAAGCCCCGGCCGTATCGGTTGTCGAAGCATCGGATGTATGGGCCGCCGATGCATCGGGTGTATGGGCCGTCAAAACATCCGGCGTGTGGGTTGCCGAAGTATCCGAAGCAGGGATTGCCGCCCCGGGCCGATGGATTGCCGCCGGCTCAGGCGCGTGGGCTGCCGGCGCATTGGGCGCACAGACGGCCGATGGGGCTGCTTGCGGGCTGGCTGGGGCGGCGCCGGCGGCAGTCTCGACGCCGGGCTCCGGCAATCGAAGCTCGGTTAGCACGTCGTGCGGTGTCTCGACCAGCTTGGCGCCGTCTTTGATCAGCCGGTGACAGCCACGGGACATCGGCGAATGGATGGAGCCGGGAATGGCGAACACATCGCGGCCGATGTCGTTGGCCAGTCGCGCGGTGATCAATGAACCGGAATAGGGGGCGGCTTCCACGACGAGCACGCCCCGTACCATCGCGGCGATGAGTCGATTGCGTTGCGGGAAGTGCTGGCGTAGCGGCGCGGCGCCTAACGGCCATTCAGTCAGGATCGCACCGCCACGCTCGACGATTTCAGCGGCCAGGCCGGTGTGACGTTGCGGGTAGATAACATCCGCGCCAGAGCCGGTGATTGCCACCGTCACACCACCGCTATCCAGCGCGCCGCGATGCGCGGCACCGTCGATGCCCAGCGCCAGTCCCGATACGATGCACACACCCTGTGCCGCAAGCGCCTGCGCGAACAAGCGCGCATTGTCATTGCCTTGCGGTGTCGGATTGCGGCTGCCGACGATCGCCAGCGCTGGTCGGTGCAGCGCGCCGATCGCGCCGTGCACGTAAAGCAGTGGCGGCGGATCGTACAGTGTCAGCAGCGCGGGTGGATACGCCGGATGGCCGAACGGCACGATCCGCCGTGCGTCCCCGGCAGCCCATGCAAGCGCTGCCTCCACGCGCGGTGTCACCGCGTCGCGGCTTTGCAGCAACGCCTGCGCGGCGACGGCGCCGACCACACGCTCCAGGCCCGCGGCCGTCTCAGTCATGATAGGTCGCGGCGAGCCGAATGCCGCGAGCAGCGCGAGCGCCGCCGACGCCGACACGCGAGGCGTGTGCGCGAGCGTCAACCAGGCGGCGAGTTCGTCTGCCGCAAGCATCGGCGGCTGGATCGTGGTATTCATCGCGTGATAAAATTTTGTCAGTCCAGTAGGTTGGTTTCCGGCGTTCCCTGTCCGCGTCGTAGGACCCGCGCGCCGCGTCCGCCAGTGCAAGCGCCAAGTGACCTTTGCGCGCCCACGATGCTGCCCGCGGCTTGATTCGAGAGCGCTGCGCCCTGACTTGACTATTACCGAAGATGAAGAGGTGGGCGATTCGGCCGATTGGCCGACGCTTGCGCGCGAATACGAGTTTGCTCGAGAGGACTGATTGATCATGGCTTTGCTCAATATCCTGCATTACCCCGATAAGCGCCTACACAAGGTCGCCAAGCCCGTCGAACGTGTCGACGAGCGCATCCGCAAGCTGGTGGCCGACATGGCCGAGACGATGTATGCGGCGTCCGGCGTCGGGCTAGCGGCTACGCAGGTGGATGTCCACGAGCGCGTCGTGGTCATCGATGTATCGGATACCCGCGACGCGTTGCGCGTGTTCATCAACCCAGAGATCGTCTGGTCGAGCGATGAGCGCGACATCAATGAAGAGGGGTGCCTGTCGGTGCCACGTATCTGTGACAGTGTCGAACGCGCTGAGCGGGTCCGCGTGCGCGCATTGAACGAGAACGGCGAGTCGTTCGAGCTGGAGTGTGAAGGATTGTTGGCCATTTGCATCCAGCACGAGATGGATCATTTGCTCGGCAAGGTATTCGTTGAATACCTGTCGCCGCTCAAGCAAATGCGGATCAAGACGACGATGAAGAAGTTCGAGCGCGCGAGGTGACGGCCGCGATGACGTCCGCGATGTGACGGCCGCGATGACGTCTACCCTTCGCGTAATCTTTGCCGGTACGCCACCGTTCGCGGCGACCGCGCTGCAGGCGATCCACGACGCGGGCTTCGCGGTGCCGCTCGTGTTGACGCAACCCGATCGGGCGGCGGGGCGCGGAATGAAATCCTCGTCGAGTCCAGTGAAACAACTCGCGCTGGCGCGGGAGTTGGCGCTCGCGCAGCCGCCCTCGTTGCGATGCGACGGCAAGTATCCTACTGAGGCGGCCGATGCGTTGGCGCTGTTGCACGCCACGCCGCACGACGTGATGGTGGTGGCGGCATACGGGCTGCTATTGCCGCAAGCGGTGCTCGATATCGCACCGCATGGTTGTATCAATATCCATGCGTCGTTGTTGCCGCGCTGGCGCGGCGCGGCGCCGATCCACCGCGCAATTGAGGCCGGCGACCGGGTCACGGGCGTCACGTTGATGCAGATGGACGCGGGTCTGGACACGGGCCCGATGCTCATGCGCGAAGCCGTGGCGATCGAGCCGACGGACACGACGGGCACGCTGCATGACAAGCTGGCTGTCACCGGCGCGCGGCTTATCGTCGCCGGGCTGCGCGAGCTGGAACGTACCGGCTCATTGCCGGTGACGCCGCAGCCAAGCGAAGGTATTACGTACGCGCACAAGCTATCGAAGCAGGAGGCGGCGCTGGATTGGCGCTTGCCAGCCGATGTGCTCGCATGCAAGGTGCGCGCTTTTGATCCGTTTCCGGCCGCGCATGGGATACTGGAGGGCACGCCACTGAAGATCTGGGCCGCCGAGCCGGTACGCGCTGGTGGAACTGGCCTGACGCCGGGCACTATTCTGGCCGTGGACAGCGCCGGCGTGACGATCGCTTGTGGCGAGCACGCATTGCTCGCTACCCAACTGCAAAAGCCAGGGGGCAAACGGCTTGCCGCTCGGGAATTCGTGGCGGGATTTCCGCTGCGCGTGGGCCAGCGCTTCGAGATAGGGCCGAACGATCGGTCACGGGCTGCGCTACCGTCGCAATAGAGCCTGGCCTGGTCCTGTTGTTGCCTGGATCGCCGGCACCGCGACGCAGCGGCTGTCGGGGCGCGCGCGGGTCAGGCAGTGGCTGGAGCGCGGTGTGGGCAGCGCTTTCATCGGGCTCGGCATCAAGCAGGCGATGACGACACGCTGACGGGTGCGGGCATTGAATTTTCGATGCACACCCCCTATCTAACACATTCCTTACAACGGGTCGTTGGGTTCGGAGTAGCTAACATGTTTAACTGGTTCAAGACCGCGCTACTAATGGCCGCGATCACCGCGCTGTTCATCGTCATTGGTGGCATGATCGGCGGCACGCGCGGCATGACGATCGCGCTGGTGTTCGCGCTGGCCATGAATTTCTTCTCATACTGGTTTTCGGACCAGATGGTGCTGAAGATGTACAACGCGCAGGAGGTCGACGAAACCAGCGCGCCACAGTTCTATCGGATGGTTCGCGAACTGGCCACGCGCGCTGGGCTGCCGATGCCGCGCGTGTACCTAATCGACGAGGACCAGCCGAATGCATTTGCGACCGGCCGCAACCCGGAGCACGCGGCGGTTGCGGCGACCACTGGTATCCTGCGCGTGTTGTCCGAGCGCGAGATGCGCGGCGTGATGGCGCACGAGCTTGCGCACGTTAAGCACCGCGACATCCTGATCTCGACGATTTCGGCGACGATGGCGGGAGCCATCTCCGCACTGGCTAACTTCGCGATGTTCTTTGGCGGCCGGGACGAGCAGGGGCGACCGACCAACCCGATTGCGGGTATCGCGGTCGCGCTGTTGGCGCCGTTGGCCGCCGGTCTGATCCAGATGGCAATCTCGCGTTCGCGGGAGTTCGAGGCAGACCGCGGCGGCGCGCAAATCAGCGGTGATCCGCAAGCGTTGGCGGCAGCGCTCGACAAAATCCATCGGTATGCGGCGGGCATTCCGTTCGCTGCTGCGCAGGCGCACCCGGCGACCGCGCAGATGATG
Source organism: Mycetohabitans rhizoxinica HKI 454 (assembly GCF_000198775.1). Classification (NCBI taxonomy): domain Bacteria; kingdom Pseudomonadati; phylum Pseudomonadota; class Betaproteobacteria; order Burkholderiales; family Burkholderiaceae; genus Mycetohabitans; species Mycetohabitans rhizoxinica. Next base: position 2,729,905 of record NC_014722.1, on the reverse strand, counting down.
ATCATGAACCCGCTGGCCGGTGGCGCGATCCAGAACCTGTTCTCGACCCACCCAGCGACCGAGGAGCGGATCGCACGGTTGATGGCGATGGCGCGCACGGGGCGCTACAGCTGAGTGAGCTACGTGCCCCGGAAACAGCCTGTCTCTGGCGCCGCCGCCACGCTGCGGCCGGATTCGCTCGCGTTTGCGTTGGACGGCGCGGCGCGCGCCCTCGCGCGGCTGCGGGCCGGGACTGCGCTGCCGGACGCGCTGGCCACCGTCCATGCGGGCATCGCGTCGGCGCAGGCCCGCGGCGCGATTCAAGACCTTGCCTATCGCGCGACGCGGCAACTGGCACGGGCTGACGCGTGGCTGGCCACGCTGGTTCGCAGGGCGCCTGCTGAGCACGTGGCGAATGTGCTGCGCTGTGCATTCGCGTTGCTTGCCGAGCCCGATGCGACACGCGCGTATCCTGACTTCACGGTGGTCAACCAGGCGGTCGATGCAATCGCGGCCCGCGCGGACGTCGCGCATACGAAGGGACTGGTCAACGCCGTGCTGCGCAATATGGTCCGTTCACGGCCCGCCTTGCTTGCCGAAGCGATGCTTGATCCGGTTACGCGCTGGAACTATCCCCGATGGTGGATCGACGCGCTGCAGCGCACGTGGCCCGACGACGCGCAGCGTTTGCTTGAAGTGGGTAATGCGCATGCGCCGATGACGCTGCGGGTGAACCGTCGTCAGACGGATGTGGCGACCTATCTCGAGAGGCTACGGACAAGCGGCATCGACGCGTTGCGCAACTCGGCTTGCCCGGATACCGCGCTCACGCTGCGCGAACCGATGCCAGTCGAGCGATTGCCCGGTTTTGCGCAAGGCACGGTTTCAGTGCAGGATGCGGGCGCGCAGCGTGCCGCCGCGCTGCTCGATGTGCGCGACCGGATGCGTGTGCTGGACGCGTGCGCGGCGCCCGGCGGCAAGACCGGCCATCTTCTTGAGTGCGCCGACATCGAACTGGTGGCGCTCGACAGTGATGCGGCGCGGGCCGCGCGCATCAAGGAGAACCTCGCGCGGTTGAAGCTGCGCGCCAGCGTTCAGATCGGCGATGCGGGCGAGCCGAGCCAGTGGCACGACGGCCGGCGATTCGACCGTATCCTGGCCGATGTGCCATGCTCCGCGTCGGGCATCGTGCGGCGCCACCCGGATATTCGCTGGCTGCGACGTTCCACCGACATCATCGCGTTGGTCGCCGAGCAGCGCCGCATTGTGCAGGCGCTCTGGCCGCTGCTGGAGCGCGGCGGGCAATTGCTGTATGTGACATGCTCGATCTTCCCGGAAGAAGGCGAGCAACAAGCCGCATGGTTTGAACACGCGCTCGAAGATGCGGTACGATTGGACGCGCCGGGCCAGATCCTGCCCACGGCGGCGCGCTCGGGTGATCATTGCGATGCTCACCGTGACGCTCGATTGGACCTCGACCAAGACGGATTCTTCTACGCGCGCTTTCAGAAACGGTGACTCAATCACGCTTTTTCTCGTCACGGCTCGTCGCCGTTTTCGGTCTGGTGCTGGCGGTCTGGTTCGCGACATTCGCATCGGGCTCGCGCGCGGATACGTTCTCGGTGCAGCGGGCGTCGTTACAGGCCGACGGCAGCGGCTGGAGCCTGGATGCGCGGTTCGACTTCCAACTCAACAGCAGTCTTGAAGACGCCGTCAACCGGGGCATCCCACTGTACTTCACGACGGAGTTCCAGTTGAGTCGTGCGCGCTGGTATTGGTTCGACGAGCAGCCGGTTAGCGTGTCGCAAAGTATAAGGTTGTCGTTCCAGCCGCTCACGCGCGAGTATCGCGTGTCCACTGGCGGGTTGCAACTGGGTTTTCCGACATTAGAGGACGCGTTGGCGGTGATTCGACATGTCACATCGTGGCATGTGATTGACCGCTCGCAGGTCAAGCCCGACGAAACCTATACGGCATCGGTACGCATGCAGCTCGATACCGCGCTGATGCCCAAGCCGTTCCAGATCGACGCGGTCAACAATCGCGACTGGAACCTGGCCTCGGACTGGAAGCGGTTCACGTTCACGGCGAGCGAGCATGGCAAATAGCGTGAGATTGAAGAGCCTGTTGGTTAGGCTGCTGATCGGCACGTTCGTGCTGACCGCGCTGCTGCTGTTGGGGTTGCTGGCGCTCGCCAGCGCGAACACCGAGTTCTTCGACCGCTATTATTCGTGGCTATACACGGCGAACTTCGTCGTCGCGTTGATCTTCATGCTGATCGTTGGGGGATTAGTGTGGATCATCGTCAGCCGGCTCAGGCAGGGGCGTTTCGGCACGCGGCTGCTCGCCAAGCTGGCGGTGTTCTTTGCGCTGGTCGGTGTGCTGCCGGGCGGTATCATCTACCTGGTGTCGCTGCAGTTCGTGTCGCGCAGCATCGAATCGTGGTTTGACATCAACATCGAGACAGCGCTGACCTCCGGTCTGAATCTAGGGCGCGGCATGCTCGATGCGTCATTGTCAGACCTGCAGAATAAAGGTCGGCTGATGGCAGACCAGCTTGCCAATACCGATCCGTCCAACATCACGCTGACGTTGCTGCGGCTGCGCGACCAGTTCGGTGTGCATGATGCGACGATTGTCGAGCCGGCGCGCAGCGTATCTGGCGCGACCGGCGAGATGCGCGTCATCGCGCAAGCGTCGTCCAATTTTGCGGCGCTTGTGCCGGATGACCTACCCACGCCGCTGATGCTCGGCCAGGCGCGCGAGCGTGGCTATGCGGCCGTGGAGGGCGAGGTCGACAATAGCGGCGCGGGTGCGCATGCCACTGCCAAGGACGTATTGCGGCTGCGCGTGGTGGTCCGTATCCCGAGCACGGACACGAGTGCGTTGCAACCGAGCGAGCGCTTTCTGCAACTCGCGCAGCCGGTGCCGTCGTCGCTGGCGCACAATGCCGACGCAGTGCAGCGCGCGTACCGCGAATATCAGGAGAAGGCACTGGGCAGGACCGGCCTGCGCAAGATGTATATCGGTACGCTAACGCTTGCGTTGTTTCTCGCGACATTTACCGCGATGATGCTGGCGCTGGCGTTGGGCAACCAGTTGGCGCGTCCGCTGTTCCTGCTGGCCCAGGGCACCAAGGAGGTGGCGCGCGGGGATTACACGCCCAAGCGCGAGATCAAGACGAACGACGAACTGGGCTTCCTGACTCAGTCGTTCAACGCAATGACGCGCCAGCTCTCCGATGCACGCGCCGCGGTCGAGCGCAACCAGATCGCGCTTGAGCATTCGAAGGCGTATCTGGAAAGTATCCTTGCGAACCTGACGGCAGGGGTGTTCGTATTCGATCACCAGTTCCGCTTGACCACGGCGAATCGCGGCGCGGAGCGGATTTTCCGGCAACCTTTTGATGCCCTGCTTGGTGTGCCCCTGGAGCAGATCTGCGTGTTGGCCGCGTTCGGCGCGATGATCCGCAAGGCGTTTGCTGAACGCGATGCGGCGCGTTCCCCTGAACAAGGCCTGCCGCCTGACCCGGGGCATTGGCAACAGCAGTTCGCGATCGAGGTACCCGGTGAGAGCGACCCGCTGACGTTGCTCGTGCGCGGCAGCCGCCTCGCGCAGCCCGGCCTGACGCATGCGCCGCAGATGGGTCCCGCGGGCTATGTGGTGGTGTTCGACGATATCTCCGACTTGATCTCGGCGCAGCGCTCGATTGCGTGGGGCGAAGTTGCTCGGCGGCTTGCGCACGAGATCAAGAATCCGCTCACGCCGATCCAGTTGTCGGCCGAACGGCTGCAGATGAAGCTGAGCGACAAGCTCGCGCCGGAAGACGCGGGCTTTTTGAAGCGCGGCGCGACGACGATCGTCAATCAGGTCGCCGCCATGAAGCGCATGGTTGACGATTTCCGCGAATACGCGCGCACACCGCCGGCGGTACTCGTGAACTTACAATTGAACGAGCTAGTCACCGAAGTGTTGACGCTGTATGGGATCGAGGACGGCAAGGGTCCGTTAAAGGTGGAGCTGTCGGCATTGCCGGAGATCAAGGGCGATCCGACGCAACTTCGGCAGGTCGTGCACAACCTGTTGCAGAACGCGCTGGATGCGGTCGCAGATGTTTCGAGCCCGTATATCTTGCTCGAGACCAGGACAGTAGAATACGGCGAATCCGATGCGCAAGGGCAATCGCGTGTCGCGGTCCGGCTTGCAGTATCGGACAATGGTCCGGGCTTTCCTGCGCGTATCCTGACACGCGCGTTTGAGCCCTATGTCACGACCAAGGCCAAGGGGACAGGTCTCGGGCTTGCTACGGTGAAGAAGATCATCGACGAGCATGGTGCGCGTATCGACATCCGCAATCGCACGAAGCCGGCAGAGGGAGGCGTGGCCGGCGCGCAGATATCGATCTTGTTCCTGCAATTGGCCGACGGCGTCGATGCACCGGACCCTTCAAGCGGCGCGCGCACGCCACGGTCCGCGGCAGCGGCGAAGAACACAGCGCATACAAAAGCAATAGCGGCAACAGCGCAGACAAAGGTAGCGTAAATGGCAACCATCCTGGTGGTAGACGACGAAATGGGTATCCGGGAATTGCTCTCGGAGATCCTGAGCGACGAAGGACATGCTGTCGATGTCGCCGAAAACGCACAACAGGCGCGGGAGTATCGGCAGCAATCGACGCCGGATCTCGTGCTGCTCGACATCTGGATGCCGGATACCGACGGCGTGACGCTGCTCAAGGAATGGGCGGCGCAGGGCCAACTGACGATGCCGGTCATCATGATGTCAGGGCACGCGACGATCGACACTGCAGTCGAGGCGACGAAGATTGGTGCGCTGAATTTCCTCGAAAAACCGATTGCGCTGCAGAAGCTGTTGAGCGCGGTCGAACAAGGGCTGGCCCACGGGGAGGCCGCACCGTTGGCGACGGCGGCCAGCAACCCGCCCATGCCGGCGACGCAAACGGTCGCTGGGGCGGCGGCGTTGCCGGTCACGGACGCATTGGGTACCGCGTCCAATGGCGTGGCAGGCGTGCCGACTACGGCCATCTCGTTTGACATTCCGCTACGCGATGCGCGCGACGCGTTCGAGCGCGCGTACTTCGAATATCACCTCTCGCGTGAGAACGGCAGCATGACGCGCGTCGCGGAAAAGACCGGGCTGGAGCGTACCCATCTGTACCGCAAGCTCAAGCAGCTTGGCGTCGAACTGGGCAAGAACAAGGCGGAATGACGGCGCCGCGCGTCGCCCGCCTCGCTGCGTCGCCCGTGCCACGTGTGCCACGCCGACAAAAAACTTGAGACCTGCAGCCGACCTTGATATATTCTCTGCTTCGCGTGGCCCGGTAGCTCAGTTGGTAGAAGCAGCGGATTGAAAATCCGCGTGTCGGTGGTTCGATTCCGCCCCAGGCCACCAAGTTTGACAAGGGTTCCGAGCAATCGGGACCCTTTTCCATTTCTGGCGGTGTGCCAGATTTGTGCCTTAATGTGCCAATGTTCGCCGCATACGCTGCAACATGGTCCCGCCCCAGGTGCGCGTAGCGCAGCACCATCTGATAGCTGGCCCATCCTCCAAGCTGCTGAAGGATAGGCAGCGGCGTGCCAGCTTGCCCACGTATGCCGTAAGTCGTGAAACCGTAGCCCCGCCACTTCCGCACGAGCACATGCCTTTTGCCATGCGTGATTGTAGATACGGCCGATGGGCGCCCCCCTATACACGAACACGTAGCGTTTGTGCTGCCCTTGTTGCTCGCTCAATACAGCCAAGGCATCGTCGTTCAGCGGCACGGAAATCACCTTACCAGCTTTGGCCTGGTCGGCGTGAATCCAAGCCAACGCCTGCGCTCGATCAACCTGCGTCCATTCCAACAGTCGCACGTTCGATTCACGTAGCCCCGTTGCCAACGCGAACCGCGCCATCTGGCGTAGGTGCGCCGGCAGTTCGGTTAGTAGCCGCTGTGCCTGTGCACGCGTAAGCCACGTCAGGCGCGCGCTACGCTCTGGCAGCTTGCGAATCGGGGGAACCGCGTCAATCCACCCCTGCGCGTGGCAGTGATGCAGGATGACCGAGAGCGCGGCTATATGCCGATTCACCGTCGCGCACGCTACCGGGCTACACCGGTAATTTTCCGCTGCCTTCGTCTCAATCAGCGCCTGGATGCGTTCCCGATTGATATCGCGCACGCACTCCCCTTTCAACTGACCGGTCAGCCAGCGCAGGCGCTGCTTTGTAGTCTCGAGCGAGCGCTGGTGCTGGTTCTGCTTGAGCCAGTGCACGACAGCCGCTTCCCATGTCACGGCCGGTCGCTCACCGAGCTTTTTTTGCCGCCAGTAATCGCTCGCAACCTTGGCGGCAAATTCTTCCGCCTCCCGGCGGTCCGAGGTGCTAGAAGATCGTCTAATTCGCGAGCCGTCGAGGCTGAGGTCAAACCACCAAGGCCCATTTTTTTGTCGTTTGTAGAACCGCATTTCCTGTCTGCTTTTTCGTATTGCCGTCTGAGCCAATCTACCACGTCGACGTCCACGAGTACCCACGCTCGGCCAATCTTTGCGGCCGGTAGACCGTGGTGCCTGATGCATTCGGACACCGTCTCGGGTGTGGTGAACAGCCACGCTGCTGCGTCTTCCAAGCTCATTGTGCGCATCATGATTGCCTCGTTTTCAGGCCGTGCGGAAGGGGGGGCAGGCGGCGCAACTCATGGAATGATGGATGAGACAGTTTTTCATAGTTAGCCGGTCCTGAATAAACCGCAGACGCTGGTGCAGTAAGGCTCTGAGGCCAGAATGGTGTTGTGGGATTTGCAAGAGGCAGGCATATTGAGGCGAGATTCCTGCAAATTTCGACGAGGTTCGGATGGGTCCGAAGACGCCGGTGCCAGAGGGAGATTTGTTTCGCCAACCGCTGCGCGAGCAGATCAACTTGAAGCATCCGTTGGTTCGTCTGGCCGATCTGATTGACTGGGACCGATTGAGCACGGCAATGAGCGCGAGTTTCGTGTCGCGCCGCGGCCGACCGGCAACGTCGCCGCGTTTGATCGCGGGGCTGTTGTACTTGCAGCACGCCTTCGACTTGTCGGATGAGGATGTTGTTTGGCAATGGCTCGAAAACCCGTATTGGCAGGTGTTCACCGGCGAGACATACTTGCAGACCCGGCCGCCGATCGATGCGTCGAGCCTGACGCGCTGGCGCAAGCGATTGGGCGAAGCCGGCGTTGAAGAACTGCTGGCCGAAACGATCGAGGCGGCTAAGCGAGCCAACGTCATCAAGACCTCGAGCCTGAAGCGGGTCATTGTCGATACGACAGTGATGGAAAAGGCGATTGCCCATCCCACCGATTCGCGCCTGCTCGAGCGTTGCCGAGAACATCTGGTGAAAGCTGCGGCCCGGCACGGGCTGAAGCTGCGGCAGAACTACAATCGCGAGGCCCCGCGCCTGGCAAGTCAGGTAGGCCGCTATGCGCATGCGAAGCAGTACAAGCGGATGAACAAAGCGCTGCGCACTTTGCGTTCTCGAGTGGGGCGCGTGATGCGCGATCTGGAGCGGCAACTCAATGGTGTCGCTGGGCAAACTCGCGCGGCGTTGGAAGAGCTGATCAGCCGCACGAAGCGGATTCTCACGCAGAAGCAGAAGGACAAAAACAAGCTGTATGCGCTGCATGCGCCGCAAGTCGAGTGCTTGGCGAAAGTGCGACGTGAAGTCGCAAACATCATTGTCTCGCCCGCCCACAAGGTTGGTGACGAGACCGGCCGTTCCGTCGGCCGTAGCCTACCTGTGCATGCGTTGCCGGCAACAGCGACGTGTGAAGCCACGGGGACAACGTGTCGGGCCTTCTGGCCGCGTCGCCTTCCGCGAGGAAGAGACGTCATCTGCGAGCATCAATGCGGATGGGATCCCAGGCTGAGTGGCATGGTCAACAGATGTGAACTGCCGCAGGCATCGTTAGGCACGACAAGCCAAAGATGCTGACAGGCTTGAACCAAAACGGTAAGTGGTCGGCTGCTCCTCCTTTTGCTACGGAGCACACGGACAGGAAGACCACCGGTGTACAGGCAGGACCTACTCCACTCGTTGTGATGTTTGTGGAACACGGTAAGCCCGACGTGCCGCCGGCGAAGGCAGGCCAACCGCAAGGAAGGCTGATGGCACAGCGGGTAGAGGAACGCGGAAAAAGCGAAGGCCGCTCGGTAACCGAGTGGATACGGGTTGCAATATCACCCGGCGTGAAAGCGAGCCCACTTCCGCAAGGTCGTCCATGGCAAGAGAACTTGAGAATCCGCGATAAGGAGGAAGGCAGATGACGGAGCCAGCGCAGACGGTGAAAGCCGTGGCGGGCACTGGTGCGCCTCCAGCCTATGGGCAAGCGTGGAACCAGATTAACTGGGACAACGTAACCGCCAAGGTCACGCGGCTGCAAGTGCGTATTGCCAAGGCAACACGGGACGGTAGATGGAACAAGGTTCAGGCCTTGCAACATCTGCTGACCCACTCGTTTCACGGCAAGCTTCTCGCCGTGAAACGAGTGACGCAGAACGCAGGCAAGAGAACGGCAGGTGTCGACGGCAGGATCTGGGCGACGCCGATGTCCAAGTTGAAAGCGGCACAGTCACTGACGCACAGGGGCTACCAAGCGTTACCGCTACGGCGCGTGTATATCCCGAAGAGTAATGGAAAGGAACGCGCACTCGGCATTCCGACCATGCGCGATCGGGCGATGCAGGCACTGTGGCTCACGGCATTGCTGCCCATCGCAGAAACGACAGCTGATCCAAACTCCTACGGCTTCCGGCCGAAACGCTCGACGGCTGACGCCGTGGAGCAATGTTTTAAAGCACTCGCCAAGCGCAACTCTGCCCAGTGGGTGCTGGAGGGCGACATCCGTGGATGTTTCGACAACTTCAGTCACGACTGGCTGCTGGCGAATATCCCGATGAATAAGGCTGTTCTGCGCAAGTGGCTGCAAGCAGGATTCGTGGACAAAGGTGTGCTGTTCCCCACTGATGCAGGAACGCCGCAAGGCGCAATCGCGTCGCCGGTGCTGGCTAACATGGCACTGGACGGGCTGGAAGAGGCGGTGCGCTCAGTCCTTGGGCCGAGCAAGACCGCTCGTCAACCAGCCAAGGCACACGTCGTGCGCTATGCGGACGACTTCATCGCGACCGGCGCGAGCCGGGAGTTGCTCGAAAAGCAGGTCAAGCCTGCCATCGAAGCATTTCTCTCGGCTCGGGGCTTGCAACTCGCTTCTGAGAAAACGCTGGTCACGCATATTGCACGAGGGTTCGACTTGCTCGGGCAAAACGTGCGCAAATACGGGGACAAGCTGCTGATCAAGCCTGCACGCAAAAGCGTGCAAGCGCTGTTGAACAAGGTTAGCGAAGTGCTGGGAAAGAATAAGGCTGCCACCCAGTCGCAGGTGATCATGCAACTGAACCCGATTCTTCGGGGTTGGGCGATGTATCACAGGCATGTCGTGGCGGCGGCGACCTTTGCCCGGATCGATCATCTCGTGTGGACGAAGCTGTGGAGGTGGGCCAAACGCCGACATCCACGCAAGAACGCTCTTTGGATCAAAAGGCGTTACTTCGAACGTCGCGGCCTAAGGGACTGGATCTTTGCATGTCATGTGCAGCCACTGGATCTGGCCTTCCGGCCAACGCTATTTCGGTTGACCGGAGTCACCATTACACGCCACACAAAGGTTCGCAGCGATGCCAACCCGTTCGACCCAGCATGGATGCCTTACTTCCAACGCCGCGCAAATGGCTGCTGACAACGTTGTGAATCGCCCGGTCCGATCACGGGCTGCAGGACGGCTTGAGCCGTGTGCTGGGAAACTCGCATGCACGGTTCTTAGGGGAGCGCGCGCCGGCAACGGCGCGTGCTTACCCGACGGAAAACCACGCAAGCCGTACGAATTTGGCGTGAAGGTGTCGATTACGACTACGCACAAGGAAGGTCTGGTAGTCGGCGCTCGTTCGATGCCGGGCAATCCGTACGACGGGCACACGTTGGTTGAAGCGTTGGAACAAGCGGCGATCCTGAGCGAGGTGCAACCGCAGATCGCCGTCGTGGACCGTGGTTACAAGGGTGTGGCCATTGATGGCGTGAAAATCTATCACCCAGGCTTGCGACGCGGTATCACGCGAGGCTTGTGCACAATGATCCGACGTCGCAGCGCAATCGAGCCGGCCATCGGACACATGAAGTCAGACGGCAAGCTCGATCGCAACTGGCTTAAAGGGGCGCTAGGCGATGCCATCCACGCGGTGCTGTGCGGCGCCGGCCACAACCTGCGCATGATCCTGCGCAAGCTGCGGCTTTTTTACGCCCTGATTCTCCTCGCTTTGCTCAGCTTCAAAACCGCTGCGCCCTCGGCTGCATGACTTCATTTGCGAGCTAAAACGAATTGTTCAGGCCCAACCAAGTAGCGTCAAATTCGGCGTCGGCCAGACGGCTAGCCGACTTGTTGTCGCGTGGGGAATGCCGTTGAGGTGGACAATTTGGAAAAGGCTAATACTGCCTCATTGAAAGGGCTGGAGAGAGAGGGCGGACATAGGGACTTCCTGTGAATTTATTCAATTCGCCTCCTGTTCAGAGAGGCGGCCGGGCACATGAACACGGTCACAGGGCCGCCCGCAGATTTCCCCTTACGGGTCTTGTATAGCTGCGTGCCACCCGGCCATAAGCAAGTGTTGCCTACGCAACTAGGACAACACGAAACCTATGGACGCAAAAAAGCCACTTAACTGACGGGAGCGGTTTTCCGCCTGTGATGGTGTGTTCAGCACCTCGTAGTAGCTTGCCATCGATTCGGAAGAGCGTCAACTTTGATATTCGCGGGCAGCTTCTCCTCGCGCATGGAGTGACCGAGTTCCTGGGCAACCGTGAAGCCTTGACGCAGCGTCGGTTCGCTTGCGTTGAATTCGATTAACTTATGTCTGCTCCTAATTGGGCGCTCGACCGATGTCGCTAATTGGCCGATAGGTGAGTACGAGCGGCTTATACTCGGGCTCACCGCTCTGCAGATTACGGCCCACCGGAGCGAGCACGTGGCCGTCACCATTCCATTTTAGTTTGTTCAAGTCCAGCTCTTCCCAGCCGACCGGATTGCCAATGCCAACGCAGTCATTTTTGTTTCCGGCAGCTTTACCTTCAGTGGTAGTGAGCATCACGTGCCAGGTTGTGTTGCCGTCAAAAAAGCCGAGGGTGCACCCAGGCGGCACGTTTCTCAGCTCGTCAGTATTGTGTATCCGTGTGTCGGATGATGTGACTAAATCGGTTTTGCCGCTCATCGACTCATACTGATTCTCCGTAATGATTCCCGCTTTGAGTGCACAGTACTTGACTGCATCCCAGCACATTTTTCCAGACAAAGCACTGTGTTCCTTTTTATTCAGCGCTTTATTGTCCGGGCCAAGTTCTGCGGATTCCGTTGCGTAGTTGACCACCTTGTCACAAAGCTGCTCTGGCGTCAGCTTGGGTTTAAAACATGGCAGGCAACTTTGCAACGGCGAGAGTATCGAGGCACAGGATATTTCCGCTGAATCGGATTCGTTGCTTTGGACGCTGGCGCGGCTATCGCGGCGACGCAATCCCGCAAGCGGCGAAGATGTGGAAGGCGGATTTGCCTGTAACAAGGCAGTATTCGAATGTTGCGAAATGCTGGGTGACGTGGTCGATATACTGGGCGTCGCAGGCGGCCCAAGCCGTGGTGCTAAACAAGCGCGTCAGACAACTCTGCGGCGGCGGTTGGCACGCCCTTGGCGAAGGTCGTTAAGAGGGACGGCTTTTCAGCCATGCAGAACTGTCCTGGATTTTTTTACGGAAGGATTCCGAAAATCCATTGATTCTCATGAATCGATTGATTTCTCCAATTGCTATGTGCCAGTGGTCAGGCTCCAGCGTAACTAGCACCCACTTCTTGCGAAGCTCGCTCAGTACATCCCATAATGTGTTTTCGTCTGCGCCATTCAGTAAACTCAGCGCTTGCCGCCAAACCCGTTTGGACAGTGCTTTGTCCATAAAGGTGATGCATTGGAGTAATCCAACCGCCACGTGTGTACGCTGTGCTTCAGGTACGCGCGCTAAATGCCCCTTTAGCAACGAGAGTTCCCGCGCTTGTTGTTCGGGTGGCAGTTCATCGAGTCCTTTAGGCAAATACCGTAGCGCAATGGCCCACTGCTCGTCGGGCAATGCCAATGCCTGGTCGCGCATCTGCATGTATTGCGCGTGCCGCTCCGCTTCCGGCAAAACCAGCGCATTGCCCGCCAACGTACCGACTGAAGCGCCCTGATGAGACAGGGGCAGCCGCAAGGCGTGTTCACGTAAGACCGCATACAGCCCTGAAATGCGCAGGTCAGTAGGATCAAAATGCCACAGTAAATCGGACAATTCCGGGGTCAACTCCGCTTGCTCTGCCACGCTCAATAACGGCAGCCGAGCCAAAAGCACTTGATAACGCTCGACGAACGGAGGGGTGCCGAACGGTAAGGCCCACAAGCCGGACGTCAGACTCGTCCAAATGTTATCCTGCCCGGGCGAGCGCTGTTCCGCCATTGCGTACACGAAGTCGAACAGCTCAGCACGTCGGTGCCATGGAAAATCTCGCAACGTGGGCAACATCGCCTTTTGTATACGTACGCCATCCTGTGGGATGTGTTGGGCGGTGGCGAACACACGCTTGAAAGCATCGACCTGCTCGTTTTCCGGTAATGCTTGCAGCCGCTGGCGCAGCGCGTCGAGGGGTTCGGCATGCTGTGCTGGATGTTTAAGCGCGCCGTCCATCTCGTCCAGCAGTTGATTCATCGACTCGAGACTCACGGTCTGCCTGGCCTGTTGCCAATAGCGGTAGATTTCCCGCTTAGTCTCCATCGCACGATACGTGCGCCAATCGACTGTGGAGAACGACATTACGTCTTGAACAGGCAGATGCTCACCAATGCGCGCGATCAACTCGGGTGGTAGGTCGCGATACGTCGTGAGTTGTCTGGTCGGCAGGTTCGTCAACACACCGCTTGATGGTGGCGGCGGTGCCGATGCGGCGGGTTTGGGGCGAGTATCCACCACGTATGTATGGCTTTGGAAGGGATTCAAGAGCGCATTCAAATCAAAGTCCATGAACCAGCTCAAAAGAAGAGGAAAGATGTCGTACCACGCGATGCTGCGCGGCAGGGTAACCGAAGGCGTGCGCGTGAATACAGCCATGAGTAATAGTTGGCTATAGTTTTGGCGGATAATGGATTGCTTACCGTAGCACCACACAATTGCTCAAATTGAATAAAGGCGGCAGAGTATGTCGCGAACGCGCATCGAGTTGTGGAATGCACGCACTGATGTAAGGCACGGGTAAAACTTCGGAGGCAGCGTTCGCTTGATATAAGCGCGTGATCAGCTACGCTGTGCCACGCATGTCAGCTATCAGGGCTTTTGTTACAATGCCGATGGCAGGCGGGGCTAGTCGGCGAAGACAGCGTGTGCCAAAAATGAACCGAGCTGTGCCAGGATTGTGCCGAGTTATATAGTATTTCAGGCCGCTTTTCGCTTCTTGGGAGGCCGCGGAGCCTTGTCAGACAAGGGTGTGGTTCTTGCGGTACGTTTTGAAAATCCGCGTGTCAGTGGTTCGATTCCGCTCCAGGCCACCACAGATTGGTTGACAAAAAAACAAGAGCTGAAAGGTTTTTAGGTTTTTCGTTTGTCCAACGCATGATCCATGCAGTGTGCCGGTCGCGCCACAATACGTTCGGCGCTTTAAGCAACAGAAAAGCAGGACCCGGATGGCCATGCAACACAACATGTACGCGGCGTGCGCGCCGGATCTGAAGCCGTTTCGTATCGCGTTTTATATCGACCATTTCGGATATGGCGGTACCGAGACCGCACTGATCGGATGGCTGCACGCATTGGACCGCAGCATGTTTGCGATCGATTTGATCGTCGGATTTCCTACGGATGCATTTGAACAGCATTTTCGGGTCCGCTTGCCGGGCGATGTGCGCGTACACTTTCTCGCCGATCGGCGATGGCAATACCATTTGGAGGTGCTGCGGCTGCATGGCCGGCTTAGTCGAGCGGGCCGGCTCGTGCAGCAACTATTGCTGCGTCCATGCTTGCGCTTAATGTTTGCACGCAAGATCGGCGCGCTTGCCGTCCACTATGATTTGATCTGCGACTTCGATTTGTCGTTGCGGCAGCATGCCGGAGCGGGAGGCAAGCCTTGGATTGGTGTTAGCCACTTTAGTCTGGCAGCGCGGCTTAGTGACCGGCCAGCGAAGGTCAGACGCCTTGCGCGCCAGTACGCACGTTACGCATGCTTGGCCACCCTCAACGCTGCCATGGCGGCCGAGGCGCGACAGATGTTCGGCGCACAGTTGCGGGACGTCGTCGAATTGCCGAACGTTGTGGATGCGGCGGTGATTCGTGCGCTCTCGCAGGCTCCTTCCGACGTGCCGGCCTGCTCGTACATCGTCTCGGTTGCGCGGCTCGATGGCAATCAAAAAGATTATGAAACGTTATTGGACGCGTACGCACGGATGCGCGAGCGCGGTCATGATGACGCGATGCTCGTGCTGGTCGGTGAGGGTCCTCACCGACCGGTATTGGAACAGCGAGTCAGCCGCCTTGGGCTGACCAATAGCGTCGTGTTTGCCGGCTTTCGTGCGAATCCGTTTCCGCTCATGCGACATGCGCGCGTGCTGGTCCTAAGTAGCCGCTTCGAAGGGTTTGGGATGGTGTTGCTCGAAGCAATGGCCCTTGGTACGCCGGTTGTGTCAAGCGATTGCCCGAACGGTCCTCGGGAAGTGCTTGCTGACGGCGAAGCGGGACTGCTGGTGCCGGTCGGTGACGCGGCCGCGATGGCAGAGGGGTTGCAGCGCGTACTGACGGATGATGCGTTACGCAGGGATTTGGTATCACGCGGGCATGCACGTGCACAAGAATACGGCCCCCAGGCGGCGAATCGCCGCTTTGTGGAACTGGCCTCGCGCTTGTGCAAGCGCGGTGCTGAATTGACCGACGTGTCTGCGCCCAGCGGATCCGCGTGGTAAAATCCACTGTTTTGCGCCGCCCTCCGGCAGCTCCGGTAAGCCGATGACCGGTACACACTCGCGCGCAATGGCCTGCGCGGCGCCGGCCTATACCGCCTGCATCTCATCGAAGGAGTACCACGGTGACTCGGACAGACGCCCAACGCGGCGCGCTCGTATTGTTTTCCGGTGGGCAGGACTCGGCCACTTGCGTGGCATGGGCGCTTTCGCGCTATGAGCGCGTCGAAACTCTCGGCTTCGACTATGGGCAGCGGCATCGCGTCGAACTGGAATGCCGCGATGGGTTTCGCGATGCGTTGATCCGCGCGTTTCCTCAATGGAAACAGACGCTCGGCGACGACCATCGCGTTGACTTGTCGGTGCTGGGTGCGATCAGCGACACGGCAATGACGCGCGAGATTCAGATCGAGACCCAGGCCAACGGGTTGCCAAACACATTCGTGCCAGGCCGCAACTTGATGTTTATGACGATCGCGGCAGCGGTTGCGTACCGGCGTGGGCTCGGTGTGCTGGTAGGCGGCATGTGCGAAACGGATTTTTCTGGATATCCAGATTGTCGTGATGACACGATGAAAGCGCTGCAAGTGGCGCTCAATCTGGGCATGGATCAGCGTTTCGTACTCGAAACCCCGCTAATGTGGCTGGACAAGGCCGACACATGGCGGCTTGCGGCATCGATCGGCGGTGAAGCGCTGGTCGAGCTGATCCGCGTTGAGACGCATACATGCTATGTCGGCGAGCGGGCTGAATTGCACGATTGGGGCTTCGGTTGCGGCGCGTGTCCGGCATGCAGATTGCGCGCACGCGGCTACCACGCGTTTCGGCATGGCAGACGCGTCGATCCCGCGTCGCTTTGACGTTTCAGGGACAGGCAGTGAGATGACGTACGCGGTCAAGGAAATTTTTTACACGTTGCAGGGAGAGGGCGCCAATGCCGGTCGGCCGGCGGTGTTTTGCCGCTTTGCGGGCTGCAACCTGTGGTCGGGCCGCGAACAGGACCGCGCGGATGCGGTGTGCCGCTTTTGCGACACCGATTTTGTCGGTACCGACGGCGAGAACGGCGGCAAATATCGCGATGCCGATGCGCTGGTGGCGAAGATCGCGTCGCTGTGGCCGCCCGGCGAGGCTGCGGCACAATACCGTTTTGTCGTTTGTACTGGCGGCGAGCCGATGTTGCAGCTCGATGCGGCGTTGATCGACGCGCTGCACCGCGAGCGATTCGTCATCGCGGTTGAGACCAACGGCACCTTGCCGGTGCTACCCGGCATCGATTGGGTCTGCGTGAGCCCGAAGGCCGGCTCGTCCATCGTAGTGACGCGCGGCAATGAACTGAAGGTCGTGATCCCGCAGGACAACCAGCCGTTATCGGAATACGCGCGGCTGGATTTTGAGCACTTTCTCGTGCAACCGATGGACGGTCCGTCGCGCGAACTGAACACGAAGCTGGCCGTGGATTGGTGCAAGCGGCATCCGCAATGGCGCCTGTCGATGCAGACGCATAAGTATTTGAACATTCCCTGAACCAGGCGCTGGACCACCGTGCTGACCATTACGCGCAAACTCGAATTCGACGCAGGCCACCGTATCCCGGATCACCGCAGCCAGTGCAGGAACCTGCACGGCCACCGGTATGTGCTGGAAATCACGCTACAGGGCGAGCTCGTCGACACGGAGGGCGCGTCGGATCGTGGCATGGTGATGGATTTTGCCGACGTAAAACGGCTGGCGATGGAGCACTTGGTGAACGTGTGGGATCATGCGTTCATCGTCTATGAGCAGGACGTGACGGTCCGTTCGTTCCTCGATACGCTGCCTGGCCACAAGACGGTCGTGCTGGACCGAATCCCGACCGTCGAGAATCTGGCGGCCAAGGCGTTCGAGATCCTGGCCCACGTCTATGATGCGCATTACGGCATCAACCTGCGGCTGGCTAAGGTGCGCTTGTACGAGACGCCCAATTGCTGGGCCGATATCACCCGCGACTGAGCGGGCGTATGATCGTGCCCGCTGCACTGGAGTGGCACGATCAGCGAGCTGACCATTTGCTGAAACCCTGTCTTCGCGCGGCCGAACCGTTCAAGCGGTGCGGCGATGAACCCTATGCGGGCGCACCCCGGCCGAGGTACCTGCTGGCCTGTGCTCGCGGCGTGACAGAGCCATACGCAGGTGCAGCTTGCGCTCGCAAACCAGTTCCAGGACGGGCTCGGCACGGCGCGTGACAATGGGCAGGCGTCCTATTGATGCAAGAAGGCCGCCGAGCCCGGTGATATGACTGCGCAGTACGTTGCCGGTCGTCAGCTTTGCATTAGGCGCTTTTGTCGTGCCACGCTCATGATCATCCCGATCGCGATGCCCAGCGTGATCAGCGCGGTGCCGCCGTAGCTCATGAACGGTAGTGGTACGCCGACCACGGGCAGAATGCCGCTGACCATGCCGATATTGACGAATGCGTATATGAAGAAGGACAGCGACAGCGCCCCGGCCAGCAGCCGGCCGAATAGCGTGGCGCCGTTGGCCGCGATGTACAGACCACGTGCGACGAGCAGCAGGTACAGGAACAGCAGCACGAGCCCACCGGCCAGGCCGAACTCTTCGGAGAACACGGCGAAAATAAAGTCCGTATGTTTTTCTGGGATGAACTCCAGGTGTGCCTGCGTTCCCTTGAGCCAGCCTTTGCCGAAGGTCCCGCCGGAGCCGATCGCGATGACCGCTTGGATCGTGTGAAATCCCTTGCCAAGCGGGTCTGAACTTGGATCGAGCAGCGTGCAGACGCGGTGCTTCTGATAGTCGTGCAGTAGAACCCATTGCACGTCCGGCTGACAAATCCGGTCCTCGGCTGCGATCAACGAGCCGACACCAATCACCAGCGCCAGCAACAGCGGCACGATTAGCTTGAAGCTCAAGCCCGCGAAGTAGATTACGAACAGCCCCGTGGACAGCACCAGCAGTGCAGTGCCTAAGTCGGGCTGTTTGGCGATCAGCCCGACCGGTATTGCCAGGATGATCAGGCCGATCAGGTGGTCGTACCACCGTATCACGCCCTCGCGTCGCTGGTAGTACCACGCGAGCATTAGCGGCATGGCAATTTTCAGGATTTCAGACGGCTGGATCACGACGCCGACATTGATCCAGCGTTTGGCGCCTTTCTTAGTCAAGCCGAACAGCGCTACGGCGATCAGCAGTGCCACGCCGAACGAGTAGGCGGGCACGGCAAAACGCATCAGCGTCTGCGGCGGCACGTTCGCGATCGCCCACATCAGCATGAATGTGAGCAGGATATTGCGGATTTGGTCCTCGACGCGTCCGGGCACGTCCATGCTGGCGCTGACCAGCGTGAACAGGCCCACACATAGCAACAAGAAGACGATCAGCGCAAGTGGCTTGTCGAAGCCGGCGAACATCCGTTTTGCGCGTCCAATTAGCACGCGGGGCTCGATGGGCATGGCGACTCCTAGTGGGCCGGGGCGGCGCCGTGCGCGTGCCCGGATGGATGCAACGTGGTCGGCGCGCGTTGTGGGGCGCCGGTCGGCGTGTCGGCCGACGCACGCGGCCCCTGATCCGATGGGGGCTCGTACGGATCGGGTATCGGTTGTGGGGCGGGGGGCATGTCGCCGCCGATCATCGGCGTGCTGCCCAGGTCGGTCGCCGACGCCGCCATTGCGACGGCGGCGGCTTCGGCACCGGGCTTGACGCGGTCGATCAAATAATAGTCAAGCACTTTGCGGGCAATCGGGCCGGCCGTCCGGGCTCCCCAGCCGCCATTCTCGACGATCAATGCGAGCGCGATCTGCGGGCGCTCGACCGGCGCGAACGCGATGAACAGCGCGTGGTCACGCAGGTGCTCGGCCAGCGCATGCGCACGGTATTTCTGACCCTGCAGCGAAAATACCTGCGCCGTACCGGTCTTGCCGGCCGACGTATAGGGCGCGTTACCAAAGATCTTGTACGCGGTGCCTGCGGGGCTGCCCATCACGCCTTCCATCGCGTGCTTGACGACGTCGATGTCCGCCTGCGTGATGCCTTGGATGCGGCCGCTGGGCTTGGGCACTGTCAGCCGGAATTCGCGCGTGACCGGGTTCTCGACATCCTTGACCAAGTGAGGTTTCATGATCACGCCATTGTTCGCCAGCGTCGCGACAGCGTGCGCGAGTTGCAGGATCGTATACGAATTGTAGCCCTGGCCGATGCCCAGGCTGATCGTCTCGCCGTCGTACCAGCGCTGCTGCTCGGGCTTGCGATAGGCGCGCTTTTTCCAGTCGGTGGACGGCAGCACGCCGCGCGCCTCGCCCTCGACGTCGATGCCGGTCTGCTGGCCAAACCCCCACTGCTTCATAAAATTCGCAATCGTGTTGACGCCTAGGTCGTGCGCGAGCATGTAGTAATACGTGTCGTTGGATACGACGATCGAACGGTACATGTCGACCCAGCCCTGCCCCTGGGGCACGTCGTTGCGGAACGTGTGGCCGCCGAACGTGTACGAGCCCGGATCCTGGAAGCCCCAGTGCGGCGTACGCTTGTGCGCGGCGAGTGCGGCCAGTGCCATAAACGGCTTGTATGTCGAGCCAGGCGGATAGGTGCCGCGCAGCGGCCGGTTCAGCAGCGGCCGCTCGGGTGACGTGTTCAGCTCGTCCCAGGTTGGCTGATCAATGCCCTCGACGAACAGATTCGGGTCGAAGCTGGGCGACGACACAAACGCAAGCACGTCGCCCGTCGATGGCTCGATTGCGACCAGCGCGCCGCGCTTGCCTGCAAATGCCTGTTCCGCGCTTTGCTGCAGGCCGATATCGAGTGACAGCCGCAGATTGTTGCCGGGCTTGGCCTGGGTACGCGACAGCGTGCGCACCGGACGCCCGCCCGCGGTTACCTCGACTTCTTCGAAGCCCGTCACGCCGTGTAACTCGGTCTCGTAGCTCTGCTCGACGCCGATCTTGCCGATATAGTCGGTGCCGTTGTAGTTGTTCGCATCGAGCCGCGGATCGTAGTGCTCCGGATCATTGTCGTTTTTTTCGCTGGTCGCGTCGATGCGCTCCTGGTCGCGTTGCGAAATACGGCCGATGTAGCCGATCACGTGCGCTGCAGTCGTACCGAGCGGGTATTGCCGAAACAGCCGCGCGCGCACTTCCACGCCCGGAAACCGGTAGCGCTGCGCGGTGAAGCGGGCCACTTCGTCGTCGCTCAGCCGCGTGCGGATCGGTAAGCTCTCAAAGTTTTTCGCGTCCTCCTGCAGCTTCTTGAAGCGGCGGCGGTCGCGTGCATCGATATTGACCACGCCCGACAGCCGCTCGATAACCTCATCCAGCGTGCCGTCAAGCTTCGATGGCGTGATCTCTAGCGTGTAGGCCGAGTAGTTCTTTGCGAGCACCACGCCGTTGCGGTCGATGATGATGCCGCGATTCGGCACGATCGGCGCGACCGAGATGCGGTTCTCGTCAGCCTGCAGCGAATATTTGTTGTAGTTCCAGACCTGCAGGTACAGAAAGCGACAGCCGATCAGCGCGAAGCACGCGAACATGAACACGCTCGCGGCGGCCACGCGAAACTTGAAGCGCGCCAGCGCCTGCCGGGGATTGTTAAACTCTGTCATCTGCGCGCGGGCCCGGTCAAATCGGTCGCGTGTCGTCGGGGTCGGCCGCGCGTTTCTGCGGCAACAGCAGCAGCACGCTTGCAATCGGCCATAGCAGCGCGCCGACGAAGCCATCCAGCAAGTAGCCCCAGCCCGGGAATGCGCCGCCGGCAATCAGCCGAATCACGAACGGCACGACCTGCGCGACCACCAGCAGCGGCATCACGACGAAGACCTGCGCGCCCAGCGCTAGCCACAGCACGCGCCGGTGTACCATGATGGCTCCGTACGACAGCAGCGTGTAGGCGAGCGCGTGCTCGCCGAATAGGCCCGCATCGTGCACGTCGATCAACAGTCCAAGCAGGAACGCGATGCCCATGCCGACCTTGCGTGGCTGATGCACGTTCCAAAACAGCAGCACGATCGCGACGAAATCGGGTACGCCGATCCACTTGCCCCATGGCAGCAGATTCAAAAAAAACGCGGCGGCCAGGCTGAATGCAATGAAGTACGGATTGACCGGCAGCAGGATGTGATGGGGTCGGTTCATTGCCGTGCCCCGATTACCGTGGCCGACGCGGCTCGGCCGGGTGTGGCGGCCGGTTTTGCGGTGCTGTTGCCGGCGGCCGCCTTCGCGCCCTTTCTGGCCTTTGCCTTGCCGGCATCCTTGGCTGCGCCGGTGCCCGTGTCGGTGGGACGCGGCGGCGTACGCGCATCGTAGCGCAGTACCAACAGCTGGCGGGCGCCTCGCACCGGCGCGAGCGGCTCGCAGACCACCCGGGCGAACGTGGTGTCCGTTTGGCGGTCAACGTGAATGACCTTGGCCACCGGCAGTCCCGGCGGGTAGACGCCGTCCAGCCCGTTTGTCACCAGTTCGTCGCCGGTCTTCACATCGGCGCTGGTCGGCACGAACCTCAAATCCAGTAGGTCCCCCTTGGGGGTGCCGTAAACCACGCTGCGAATGCCGGTGCGTACCACCTGCACCGGCACCGCCTGGTCCTTGTCGGTTAGCAGCGTGACTTCAGACTGCAGCGGGAAGACGCGCGTGACTTGCCCGATGACGCCATTTTCGTTCACCACCGGTGCGCCGGCCTGCACATCCTGCCGACTGCCGCCGGCGATGATGACTTTCTGCGTGAACGGGTCGCGCGTGTCGTACTGAATCTCAGTGGGCGTGGTCTGTATCGTTGAATGTTGCTGCAACTGCAGCAGCCGGCGCAGATGTTCGTTCTCGGCCAGCAGTTGGACCGCTTGCGACGCACGTATCGACAATTGCAGGTTTTTGTCGCGCAGCGTCTGGTTCTCGCTGCGCAACGAATGGATCGTGATGAACAGGTCGGCGCCGCCGACGATTAGATCGCGCGGCACCAACGCCGCGCGTTGCAAAGGATAAAGCCCCGTGCCGATCACTTCGCGCACGACTTCGAGCGTCTGGAAACGCGCGTCGGTCATCAGCAGCACAAGCGCGAGACCGACAAACGTGAACAGACGCGCGAGCGCCGAAGGACCTTGCTTGAACAGGGGCGGCGGACTGTATTCCATGGTCGACGCCCGAAACCGCGCTTACTTCAGTCTGATCACTCGTACGAGAAGATGCTGCCGAGCTTGTCCATCCGCTCGAGCGCCATGCCGGATCCGCGCACCACGCACGTGAGCGGATCCTCGGCTACCAGCACCGGCAGCCCCGTTTCCTCCGCAAGCAGCCGGTCCAGGTCGCGCAGCAGGGCGCCGCCGCCAGTCAGCATCATGCCGCGCTCGGCGATATCGGCGCCTAGTTCCGGCGGCGTTTGCTCCAGTGCGATCTTGACCGACGAGACGATCTGGTTCAACGGGTCCGTCAGTGCTTCCAGGATCTCATTGCTCGAGATCGTGAAGCTGCGCGGGATCCCCTCGGACAGGTTGCGGCCCTTGACCTCCATTTCCTTCACTTCGGAGCCGGGGAACGCCGAGCCAATTTCCTTTTTGATCGCCTCGGCAGTCTGCTCGCCGATCAACATGCCGTAGTTGCGGCGGATGTAGTTGACGATCGCCTCATCGAATTTGTCGCCGCTCAACCCGTACCGAGCCCTTATATACGATGCCGCCGAGCGAAATCACGCCCACTTCGGTCGTGCCGCCGCCGATGTCCACGACCATCGAGCCGGTCGCCTCCGACACGGGCAAGCCGGCGCCAATCGCTGCGGCCATCGGCTCCTCGATCAGGTAGACCTGTGATGCGCCGGCGCCGAGCGCGGCTTCGCGGATCGCCCGGCGCTCGACCTGTGTCGAGCCGCACGGCACGCAGATGATGATCCGCGGTGATGGCGAGAACATCCTTGACTCATGCGCGGTCTTGATGAACTGCTTGATCATCTGCTCGGTGACGCGGAAGTCGGCGATCACGCCATCCTTCATCGGGCGAATCGCCTCGATGTTGCCCGGCACCTTACCGAGCATCTGCTTGGCTTCCCTGCCCACGGCCTGGATCGTTTTTTTTCCGTTGGGCCCGCCTTCCTGGCGGATCGATACAACCGACGGCTCGTCGAGCACGATACCCTTGCCGCGCATGTAGATCAGTGTGTTGGCGGTGCCCAGATCGATCGCCAGATCGTTCGAGAAATAGCTGCGGAGAAAACCGAACATTAAAAATCCTGTCTCGCGGGTGCCGGTCGCGGGAAATGTGCGTATGCGCCGGCGGCGGGTCAAACAACAGCTTCGGCAGAGGTCCGGAAGGCGGCCGCCGCGCAGTCACGAAGCTGCGGGAACAAAAATTTTACCGGCGCAGGCGGTGCGCGCATCCGGGCAACGCGAATGCCGCAGCGACGGGAGTACGTGCGCGCGCAGGACATTGCTAAAAGATGACGGTAAGGCCGGCCGGGTTTAGGGCGAACGCGTAATGATACCTTATAATTTTGGCTCATTCGAAGAAAAGCAAGGGCGTCTTCGCCCGCTTTCCCCTCCATCCTTGGTGACCGCATGGCCTTGACCCTCACTGACGTAAACCGCATCGCACACTTGGCGCGCATCGAGCTTGGGCAACGCGAGGCTGAGCACACGCTCGAGCAACTGAACCAGTTTTTCGGCCTGGTCGAGCAGATGCAGGCCGTGGACACGACTGGCATCGCGCCACTCGCCCATCCGACCGAGCAGATCGAGGACGTCGCGCTGAGGCTGCGCGAGGACGCCGTGACCGAGCACGTACGGCGCGAGGACAACCAGTGCTGCGCGCCGGCGGTGCAAGACGGCCTCTATCTGGTCCCGCAAGTGATCGAATAACGCGACGCAGGAAAACCGCACGATGCATCAGAAAAGCCTTACTGAATTGCGCGCCGCGCTCGATACGAAACAGGTATCGGCGCTCGAGCTTGCGCAGCACTTCCTGCAACGTATCGAGGCCGCGCGCGAGCTGAACGCGTTCATCGACGTGAATCCGCAACTGACGCTGGACGCGGCGCGCGCGGCTGACCAACGGCTCGCGCGCGGCGAACGCGGGCCGCTGCTCGGCCTGCCGGTTGCGCACAAGGACGTGTTCGTGACCCGCGGCTGGAAGTCCAGCGCCGGCTCCCGGATGCTGGCCGACTACGTCAGTGCGTTCGACGCGACGGTTGTCGAGCGGCTGGCGGCGGCGGGCATGGTCACGCTGGGCAAGACCAACATGGACGAGTTCGCGATGGGCTCATCCAACGAGAATTCATTCTTTGGCCCGGTACGCAACCCGTGGGACCGTAACGCGGTGCCGGGCGGCTCCTCGGGCGGCTCGGCCGCGGCGGTGGCCGCTGGACTGGCGCCCGTGGCCACCGGCACCGACACCGGCGGCTCGATTCGCCAGCCGGCGTCGCTAACTGGGATCACCGGCATCAAGCCGACCTACGGCCGCGTCTCCCGCTACGGGATGATTGCGTTCGCGTCGTCGCTCGACCAGGGCGGGCCGATGGCGCGCTCGGCAGCCGATTGCGCGCTCGTGCTAGGCGCGATGAGCGGTTTTGACCCGCGCGATTCAACGAGCCTGCAACGCGACGCGGAAGACTACACGCGCTGGCTCGGCAAGCCGTGGCAGGATACCGGTGCACTCGCCGGCCGTCCGCTCGCCGGGCTGCGCATCGGGTTGCCGCGCGAGTACTTCGGCGCGGGGCTGTCGGGCGACGTGCAGGCGGCGATCGATGTGGCACTGCGGCAATACGAAGAACTTGGCGCGACGCGGGTGGACGTATCGCTGCCTAAGACGGCGCTGTCGATCCCGGTCTACTATGTGATTGCGCCAGCTGAGGCGTCGTCGAACCTGTCGCGCTTTGACGGCGTGCGCTATGGCCATCGCGCGAGCGAGTACCGCGACCTGCTCGACATGTACAAGAAGAGCCGCTCGGAAGGCTTGGGTGCGGAGGTCAAGCGCCGGATCCTGGTCGGCACGTACGTGTTATCGCACGGTTACTACGACGCGTACTACCTGCAAGCGCAGAAGATTCGCCGAATCATTGCGCAGGACTTTCAAAACGCGTTTGCGCAGTGCGACGTCATCATGGGGCCGGTATCGCCGAGCGTCGCATGGAACCTGGGCGAGAAGAGCGACGACCCGATACAGATGTATCTGGCGGACATCTACACGTTGTCTACGAGTCTGGCTGGCCTGCCGGGCATGAGCGTGCCGTGCGGCTTTGGCACGGGTGCGAACGCAACGCGGCCGGTCGGGCTGCAGATCATCGGCAACTATTTCAACGAAGCGCGGATGCTGCAAGTCGCCGATGCGTTCCAGCGCGTCACCGACTGGCACAAGCGAGCGCCGGCGGGAGTCTGACTATGCAGTGGGAAGTGGTGATAGGGCTGGAGACGCATGTGCAGTTGTCGACCCAGTCGAAGATTTTCTCTGGCGCAGCGACGCGCTTCGGCGCAGAACCGAACACGCAGGCGTGCGCGCTCGACCTGGCGCTGCCAGGCACGCTGCCGGTGGTCAACCGCGGCGCCGTGGAGCGCGCGATACGCTTCGGGCTGGCGATCGGTGCGGCGATTGCGCCGCGCAGCGTATTTGCGCGCAAAAATTACTTTTATCCGGATTTGCCCAAGGGCTACCAGATCAGTCAGTACGAGTTGCCGGTCGTGCAAGGCGGCTCGATCACGATCCAGGTGGAGGCGAACGAAAAGGCCGGCCGCGACGCGTACGAGAAGACTATCCGGTTGACCCGCGCGCACCTGGAGGAGGACGCCGGCAAGTCGTTGCACGAGGATTTCGCCGGCATGACCGGCATCGACCTGAACCGTGCTGGCACACCGCTGCTAGAGATTGTGACCGAGCCGGACATGCGCAGCGCCGCCGAGGCGGTGGCTTATGCAAAGGCATTGCATTCGCTGGTCGTCTGGCTGGGTATTTGCGACGGGAACATGCAGGAAGGCTCGTTTCGCTGCGACGCAAACGTGTCGGTGCGCCGGCTCGGCGAGCAGGCATTGGGCACCCGCGCCGAGATCAAGAACCTGAACTCGTTCCGCTTTCTGGAGGAGGCGATCCAATACGAGGTGCGCCGCCAGATCGAGCTGATCGAGGACGGCGGCACCGTCGTGCAGGAAACTCGGTTGTACGACCCGGACCGCGGCGAGACGCGCTCGATGCGCAGCAAGGAAGACGCGCATGACTACCGTTACTTCCCCGACCCGGACCTGATGCCGCTTGTGATTGACAGTGAGTGGATTGCCGAGGTCGGCCGCGCACTGCCGGAATTGCCGGACGCGATGAAGCGCCGCTTTACCGAGCAGTACGGTTTGCCTGGCTATGACGCGGGCATGCTCACGACATCACAGGCGCTTGCCGCGTACTACGAGCAAGTGGTGTCCAAGGCGGGCGTGGCAAATGCGAAGATGGCAGCGAACTGGGTGATGGGCGAGCTTGCGTCGCAGTTGAACCGCGATGGGCTGGACATCGCGCAGTCGCCGGTATCGGCCGCGCAATTGGCGCTGGTTCTCGTGCGAATCGCCGACGGCACGATCTCGAACAAGATCGGCAAGGCGATTTTTGGAGCGATCTGGGACGAGAAGGCCACCGACGACACAGCGGCCGACCGCATCATCGACGCCAAGGGGCTCAGGCAGATCTCCGACAGCGGCGCGCTCGAGGCCATCCTGGACGAGGTGCTTGCCGCCAATCCGAAGTCCGTCGATGAATACCGCGCGGGTAAGGACAAGGCGTTCAACGCGCTGGTCGGCCAGGCGATGAAGGCCACGAAGGGGCGGGCAAATCCGCAGCAGGTCAACGAACTGCTGAAGAAAAAGCTGTCCTAATTATGCGCGGCAGTGCGTGGTCATGCCGCGGGCATCACTGATATCCAGGTCCGCAAGCAGTGGGATGACTATCAGCGCGCCTACGAGGAACGGCTCGCCGTGACGTCGGTTGACCCTGCGCGCTGGTACAGCGTGCCAGCAGACTCGAAGACGCATCGCAACCTGATAGTCGCCGAGCTGTTACGGCGGCTGCTGTCGGGGTTGGAACTGCGCTATTTCCTGACCAAGAAGGCATCGCGCAACGTCATCGACGTCGAGTCATCCGTGCAGGCCGTCGCGCGCCGCCGGCTTCCGCGGTCATTCGTCAACAAGGAAACAACAAACCATGCTGCGAGTCATTACCGCCAACCTGAACGGTATACGTTCCGCCACGAAGAAAGGCTTCTTCGACTGGTTCGGCGAACAGAACGCCGACATCGTCTGCGTGCAAGAAATCAAGTGCTCGCAGGATGACATGACACCCGAATTCCTCGCGCCGCACGGCTTCACCGGCTATTTCCAGCATGCACAGAAGAAGGGTTACAGCGGCGCCGGGATCTATACGAGGCATGAACCAGACGAGTTCATCGCCGGCTTCGGCAGCAAGGCGTTCGACCACGAGGGACGCTATGTCGAGCTGCGCTACGGCGACCTGTCGTTGGTGTCGGTCTATGTGCCGTCGGGCTCGAGCGGCGAGGAGCGGCAGGCGGTCAAGTACCGCTTCATGGACGATTTCTATGCGCATCTGGATGCGCTTCGGCGCGAGCGCGAAGTGATTTTCTGCGGCGACATCAACATCGTGCACAAAGAAATCGACATCAAGAATTGGAAGAGCAACCAGAAGAACTCGGGGTGCCTGCCCGAAGAGCGCGCATGGTTAAGCAAGGTATTCGACAAGCTTGGCTATGTGGACGTCTTCCGCGCGCTGGATCCGCGGCCCGAGCAATACACATGGTGGAGCAATCGCGGCCAGGCTTATGCGAAAAACGTCGGATGGCGGATCGACTACCAGATCGCGACAGCGGGCATCGCCTCGACGGCTAGGCGCACGTCGATCTTCCGCGACATCAAGTTCAGTGACCATGCGCCGCTGACGATCGACTACGACTACACGCTGCGTCGCCACGCAGCGTGATACGGTACGCGTCGCGTCCGCTGCGGCGCCACATGGCTCAACGGTGGCGTCGGTAGCGCGGCAATGCGTCGGGGGTCGTGCCGAGTGCCTTTGCGTACAGAGGCAGCATGTCGGGCAATCGTTTGCGCAGGTCGGTGGCGCGCTGCGGCGTCATCGGATGGGTCGCAATGAAGCTCGTTTGGCTGGCACCCGGCAGGGCGGCGGCCCGTCTCCATACCGCCAGCGCGGCCCTTGGGTCGAAACCGGCGCGCGATGCGATCTCATCGCCGATCACGTCAGCCTCGGTTTCGTCGGCCGCATCGTAGCGTAAGTGTGCGAGCTGCGTGCTGACGCCCAACGGCGCGGACCCGAGATCGGCTGGCCCGAACAACTGCGGGATCGCGCCGGCGCCCAATTGCATGGCTTGTTGCCGACCCAAGCGCTCGCGCGCGTGTTCGCGCAACGCGTGAGCCACCATGTGGCCCATCAGCATCGCCAGTTCGTCGTCGTTCGGGCGCAGACGCGTGAGCAGCGCGCTGTCGATCAGCAGTTTGCCGCCGGGCAGGCAGCGGATCATCACGTGCTGCGAGCGCACCATATAGGCTTCCCAGTGCCACTGTTTCGCGCGCTCGTTCCATTTCAGCGCATACGGGATAAGTCTTTGCAGCATCGCGCGTACCCGTTTGACCTGCGGGTCGCCGTCGGGCAACAATTGTCCTCGCTGCTGGGCACTGTGCACCCATTGCTGGTATTCGCCGCTGGCCTGTTGCTCAAGCATCGACGGCGAAATCAGGTTGCGGAATGCCGCCGAGTTGCCGAAGCGCACCGCTTGAGCTGGATCATATGACCCGGCGTTGCCGGTGCTCGGCTGCGCGCCGGACAGTGGCGCGACGGCACCGCCGATCAGCAGCACCACGCCGGCCAGTGGTCTGGCGAGCGCCAAGACGCCCGCCCGGGGCGGCCGCGGGCACCGAGCGCGCCCAGAGCGCCAACCGACATACGGGCGCCGCATCAGCGCGCTCTCCATGGTGCGATCCGCGGTAGCAGCAGCAGGCCCGGGATCGCCAGCGCAGCGCACAGCAAAAAGAACTCAAACCAGCCGATCTGCGCGACGAGATAGCCGGCGCCAGCATTGGCGAACGTGCGAGGTATCGATGCGAGACTGGTGAACAACGCAAACTGCGTTGCGGTATAGCGCGGGTCAGTCGTGCTGGCGATGTACGCGGTGAATGCGGCCGTACCCAGGCCTGTGGCGAACGCCTCAAGGCTGATGACCACGGCTAGCCCAGGCAGCGTATAGCCCATGCGGGCGAGCGCCGCGAAGCCGAGCACCGCGACCATCTGCGCGACGCCGAAAATCCATAAGCCGCGCGCCGTGCCGATGCGCATTAGCCACACGCCGCCGAGGATGCCGCCGGCAATACTTCCCCAGAAGCTGCTGGTCTTAGACACCAGTCCGATCTCAGTCTTCGTAAAGCCGATGTCCAGGTAGAACGACGTCGCCAGCGACGTCGCCATGCTGTCGCCGAGCTTGTATAGAAAGACGAACGTCAGCACGATCAACGCCTGCTTGGCACCGTCGCGCGCGATGAATTCGCGAAACGGCATCACCACGGCTTCCTCTAGCGTGCGTGGCAGTGTGCCTTGCACCTGGGGCTCGCGTACCACGAACGCCGTCACCACGCCAGGCAGCATGAATACCGCGGTGACCGCAAAGACCGTTGACCACGCGAAGTGGTCCGCGAGGATCAGCGACAGCGAACCGGGCACGAGGGCGGCCAGCTTGTATGCGTTGACGTGGATCGCCGTGCCGAGGCCTTGCTCGGCGTCTTTCAGTAGCTCGCGTCGGTACGCGTCGAGCACGATGTCCAGGCTTGCGCTGGCGAATGCAAGGGCGGCTGCGAGCACGGCCACCGTACGGATCGAGTTGCTCGGCGACACGAATCCCATGGTGGCGACCAGCGTCAGCACGCTGAGCTGAGTCAGCAACATCCAGCCGCGCCGGCGCCCAGGGCGCCAGCGGCCCAACCCGGGCACGAAGCGGTCCATTAACGGCGCCCACACGAATTTCCACGTATAGGGAAATTGCAGCAACGCGAACAGGCCGATGGTCTTGATATCGACGCCGCTGCTGCACAGCCACGCCTGCACCAGACTCATCAGCGTAAACAGCGGCAGGCCCGCCGTGAATCCAAGGAGCACGCAGATCAACATGCGTGTGTTGAAGTAGGCTCGCCAGCCCGATTGGGGGGCGTGTGCGGTCAGTGTGCGGGTTTCCTGAGGCGGAGTGGACATGGATCTGCGGTGACCGAACGGGGCGGTCAACTTTTCTTGACGCGATAGACTGCAAGACTACCACGCCAGTTCGTCCCCCATCGGATCGCGCGGCCGCCGTGCAGTATGGCCCGGTCCAGGATCCGGATGCCGACCTCCGGGGCGAGGGCTTCAAAGTCGTGGATCGTCAGCACGCGCACGTTCGGCGTGTTGTGCCACTGGTATGGCAGCGACTTGGAGACTGGCATGCGGCCGTTGAGCACCGCGAGCCGATGCCGCCAGTAGCCGAAATTCGGAAACGACACGATGCACTCCTTGCCGACCCGCACGGTCTCGCGCAGGATCGCCGCGATCTGGTGGAGGGTCTGCAGCGTCTGAGACAAGATCACGAAATCGAAGCTTTGGTCTTCAAACAGCCGCAGGCCGTCCTCCAGATTCTGCTGGATCACGTTCACGCCCTTTTGTGCGCAGCCGAGCACGCCCGCATCGTTAATTTCGATTCCGTAGCCCTGCACGCCCAATTCCTCGGCGAGGATGGCCAGCAGCGAGCCATCCGCGCAGCCGGCATCGAGTACGCTCGCGCGCGGCTCGACCCAGCGCGCGATCATGCGGAAATCGGCGCGGGTGGACAGGGTATCGAAGGCTTGCTGATTCATGCGCCGATCTCCGTGGCGATGCGTTCGTAATAGGCGCGCACCAGGTTGTGATAGCGCGTGTCGTCGAGTAGGAATGCGTCGTGGCCGTGCGGCGCGTCGATTTCGCCATAGGACACGTTGCGCTTGTGGTCGAGCAGCGCCTTGACGATCTCGCGCGAGCGCGCCGGCGCGAAACGCCAGTCTGTCGAAAAGCTGATCACGAGGTAGTTGGCCTGCGTCTGTGCGAGCGCCGCGGTCAGGTCGCCGTCGTACGCCTTGGCGGGATCGAAGTAGTCCAATGCGCGCGTGATGAGCAGGTAGGTATTGGCATCAAAATAGTCGGCGAACTTATCGCCCTGGTACCGCWAGGTACGACTCGACTTCAAATTCGACGTCGAAATTAAAGTTGTATGCATCCAGCGCCCCGTCCGCGCGACGCAGCGCACGGCCGAACTTCGTGGCCATGTCGTCGTCGGACAGATACGTGATGTGTCCGATCATGCGCGCGACTCTGAGGCCGCGGCGCGGCTTGACGCCGTGCGCATAATAGTCACCGCCATGGAAATCCGGATCCGACAGGATCGCCGAGCGAGCGACCTCGTTGAACGCGATGTTTTGTGCCGAGAGCCTGGGCGTCGAGGCGATGACCACGCAATGCGCGACGCGCTGCGGATACATGATGCTCCAGGCGAGTGCCTGCATGCCGCCGAGCGAGCCGCCCATCACCGCGGCGAAACGCTCGATGCCCAAATGATCGGCGACGCGCGCCTGCGCATTGACCCAGTCTTCTACGGTGATTACCGGAAAGCGCGCGCCATAGGGCAGTCCGGTGGCCGGATCGATGCTCATCGGACCGGTGGAGCCGAAGCACGAGCCGAGATTGTTCACGCCGATCACGAAGAAGCGGTCTGTGTCGAGTGGCTTGCCCGGGCCCACCATGTTGTCCCACCAGCCGAGGTTTTTGGGCTCGTGTTCATACACACCGGCCACATGGTGTGACGCGTTTAGCGCGTGACAGACGAGCACCGCGTTGGAGCGCGCGGCGTTGAGCGTGCCATAGGTTTCAATCGCCAGATCGTAGCCGGCGAGTGACAGGCCGCTTTGCAGGGGCAGCGGTGTGGCGAAGTGGAGCGTTTGTGGAACGACGATGCCGATCGAACTCATACCCTTGCCTGTGTGGTTGTCCGCTTGCGCGGGCGTGCGGGCAGTAAGTCGGCGAAGGGTCAAAGGCGCTGCGTGTATGGGCGCACGCATGAACCGCTGACAACCGCTTTAGCCGGATTTGTACTGAACCGCATGGGTTCGCGCGCCCGCAATCGAGTCAGCAAATCGGCGCGCAGAGGAAAGCTAGTGACTGACAAGTATAAACGAAATCGTTTTACTGACGTAGGTATGGCCGCTATTGCAGCCACAGCCGCAACTATTCATCGGCATGCTCGAGCGTCGTGCAGGGGCGTTTGAGCGGCTGCCACATGGTGCCCTCCGCGGTGCGCTTAGCGGCGCGTGAGTCGTAACGATTTTATCGAGCGTACGCGGCAGTCGATATAGTGCGCACGTCCAGTGCCCGCCAGCGCCGGCGTGCCGCCCGAAGCCCTGGGCACGGGTGGTAAGTGCCCAACCATCCATACGGTGCGTATTCCCAGGCGCTTGTAGCGTTTCAAGTGCGAGCGGGTGTCCTCGACCAGCGTTGCGTCGTGCGGGCGCACCCGCGCGTGGCGTAACGTGCGTCGCAGCATGCCGGCATCGGGTTTGGCGTGCCAGCGGCCGCGGTACCGCATCTGCTCGATGGCGATTACCTGCTCGAACAGCTCGGTGATGCCCAGGGCGTCGAGCACGGCCTGTGCGTAGCGGCGTGGGCCGTTGGTTAGCAGGATCCGGCGCCCGGGCAGCGCACGCAACAGCCGGGCGAGTCCGCGCTCGGCGCGCAGCATCGAATGCAGGTCGTGGAATCGGTGGACCTGCGCGAGAAAATCGTCGGGATCAAGTGGATGGTGCCGCGCGAGTCCCAGCAGTGCCGCACCGTAGCGCTGCGTGTAGTGCACACGCAGCCGGTCCGCTTCGTCCCGGCTGACCTGCAGCGCACGCTCGATGTAGTCAGTCATCGCCTGATTGATCTGCGGAAACACCGCATGCGACGCGTGGTGCAGCGTATTGTCCAGGTCGAACAGCCAGACTGGGCCGCGCGGATGGGCAATGCGCCGCCGGCGGGCGCGCGCGGCCATGATCAGTGTGACCGGATCATCGTGCCGAACGGCTGCTCGGTCAGGATTTCGAGCAGCACCGAGTGCTCGATGCGTCCGTCGATGATGTGCACGGAGCGCACGCCGCTCCTGGCGGCATCCAGGGCCGACGAGATCTTCGGCAGCATGCCACCGGAAATCGTGCCGTCGGCAAACAGCGCATCGATCTCGCGCGCCGACAGGTCCGTGAGCAGTGTGCCGCTCTTGTCCATCACGCCTGGAATGTTGGTCATCATCACCAGCTTTTCCGCGTTTAGCACGACCGCCAGCTTGCCCGCAACCAGGTCCGCGTTAATGTTGTACGCGAGCCCGTCCTCGCCGAAGCCGATCGGCGAGATGACGGGAATGAACGCATCGTCCTGCAGTGCCCGCACAACCGCGGGATTGATTGAGTCGACCTCGCCGACCTGGCCGATGTCGAGAAATTCACCTGGCTTTTCTCGGTCCGGCATCAGCAGCTTGCGTGCGTGGATCAGTCCGCCATCCTTGCCCGTCAAGCCGACTGCGTGGCCACCAAAATGGTTGATCAGCGTGACGATGTCCTGTTGCACCTCGCCGCCGAGCACCCACTCGACGACCTCCATCGTTTCCTCGTCTGTCACGCGCATGCCTTGTATGAACGTGCCCTGCTTGCCGATTTTCTTCAGCGCCTGGTCGATCTGCGGGCCGCCACCATGGACGATGACCGGATTGATGCCCACCAGCTTCAGCAGTACGACGTCGCGTGCAAAGCCTTGCTTCAGGCGCTCCTCCGTCATCGCGTTGCCACCGTACTTGATCACGACCGTCTTGCCGTGGTACTGGCGGATGTAAGGCAGCGCTTCCGCGAGGATTTCGGCCTTCAGCGCGGGTGAGATGGCTGGCAAATTGTTGGTGTCGGACATGGTGCGAGCAGACTGAGCAGGCAAACAACCGCGAATTGTACAGGACTGAAGTGTCGGCACGATGCCGCCCGGCAGGCTTTTTTAACTACACGGTATCGGGCCAAGTGGTGTGCAACTCGGTCATCGGCAGCATAGCGGCCGCAAGCCAATTACGGTGTCTGATAATTGCGGGACCAACAATAGTTCCGTGAGTTCAGCATCTCATCGCGGGTTGCCTGATCGAATCGGTTTCGCTCAAAGAAGGCCTTCATTTCAGTTTCTGCGCTCTCCCATTGCTGATTATTTAGTGTAAGTCCAATCCGTAAGTGGATATCGTAGAACGCTTCCGCTATGCCGGGGCCATTGATGCCGTCGAGCAGGCGCATCGCGCGCTGCCAGACCTGTTTTAGCAGTGCGTCGTCCAACTGCGATGTTGCTTCAAGCAGTCCGAGCGCCGCTAATGCGCGCTGCGCAGGCGGCACGCGCTCAAGGGCGGGTTCGAGCAGTGAAATCTCATGCGCATGTTGCTCTGGCGGTATCACCCGCACTAAAGCGCCCGGCAGGTAGCGTAATGCGCTGCCTAGTTGATGGTCCGGAAGTGACAATGTCAAATGCCGCAGATGCGCGAGGTGCACGGGCCTGTGTGCCTCTGGCAGCATCGATACTCGATCGGCTAGTGCACCGATCGGCGCGCCCCGATACGAGGCTGGCAGGCGTTGCATCCATTGGAACAGTGTTTCGTACCATTCAATGATCGTCGCGCTCGCAAGATCATAACGATAAGCATGATATTGGGGGGAGGGAAAAGATAATGAGAGGGCGCCTAGCACGTCGGCTAATGCCGTTATCAATTCGGCCTGCCCAGACGCGTCCAATGCAGGAAGCCGGCTTAGAAGAGCTCGATATTCGTTTTCAATCTGCGGTGCATCAAGCCACAAATTTGACGGCGGTGTATAGCCGTAGATGGGTAGCATCGATGCGATGGCGCCCCAGGTGCTGCCTTGCTCAGGAGCGCGCCGCTCGGCGTCTGCATACACGAACCTATACAGATTGCGTTGGTACTGGATCGGCATCCCTTGTAGGGTCCCGATCATGTATTTTTGTACCTGCAAGCCTTGCTTTGGCACACGGCCCGCGGCTTGGAAGATTGCTATGAATAACTCGGGCTTCACTTTGTACTGCCTTCTTGCCCGTTGCCACAGCGCCTGAAGCAATTCAGCGCGCAGGGAGTCGGCGCCAATCCGCTCAATTTCGGTCAACAACTGTTGTACTGACGTGCGATCCAGCGCACCGGCATGGGAAATGCGTTTGCGGCAAAGCCAGCTCAATCGCCTTTCTTGCAGCGCGTGATAAGTCTGGCTGTTCACAGTGGATAGGTTGCCGATGTCGTCGAACGGCATGTGGTCGGCCACTTGCTGAAGGATCTCGGGCGGCAGATCATCGTACGTCGTCGGGCGCCCCGTTGAGTCATTGTGCGAGCATGTCATCAAGCGTTGCCGCGCGTGCATGCTGCTAGACGCTGCCAAACTTGTCAGATTAGGCGGGGCAGCTGCCGCAGAGCGACCGGCTTGCTGGTTCTGCATGGCGTAGAGTGCCATTTGAGCGCCGTGGGCGGCGGGGTTCGAATCAAAGTCCATCGGCGAAATTGTTAAGTTGTGTTTCTAATAGGCGTGGAAGTCACTGCCGGTGTCATCGGCGCACCCGCGCAGCGTCATCGCCATCGCACATCGTATTGATATGGTTTCGACAGCCGGAGCACTGGCCCATCCATTGCAAGGTGACCAAAGGCTAATGTCAATTGAACATGTGTCCAGTGTCACACTGTTGAGGTTTCTTTAATACTTTCGCCTGTTGCACTACATTCGTGATCTCTGCCGCTTGCTTTAGAGGCAAGCTGCCAAAATATCCACCCCGAGCCTGCGGTAACCAATCCGATGCAAATAAAGGTGGCACGAAAGATAGGCAGCGAATCCGTGCCCGTATCAATCGGAAACAGTGACTGGAAAAAAATTAATAAAACACTTGCGACAGTCACACTCAAGCTCATGGCCAGCATTTGGACAGTCGAAAACAGCGCATTGCCGCTGCTCGCGCCATGTCCGACCAGGTCTTTTAACGTCAGTGCGTTCATTGCAGTCGTCTGTATTGAATAAAAAGCACCGAAGGCAAGCAGCTGGATCATCCTTAATTCAGCTGGTTGCTCTGTTGAAACCAGAGCAAAGCTGGCGATTAATGCGCCCACCAACAGGCTGTTGCCCACTAGAACGCGGCGATAGCCGTAGCAAGTAATGAGAGGGGCGATGAATCGTTTTGCGCCCATGGCTGCCACTGCCACAGGTAGCATCATCATTCCTGCTTCATGCGGTGGATAACCGAGGCCGAGCTGCAATAGCAACGGGATGAGGTAAGGCAGCGCATCGCCACCGAGACGCGCGACCAAGCTGCCCACTAGACCCACACGATATGTACGTATATCTAATAAAATCAGCGAAAAAATCGGATGGTTGGTGCGCATCGCATGCCATCCATAGGCGGCGAATGCTGCTAAGCTGACACCTAATAACGTTACCACGATGGTGTTGGGCAGGTTGTCATCGGCTAGCCCATTGAGCGACAACGAAAATGCCAATACGCATACAGCGAACAATAAATAACCCTTCAAATCGAAGCGGTGCACCGACAGCTTTATATTGCTCATAACAATCCGACTTGCTATCAGAATCACTATGCCGATCGGTACATTCATTACAAAAATCCAGCGCCAGGAGGCAATCGATACGATCCAGCCCCCGAGCGTCGGTCCCAAGATCGCTCCAACCAGTCCAGGTATCGCCACGAAGCCCAATGCTTGGACATACTGGCTGGAGGGGAACGTTCGCATAATGGCTAACCGCCCCGCCGGCAGCAATACGCCGCCGCCCAGTCCTTGCACTATGCGCGCGATCACCAACTCGTCCAACGATCGCGATGCCGCGCAACCCATTGAGCCGATAGTAAATAAAGCAATGGCCGTCAAAAATACGGATCGTGTCCCAAAACGATCGGCTAACCAGCCAGAGGCGGGAATCAACATAACCACGGTCAACGAGTAAGCGAGCACGATCGACTGCATGTGCAACGGATTTTTATTGAGGTGGCTGGCCATCGCTGGCAAAGCGGTATTCAGGATCGTGGCGTCAAGGGTTTGCATAAAAAAGCCAAGTCCCACGATCCATAGTAATCCAGATAAAGCTTTTTGATTTTTCATGTATTTATTTTATTAAGTCAGAAGAAGCCGCCGATTAGCACCGTGCAAAAAGCAATTATATTCGATTCGAAACTGTGACACACACCTTGGCGTGTCGAAGGGCCGCCGGCGCTTGTTGACCCAGCGATCCACTGCCGTCGAGATAACGGATTTAAGCTGCCGCAGTTTGCGCAGCAAACGCCGCCTCGTCCAGCGCGTGGTTCGCGCGTGTGTGGCGCAGCCAGTGACTGCTCGCCCGCCGCAGAGCGGCCGCCGCTCCTGGATACACCCGAGCTGCTGCGCGGCGCGCTTAAAGAGCCCCTTTTGTACAGCCGAGCTAGCGCATCCGGGTTGAGGGGCCGGCTCGTCTTCAAGTGGCCGATAAGTGGCGTATCCTTCTGTGCCGTCTTGAGCGTGCGGGGCGCGGGCCGCGACTGCTGTGCGTCGGCGAGTGCCGCTATCAACTGGAGCGGCATGGAAACGGCGCGTACGCATCGCTGCCGCGGTGCCCAACTGCGGCATGCTGGCGCTTGCGTCATAGTGTCGCGAGCGTGATTAAGCTTGAGTTGACTGCGGGGTCGTGCCGCGTCGAACCGGTAAACTTGTCGCATGACACTGTATGCAAATCCCGGCCGGGTCAATCTCGGCCATATGTTCTGGCTCCGTTGCCTGGCCATCATTGGCCAACTGGTAACGATCGCCGTCGTGCAGATCGCCTATGGCGTGCATTTGCCGCTCACCGCGATGCTCATCGTCATCGCGTTGGAAGTGGTCTTCAACATCTTGACGTGGATCCGCGTGGCTCAGGCCAAGCCGGAAACGCACATCGAGTTGATGGGGCAACTGTGGGTTGACCTCGGTGCGCTGTCCGCGCTGCTGTTCCTATCGGGTGGCACCACCAACCCGTTCGTGTCGCTGTACCTGCCCTCGCTGGCGATTGCGGCGGCGGTGTTGCCGTGGCGTCTGGCCGCCTGGCTCGCGGCGTTCGCGGTCGCCTGCTATTGGCTGCTCGGCTTCGACTCAGTGCCGTTGAACATGGATAACCCAGCCAACCTGTTCGATTACTACCGGGCCGGCATGTGGGTGAACTTTATGGTCAGTGTCGGACTGATCGCGTGGTTTGTCTCGCGCATGTCGTCCGCGCTGCGCAAGGGGGATGCGGCGTTGGGCGAAGCGCAGGAGCGGCTGTTGCGCGACGAGCGGGTGGTGGCGTTGGGCGCGCAAGCCGCCAGCGTCGCGCACGAGATCGGCACGCCACTGTCGACCATCGCGATGGTGGTCGAGGAGTTGCGCGAGCAGTCCCACACCGACCAGGCGCTTGTGCCCTACCAGGCCGATTTCGACCTGCTCGAGCAACAACTGGCGTTGTGCCGCTCGGCGCTCGCCCGGCTGCGTACGCGGGCGGCGCTGCCCACTGGTCAGCAACCGGTGGGCAGTTGGCTCGACGCATTCATCGAGCAGTGGCGGCTGCGTCACCCGCATGTGAATTTCTCGCGGATCGGCACGGCGCCCGCCGACGTGTTGGTCGCCGATACCGTGGCGGTCGGGCAAATCCTGACCATCTTGCTGGACAATGCGGCTCGGGCCAGCCGCGAATCGGTGACGCTGGAGGCGGCGTGCGACGACGACATGCTGGTCTTTGACATTCGCGACCGCGGTCCCGGCATTGCGCCTGAACGGCGCGCCAAACTCGGGCAGGCACCGGTCGAAAGCACGCAAGGGGGCCACGGTGTGGGTTTATATCTCGCGTTTACGACGGCGGCGCGGCTAGGTGGCTCGATCGAGCTGAGCGCGTTGCCGCAGCCGGCCACCACGGGCACCCGCGCGATGCTGCGCCTGCCCGCGATCCAAGCGCATTTAAGTGGAGAAGCACAATGAGCGAAATGAACTTTCTGGTGATCGACGATGACGAGGTATTTGCTGGCATCCTCGCGCGCGGCCTGACCCGGCGCGGCTATACCGTTCACCAGGCGCACGACCGCGACAGCGCGCTGAAGCTCGCCGATGCGCTGCCGTTCGGCCAGATCACGGTCGACCTGAACTTGGGCAATGATTCGGGGCTGCATTTGATCGCGCCACTGCGCAAGCTACAGCCCGAAGCGCGGATCCTCGTGCTGACCGGCTATGCGAGCATTGCGACGGCGGTGCAGGCCGTCAAGGATGGCGCGGACAATTATCTGGCCAAGCCGGCCAACGTGGAGACGATCCTGGCGGCGTTGCGCGTGGACGCAAGCGAGTCGCAGGCAGAGGAGGCGCTTGAGAATCCGATACCGCTGTCGGTGGCACGGCTCGAATGGGAGCACATCCAGCGCGTGCTGTCCGACAACGGCGGCAATATTTCGGCAACCGCGCGTGCGCTGAATATGCACCGCCGCACGCTGCAACGCAAGCTGGCGAAACGACCAGTGAAGCAATGAGCGGTGCAGGCACGGCGGCGAGTTGCGTGACAGCACGTGGCGTTACAGCACGTAGCGTGACAGGTCTTCGTTTTGCGATACGTCATTCAGTGCACTGTCCACGTACGCGGCGTCGATCTTGACCGATTGGCCCGAATGGTTGCCGGCCGAGAACGAAATTTCTTCGAGCAGCTTTTCGATCACCGTGTACAGCCGCCGCGCGCCGATGTTCTCAGTTTTTTCGTTAACCGAAAAGGCGATTTCCGCCAGGCGCTTGATGCCGTCGTCAGCGAACTCCAGGTGCACATCTTCGGTCGCGAGCAGTGCCTGATATTGCTTGACCAGGCTCGCGTCGGTGCGTACCAGGATCGATTCGAAATCACCAACCGACAGCGAATCAAGCTCGACACGAATGGGGAACCGCCCTTGCAGTTCGGGAATCAGATCGCTCGGCTTGGCCAGGTGAAACGCACCGCTGGCAATGAACAGGATGTGGTCGGTCTTCACCATGCCGTACTTG
Organism: Mycetohabitans rhizoxinica HKI 454; assembly: GCF_000198775.1. Classification (NCBI taxonomy): domain Bacteria; kingdom Pseudomonadati; phylum Pseudomonadota; class Betaproteobacteria; order Burkholderiales; family Burkholderiaceae; genus Mycetohabitans; species Mycetohabitans rhizoxinica. Next base: position 2,689,838 of record NC_014722.1, on the reverse strand, counting down.
GTGTTGATCGTCGTGCCTTCCACGAGCGGCAGCAGGTCGCGCTGCACGCCCTGGCGTGACACTTCGCCGCCGCCGGCTTCCTGGCGCGACGCAATCTTGTCGATCTCGTCGAGGAAGACGATGCCATTTTGTTCGGCGTTCTGTACCGCGCGGGTCTTGATGTCCTCTTCGTTGACCATCTTGCCGGCTTCCTCATCGGTCAACAGCTTCAGGGCCTCCTTGATCTTGACCTTGCGGTGCTGCTTCTTGCCACCGCCAAGATTGGCGAACATCGAACGGATCTGCTCCGTCATTTCCTCCATGCCGGGCGGGCCCATGATGTCCATGCCGACCTGTGGCGCCTCGATGTCGAGCTCGATTTCCTTGTCGTCGAGTTGACCTTCGCGCAGCCGCTTGCGCAATGTCTGGCGTGTCGCGCTCTCGCGTTCGCTCTCCTCGCTGGTTGGGCTGAAGCCGACGGGACGCGCCTGCGGCAGCAGGATGTCCAGGATGCGGTCCTCCGCTAGATCCTGCGCCTTCGTGCGGACCTTGCGCATTTCGGATTCGCGCGTTTGCTTGACTGAGATATCGATCAGATCACGGACGATGCTGTCGACATCGCGTCCGACGTAGCCGACTTCCGTGAACTTCGTGGCCTCGATTTTGATAAACGGCGCGTCGGCGAGCTTGGCCAGGCGCCGCGCGATTTCGGTCTTGCCCACGCCAGTCGGTCCGATCATCAGAATGTTCTTCGGGGTGATTTCCTGGCGTAATGGGTCTAGCACCTGCTGACGGCGCCAGCGGTTGCGCAGCGCGACCGCGACGGCGCGTTTGGCGCGGCCCTGGCCGATGATGTGCTTGTCCAGTTCGGAGACGATTTCAGCGGGAGTCATGGTAGTCATGTTCGGCATCCTTCAGGTGGCACCGGGCCTGGATCGGCCCGCAAGCCCCGATGCGCGGGCACAATGGCCGCGCATGGGGTCGCCCGGCACCCGGGCTTCATTTATTCGATGGTTTCGATGACGCGGCTGTGATTCGTGTAGATACACATGTCGCCGGCAATCGCGAGCGCCTTTTCGACGATGTCGCGCGCGCTCAGCTCAGTGTTATCCGCGAGTGCGCGGGCCGCGGCCTGTGCGTATGCGCCGCCTGAGCCGATGGCGCAAAGGCCGCCCTCCGGATCCAGCACGTCGCCGTTGCCGGTAATCACCAGCGTTGTTTCCGCGTCCGCGGCGATCAGCATCGCTTCCAGGCGGCGCAGCATGCGGTCGGTGCGCCAATCCTTGGCCAGTTCGACGGCGGCGCGGGTCAGGTTGCCCTGGTGCTTTTCCAGCTTGCCTTCGAAGCGGTCCAGCAGCGAGAATGCGTCCGCGGTGCCGCCGGCGAAACCCACCAGCACCTTGCCACCGTAGATGCGCCGCACTTTCTTGGCGCCGCCCTTCATGACGATGTTGCCCAGCGTCACTTGACCGTCGCCGCCTAGGGCAACGCTGTTGCCTCGCCGTACCGAGACGATGGTTGTGCCGTGATATTGCTCCATGTGGAATTCCTTTAAAGCGGGGTCGCGTGCCAGCGGCGCGGAACAGGACTGAAGTCGCGCGTCCCGGCCTATTTTAGGGCGGCTGGCGCAATATCAAGGCGTGCGCATGCGGGACGGTGCGGATATGACGCAAGGCGCGCGCGTCAGGCCGCAATGCGCCGCGCAAGGCTCGTGCAATAAACGCGCCCATCAATAAAAAAGGCACGCCTATCGCGTGCCTTCCGACGGGAGCCGGCCGGACCGTATCGCGCCATGCAGCGGCGCACTACGCTTCAGTCGCCGAACAGCTTCTGGCGCAGTTCGCGGCGCTCCTGCGCCTCGAGCGACAGCGTCGCGGTCGGTCGCGCGAGCAGGCGCGGAATGCCGATCGGCTCGCCCGTTTCCTCGCACCAGCCATATTCACCGGTTTCGATCCGCGCGAGCGATTGTTGCACCTTCTTCAACAACTTGCGTTCGCGGTCGCGCGTGCGAAGTTCAAGCGCGTGCTCTTCTTCGATCGTCGCGCGATCGGCCGGATCGGGCACGATCACGGTTTCTCGGAGATTTTCCGTCGTCTGCCCGGCATTGCGCAGGATTTCCGCCTGCAACTGTTCGAGCCTGTGCTTGAAGAAAGCGAGCTGATCCTCGTTCATGTAATCCTTGTCGCTCATCTTCAGGATTTCGGCTTCGGTCAAAAGTCGTGTCATCGTCATCTGGCTTGCTGTCTTCATTGTGAGGCGATGCATCGAGCATTGCCCGCACTTACCATTGCCCGCAATTGCGGCGGCCGAGTGCCTTGCGGCGGCCACGCCGGATTCATCGTGGCATGTGCGGCGGCCGTTGCGGGGCCGAACTCCTTCAAGCGCCGCGTCGTTATCATTCTCCAGTGGGCACGTATTGTAACTGAACCACAATCGGTGCCAATAGCGGCGGAAAACCCTGTCCGAAACAGTATTTCGCGGACCGACAGAGCACTTCCGGCGTCATTGCGAATGCCTCAATATACGCCAAAGGAAATGAAAACTCGACCAGGCTGCCTCTTATTTCTTATGCGAGATACCGCCGCCATACTGGGGGAGAAACGTCGGCGCGCTATCTCGTGCGCCGACGCGACCCAGCAACCTGGCGCACGACGTCGTCACGCCAGGCACGCGTCCAGGCCGTCGGTAATCAGGTCCCGGGGCAGGTCCACGCCAATAAACACCATCTTGCTGATCTTCTTCTCAGCTGGTAGCCAGCGCGCGGCCAAGTCGCTGCCCATCATCTGGTGCACGCCTTGGAATACCACCTTGCGGTCGATTCCCTTCATGAACAGCACGCCTTTATAGCGGAGTAAGCGCTCACCGTAGATTTGCAGGATCCCGCCGAGAAAATCCTCCAATTTTTGGGGATCGAACGCTCGTTCGCTGCGGTACACGAACGATTTGATCTTGTCGTCGTGATGCGCATGGTGGTGACCGTGCGTGCAATGGTCATGATCATGGTCACAATGTGCGTGATCATGCCCGTGCTCGTGGTGGTGCGCGTGGTCGTGCCCGTCCTCGGCGAGAAAGCCCGGATCAATTTCAAGCTTCGCGTTTAGGTTGAATCCACGCAGGTCAAAAATCTCTTTGATATCGGCGTTGCCGAAATTGACCACCTGAATCGGCGCCTTCGGATTCATCTGCAGCAGTCGATGGCGCAGATCGGCGAGCGTGGCCTCGTCCACCAGATCGGCCTTCGTGATGAACAAGCGGTCGGCAAAGCCCACTTGCCGTTGCACGACCTCGTGCTCGTCAAGCTGCTGGTTGGCGTGCTTCGCGTCCACCAGCGTGATCACCGCGTCGAGCAGGAATTCGTCGGCGATCGACTCATCGATGAAGAACGTCTGCGCGACCGGCCCCGGATTGGCCAAGCCCGTGGTCTCAATCACGACCCGGTCGAACTTGAGCTTACCTTCGCGCTTTTGCTCGGATAGGTCCGACAACGCGCGGGACAGGTCGCCGCGGATCGTGCAGCAGATGCAGCCGTTGCTCATTTGCACGATTTGTTCCGCCGACTCCTGCACGAGGATGTCGTTGTCGATGTTCTCTTCGCCGAATTCGTTTTCGATCACGGCGATTTTCATGCCATGCGGCTCGTTCAGGATACGCTTGAGCAGCGTGGTCTTACCGCTGCCGAGAAAGCCGGTCAGGATGGTGACGGGAATCATGTTCATCGCCTGCCTTTACTTACGTGAAATTTCGTGGAAGTTGCGAGACGGTCCGCGCGGGCGCAGCACGAAATGCTCTATTGAAGCACAAATGCAGCGGCAGGGTTGTGACCGTTATCCGGACGCCGACGATGCGGCGCGCCAACGGACGCGGTATCTGGCCGCGACATTGACCTGCCTGGACGCGGCATTGACCCGCCCGACGTGGGGCGCACTAGGTTTTTTGCAACCACAGTCCCTTCAAATATTCACCTTCCGGGAAGCTGGTCAGCATCGGATGATCGACGCCGGCCGACAGGCGGCGCAGGATCCGCGCATCGACGCCGGCGTCGGCCGCGGCGCCCGCGACAATCTTTTGAAACAGGTCCATGTCGATCGCGCCCGAGCACGAGTAGGTCGCGAGCAGCCCGCCCGGGCGCAGCAGCTTGAAACCGCTGAGGTTGATATCCTTGTACGCGCGTGCTGCCCGGGCGACATGCTCGCGCGACGGGGCGAATTTCGGCGGATCGAGCACGATCAGGTCGAAGCGCTCGCCCGCATCGTACAACTGCCGCAGCGTCTTGAATGCGTCGGCGTCGTGCCACTGGGCCCGCGCCGGATCGAAGTCGTTGACGGCCAAGTTCGCGCGCGCGACCTGCAGCGCTTCGCCAGATGAATCAATCGACACGACCCGCGAGGCGCCGCCCCGCAGCGCGGCCAGCGAAAAGCCGCCGGTATAGCAGAAGCAATTCAGTACGTCGCGCCCAGCCGCGTGTTGTTGCACAAGCCACCGATTGTCCCGCTGGTCGATGTAGAAGCCGGTCTTGTGGCCGTGCTGCACGTCGACCCGATACCGTACGCCATTTTCCTCGACCATCAGGGCCTGCGGCGGTGCTTGGCCGGCGAGCACGCCCGTGGTTTGCTCAAGCCCCTCTTTCTCGCGGATCGACACATCCGAGCGTTCGTAGACATTGGCGCAGCCGGTCACGCCGAGCAGGGCTTGCACGATCGCCGGCTTCCATGCGTCGACGCCGGCCGCCATGAACTGACAGACGAGTTGCTCGTGCGGGGTGCTGCCGTCGCCGGTCCATCCGCTGTAATGATCGACGATCAGTCCGGGCAGGCCGTCGGCCTCGCCGAATACGAGCCGTACCGCGCCGGTACCGGACACGAATGCGCGACGATACGCGAGCGCGTTCTGGATGCGCCGCTTGAAGAACGCGTGGTCGATCGGCTCGGTTTCGTCAAAGCTCCACATCCGCAGGCGAATCGCCGAGTGCGGGCTGTAGGCGGCACGCGCGAGAAACCGCCCGTCGGCCGCACGTACCACGACCGTCGCGCCGGATGCGGGCCGACCGTCAACGCGCTCGATCGCGTTCGCATAGATCCACGGGTGGCGGCGTAGCAGCAGTTTTTCCTTGCCTGGTTTCAGCGTGACAGTGTTCATTGCAATGGTCAGTATAGGGGGGCGGTCGCGTCCGCGCAGCACGGCGATTCGCTGATGCCGGCGTGCCGGACGGCTATTGCCGTCCTGGATCGCGCTTTTTCGCGCGCGGATGGGCCTGGTCGTAGATGCGCGCAAGATGCTGGAAGTCCAGCGAGGTATAGACCTGCGTGGCAGCGACGCTCGCGTGGCCGAGCAATTCCTGGACCGCGCGCAAGTCGCCGCTCGATTGCAGCAGGTGCGTTGCGAACGAATGCCGCAGCACGTGCGGATGCACGTGGGATGGAACGCCCGCTGCGAGCGCGGCCCGCCTGACCCGCTCGCGCACGACGCCGGCGGACATGCGCATGCCGCGCGCTGACAAGAACAGCGGATGCGGATCGTGCTTGAGCAGTTGATCACGCACGGCAAGCCAGCGATGCAGCGCGTCGAGCGCCTTGCTGCCGATCGGCACCGTGCGCCGCTTACCCCCTTTGCCGAGCACGGTGACGTCCGCCGTGCCCAGGTCGATCCAGCCCACCGAGCGATATTGCGCGGTGTTGACAAAGGCGATGTCCAAGCCGATCAACTCGGCCAAGCGCAGCCCGCACGAGTAAAACAGCTCGAGCATCGCCCGGTCGCGCAACGCGTCAGGTGTCTCGATGCAAGACGCTTCCATCAGCGTGACAGCGTCGTCAACCGACAGCGCCTTGGGCAGCGTTTTCGCCCGCTTCGGCGCGCGCACGCCCGCGACCGGATTCATGGTCAGAGGTTGATGCAGCGCGAGCCAGCGATAGAAACTGCGCCACACCGACAGACGATGCGCGATCGAGCGAGGTGAGAGTCCGCCCGAATGAGCCCGTGACACTGCACCTCGCACGTCGACGGGCGTCAGTTGCGTCAGCTCGCGGGTGCCGGCCAACTGACGCAGCATGTCCAACTCGTGCGCGTAGCCGCGCAGCGTGTGCGCCGAGAGTCGGCGCTCGTGGGCGAGGCTGTCTAGGTAGCGCGCGATCGGATCGGGGGAGGGCGACATCGGACAGGTTGCGGTGACAACATGTCGCGCTAGTGCGCGCGCAACCGGCTCAGCGCGGCGCTGGCGAGCGCGCCGATCTGCGATAGGAAGTCGGTGGCCATGCCGTCGTGGAAGCGGCGCGGGTCTGGAGAGCCAAGCACCAGCAAGCCGAATACGTTTTCCGCATCGGCCTGCTGCGCGTCGCGCAGCGGGATCAGCGCGATCGACGCGGTCTGCTGTGATGCTCCGGTGTCGTTCCCCGCCGCGCTGCCCGGCTGCGCATCGGCACACGGCGCGTGCGCGGCACCGCTCGCCCTGTCCGGCGTCGTGACGGCGAGCGACAGGCCCGCCTCTGCTCCCCCTTGCGGGGCGGGGGCGTCGCTGAGCCACTGCGCGGCTTCGAATCCGGCGTTCGCGCCGCAGTAAGGCGTGACGAGACTGCTGGCAAAAATGCGGATTTCCTCGCCAACGCTGCGGGCAAACTGCGCTTGCGCATAGGCAGTCGCGACATCCCAGACGCGCAGCGCCGCCTGCGGTACGTCGAAGATCTCGCGCAGGCCCGAGGTGATCGTGGCGGGTAGCGCATGCGGATCGTGTTCGGCGATCACGCGTAGTGTCCAGCGCTGGCACTTCGCGCTCAGGCTGTCGTTCTCGTGACCATGGCGCAGCAGTTCCGCCAGCCTGCGCTCGAGTTGCTTGTACTTGTCACGCAGTAACCCTATTTGTCGCTCCTGCAGTGATACCGCCGCTTTGCCGTGCGGATTGGACAGCCGGACTGTAGCAAGTAGCTCGGCGTGGCGGTCGAAGAACTGCGGGTTGGCCAGTAGGTAATCGGCGACTTCGCGATCATTCATGATTGTTTTCGGCTTCAGCTTAAGAGGGCGGCGCGCGTCGGGCACGCCGGCCAGGAGGACGGCACCGCGAATATCACACAGTAAAGGCTGCGCCGCATCGGGGTCAATCGACCGGATGGCCTAGGGCGGCGATCGCGCTCATGTGGGCAACTCGTCGGGCACGTCGATTTTGCCTTCGAACACAGTGGTTGCCGGGCCGGCCATCATGACCGAGGCATCGCTGTTGCGCTGGCCGTCCCACGAGATGGTCAGCGTGCCGCCGCGCGTGCGCACGCGCACCGGCGAGTCCAGTACCCCCCGGCGGATGCCGGTCACGACCGCCGCGCAAGCGCCGGAGCCGCATGCCAGCGTTTCGCCCGCGCCGCGCTCATAGACACGCAGCTTGATTTCGCGGCGCGAGACGATTTGCATGAATCCCGCGTTCACGCGATTGGGGAAGCGCGCGTGCGACTCGATAACCGGCCCGTCCCTGTTCACCGGTGCGGCATCGGCGTCATCGACGATCTGCACCGCATGGGGATTGCCCATCGAGACCACCGAGATCCATTGCGTCGAGCCATGCACGTCCAGCGGCCACAGCTGGTCGTCACCATCGCGCGCTGGTGTCAGTCCCGACGTGTCGAACGGCACGTGTGGCGCGGCCAGCACCGGCGCACCCATGTCAACGAGCACTTCGCCGTTGTCCTGCACGCTCAACGTGATGACGCCGTGCTGCACCTGCACGCGAATCGTGCGCGCCTGGCTCAGGCCGGTGTCGCGCACAAATTTCACGAAGCAGCGCGCGCCATTGCCGCAGTGCTCGACTTCTTTGCCGTCGCAGTTGAAGATCCGGTACTTGAAATCGACGCCATCGAGCGTGGGTCGCTCGACCAGCAGCAACTGGTCCGCGCCGACGCCGAAGTTGCGGTCGGCGAGGTAGCGCACCAGCGCGGGCGTGGGCGAGATCATATTGCGCACGCCGTCAAGGACCACGAAGTCATTGCCGGCGCCATGCATCTTGGTGAATTTGAGCTTCATGGCACCGTATTGTAGTCGAGCGTCAGTAAAAGCCTGCTTCGCCCGGTGGGCGCGTTTTGAAGCGCTTGTGCACCCAGTAGTATTGCTCCGGGATGTGCGCAATTTCCTGCTCCAGCCATGCATTCATGCGGCGTGCGTCCGCTATGTCGTCGCCGCTCGGATAGTCCTGCCACGGCGCAAAAATCTTGAGTCGATAACCCTTGTAATTGGGTAGCACCTCGCAGATGAACGGCGCCAACTGGGCACGTCCGGCCTTCGCGAGCCGGCCCACCGCGGTCAGCGTGCACGCCGGCACGCCGAAGAATGGCACGAACGCTGAGTTGCGCATGCCGTAGTCCATGTCTGCGCCGAGCATCACCGGCTTGCGCTCGCGCAGCCAGCGCAACACGATACGCGCACTGTCGGCGCGACTGGCCATGTCTGCGCCGAAGCGCGCGCGCGCGGCGACCGCGACCTTGTCCAGCAACGGGTTTGATATCGGCTGGTACAGCGCGCCGCATTGCCGGCGCAACTGGTAATTCAGGAAAATCGAGCCGGCTTCAATGCCGACAAAATGTGCGCCGAGGAACAGCGTCGGCGGCAGGTTCGGATCGCGCAGATCGATTGCGCTGTCGAGCTGAATGAGTTTCTCCAACTTGCGTGCCGAACCGAACCACTGCACGCTGCGCTCGACGTAGCTGCGAATGGCATGGCGGAAGTGCTGCTCGGCGACCTGCTCGCGCCGCGTCTCGCTCCACTGCGGAAAGCAGAGCCTCAGGTTGGTGTGGACCACGCGGCGGCGACTATTCGGAATCCGATACAGCAACCAGCCCATCGCATCGCCGAAGCGGGCGATCCAACCATAGGGTAATAGCGCAAACAACTTTAGCAGCAGGATGGCGAGATGGGTTCCGGCGCGGCCTAGCATCGTGGATCTCGCGATGTCCTCAGCGGCTGGCAGGGTGAAGCAAACGGCAATTTGGCCTCTACTCTATGAAATATGAGAAAAATCGATATAATACGGGCATCGCCGAGTTAATGGGACAACTTGCGGGGCGATATTGGGCGCGGCATCCAGCGAAGCGGCGCCCGAACCATGTAATCCGCTAAAGCGTCGCCGCTTCGATCCGAAGCCGGCAACGTGAAACGCGACCGACTTCACTCACTGGAGCTAACGAAGTGGCGAACAACTATCTCTTTACGTCTGAATCGGTATCTGAAGGCCATCCGGATAAGGTGGCTGACCAAATCTCCGACGCGATTCTCGATGCCATCCTGACGCAGGACCGGTATTCGCGCGTGGCGGCCGAGACGCTATGCAACACCGGTCTGGTGGTGCTGGCCGGCGAAATCACGACGCATGCCAACGTCGACTATATCCAGATCGCGCGCGACACGATCCGGCGCATCGGCTACGACAACACCGATTTTGGCATCGACTACCGGGGCTGTGCGGTGCTGGTCGCTTACGACAAGCAGTCGCCGGATATTGCGCAGGGCGTGGACAATGCGCACGACGACAATCTGGATCAGGGCGCGGGTGACCAGGGTCTGATGTTCGGCTATGCGTGTGACGAAACGCCCGAATTGATGCCGTTGCCGATTTATTTGTCGCACCGGCTCGTCGAGCGGCAAGCCGATCTGCGGCGCGACGGTCGTCTTCCGTGGCTGCGTCCGGACGCGAAGTCGCAAGTGACGGTGCGCTATGTTGACGGGCGTCCGGATTCGATCGACACGGTCGTGCTTTCCACGCAGCATGCGCCGGATATCGATCTGTCCACGTTGCGCGAGGCGGTGATTGAGGACGTCATCAAGCCGGTGCTGCCGAACGAGCTGATTAAGGACAACTTGAAGTTCCTCGTCAATCCGACCGGGCGGTTCGTGATCGGCGGTCCTCAAGGCGATTGTGGACTTACCGGTCGCAAAATCATCGTCGATACGTACGGCGGGGCCGCACCGCACGGCGGCGGTGCGTTCTCGGGCAAGGATCCATCCAAGGTGGACCGTTCCGCCGCGTATGCCGGCCGCTACGTCGCGAAAAACATCGTTGCCGCGGGCCTTGCGTCGCGCTGTCTGGTCCAGGTCTCCTATGCGATTGGTGTCGCGCGTCCGACGTCGGTGATGGTCAATACCTTCGGGACTGGCCGGGTGCCGGATTCGGTGATTACCGAGCTTGTCCAGCAGCACTTCGACCTGCGCCCGAAGGGCATCATTCAGATGTTGGACCTCCTGCGGCCGATCTACGAAAAGACCGCCGCATATGGCCACTTTGGTCGCGAGGAGCCGGAATTCTCGTGGGAAGCCACCGACAAGGCGATGGTGCTGGCCGAGGCGGCCGGCGTCGAGCCGATCGCCGCCGTCGCCTGACGCACGGGCATGGCTGTGCTGACGTGTCGGAGCCGCCAGCACACCATAAAAAACCCCCGGTCTAGCCGGGGGTTTTTTATGGCTGGGAGCTTGCGCATCCCCGCTTGATGCGGGGCGCAGGCAGCGCTCAGCGCGTGATAAACACGTCCCGATAGCCGACGTAGACTGACAGGAATAACAAAGGTATGACGACCAGCCAGCCGAGCAGGAACGGGAGCGCACCGACCACCAGCATCACGAGCAGCAACAGCGCATAGACAATGCCAGCTAGCCAGTTTCGCATGACGCCCTTGAAGCTTGCCTGCATCGCGCGAATGGGCGCCACGTCATGCAGTATCACCAGCGCGGGCGCGAACCATGCAGCAGCTACAGCCACCGCGGCGATCGCGAGATAGATAAGCAGCCCGACGAGGCTCGATGCCCCCAATTCGGGCGGGTTGCCTGGCTGGTGCGAGACCAGTTGGGCAAAGGTGTCGAAGCCGATGATTGACGCAAGTACCCCGATACCCATCATCACGATCGCGAACGTGAGCGTGCCGACCCACACCAGCGGACCCAGCTTGCACGTGAACCCGGCAAACAGGCTGCCGATGCGCACGTTGCCGTTGGCGCGGAACTGCTCGCACGTGAACATCAACCCGCCCAGCAGTATCGGCGTGACCCACATCGACAGCAGGTTGAACACCGGCGCGAATGACAGCGCGCACTCGATCACCATGTACAACAGGGCCAGGCCGATCCACTGCAGCGGGCGGCGCTTGAACAGCGTCCATGCGTCTGTAATCCAACGCAAGCCTTCTGCCGCGGTGACCGTGCGTCCGTCTAGATTCAACGTTTCGACGGATGGCGCCGAGCCGCCTGGGGCGAGCGGATGGTTCAGCGTGTCGTCGTTCATGGGGCCCTCTTCGCGAAATTCTGTAAGGCATCCGTCGCAGGCGGCCTACGCGCCGCCGTATCGCCGGATGCGGCCGACATCATAACTGGGCACCCGGCTGGCGCGCACGAAACAGCGCGTATGCAGGCACAATCCGGTCCGCCGCGAGCGCTATCCGTGCTCGGGGTTCAAAGCGAGCTTCGCATACCGCCGTGAATAACCGAAGTACACGGCCAGTCCCAGCGCCAGCCATGCCACGAATGCGACCCACGTCATCCCCTGCAAATGGGCCATCAGGAACACGCAGGATGCGACCGCGAGCATTGGCACGAGCGGCACGCCTGGGCACCGGAATGCGCGCGGCAGCGTCGGGTGCGTGCGGCGTAGAATCAGCACGGCGACCGAGACCATCGAAAACGCGGCGAGCGTGCCAATATTGATTAACTCCGCCAATACGTCCAGTGGCACCAACGCGCCGATCAACGCGAAAAAGATGCCGACCAGCCAGGTGGTGATCAGCGGCGTCTGGAAGCGCGGATGCGAATGCGCGAGAGCGCGGCGGGCAGCAAGCCGTCCCGGGACATCGCAAAGATGATGCGTGTCTGGCCGTACATCATTACTAGAATCACCGTCAGCATGCCGAGCACCGCGCCCAGATCGACGAAGCCGGCGACCCAGTCCGCGCCGATCCTCTGCAGCACGTAGGATACCGGATGCGACACGTTCGCGAACTCACCGTACGGCACGATGCCGGTGACCACGGCGGCGACCGTCACATAGAGCGCCGCGCAGACGGCGAGCGACGCAATGATGCCGATCGGCAAGTCGCGTTTCGGGTTCTTGACCTCTTCTGCCGCGGATGACACCGAGTCGAACCCGATGAAGGCGAAAAACATCACCGCAGCGGCCCCAAATATGCCGGACCAGCCCATCGGCATGAACGGGTGCCAGTTCGCGGGCCGGACATGGAACGCGCCGACTGCAATCACCAGCAGCACGACGGCTACCTTAATCGCGACCATTACATTGTTGATCCGAGTGGATTCGCGCACGCCGATCGATAACAGGAATGTGATGGCCATCATCACGAGGAACGCTGGCAGGTTGAACCACGTCGTGTGGCCGGGCACGGTGCCGGGCGCCGCAGTCAGTACTTGTGGCAGCGTGATGCCGAAGCCGGACAGTAACGATTGCAGGTAGCCGGACCACCCAACCGACACTGCCGACGTCGCGAGCCCGTATTCAAGCATCAGATCCCAGCCGATGATCCAAGCGGCAAGCTCGCCGAGCGTCGCATACGAATAAGTGTAGATCGAGCCGGCGACCGGAATCGTCGATGAGAATTCGGCGTAGGCGAGCGCCGCGAAGCAGCACGCGATCGCCGCAATGACGAAAGACAGCGTCAGGGCGGGGCCGGCGATCACCGCGCCGGTTCCTGTCAGCACGAAGATGCCCGTACCGATGATCGCTCCGATGCCCAGAAGCGTGAGATCCAGTGGGCCCAGTGCCCTGCGCAAGCTGTCGTCGGCATTGCGGCGGGCCAGCATATGACCAATATCTTTCTTTCGAAATAATGACATAAGGCAGTACTCGGCAGCCGGGGAGCGGCGCAACCGACTTTGGTAAAACCGGCTATTCTAGCTGACTAGTGCAACCGGCCCGGCCGGGACTGCGCTGATTGGTCGCACGTTGCGTGGCGCGACGAGGCAGCCGGCCGCGTTGACGAGCGGCGCACCGGCGCGTCAAATTCAGCACCAGGCACCAGGCACCAGGCACCAGGCACCAGGCACCAGGCACCAGGCACCAGGCACCAGGCACCAGGCACCAGTGGGACCGGGGGCGACGGCCGGGCGCCGCGACGAATGTTGTCGCATAGATGTGACGGCTCAGTCGCAATTGGACTGTGCTATGCCTTCATTTCGGGCTTTTGCAGGATGCGCATCGCCGACACAATGCCTGTCGGACGGGCGAACATCAAAATGGGGGAAATCATGAAAGTGGGTTCGATCGTGCGTTCTAGCCACATTGCGGTGCCGTGCGACGCGCGCGGCATCGTATTGCGCATTTTGGGCGACATGGCGATGGTGACGTGGTTCGAGGGTGAGCCGGGGCAATCCAAGCAGCTCAACACCGAGCCGTTCTTCTTGGCAGATTTAATCGAGACCGGCGAGGTGGTGCGCCCGGCGGACGCGCCACTGCACTGATGTAGCCCTGATGCGGTAGGTGAGGGTCTGCTGCGGGTGCTGGCGGTGGGCTGCTTCGCGCGCTAGCACGGGTGCTGGTGGGGCTGCTTGGCGCGCTGGCGCAGGTACTGGCGGGGGCTACTTCGTATGCTGGCGGGTGGGGTTGCTGCGAACACTGCCACGGGCAGAACTGCGTCTCGTCCGCGTGCAGCGATGCTCGGGCCGCGCGCCGCTCAGGCACAATGGCGGGATGGAACCCAATGATCGCAGCTTCAATAATCCGCCGCGCGCCGATGCCGGCGCCCCGGCTCCCTACGCGGGCCTGACGCCTGAGCGCGTGCTCGACGCGCTCGATGCCGTGCTGGCGCGCGGCGGCCGCCGTACCGACGGACGGTTGCTTGCACTGAACAGTTACGAAAACCGCGTTTATCAGGTCGGCATCGAAGACGCTGCGCCGCTGGTGGCGAAGTTCTACCGGCCCGGGCGTTGGAGCGATGAGGCGATCCTGGAGGAGCACGCGTTCGTTGCGCAGCTGGCCGAGCACGAGATCCCGGCCGTGCCGGCGATCACGCTCAATGGCCATGCGCTGCATGAGATCGACGGTTTCCGCTTCGCCTTGTTCGAGCGGCGTGGTGGCCGGGCACCGGAGCTGGACGACAGCGCCACGTTGCAGTGGCTGGGGCGCTTCATCGGCCGCATCCACGCAATTGGCCGGCAGCGCGACTACGTCGCCCGCGGGGCGCTGGACATCGACACGTTCGGCCATGAGCCGCGTGCGTATCTGCTCTCCAGCGGCTTCGTGCCGGTCGAGCTGCGGCAGGCCTACGAGACGATCAGCCAACTGGCGCTGGACGCGGTGCAAGCCTCGTTCGAACGCGCCGGCGATGTACGAGCGTTGCGTGTGCACGGCGACTGCCATCAGGGCAACGTGCTGTGGACCGATGCCGGCCCGCATTTCGTTGACTTCGATGACAGCCGGATGGCACCGGCGATCCAGGACCTATGGCTGCTGCTGCCGGGCGAGCGCGCGCAGGCGAGCCGTGCGCTGGGTCACGTGTTGGCGGGCTACGAGGACTTTTGCGAGTTCGATTCACGCGAGCTTCACTTGATCGAAGCATTCCGCACGTTGCGCTTGATCCACTATGCGGCATGGCTTGCGCGTCGGTGGGACGATCCGGCGTTTCCTGCCGCATTTCCGTGGTTTAACACGCACCGGTACTGGGAGGATCGTATCCTAGAGTTGCGCGAGCAGGTCGGTGCGCTGCAGGAGCCGCCGCTGTGGCCTGTGTGAGGTGGGCGGCCGATATCGATTGTCCGCCATTTTCAAGTTGAAAAAAGACGCGACACATGTAATGATAACGATTCGCATTTCCGGGTATGCTGGATACGCGAACTCGAGCCGCCAGCCAACCGCGCTCGCCCGTGCCGCGACAACGGTAATGCGGTAATGGGGGCGTGAGCCAGCCGACAATCAAGACATGCCGCAGGGCGCTTTGCCGTGCGGGCGACGCCATGCGAGCGCGATGGCGCGAGCGTCGCCTTTTCGCAGGACATACCGACAATGACGAAGATGACGCCGCTTGCCACGGCGCTGGTGGCCGCTTTTACCGTGCCGATGCCGGTGCTTGCCCAGTCCGCGCAGGCCGACTCCAGTTCACAGGACACGCGGCACGGCGCCGCGGCCAGTGCCGCGCTGCCCGCCGTACGGGTCACCGGCGATGCGGATCGGGCCGATTTTCAGGCAACGCGCGCCTTCGTCGGCGCAAAGCGCCCCACCACGCTGCGGGACATCCCGCAGGAGGTGGTGGTGGTCAACAAGGCCTTGATGCAATCGCAGGGCGTTGCATCGTTTGCCGACGCGCTGCGCAATGTCCCGGGCATCACGATCGGCGGGGCCGAGGGCGGGCAGATCGGCAATAACATCAATCTGCGCGGCTTCACGGCCCGTACCGATATCTATCTGGATGGCTTCCGAGACCGCGGGCAGTACTATCGCGACACCTTCAACCTCGAATCGATTGACGTGCTGTACGGGCCGTCGTCGATGTTGTTCGGACGTGGCTCCACCGGCGGGGTGATCAACCAGGTTAGCAAGAAAGCGAATTTGACGCGTTCGGCCGAGGTAAGCGGTACCGTCGGCACGGGCGACAACTACCGGACCACGGTCGACGTGAATCAGCCGATCTCCGATACCGCGGCGGTGCGGGTCAACGCATTTGGCCAGAGCGTGGGTACCACGCGCGACGCGATGCGCAACAAGGATTTCGGTATTGCGCCGCAGGTGCGCCTAGGTATCGGAGCGCCAACCGAGATCACCCTGTCGGCGCTGATCCAGCACAACCGCGACATGCCGGACTATGGCGTGCCGGCGGTCAATGGACATCCCGCGCCGGTGGGCCTCGAGCGCTTTTACGGCTACACCAGCGATCGCACGGTGCAGGACGTGCAGACGCTGTCGGCGCGCATTGAGCACCGGTTCAGTGATGAACTGAAGCTGCGCAACCAGACGCAGTTTAGCCACTACGCGACCGATGCGCGCGCAACCAATGCTGCCAGTGTGCTGACTGGGCCGCTCGCCGGCTCGCGTGCGCTGTCCAGCGGCAGCGACACGTCGCTGCCGCTATCGAACTTGTACGTGAAGCTGATGGGCAAGGACCGAGTGATTAACGATCACTCGCTCTATAACGCGACGGACGTCGAATGGAAGGTCGCGACCGGGGCACTGAAGCATGACTTGATCGCCGGTCTCGAGCTTGGGCATGAGACATATAACAACCAGTCCTATACCGCAACCGGCGCTGGCATGCCGAGCAACGTGATCGGCGTGGTGCCGCTGACCGGTGCCGCTTACGTGCCGCGGCCAGCCGATGTGGTGCACGGCACCGGCAACCTGGCTAAGTCTAGCGCGAACTCAATCGGCGTGTATGTGAATGACACGGTGTCGCTGACGCGGCAGTGGAAGGTGGACGGCGGCGTGCGCTGGGACCGCTATCAGGCCCATATCGCGAACTCGATGAATGCGCCGTCCTATGCCGCGCAGACGAACCGCTACACGAGCGTGCGTGGCGGCGTGATCTACCAGCCGGACGATATCCAATCGTACTACATATCATATGGCACGTCGTTCAATCCGTCGCTGGAGGCGCTGACGTTGACTAACGGCACGCAGCATCTGAAGCCCGAAACGAACCGCTCATATGAAGTGGGTAGCAAATGGGATTTGCTGGGCGGCACGTTGTCGATCTCACAATCGCTATTCAACATCGACAAGTCCAACGCGCGCACGCAGGATGCGACCGGCGCGTATTCGCTCGACGGTGACGTGCGGGTACGGGGTTACCAATTGGGTGCGTCGGGCCGGATCACGGACAAGTGGCAGCTATACGGCGGCTATACGTACTTGAACAGCCGCATCACGGCCGCGAAGGACGGCACGCAGGGCAACACGCCGGCGAATACGCCCCGCAACATGTTTACGCTGTGGACGACATATGAATTCATGCCGCACTGGCAGGCGGGCGGTGGCCTGAATTATGTGAGCGCGCGCTATGCGGCGAACAACAACCGGGTGTCTGTTGGCGGCTATACGCGTTGGGACGCCATGCTCGCGTATCACGCCAAGCAGTACGACGTACAGTTGAACCTGCTGAACGTGACGGACAAGCGCTACTATGATGCGCTGATTCCATCCGATGGCGGGCGTGCGGTGCCGGGGTTGGGCCGCACGTTGCTGGCGACCTTCAATTACCGGATTTGACCATGCAACCGACAGCAGGCGCCGCGAGATGATCGTGTCCATACCGAACGTATTGTCACCGCAGCAGTTGCAGGCGATGCGCGCCGCACTGGACGTGGCCGGCCATGCGTGGGTCGATGGCCGCGCCACCGCTGGCTACCAGGGCGCACCGGTCAAGCACAACCAACAAATCGACGAGCGCGCGCCGATCGCGCGCGAGTTGGGTGACATCATCCTGGCTGAGCTGGAGCGACACCCGCTGTTCATCAGCGCGGTTTTGCCCAACCGCGTGTATCCGCCGCTGTTCAATCGCTATGGCGCCGGGATGGCGTTCGGTGACCACGTCGACGGTTCGATCCGGATTGTGCCCGGGCATGGCGCGAAGCTGCGCACCGACGTATCGGCGACGCTGTTCCTGGCCGGGCCCGACGAATATGATGGCGGCGAGCTGGTGATCGAGGACACCTATGGCGCGCACGAGGTCAAGCTGGCCGCCGGCGACATGGTTGTTTATCCGGCGACCAGCGTCCACCGGGTCGCGCCGGTCACTCGCGGCGTGCGGCTTGCCAGCTTTTTTTGGATCGAGAGCCTGGTGCGCGATGATGCCAGGCGCGCGCTGTTGTTTGACCTCGATACGGCGATCCAGCGCCTGAACCACGATCATGCCGATGACCTCGCGCGGCGGCAGCTGATCGGGTGCTATCACAATCTTCTGCGCATGTGGGGTGAGACGTGACGCATTGCCCGCTGAACGACGTGGTCGAGTCTGCCGACGCCGCTACGCAGCCGGCGGTGCGTGCGCGCGCGGTCTTGCCGGCGACGGCGATCGGCGCATCCGCGTCGCGCGCGGCGTCAGCCAAGTCTCGCTCGCGCCGCTCGACGTTCCTCAAATGGCTGCGCAACGTGCATGGCTGGATCGGCCTGTGGGGCGCGGTGCTAGGATTGATGTTCGGCGTGACCGGCTTCCTACTGAATCACCGCGGCGGGCCGATGAAAATCTCGCCGGGTGAGCCGCAAGTGTCGCAAATGCGGCTGCTGCTGCCCGCTCCCGCTCCGGATTCGCCGCAAGCACTCGCCGAGTGGGTCGGCCGTGAACTGCGCTTTGATGGCCGTATCGGACGCACGCAGCGCGAGCCGGCACACAAGGTCGCGTGGGGCGATCGCAGCGTGATGCAGCCGGAGCACTGGAGTGCGATGCTGACCGGCCCGAGGACGTCGATCATGATCGAATACTGGGCAGGCAATTCGACGGTGTCGCTCAAACGCACCGAGGGAACGTTGCTCGCCATGTTGAACAACTTGCACCGTGGTGGTGGCATGGGTATCGGTTGGATCTTGTTCGTCGATACGATCGCCGGCAGCCTGGTGCTGCTGTCGTTGACCGGCGTATTGCTGTGGACTGAGCTAAACCGGCGCAAGACGATCGGCGCCGCGATCTTCGCCGTGTCACTGGTCGCGATGGTTGTGTGCGGCATCGTGTGACCGCGGCGGCAGGTGACGTTGGCGCGCGAGACGTTGACATGTCGCCTTCAGGTGCGAAGCGCGCATCAGCGTTGTGCTGCGATCACGCAATCGAGCCGTGTCAGGTTGGCCATTTTGGTGCTGGCTTATGCGGCAAACCGTCAGATGTCGGCCGGTGGCCCGGTGAAATCGGCGCCGTCCTGGTTGGGCAGCAGCTCTCGCGCAACACCGAGCCACGCGCGCGCCGCATGCGATAGGTAGCCCTTGCGACGCCAACTCAGCGCCATGTCCCAAGGGATCTCCGGTTCGACGGGCACCCGCGCGAAGCGCACCGGATCCAGCCGCTCACAGTATGGGCGGGGCAGCAGCGCAACGCCCACGCCAGCGGCCACCAGTGCGGTGATGAAGTCCCAGTGCCCGCTACGCCCGGCGATAGTGGGCGAAAACCCGGCCCTGCGGCATGCCTCCAGCACGATATTGTTCAGCGCCAGGCTTTCACCGTAGAGCACGAAGGGCTCATGGGACAGCTCGGTTAGTTCGACCCGCGCGGCGTCGCGCCAGCGCGACGATTGTGGGGCGATCAACCATAGCGGGTGGCGGCTGACCGGCAGCACGTCGAACACATCGGTGTTCACCGGCTGCAGCAATGCACCCAATTCCAGTTCCCCGGCCAGCAGCGCGGTCTCGATCGCGCGCGAGCCCTGTTCGAACAACTTTAGGTCGATGCCCGGGTAGCGCTGCCGGAACACGGCGATCACGCGGGTAAACAACGCGCCGCCCATTGGCGGGATGCCCAGCGTGAGTTGGCCACGGCCCAGCGTGCCCAAATCGTCCAGTTCGGCTTGTAATTGCGCGTGCGCACTCAGCACATCCTGGCCGCGCTGGTACACGATTCGGCCGGCGTCGGTGAGCACCATTTGACGGCCGTCGCGTAGCAGCAGCGGTGAACCGATCTCGTCCTCGAGCGCCTTGACCATTTTGCTGATCGTGGGCTGCGTGACGAACATCCGCTCGGCCGCCGCCGTGAAGCTCTGTTGTCGGACGACCTCAACGAAGTACTTCAGCGCGCGCAGTTCCATGGGTTGTTATTCCATTTTGGAATCGAAATTATTATGGTAATTCATTATATTTATGATGCGGTGCAACTTATACTCTTTTTGCATGAATAGGGGCCGCTGCCGTCGCGCGACGGGCGGCCCATCGCATCCACGGAGTGCATGATGAACGCCAATTCCTCGTACGCCAATCCTGTTATGTCGTCGGCGGGCCGGGTGGCGCGTGCGCTCGAAAGAGGTGCGATCGTAGCGGCACAAAGCACGCTGCTGGCGCTGCTCTGGATCGCCGCCGATGCGCTAGCACAGGGGATGCGCTTGCCGATGAACGGCGGCGTGCTGGGGCTTGGCCTGCTGCTCGTCCTGCTGTTCTCCGGCCGCATAGCGCCACGCTGGGTCAAGGCCGGCGCGGACTGGCTGCTGTCCGAGATGCTGTTGTTCTTCATTCCGGCCGCGGTTGCCGCCGTCCAGTACGGTGACGTGCTCAAGGCGCAAGGTTGGCGTCTCGCGCTGGTGGTCGTGGGCGGCACGCTGCTGGCGATGGTGGCGGTTGCGGTCGCGGTCGAGCAGACTGCGAAGTTCGAGCGGCGTCTCGCGCTGCGGCGCGCACGCGCGCATGCCGTGTAGTCGGGAACATCATGCCATCGTTGCCCGCGCTGATTGCATCGGAGCGTGCCGCGTCGTGGATCGCGGCGGCGTGCTTCGCGCTGACCATCGTGCTGTACATCGGTTCGAAGGCGCTTTATGCCCGTTTTCGCTGGCCTTGGCTGACGCCGTTACTTGTCGTGCCGGTTGCGCTCGGTGCGATCGTGTTGCTCGCGCGCATCCCGTACCCTGTTTATTTCCGCGATACTCGCTGGCTGATGTGGCTGCTAGGCCCGGCCACGGTTGCGTTCGCGGTGCCGATCTATGAGTATCGACAGTTGATCCGGCGCCATTGGCTGTCGTTGTCGGTCGGTGTTGCCGTGGGTGTGCTGTCCGGCGCCGCCGGTTCGCTCGCGTTGGCGCGGTGGTTGCATTTGTCCGCCGACCTGCAGCACAGCCTGCTCACGCGTTCGGTGTCCACGCCGTTCGCGTTGGCGGTGTCCGACCGGCTGCATGCGCCGCGCGATCTGACTGCGTTGTTCGTGATCGCGACAGGCGTGGTCGGCATGCTGGTCGGCGAACTGGTGCTGGCGATCCTGCCGCTCAGAAGCCGGTTGGCGCGCGGCGCACTGCTCGGCGCCGCGGCGCACGGGGCTGGAACCGCCAAAGCGCGCGAGCTGGGCAGTCAGGAGGGCGTCGTTGCCAGCCTGACGATGATGATCTGTGGTGTGGTGATGGTGTTGTTGGCCCCGCTGCTGGCCGTCTGGCTCAATTGAGCGATATCCGTTGTTTTGCTACAATCACGGTTCGTTTCGAGGAGCGTTGCGACGGCTGACGGCCGCCAGGCTCGAAACGCTTCGATCGGCGGTGCCGTTTTGCGCGTTCAACGCTTGCGGTCGTCGTCACAACGGCGCTCACGTCTTTTATTTCTTTTGACAGAAAAGGAGGCGTGATGAACGCCGCAGTTTACGAAAAAAGCCCATCCCAGGATTATGTCGTCGCCGACCCGTCGCTCGCCGCGTGGGGCCGCAAGGAACTGAACATTGCCGAGACCGAAATGCCGGGCTTGGTGCAGATGCGCGACGAGTACCGGGCCGAGCAGCCGCTGAAGGGCGCTCGCATCGCCGGCTCGCTGCACATGACGATTCAGACCGGCGTGCTGATTGAGACGTTGAAAGCGCTGGGCGCCGACGTGCGTTGGGCCTCGTGCAACGTCTTCTCGACGC
Organism: Mycetohabitans rhizoxinica HKI 454; assembly: GCF_000198775.1. Classification (NCBI taxonomy): domain Bacteria; kingdom Pseudomonadati; phylum Pseudomonadota; class Betaproteobacteria; order Burkholderiales; family Burkholderiaceae; genus Mycetohabitans; species Mycetohabitans rhizoxinica. The sequence continues at coordinate 2,668,398 of NC_014722.1, read as the reverse complement.
AGGATCACGCAGCGGCGGCGATCGCCGAAACCGGCACGCCGGTGTTTGCGTACAAGGGCGAATCGCTCGACGAATACTGGGCGTTCACGCACCGGATCTTCGAATGGCCGAATGGCCAGTTCGCCAACATGATCCTCGATGACGGCGGCGACGCCACACTGCTGCTGATCCTTGGCGCGAAGGCCGAGCAGGACCGCTCGGTGATCTCCAAGCCGCTCAACGAGGAAGAGGTCGCGTTGTACAACGCGATTGCTCGTCGTCTTGACGTGGACCCGCGCTGGTACTCGACGCGCCTCGCGCACATTCGCGGGGTGACCGAGGAAACTACGACCGGCGTGCATCGGTTGTACCAGATGGAGCGCGAGGGCCGGCTGCCGTTCCCGGCCATCAACGTGAACGATTCGGTGACCAAGTCCAAGTTTGACAACCTGTACGGTTGCCGCGAGTCGCTGGTGGACGGCATCAAGCGTGCCACGGACGTGATGATCGCCGGCAAGATTGCCGTGGTGGCTGGCTACGGTGACGTCGGCAAGGGTTGCGCACAATCGCTGCGCGGGCTCGGCGCGACCGTGTGGGTGACTGAGATCGATCCAATCTGCGCGTTGCAGGCGGCGATGGAAGGCTATCGCGTCGTCACGATGGAGTACGCGGCGGACAAGGCCGACATCTTCGTGACGGCTACCGGCAACTATCATGTGATCAACCACGACCACATGAAGGCGATGCGCCACAACGCGATCGTGTGCAATATCGGCCACTTCGATTCCGAAATCGAGGTAGCGTCCACGCGCCAGTACCAGTGGGAAAATATCAAGCCGCAAGTGGACCACATCATCTTCCCGGATGGTAAGCGGGTGATTTTGCTGGCCGAGGGGCGGCTCGTGAACCTGGGGTGCGCGACCGGCCACCCATCGTTCGTGATGTCCAATTCGTTCACGAATCAGACGCTCGCGCAGATCGAGTTGTTCACGCGCGGCGACCAGTATCAAAACAAGGTCTACGTGCTGCCTAAGCACTTGGATGAAAAGGTCGCGCGACTGCATCTGGCGCGCATCGGCGCGACACTGACCGAGCTTAGCGACGCGCAGGCACGGTATATTGGCGTGGACAAGCACGGTCCGTTCAAGCCGGACCATTACCGTTACTAACCGCGGCTGCACGCGCGCTGGGGCACGATCGACAACGTGCCCCAGCGCACATCGGCCGCATCACAGGGAGCCCGCGATGACTGTATTGCTGACCTGGTTGATTAATGCGCTTGCGCTGTTGATCATCACGTATATTGTGCCGTCGATTCAAATCAAGAGCTTCGGTACCGCGTTGATCGTCGCGCTCGTGCTCGGGTTAATCAACGCGATTATCCGGCCGCTTCTGATCTTATTCACGCTGCCGCTGACGGTGCTTACGCTGGGGGTGTTCATCCTGGTGATTAATGCGTTGTGCTTCTGGTTGGGTGCAACGCTGCTCAAGGGGTTCGAGGTCTCCGGCTTTTGGTCGGCATTCTTTGGCTCGATCCTGTACAGCATCGTGTCGTATCTGCTGAGCGCGCTGATCCTTGGTCAGCGCTTTACCGTCGAGCGCTGGTACTGACGCACGCTGGCGGCGGCACGCCTCTCTTTCCAATACACCCTATGTCCCTGCCCGAAATCTCGTTTGAGTTCTTTCCGCCGAAGACGGCGGAAGGGATCGACAAATTGCGCGCAACGCGTGCGCAGCTGGCGCCACTCAAGCCTAAGTTCATGTCGGTGACGTTTGGCGCCGGCGGCTCGACGCAGCAGGGCACGCTCGATACCGTGCTCGAAATGGCGGGTGAGGGCTTCGAGGCCGCGCCGCACCTGTCGTGCATCGGCGCGTCGAAGGAGAGCTTGCGCGGCATTCTGGCACTGTACCGCGCGCACGGCATCCGGCACATCGTCGCGCTGCGTGGTGACCTGCCCTCCGGCATGGGAGAGGTCGGCGAACTGCGCTATGCGTGCGACCTGGTTGCGTTCGTGCGCGCCGAGCACGGCGACTGGTTTCATATCGAAGTGGCCGCGTATCCCGAATACCACCCGCAGGCGAGGTCGCCGCGCGCGGATCTGGAGAATTTCGCACGCAAGGTGAAGGCGGGCGCAAACTCGGCGATTACACAGTATTTCTATAATGCGGACGCCTATTTCCGCTTCGTCGACGACGTGCGCAAGCTCGGTGTCGACGTGCCGATCGTGCCCGGCATCATGCCGATCACGAACTATGCGCAACTGATGCGCTTTTCCGAAATGTGCGGCGCAGAGGTCCCGAAGTGGATTGCGTGGCGACTGGAGAACTTTGGTGACGACCGTGATGCCATTCGGGCATTTGGGCTGGATGTCGTGACCGCGATGTGCGAGCGGCTGGTCGTGAACGGCGCGCCGGGATTGCATTTCTACACGCTGAACGGCGCGGCGGCCAGCAAGGCGATTTGCGAGCGTCTGCGCGTCTGAGCGCCATCGCAATGACGGCGTGGCGCACGTCGGCCGTTGTGAATTTGTCGAACGTATGTTTTTTTCCGTCTTGCCGGTTTGGCGAAATCCAGTACACTCGCGCCTACACCGGAGATCCCGGGACGACAATTCGGAGCAAGCATGCCACATAACCGTCCGTTATCCGAAACCTATCGCGCGACCTACCATGCCGTGCTCGCCGTGGTGACCACGCTGGCGCTGGGCGGAGCCGGACTCGCGCAAGCCGCGTCGCTGCCCAACAAGACGCTGATTTATTGCTCCGAGGGCAGCCCCGCGGGCTTCGATCCAGCGCAGTACACCACCGGCACCGACTTCACCGCCAATACGTTTACCGTCTTCAATCGTCTGGTCGAGTTCGAGCGTGGTGGCACAAAAATCGAGCCTGGCCTGGCTGAAAAGTGGGATGTGTCGCCGGATGGTCTGCATTACACCTTCCATTTGCGTCATGGTGTGAAGTTTCACTCAAATGACATCTTCAAGCCGACGCGTGATTTCAATGCCGACGACGTGCTGTTCACGTTTCATCGGATGCTCGACCCGACTCTGCCGTTCAACAAGGCGTACAGGGTCCAGTTCCCGTACTTCACTGACTTGGGGCTGGACAAGCTGATCGCAAAGGTTGAAAAGATCGATCCGTATACCGTGCGCTTCACGCTGAAGGAGGTCAACGCGCCGTTCCTGCAGAATCTGGCGATGGAGTTCGCATCGATCCAGTCGGCCGAATACGCGGACGCGCTGCTCAAGGCCAATCGCGCGCCGGACTTGAACCAAAAGCCGATCGGCACCGGACCGTTTATTTTCAAACGCTACACAAAGGATGCGACGATCCGTTTCGACGGCAATCCCGATTACTGGAAGCCGGGCGCGGTTAAGGTCGGCAAGCTGATCTTTTCAATCACCGTCGATCCGGGGGTGCGGATCCAGAAGCTCAAGCGCGGCGAATGCCAGATTACAGTCTATCCGCGGCCGGCCGACATCGAGTCGCTCAATCGTGACCCGAATGTGCAATTGCCGTCCAAGCCGGGATTCAATCTCGGCTATCTGGCGTACAACGTCGAGCACAAGCCGTTTGACAACGCGCAAGTGCGCCGTGCGCTGGACATGGCGATCAACAAGAAGGCCATCATCGAATCGGTGTACCAGGGCGCGGGCCAGCTCGCGACCAACCCGATGCCGCCGACGCAATGGTCGTACGACGCATCGATCAAGGCGTTGCCGTATGATCCGCAGCAAGCCAAGGCGTTGTTGCGCAAGGCGGGCGTCAAGGAAGGCACTGAGGTGACGTTGTGGGCTATGCCGGTGCAACGCTCGTACAACCCGAATGGCAAGCTGATGGCCGAGATGATCCAGGCCGACTGGGCCAAGGTTGGCGTGAAGGCGAAGATCGTCACGTATGAATGGGGCGAGTACATCAAGCGCGCTCATGCGGGCGAGCACGACGCGATGCTGATTGGCTGGACCGGCGATAATGGCGATCCCGACAACTGGCTCGGCACGCTGCTCGGCTGTGACGCGGTCAATGGCAACAACTTTGACAGATGGTGCTACAAGCCCTTCGACGATCGGGTCGTCAAGGGCCGCGAAACCACCGATCAGGCGCAGCGCACGAAGCTGTACATCGAGGCGCAGAAGATCTTCGCCAAAGAGCTGCCGTTCTCGCCGCTCGCGCATTCGACGACGTACCAGCCGATTGCGAAAAGCGTCGTCGACTTCAAGATCGACCCGCTGGGTTACACCCGCTTTGACGGCGTGAGCTTGAAGTAAGCGTTTCGACATCGTCCTGCGTTACGCTGGCGGCCACACGCTGCTTAAGCGTTGAGCACGGACCGCGGCGGCCCGGGCGCGAGCCCGCGCCGCCGCTCACGCACTGGCACCCACAAACGGGAGTTTTCATGATCCGTTTTGTCTTGCGCCGCCTGGGGATGGTCATACCGACGTTCATCGGCATCACCATTCTCGCGTTCGCGCTGATTCATTTGATACCCGGCGATCCCATCGAAGTAATGATGGGTGAGCGCGGCGTCGATCCGCAGATGCATGCCGAGGCGCTGCATCGTCTGGGGCTCGATGAGCCGCTGCCGTGGCAGTATCTGCACTATGTGGGCCGCGCACTGCAGGGCGACCTTGGCACATCGTTGATCACCAATACTAGCGTGATGGACGAGTTTCTCGCGCGCTTTCCAGCGACGCTGGAGCTGTCGGTCTGCGCGATGGCGTTTGCGCTGCTGCTCGGCCTGCCGGCGGGCGTTGCCGCGGCGCTCAGGCGCGGCTCGTGGCTCGATCACACGGTGATGGGGACCGCGCTGACCGGCTATTCGATGCCGATCTTCTGGTGGGGGTTGCTGCTGATCATGCTGTTCTCGGTCACGCTCGGCTGGACGCCGGTGTCCGGGCGCATCGCGGTGGAATATGACATTCCGTATACGACCGGCTTCATGCTGATTGATTCGCTGCTGTCCACCGATGAGGGCGCGTTCCAGTCCGCCGTGTCGCACCTGATCCTGCCAGCGGTGGTGTTGGGCACGATTCCGCTGGCGGTGGTCGCGCGGATGACGCGCTCGTCAATGCTCGAGGTGCTGCGCGAGGACTATATCCGTACTGCGCGCGCCAAGGGCTTGTCGCCGGCGCGGGTCGTCCTCGTGCATGCGCTGCGCAACGCATTGATTCCCGTTGTCACGGTGATCGGGCTGCAGGTCGGTACGTTGCTTGCAGGCGCCGTGTTGACCGAGACCCTGTTTTCTTGGCCTGGAATCGGCAAGTGGCTAATCGACGCAATCTCGCGCCGCGACTACCCGATCGTGCAAGGCGGCATCCTGCTGATCGCGACGCTGGTCATCCTGGTCAACCTGCTCGTCGATGTGCTGTACGGCGTGCTTAATCCGCGCATTCGCCACACGAGGTAACGATGGCAGACTTGCCAACCCAACCCCTGTCCTCGCAGCAGGCGGTGACGCCGCCGCCGTCCGGGCGCGTGCTGGCGGCGCGCGAATTCTGGGCCCAGTTCTCGCGCAACCGTGGCGCCGTCGGCGCGCTCGTGGTGGTCGCGATATTGGTCGTGGTCGCGCTGTTCGCGCCGCTGCTGGCGCCGCATAGCCCGATCGAGCAGTACCGGGAGTGCGTCAAGTTGCCGCCGGCGTGGCTCGCTGGCGGCAACTGGCAGTTCGTGCTGGGCACTGACGAAGCTGGGCGCGACATCCTGTCACGGCTGATGTACGGCGCGCGGCTGTCATTCTTCATCGGCCTGGTGTCGGTCGTCTTGGCGCTGGTACCGGGCATCGTACTGGGTCTGGCCGCCGCATTCTTCCCGCGTTGGGGCGACGCGCCGATCATGCGGCTGATGGATGTGCTGCTCGCGCTGCCGTCGTTGTTGCTTGCGGTGGCGGTCGTGGCTGTGATCGGTCCCGGACTGACCAACACGATGCTGGCCATTGCGATCGTCTCGCTGCCCGCCTATGTGCGGCTCACGCGCGCGTGCGCGCTCGGTGAGCTGCAAAGGGAGTATGTGACCGCCTCGCGCGTGGCGGGCGCTGGCACGCTGCGCCTGATGTTCTCGCAAGTGTTGCCCAACTGTACCGCGCCGTTGATTGTGCAGGCTACGCTGGGCTTCTCGACCGCGATCCTCGATGCCGCCGCGCTCGGCTTTCTCGGCCTGGGCGTGCAGCCGCCGTCAGCTGAATGGGGCGCGATGCTGGCCTCCGCGCGCGACTACATCGACAACGCGTGGTGGATCGTCACGATGCCGGGCTTGTCGATTCTGGTCACCGTGCTGGTCATCAATCTGCTCGGCGACGGGTTGCGCGATGCACTCGATCCAAAATTGAAGAGACTGTCATGAGTTCGAATTCGAATGCATCGTGCGATGCAGGCACGCCGTTGCTGACGATCCGCAATCTGCATGTCGACTTCGACGGATTGGCCGCGGTCGATCGCGTGAATCTGTCGGTGGCCGCCGGCGAGGTGCTTGGCATTGTCGGCGAATCCGGTTCGGGCAAGAGCGTCACGTCGATGGCCTTGATGGGGCTGATCGACCCGCCGGGGCGTGTCCGCGCCGACGAGCTGCGCTTTGACGGCGTTGATCTGTTGCGCGCGTCGCCGGCTAAGCGCCGGCGCATCATCGGCAAGGACATCGCGATGGTGTTTCAGGATGCGCTCACGAGTTTAAATCCAAGCTATACGGTCGGCTACCAGATCAAGGAAGTGCTGCGCTTGCACGAAGGGTTGCGCGGCGCGGCCCTGGAGCGCCGCGCGCTGGACTTGCTCGAGCAGGTTGGCATCCCGGACGCAAAGAACCGCATCAACGCGTTTCCCCACCAGATGTCGGGCGGGATGAACCAGCGCGTGATGATTGCCATGGCTGTGGCGTGCAACCCGAAGCTGCTGATCGCCGACGAGCCGACCACTGCGCTGGATGTGACGATCCAGGCGCAGATCATGGATCTGCTGGTGCGGCTGCAGAAGGAGCGGGGTATGGCGCTCGTGCTGATCTCTCACGACCTGGCCGTAGTATCCGAGGTCGCGCAGCGGGTCGCAGTGATGTATGCGGGTGAGATCATCGAAATGAACCGCGTGCCGGATATTTTCTCGGCGCCGCACCATCCGTACACGGAGGCGCTGCTGGCGGCCATCCCGGAGCACAACCGCGGCGCGCGGCGGCTCGCGGCGCTCTCCGGCATGGTACCGGGCCGCGGCGATCGTCCCAGTGGCTGCCTGTTCGCGCCGCGCTGCAAGTATGTGGTCGACGATTGTGGGAAGGGGCGGCCCGCGCTTGTGCAACTCGATGCGCAGGATGACGCGATGCGCGCCCGATGCATCCGTGTGCTGAATGTGGAAAAGGTCGCGGCGCCGATATTCGATGCGGGGCGCATCGCGCTGGCCGGTGCGACGCCGGGAGACGACGCCGACGAGGGCGTCGTGGCGTCGGCCGTGCCGTCCGCCTGCGACGTGGCCAATCGGCATGATCCGCACGGGCGCGGCGTGCACGAGAACGGAGGTGACCGATGAGCGCGGTGGCGCATGCCCGCGACACGGCGATGGCCGAGGATGCCGTGCTAGTTGCGGACCGACTGACCAAGCACTACGAGGTGCGCCGCGGCATGTTCGGCACGGCCACCGTGAAGGCGCTCAACGGTGTGTCGTTTGCGCTCGCCCGTGGCCGCACGCTGGCGGTCGTCGGCGAGTCGGGATGCGGTAAGTCAACGCTTGCGCGGCAATTGACGATGGTCGAGAGCCCGACGTCCGGCCGCCTGTTGATCGATGGTGCCGATGTGGCCACCGCCACGCGTGAACAGCTAGCCGCGTTGCGCAAACGCATCCAGATGGTGTTCCAGAACCCGTTTGCGTCGTTGAACCCGCGCAAGACGGTCGAGCAGACGCTGGGCGAGCCGCTTGCGATTAATACCGAGATGAGCGCCGGTGAGCGAGCATCGCGCATCGCCGAGATGATGCGCACGGTCGGCCTGCGGCCCGAGCACGCGAAGCGGTATCCGCACATGTTCTCCGGCGGGCAGCGGCAGCGCGTGGCGATTGCGCGCGCGATGATCCTGACGCCGCGCATCGTCGTGGCCGACGAGCCGGTGTCGGCGCTGGACGTGTCGATCCAGGCGCAGATCTTGAATTTGTTCATGGATCTGCAGGATAAGTTCGGCACCAGCTACGTGTTCATATCGCACAACCTCGCGGTGGTCGAGCACGTCGCCGACGACGTGATGGTGATGTACTTCGGCGGCATCGCGGAACGGGGGAACAAAGCAACAATCTTCGCGCGGCCGCGGCATCCGTACACGCGCGCGTTGATGTCAGCCACACCGGCTATTTCCGAATCCGAACGTCGCATCAAGATCAAGCTGGAGGGGGAGCTGCCGTCGCCGTTAAATCCCCCTCGCGGCTGCACGTTCCATCAGCGCTGTCCGTATCGGATCGAGCGGTGCGTGGCCGAGGAGCCGAGGTTGCGCGACGTCGATGGCCGCCAAGTGGCCTGCCATCGTGCGGAGGAAATGGATGCTTGAGTGGCGGCGTGGCCACCGCGCGCGACGCAATACCGGTCTGGCCAAGCGGCTCGCGTGGCAGCTCGCCTTCGGATTATTGGCCGGTATCGCATCATCCGCGCACGCGTTTTCCGGCGCGTCCATGATGCAGGCCCCGCTGGGGCCGCCAACCGTGTCGATACCTGCCGGCCAGACCGACGCAGCCACGCCGCCGCGCCAGCACGGTCAGCCGGTGCCGCAAGCCGACGACGGATCGGCACCTAGCGAGCCCAGCACCGCCCAGGCGAGGGTGCCGCGGCCTGCGCACATGCCGTTCTATGTCGCGACCAAAGGCGCCCTGACACTGTACCTGTTCGGCACGCTGCACGTTGGCGACCCGGCTGACTATCCCGCCGAGCAGCCGTTCCGGCAACCGATCATTGACGCGTTGCGCACGGCGTCGCGCGTGGCGTTCGAGCTTTCGCCCGACGATCTGGTGGTGTCGCAGGACGATGTGACGCGCTATGGCATGTGCTCGTATGCGTGTCTGCCACGGTTGCTACCGGCCGATATGTGGGCGAAGATCGTGCGTCGCATGCGCGGCAATCCAGCCGGGCTTGCGGCAATCCGCAAGACACGCCCATGGTTGGCGGCGATGCTGATTGAGACCTACGACTCGTTGTCGGCCGGGTTGCAAGCCGAATACGGCTCCGAGCCACAGCTCGAAAACCTGTACGTGGGACGTATCGTCGGTCTCGAGACGCGCGATGAGCAAATCGCCGCCTTTACCGGACTGACGCTCGCCGAGCAGCGCGAGATGCTCGCGCAGGACTTGCGGCAGACGCCGGCCGACAACGTGTCCGACGTGCGCATCCTGCATGCGCTATGGTGTGCTGGTGATGCCGATGCGATGGCAAACTGGCAGGCGCGGCAATCGGCGAAACTGGCGCGCTCGCCGACGTTGTCGCGGCGCATTGACGATCGGATCGTGTACCAGCGCAGCGAGCGCTTCGTTGCGCGTATGCTGCTGCTTGCCGAGCCCGACAGGCCGATTTTCGTCGCGATCGGCGCACTGCATCTTGGCGGGCCGAAGGGCGTGCTCGCGCTATTGCGAGATCGCGGCTTTGACGTCGTGCCGCGCTGACACGTATGCCGGGCTGCTCGCGTCGCCATCATGGCGCTGGCCGCGAAGCGGCAGGATCGTGCGGATGTAGTCGAGCTGTGCCAGGGCGGCAGGCTAATACGAATGCGGCCGGGTTGTGCCGAGGTGGCAGGCCAGCGTAGGCAGCTTAGTGCAACGCGCCACCCGTTTCCGGCAAATCCATGTGGACTGACAAGGCAGTCTGCACGATGACCTTCAACCCTTCAATGACGGACGCGGTCGACAGGCTGGGCTGGCCTGGGTGGCGCGCGGCCTGTCGCGGTGTATAGGGTATATGTACGAAGCCACCGCGCAATTGCGGTGCGCGTGTCGCGATGTAGTGCGACAGGATATAGAAGAGGTGGTTGCACGTGAAGGTGCCAGCCGTTTGCGACACCGACGCAGGGATGCCGGCCTCGCGCAGCGCATGGACGAGCGCCTTGATCGGCAGCGTGGAGAAGTAAGCCGCCGGCCCGTCGGCGACGATCGGAGCGTCGATTGGCTGGTAACCGTCGTTGTCCGGAATGCGTGCATCGTCCACGTTAATGGCGACGCGCTCGACGGACAAGTCCGGACGCCCGCCGGCTTGGCCAACACAGATTGCCAGCGACGGACGCGTTGCATTGAGCGCGTCTAGCAGCGCCTGGTCGAGCGTGTGAAAGCGCACTGGCATCATCCGCGCGTGTACGATGGTGTCGCCAATCGGGGTCGCAATCCGTGCGCCGTCGAGTGCGCTCACGGCCTCCCACGATGGATTGATGAGTTCATTCTCAAATGGCTCAAAACCGGTTAGCAGTACGGTGTGCATCGTACGGTTTTCCTGGATGAAGTGATTCTCGATGGTGACGTAGGAAGGCGGCGCACAGCCAAAACGATATGATGCCCGGCGGCATGGGTAAAAGCCATTCAATTCGCATAACGGCGTCGTGCGCGCGGAAGCGTTTCACTTCGGATTAAAAGCGTAAATGATAATTGTTATCGTTAATATGGGTTGCGTTCATTGTTTGATCGCAACCCATGCTAAGCTTTCCTACATTTTCAATCGGCTTACCCCTGCCAGGCGCCTCGCGGGCGAAAAAGTACGTTCACCAAGACAAGGCCGATGTCCATTCCGGTCCGCCGAAGATCGAGGTGGAGATCGCATCCGTTGCCGACTGTTCTGGTCTGCTAAAGGAATTAAACGCCATCAATGATGGCGCGCCTGCTTGCCCAAAGGCGTCGCTGAAAAGTCATCGATGGGGTACAGCGTCCTGCTCCCTCATCAACAAGCATGCTGCAACCATCGACGAATTGAAAGCATGGCGTCGCGGTGCGGCCCCGGCCACGATGTTGGAGCTGGAGTGCCCTAGCGAGCTTTATGCTCAAGTAAAGCGACTGGTGGAGCAGCGGCTCGGCGAGAGCGCAGACCGCTGTGGCGCGCTGGCGATCGATGCGGACGAGTTCGTGCATTGCCTGTACGTGATGGTCGTTACGCTGATTCAAGTGTCAAAGGGGGACGGCGCTGGCGTTGAAGCCGCGTTCAGGCAAGCATCGGAATTGCTCGCGCATGACCCGGCGGGATGGCTCAAGGATGCGGGCATTCCGCATGGTATCGCGGATATGGCGGTAACCGCCGGCATGACTGGACCGCTGCTGGCGCTGGCGGGGCTGGCGATCAAGGAGGGTCTGGCTGAATGGCGCCGTGCGCGCAAGACTGACAAGGCGTTGGCACAGGCGCTCGATCAAGTGGACGAAGAAATAGTCGCGCTGCAGGCGCTCTCTGCTTTGCTTGATGTGCGACGTCACAACGCGGATGGCACGGCACAACAGTGCAATGATGGTATGGGCGCTCATGCGACGCCTGCAAGCAATCAGCCGTTGCCCAAGCTCACGACCATCAAGCAGGAGCGGCGTGCCGCGTTGCGCTTTCTGCGCAAGCAGAACGATGCGGACAAGGTGATTGGTGCCAGTTCATTCGTCTCCGGTAGCGCCATTGCGACCAAATGCATCGTCGATACCACGTTAAAGGGCGTCTACATCGGACAGCAGGGTAGCGTTGCTGCAACAACCGCCGCCGGCGCTGCTGGCATGGTCGGCTCGGCCGCACTGGGTCCGATGGCTGCGGCCGGTTCGCTGGCGCTTGGCGGTTACATGCTGCACAAGTCACGTAAAAAGCGCGACGCGTTCCGTGCAGAAAAGCAAAGCACGGATTCAAGAATAGCTTCCTGGCTGAAACGAGCTGAAGTGGACCGCCGGAGCGGGGCGTCAATGGATCCGCCATATGACGAGCACACCCTCAGCGAGCGCTATGCACGCTTTCTTCGCGAAAAGACCCAGCAGCATGATGCGTTCTTCACGCGCTATACCGACTGGAATAAAGGGTTTGTCGCTGGCAGCGGCCTCTATACTGCTTGCACGGTCTCCAAGCTTGCGCTGGCTGGCATTGTCGCGGCGGGCGGCACCGCGCTCGCGACGCCAGCCGCGCCGGTCGTGCTGATGGCCGGGACAGGTCTAGCCAGTGCCGCGATGATCTTTTTCTCAATGCAGTATCTGAAGGGTCACGGCAAGCTTCAGCGTTACCAGCGCTATTATCACGATGATGACCCCGAGCTCGATCGGCATTTTTTGGCGAGTGTCGATCTGTTATGCGCGGATGATCAACCGGGAGCGGGTTTTGATCTGCGTAAGCTCTTCTATTACCAAGTGGCGGCACGCGAAGACCAGCGCCAAACCTTCCTTGCCGATGTGGCCGTACAATGTGCGAAGCGGTTTGACGATCAATATACCTATACAGCCGACGACGACGAGGTGATTCGCCGACGGGGTCCCAAACCTAACGGTAAGCAGCAACTGACACAGCTTGCGCGGCGTACCGGGGAGGCGGTAGTGGGCCGGGCCAAAGCTGCATCGGCGTTTGCTCGTACGGTCCGCCCGGATGCGCAAATACGCGCCTCGCAGGCCGCGCGTAGCGCGTGGCGCAATGCCTCCGGTGCGGCGCGCAATGCATGGAATGCGTCGCGGCGCCATTTGACACGGACGAGCCTGCAAGCGTGGCTTGCCGATCCAGCGAATCATGCCGAACAGGCGCGTGTGCTCAAGCAAATGATTGAGACGCAACTGATTTATTTGGAACGCAAACTTGAAACCAAGCACCGCGCGTATCGCCATATCGAGCGCGGGCTCAATGCAAATAGCCGCGCGATGCCAGCGCATTGTCGCGATGTGGCGGGCGAACAAGCCCCTGCCGCTGCGTCAACGCCAGACGTAGCCGCATCCGATATACAACGGCTTGTGCTGGGGTTGAGCCGCGACATCGAAAATGACGAATGTCTATACCGCCAGGCTGTGCTCGTGCGCGATGCACTGAGCGCGCTGGCGAGCCGGCACGCGCCAACACCGGGCAGCCGGCAATTGCTGGCTTGTGCAATTGAACAGTTCATCAGCACGCAACAGGGCACGTTGCCGGACGCTGAGAGGCCGCTGCCGGACCTGGACGTCAGCCACGAGCGGCTCGCGACGTATTTAATGAAGGAAGCGCCGGTGCGCTACAAGGACCTGCGCGGCAAGTTGGTCGAGACAGAGCTTCAATCCACACGCATTGGGCACGTATGGGAACAACGCACGGCCAGCCAGGGCGCGTTGTATCCAGCAAAGCGCGCCGCTATGCAACGCGCGGCACTGAGCAAAGCTGACAGCGACACGACCGCCGCTGTCAGCGCCAGTGCTGACACGCGCGCCAGCCTCGCGACGCAGGCCGGCGCCACCAAGCCCCGTGCTACGCGCGAAACGCCAGCACGTTCATCAGCACGATATTGGCCACGAGGATGGCCAGCGCGGTCGGCACTTGCGCCTTGATTACCGCGTTCTTGTCGGGCAATTCCAGCAGCGCCGCTGGCACGATGTTGAAGTTCGCAGCCATCGGCGTAAGCAGCGTGCCGCAATAGCCGGAGAACATGCCGATGGCGGCCATCACCGCCGGATCGGCATGGAACACGCCGACCAGCACTGGCACGCCGACGCCGCCGGTCATGACCGGGAACGCGGCAAAGCCGTTGCCCATGATGACCGTAAAGAGCGCCATGCCGATGCAGTACACCGCGACCGCGATCATTCGCAGGTCCATGTTGATGTAGGCCGTGGTCAAGTGGGCAACCGCCTTGCCCACGCCAGCGTCCGAAAACACCAGCCCCAGCATGCCCAACATCTGCGGCAGCAGTACTGCCCACGACAGCGCATCGACCAGGCGCCGTGTTTCCCGGGTGGACTGCGCAAGCGTGTCGCGCGTGAGCAGGCACGCGAACGCCACGGCGACGAGGCAGCCGATGCCGAATGCCACGAGCGTGACGTTCTTCGGGTCCAGCAACGGCGTGCCGCCGACATTCAGGTGCGGCGCGGCCAGCGTGAACACGACGGTGATGGCCGGGATTGTCAGCGCCGGAAGGAACAGCTTGTTGCCGAGTCGTTTCGCGCTCGCCGTGCGCAACTCCGCCGATAGCATTTTCGCCTTGCCGCCGGCTACGCCGCCGAATCCGGCGATTAGCGCCATCGCGATGACGAAGGCGCCGACCAGTTCAGCCGGCAGGCGCTCGCCGATTAAGAAGATGATTGCCGCCAAGGCCCAGAATGTACCGGCCAGCCAGCGCTTGGGATGCGTGGCGTCGGTGACGATCATGCCCGAGACGATTGCCAGCAGGATGCCCACCAGCCAGTAAAGGTAGTTGATCGACAGCATTACGCTTGTTCTCCGCTTGGTTGGTTGGGGTGGGCGCCGGTGTCGCTCGGCTGGGTCAGCAGTTCTCGATCCAGCGACCGGTCGAGCAGGTACAGCCGCGTGCCATGGATCAGAAAGGCGCAGATCGCGGTCGGGATACCCCACAGCGCGACGTGCAACGGCATGACGTCGATGCCGGCCTCATGCAGGAACGTGGTCATCAATACGATCGCGCCGAATGCCACGAACACGTCCTCACCGAAGAACAATCCGACGTTGTCGGTGGCCGCGGAGAATGCCCGCAGCTTGTATCGCACCGCATCGGCAAGCGCGCCATAGCGCGTTTGCGCGGCGCCTTCGGCCATCGGCGCGATCAACGGACGAACCATCTGCGGATGACCCCCTAGGCCGGTCAGTCCCACCGCAGCGGTCACTTCCCGCACGAACAGATAGACGATCAGCAGGCGTCCCGCGGTGGCGGACTTGATGCCGGCGATCCACTGGTGAGCGCGCTCGCGCAGCCCGTGACGCTCCAGCAAGCCGATGACGGCGAGTGGCAGCAGGATGATCAGTGGAAGGTTACGCGTTTTAACAAAGCCGATACCGATTTCCGCGAGGATCTTGGCCGGCGGATAGTGAGCGGCGGTGGCTGTCACGATTGCGGCGGCTGTGACCACGAGCATCGGATTGAAGCGCAGCACGAAGCCGGCAATGATGACGGCCACTCCGAGCAGTGGCCAAAGATTGAGGGTGGTTTGCATAAGATCTCCAATTGGCAAGTCCAGCGGTGGTGAACAAGCATAAAAAACCCGGCTTCATGGACCGGGCTGTGTTGTCAAGCATCGGGTGCGCAGCCCGCCACCATCGCGACGTGGCGGGCTGCGTGAACCCGGATGCCTTCATTTGCCAGCCGCGCGCGGATGCGGCGGGCAAATTCGAGCGCGTGCGGCCCGTCGCCGTGCAAGCAGATCGTCTGAGTGTTCAGCATCACCCACTGCCCGTCCACGGACCTCACGCGCTTGTCCCGGATCATCGCTAGCGTGCGCTCCAACACCGTGTCCTCGTCTTCGAGCAGCGCGCCGGGCAGCTTGCGTGGCACCAGCGAGCCATCAGACAGGTAGCCACGATCAGCGAACACTTCTTCGATCGCGAGCAGCCCAGCGCGCCGGGCTGCTTCGATCAGGCGGCTGTTCGCCAGACCGAACACGGCCAACGACGGGTCAAAGTTGCGCACCGCGGCAACGATCGCATTGGCCAGCGTGATATCGCGCGCGGCCATGTTGTACAGGGCGCCATGAGGCTTGACGTGAGCTACTTTGCCACCTTCGGCATGCACGATCGCGGCAAGGGCGCCGAGTTGGTACAACATGCCGGAATAGACATCGGAGGGCGGTAGGTCTATCTCGGCACGTCCGAAATGCTCCGGATCGTTGAAGCTGGGGTGCGCGCCGATCGCCACGCCTTTCTCGATGGCCCAGCGAACACTCTGCCGCATGATGCTGGGGCCGCCCGCATGCCAGCCGCAGGCGATGTTCGCCGAACTGACTAGTTCGAGCAGCGCTTCATCGTTGCCACAGCCCTCGCCGAGATCGGCGTTCAGATCGACTTCCATGTCCCCTGCCTTCAATTCATGCCGCAGCCTTACAGCGCTCCTGCTGTAGTGCAATGGCCAGCTCGATATGGCGCAGATATTTGTTGAGTTCTACCAGTGCGTTGCGTGCCTGCTCCAAAGAACATTGGATGAAATGAACCCGTTGGTTCAACCGGGCCTGCGCGAGCAGCCACAGGTCCGCGGCAATCACGCTGCCGAACCGCGGGTAGCCGCCGGTGGTCTGGGCGTCGCTCATCAGCACGATCGGCTGCCCATTCGGTGGCACCTGGATGGTGCCCGGCAGCACGCCGTGCGACAGCAGATCGATCGGGCTTTGCCGTTCCAGCATTGGGCCGGCCAGCCGGAAGCCCATCCGATTGCTGTTCGGCGTGATCGACCAGTCTTCGTTCCAGAACGCGGCGTGGGCCTGTGTCGAAAAGCTGGCATATTCGGGGCCGGGTATGACCCGCACGCGCGTCGCGATGGCGCCGAGCCGTTGACCGGTACCTTCTGCAAGATGCTCCAGTGCGCACCACGATGGTGGCTTGACGCCAAACGCCGGCGCTTCCGGGCTAAATGCGGGGTTGCGCGCGCTCGCGGGCAGGGGCGCGACCGGCAAGCGATCGCCGTCCTTTAATGCCCGCCCCGCGAGACCACCGAAATGCGAGCCCAGATCCGTCGAGCGCGAGCCGAGCATCGGCATCACATCGATGCCGCCAGCAATCGCCAAGTAGCCGCGCATGCCGATCGACGGCGCGCGCAGCGTCAAGGTTTGTCCTGCTTGCACCGGCAGACTGCGCCATGCGTAGACAGGCTGGTCATCCAGCATGGCGTGAAAGTCGGCGCCGGTCAGCGCGATGCGTGCGGCACGCGGGAACCGCAGCACCACCGGCCCTAGGGTCAATTCAAGCCCTGCCGCCCCCGGGACGTTGCCCACTAGCCGGTTGGCCACCTGCAGCGCCACGGTGTCGAGCGCGCCGGCGGTGCACACGCCATACTGGCGATGGCCGGTGCGGCCCAGGTCTTGGACGGTCGTCAGCGTCCCCGCGCGGATGACCTCGATCATGCGTGCCTCCCTGCCCAGTCATGGTGCGCCTGTAGCGCCGCAGCGCAAACCCATGCCCATGCGTCTTTCATGCCAGCACCTCCGCGATGATGAAGCGGACTTTATCGCCTGGCAGCAGTGCCGTGCTCGGGGTCCTGGCTGGATCGAATAGCACCATGTCCGAGCGCCCAATCAATTGCCAGCCGCCCGGCGACGTGGCCGGGTAGATGCCGGTCTGCTCGCCGCCAATGCCCACTGATCCGGCCGGCACCGCGAATCGCGGCTCGTGCCGCCGCGGCGTGGCCAGGCTTGCGTCGAGTCCACCCATGTAGGCGAACCCGGGCTGAAAACCGAGAAAAAACACAACGTATTCACCGGCGGCGTGCCGCTCGACCACTTCGCGGGGCGAGTAGCCGGTGTGCCGCGCCACGCTTTCCAGGTCCGGTCCGGCCTCGCCGCCGTAGCGCACCGGGATCTCGACGACGCGGCATGCTGTCTCCTCGGCCGGGGCCCGCGCCCAAGCGCCGCGCAGCTGTATCGCCAACCCGTCTGGATCGGCATGTATCGGGTCAAACACCAGGGTGACGTTGTTCATGCCAGGCACCACATCCAGCACATGCGGCCAGTCGCGTGCCATCCGGGCCACATGCCACACGCGTTTCTGGTACGCGAGCGTGGCTGGCGGCGGCAGTTCGCACACGAGTGCCTGATCGCCCAGCGGAAAAATTCTTGGTGCAGTCATCATTGATTCGCCTCCATAGCCATGCATTCTGGTGAAGGGAACGCGGATCCGCGCGTGCCTCAGGCATACTTTTATATCGTATTGTCAATAAAATATAGAGAATTTATCAATAAGTGTTTTCACGAGACATCGCTGAGCGCTTGTCCGCCGTTATACTGAAGGCCCTGCAACGAACTACGGTCATCTGGCATGATCCGCACGCCAACGAAGATTGTCTCGTCAGAACACCTCATGTCTGAAACCAGTGCAGAGCTGTCTGAGTTCGAGTATGGATTAATCTTGGCGGGCCACGCGTTTGATCGTTGGATGGTGCGCTGCATGTCCGCGGCGGGCGCCAAGGACATGACGGCAATCGAGGTGTCGTTGCTGCATCATGTGACACATCGCGAGCGCAAGAAGAAACTGGCGGATATCTGCTTCGTGCTGAACATCGAGGATACGCACGTGGCGACGTACGCGCTGAAAAAGCTGGTCGCGCGGGGTTACGTGGCCAGCGAGAAATCCGGCAAGGAGGTGTTTTTTTCGGCGACCGAGGCCGGCCGCAAGCTTTGTCTGAAGTATCGCGAGGTGCGCGAGGGTTGCTTGATGGCGACGCTGGCCGAGGCCGGCTTGGACAACGGGCAGATCGGCGACGCCGCGCAGTTGCTGCGCACCGCGTCAGGCCTCTACGACACAGCCGCGCGCGCTGCGACGTCGCTCTGAGCGCGCCGGGCGGCGATCAATAGCAGGTCGCGTCTGTGACGACGATGTCCAGCGGCAAGTCGTGCGCTTCGTGCGGCAGCGAGTCCGCCCGCGAGCATTCATATGCAACCCCCACCGTAACCGGCGAGCCCGCGTGTGCTGGCCAGGCGGCCAGCGTCCGGTCGAAATAGCCGCCGCCGTAGCCGAGCCGGTACCGTGATGCGTCGAAGCCGACACATGGCGCGAGCAGCAAGTCTGGCACGATGCTGTCTTCGTGCGCCGGCACGGCAATCCGATAACGCCCTTCCTTCATCGGCGAGCCGGGTGTCCACGTGTGGTAGGCCATCGGCGCGTGCGGCGCGACGATAACCGGTAATGCCGCGCGCCGCGCGGCGTCGCCGCTCAGCCAGTGCGCGACCACGCGTCGCGCGTCGAACTCTGCGGCAACCGGCCAGAATAGGCCCACGCAACGCGGCGAATACTGCCGCAACACATCAGCCAGGCGCGCCGCCAATTTGACATCGGCCTGCGTGCGCTGCGGCGTGTCGGCGAAGCGCTCACGTTCGGCTAGCAGCCTGGCGCGCAATGCCGTCTTCAGCGACGATCGCGTTGCGTTTTCTGCACTCGGCAGCCCCGGCTCGCGTGCTATGCTTTTGACCACTGGCGGAGTCCTTGTTTGAACGTGAAAAAGAAGATACCCGTGCGTGTTCACCGAGTATATCGCGCGGTCGCAGGCGCGTTGACAGCGGCGCTTTTTGTCGTGTGCGGCAGCGCTGGTGCGGTACGGCCGCTGCCCGGCGCCGTGCTGTCCGATCCGGACCAGATATTCGTGCAGCTTCGTGAGGCGGCACGCAGGAACGACGCGGCCGGCGCCGCGCGGCTGGCGGCATTGATTCCCGATTATCCCGTTGCGTCATATCTGGCGTACTTCCAGATCAAGCCCACGCTGTTCGATGACCAGGGCCACGCGCGTGTCGATGCGAATGACGCACCGGTGCTCGATTTCCTGTCACGCTACGAGGGTCAGGCGATTGCGGACCGGATGCGCAACGATTACCTTACAGTGCTCGGCGCGCGCCATGATTGGCGCAATTTCGATGCGCAATATGCGCGGTTCGTGCTCGGTGACGATACGCAGGTCAAATGCTACGCGCTCGCCTCCAAGGCGGCGCGGCGCCAGGATGTCGCCGACGCGGCGCGTGCGCTGCTCGTTGAGCCCAAATGGTATGGCGATGGCTGCATCGACCTGATCACCGATTTGGCGCAGCGCGGCCAGTTCAGCGCCGATGACGTATGGGCGCAGATCCGGCTGGCGCTCGAGCAAGGCTACTCGAGCCTGGCGTCCAAGCTTGTCGACGCGCTCGGCAGCGACCGGCCCGATTCGGTACTGTACGAGCAGGCGACGTCCTCTGCGCCGCTGTATTTGGCGCGCGGGATTGCGCCGAATACACCGGCACACCAATTGGCGTTGGTCGCGATCACGGCGATGGCGCGCAATGACCCAGCGCTGGCCGCGACGACCTTCGCGTCGGTCAGCGAAGCGCTCACGCCCCAGGAGCGTGCGCTTGGCTGGGGAACGATCGCATACCAGGGCGCCATCAAGCGGCTGCCGGCGGCCGCGCACTGGTACCGCCTGACGACCGGCGCGCTATTAAGCCCGCCGTCTTACGAATGGCGGGTGCGCAGTGCCTTGATGGTCGGCGACTGGGCCATGGTGCGCTGGAGCATTGAGCAGATGCCGCCGACGTTGCGCGCGCAGCCCGCGTGGGTCTACTGGCATGCCCGTGCGCTGGCGCAAGCCGGCGACAAGGAGGCTGCAGCGCAGGAATACGAATCGATCGCATCGCAGTTCCACTTCTACAGCCAATTGGCCGCGGAGGAACTCGGCCGCAAGACGACGGTTCCACCGCGCACCGAGGTCACCGATGCGCAAGTAGATGAGATGAGCAAGGTGCCCGGCTTCGCGCTTGCGCAGCGCTTTTACGCGCTGAACCTGCGTCTGGAAGGCAATCGCGAATGGAATTGGCCGCTGCGGCCGATGAGCGATCGGCAATTGCTCGCCGCCGCCGAGTATGCGCGTCGCATCCAACTGTACGACCGCGCGGTGAACATCGCGGAGCGCACGCAATTGCAGCACGACTTCACGCTGCGCTACTTGTCGCCGTTCCGCCAGACGGTCGAGCGCGATGCGCAGCAGAATGGGCTGGACATCGAATGGGCATATGGGTTGATGCGACAGGAGTCGCGCTTCATCATCAACGCACGCTCTGGCGTCGGCGCGAGCGGCTTGATGCAGCTGATGCCGGCTACCGCGCAGATGGTCGCCAAAAAAATCGGCCTGGGCAGGCTGTCGCGTGCGCAGATGAACGACATCAACACGAACATCCTGCTCGGCACGAACTATCTGTCGATGATCTACAATCAGTTCGACGGCTCGGCCGTGCTCGCGACGGCTGGCTACAACGCCGGCCCCGGCCGGCCGCGCCAGTGGCAAAAGAGTTTTAACCGGCCAGTGGAAGGCGCGATCTTTGCGGAAACTATCCCGTTTTCAGAGACGCGGGATTATGTGAAGAACGTGCTGTCGAACACGACCTACTATGGCGCGCTGTTCGAGGGCCAGCCGCAGTCGCTGAAGGCGCGCCTGGGTGTGATCCTGCCCGCGCCGTGACGAATTATGGTGCGCGAGCGCGGGCATTGCGCGTCGTGCTCACTTCGGGAGGCGAATCATGCGACACATGAGCGTTGTAGTGCTTGGCGCGTCCGGGTTCATCGGCCGCTATATCGTGAACGCGCTGGTTCATGCGGGCAAGCGGGTCATCGTCGCGACGCGCCGGCGTCAACATGCCGCGCATCTGACACGGCTGCCGGTTGACGTGACAACCTGGATACGATGAGTATCGATAGCGTCGCGCATGCGGGCATTGCGCCGGAACTGGGCATACCCGAGCCTGCAAGCGTGCAGAGCGTGGCGCTGCTGTATCTGGCCGGTGCGACGCGCGAGGCGCGCTACAGCATGAAGCGCATGACCGGGAAAAGGTGAACGGCTGATGAATGTATACGCAGTGGGTGGTGCCATCCGCGACGAGTTGCTGGGCAAGCCGGTGCAGGATCGTGACTACGTGGTGGTGGGGGCGACGCCCGAGCAGATGATGGCGCAGGGCTTTCGCCCCGTCGGCAAAGACTTTCCGGTATTCCTGCACCCGCGCACGCAGGAGGAATATGCGTTGGCGCGCACGGAGCGCAAGACGGCAGCCGGCTATCACGGTTTCCAGTTTTTCTATGCGCCGGACGTGACGCTGGAGCAGGACCTGGCCCGGCGCGATCTGACCATTAATGCGATGGCACGGGCGGTGTTGCCCGATGGCACGCTGCACGGGCCCGTGATCGATCCGTTCAACGGCCAGGCGGATCTCCAGGCACGTGTGTTTCGCCATGTCAGTGACGCGTTCGCCGAGGACCCGGTGCGCATTCTGCGCGTGGCGCGCTTTGCCGCGCGCTTCACCGATTTCACCGTTGCGCCGCAGACGCTGGCGTTGATGCGGCAGATGGTCGAAGCGGGTGAAGTCGATGCGCTGGTGCCCGAGCGTGTATGGCAGGAACTCGCGCGCGGCTTGATGGAACCCGAGCCGTCGCGGATGTTCGAGGTGCTGCGCCAATGCGGCGCGTTGGAGCGCGTGCTGCCCGAAGTGGCGAGGCTATTCGGCGTGCCACAGCGTGCCGACTATCATCCGGAGGTCGATACTGGCGTGCATGTGATGATGGTGATCGACTACGCGGCGGCGCGGCACTATGCGCTGCCGGTACGCTTTGCCGCGCTCACGCACGATCTGGGCAAGGCCGACACGCCACCCCATGTGCTGCCGCGCCACATTGGACATGAGGCGCGTAGTGTTGAGCACATCCTTGCGCTGTGCGAACGTCTCAGGGTTCCCAACGATTGTCGCGACTTGGCGGTGTTGGTGGCGCGCGAACACGGCAACGTCCATCGCGTGATGGAGATGGGGGCGGCTGCGCTGGTACGCATGCTCGAGCGCAGCGACGCACTACGTAAGCCTGCTCGGTTTGCGCAGGCGCTACAGGCCTGCGAGGCGGACTTGCGCGGGCGCCTGAATTTTGCGTCCCATCCTTATCCGCAGGCCGAACGACTGCGCGTCGCGCTGATGGCCGCTCGCGGCGTCGACGCCGGCGCCATCGCGCAACGCATGGTCGGCGAGCCGGCCCGCATCAAGGAGGCCGTGCATGCGGCGCGCGTGCAGGCCGTCGAGTGCGCGATACGTGAGAGCGCACGGTAGCGTGCGTGCCTACCACCCCATCCTATGGCCCGGTCGGCTACAGGTGTTCGGCCAGGAAAGTCAGTGTGCGCCCATGAGCCAACGCGGCTGCGCGTTGCTGGTAAGTCGCGCGATGTGGGCAGTTGAAGCCGTGGTGTGCGCCCGAGTACAGATGGAACTGGGCATTGTCCCGGCCCGTGAAGCGCTCCTTGACTTGGCCCACCGCGGATAGCGGGATATTCGTGTCCTGCTCGGCATAGTGAAACAGTATCGGCATATGCACCTGTGCCGCACGGTCCAACTGGTTTTGGATGCCGCCGCCATAATAGGCGACCGCGGCGTCTACCGAGCCGTGCGCGGCCATGTTGTAGGCGAGCAGCCCGCCGAAGCAGTAGCCGATCGCGGCGATCTTGCCATCTTGTTCTGGTAGCGCATGCAGCGCTTGCGCGGTCGCTGCAAGATCCTTCAGCGTCTTGCCGAAGTCGACCTGCTGCATCAGCGCGATGCCCCGGCTGCGGTCCGTGTCTTCGTACCCGAGTTCGACTCGCGGCTCGCTGCGCCAGAAAATGTCTGGCGCCAATACCACGTAGCCGTCCGCCGCATACTGGTCGGCCACTTCGCGGATGTGCTGATTGACGCCGAAGATCTCCTGGATCAGTACGATCCCGGGACCCTTGCCAGTATGCGGGAGCGCGAGATACGCCTGGAACGTTCCGTCGTCGGTGGCAATGTCATGCCATGTCGAATGCGTAGTCACATTGATCTCCAAGTCGCTAAAAAGAACCGAATGGAAAGGGTTGATCAGTGTGCCACCATTTCATTTTTTGCGCGCGCATCGCCGGTGCGTCGCGTTGCGGCTGTGCCTGGAATTGAATACGCGATCGGCGGCGAGGTATGCACAAATGACTGGTTGACGTGTTGTAAAAATAACGGATTTTCCCGTGACGTGTATTTGTTGATATTCAGCAATAGTCTGCCGTTAGTGGGGCTTTCACGATCTCAACGTATTCCCCTAAATTAATTGGATAGCCTACACTGGTGCGCAGTGGGTGACGTTGCTTGTTCAGAACGCGTGTTGTTCAGGCTTGTCAAGTGCATGACGATGCATCAGGCGCGGCTGCTCGCGTCAGTGTTTCGACATCTGACCTGGCGCGGGGCAGGCGCGCCGACATTCTGGGACCGAAACGGGAGATTGACATGACCATCACGCTTCACAAGTTGCTGCCGGTTAGGGCTGCGGCCATGCTGTGCGCCGCCTTTGCCACCAGTGCGTCGGCGGATACGATCGTCAAGATCGGTCACGTCGCGCCGTTGACCGGTGGTATCGCTCACCTAGGCAAGGACAACGAAAACGGTGCCCGGCTGGCTGTCGAGGAAATCAACGTCAAGGGGCTCATCATTCATGGCCAGAAGGTCAAGCTCGAGTTAGATGCACAGGATGATGCAGCCGACCCTCGCACCGCCACGCAGGTCGCGCAAAAGCTGGTCGACGACAAGGTCGTGGGCGTGGTTGGTCACCTCAACTCGGGTACGTCGATCCCGGCCTCTAAGATCTACCGCGATGCGGGCATCGTGCAGATTTCCCCGGCGGCGACCCATCCCGCGTACACCCAACAGGGTTTCAAGACGACGTATCGTGTGGTGGCGACCGATGCGCAGCAAGGCCCGGCGTTGGCCAATTACGCGGCCAAGAACCTAAAGATCAAGTCCGTGGCGATCGTCGATGACTCGACGGCGTACGGGCAGGGCTTGGCCAACGCATTCGAGAAGGCAGCCAAGTCGCTCGGCCTGAAGGTGATGTCGCATGAGGCGACCAATGACAAGGCCGTGGACTTCCGCGCGATCCTGACCAAGATCAAAGGCGAGAACCCGGATGCGATCATGTACGGCGGCATGGACGCCACCGGTGGTCCGTTCGCCAAGCAGGCCAAGCAACTCGGCTTGCGCGCCAAGATTCTCGCGGGCGACGGCGTGTGTACCGACAAGCTGCCGGACCTGGCGGGCGACGCCACCGGCAACGTTGTGTGCTCGGAAGCAGGCATGGCGCTCGAGCGGATGGACGGTGGTAAGGCGTTCCAGGCCAAGTATGAAAAGCGCTTTGGCCAGTCGATTCAGCTCTATGCGCCGTTCACCTACGATGCGGTGTATATCATTGCCGACGCGATGAAGCGCGCCAACTCGATCGATCCGGCGAAGATTTTGGCCGCGATGCCGAATACCGATTACAAGGGCGTGATCGGCGAGACCACGTTCGATGCGAAGGGCGACCTCAAACACGGCGTGATCTCGCTGTATCACTACAAAGCCGGCAAGAAGTCGGTGCTGGATGTGGTGAAGATGTAACCTGGCCGATGGGTTGCCGAGCATCGGACGCTGGGCAATGAGGTTTATTTAATTTTTAACGCGAATCAGAGCGCGTCGGAAATTCCAAGCGATAGGGGTAGGACCGGCTCACAGTCCGACGCGTTTTAGGATCCGCGGCCCGACGACGGCGACCAGCGCTGCGCACAGCGCGACAACCGATAGTCCAATCGGTAGCGTCGTGGCTTGGGCCACGCCACCGATCAGCACAGGGCCAACCAGCAGCCCCACATAGGCCGTTCCCGCAACGCGCGCCAAGCCCTGCGCGGCGCGCACGCCTTTGACGTTGGCCGCCGCGGCAAACAGTACCGGCATCATGTTCGCCATTCCGAGTCCCATCAACGTGAAGCCGGTCAGCACGATATAGGGGAAAGGCAGCAGCAACGCGATCACTATGCCGGCACAGGCGAGCAATGCGCTCATGCCGACGAGTTGGGGTGCGCCGAGACGGGCGCGAACCCAGTCGCCCGCGAATCGTGCGATGGCCATGCCGGCTGAAAACGACGCGTACGCAATACCTGCAAAAGCGGGGCTGGTCAGCACGATGTCGTGCATATAAACACTCGTCCAGTCGTACATGGCACCCTCGGCGATCAGCGCGATCAGCGCGACACTGCCGAGCAGCACCAAATCGCGCGAGCCGCTGCGTGGCTTGCCCGGCTGCGGCGGATGCCGTTTCTCGGCGACATGCGGCAACGCGAGGCCGCGCGTCGCGAGTAGGACTGCGGTGGCTATCAATGACACCACAGCCATGTGCAGCTCAGGGGCGATACCTAGGCCAAGCAACGCCGCACCGGCAGCAGCCCCGCCCATGCCGCCGACGCTCCACATGCCGTGCAACGACGACATGATCGGCTTGGCGGCGGCGTTTTCGATCGCGCTGGCTTCGGCATTCATCGCGACATCGACGGTGGCCATCGTGACCCCGAACAGCGCGAGCATGGCCAGCAGTGCAATATAGGAAGGCATGGTGAGCACGAGCGACGCACTGATCCCCATCGCGGGGCCGGCAATCAGATACGCGCGGCGCGTACCTACCTTGGCAAGCCATGACCC
The DNA here is from genome assembly GCF_000198775.1 of Mycetohabitans rhizoxinica HKI 454. Taxonomy (NCBI): domain Bacteria; kingdom Pseudomonadati; phylum Pseudomonadota; class Betaproteobacteria; order Burkholderiales; family Burkholderiaceae; genus Mycetohabitans; species Mycetohabitans rhizoxinica. Next base: position 2,642,374 of record NC_014722.1, on the reverse strand, counting down.
GACGCGCAGCATCGCCGCAATCGAACCGCCGGCCACTGCAAATAGCGCAACAGACAATTGTGCGGCGTCTAGTGCAAATTTGTCGCGTACCGTCGGTATGTTCACGCCCCACGACGCGTACAGCATGCCGCTCACGAAGAAGACCGCCATCGTCGCGATGCGCGCGCGCCATAGCGCCGAGCGCGGCAGTCGCCGCGCGGTGAAGGAGGAGGGTGACGTGGCGGCCGAGTCAGGCATATTCGAAGAGTATTGATTGGGCACAAATAAACCCCGTGGCGAGCCCGCCAAATGGAGCTGCGCCAAGCTGAAGTGAACGGGGCCGCGTCCAACATGCGGCAAGATTACTTATTTTAGCGAACGCTTGATACCCGCGTCGCCAGTGAGCCGTTAAGATCATTGCGTGCTGTGCTGTGCTGTGCTGTGCTGTGCTGTGCTGTGCTGTGCTGTGCTGTGCTGTGCTGTGCTGTGCTGTGTCGTGTCGTGTCGTGTCGTGTCCCATGTCGTGCAGCACAATGCCGGGGCCGCGGCACAGTAGAACGCCCGTCACAGGTAACCGCGCGGGAAAAGAATAGGACCCGTCGCCCGTGAGCGACGGCAGTGTGACTAATCGAGGTGATTCTTGAACATCCCTGTAACCGCTCCGATTCAGCTGCTGCACGCCCAATCGGTGGGAATGTTGGCGACGCATGCCCGCCAACCAGCAGGTTTTCCCTTTCCGACGGTCTTGCCCTACGCGCCGGATGCACACCATTGTCCGGTTGTCCTAGTCAGTCGTCTGGCCGAGCATACGCGCAATCTTGTCGCGGATTCGCGCGCGGGTTTTCTCGTCTACGATCCCGCGCTCGACGTGTCGAATACCGAACGGGTTACGATAGTCGGACGGTTTGAGCCGACCGATGAGGCAGGGGGGACGCTAGCGCGTCGGTATTTGCGCTATCACCCGGAGGCTGAGCGATATCTAGCGCTGGGCGACTTTGTGTTTTACCTGCTCAGGCCGCAGCGCATCCGCTACATCGGCGGATTTGGCGCAATGGGATGGCTGGACGCCGCGCAATGGGATGGCTTTCCTGCGCTTGCGGAGCACGAAGAGCAGGCGTTGATTGACGCGTTGACGCCGGGCGACGCGGCGGCACGCGGTTTCCGCCTGCTTGGAGTCGATCGCTTCGGCGCGGATTGGGTGCAGCACGGCCGCCGCGCACGCGTGGCGCTGAACGAGCCGCAAAACGATCTGGAGACGTTGCACGCGGCGCTCGCCGCCGAGTTGCGTCGTCTCGGCTGACTTCCCGGACGGTGGCGCGTTCGCTACGAGAAATGATTCGCAACACGAACGCATGCGTATTCTTCTGCTGAATGGGTTAAATTCCAGCGTATTAATTAATCTGACCGTTCGTCGACAGTTAGAATAGTGCCTCGCTTCCCAGTAGTCGGGAAAAACTGGACTAATCAATACGCAAGGGCTCGCGCCTTAGCGGTTTGTCGAATAAAATTGAACTTGGGCGCTGAATCTGTATATCAGCTATTTGTCCCAGTCGCATTTTGTGTTAAATTCACCTAGTACTATCCGAGGTGATCTCTATTGGAGCGACTTAACGGGCGTAGAACCGAGTCGTGTCTACTATCCAAGGACCCCTATGTCATCGTACAAAGAGCTTCTTGCACAGCGTGAAAAGCTGGAAAAGCAAATCGAAGAGGCAAAGGCCAAAGAGTTTGCTGAAGTTGTTAACGACATCAAACAAAAGATGGCCGATTATGGTATTACTCTGGCTGATCTCGGTTTTGGCCGGGGCAAGCTGGCGAAGGCGGGACGGCCTCGTGCAGGTGTCGCGCCGAAATATCGCGATCCTGCCAGTGGCAGCACGTGGTCGGGTCGTGGCAAACCGCCGAAGTGGATTGCTGGAAAGAATCGGGATCAGTATTTGATTCAGCAATAAGTCAGGAAGTCCCACAAGCGGTTGTAGCGGGGCATGCCGAACCACGGATTGCCCAAAAAGAGAAGGCCGTGTGCCCGACAGGGGCCACTGGCCTTTTTTTATTGCTGCACTCCAAACCAAGCCGGGTGCAAACCATACTGGCCCCAAATCATGCGGGGCCGCAAACTATACTGGGCTTCAAACTATGCCGGACCTAACACCATGCCGGCTGTGTACCCTAATGGTTACTGCGGATTGCACGCGATAACTCTGTAGCGTGCTGCAAACGTGGAATGAGAATGCGTCACATCATCGTAAGGCGATGATTTTATTGTGAAAAAAACCGTAAAAGCGGCGCAAGCTGGGTTGGGCTGATAAAATAGCCATCCAGTCGATGGTCTTCATTGCCCTTATCTGTTTTTCATGACCGCCCTGTTGCCCGAGCGCCAAGTCGTCGCGCAGAAATCCACAGTTGTGAGCGTCGTACTCAATACGGTACTGATGGTGACGCAGATCGTGGTCGGCGTGCTGGCCCATTCGCAAGCGTTGATTGCCGATGGGGTGCATTCGCTGGCCGACCTCGTGTCCGACTTCGTCGTGCTGATTGCCAATCGGCACAGCGGGGCCCACCCGGACGCCGATCACAACTACGGTCATAGCCGCTACGAAACCGTTGCTTCGCTTTTTTTGGGCAGCCTGCTGATCGTCGTGGGCGTCGGCATGATGTGGCGCGGCGCGCAGCGCATCACCGATCTCGATGGAATCCCGCCCGTGCATGTGTCTGCGCTCGTCGTCGCCGTGGCGGTGTTGTTTTCCAAGGAATTACTGTTCCGCTACATGTTGCGCGAGGCGCAGCGGGTGCGTTCGGCGATGCTGGTGGCCAATGCATGGCATGCCCGATCCGATGCCGCGTCCTCGCTCGTGGTTGCGGTCGGTATCGTCGGCAGTCTGGCGGGCTGGCGGTGGCTGGACCCGATCGCGGTCGCCGTCGTCGGCTTCATGATTGTCCGGATGGGCTGGATTTTTGGCTGGGATGCGCTCCAGGACTTATCGGACCGGGCTTTGGACGAGCAGACGACACGTCGGATCCGCGAAATGCTGCTATCGACGCCTGGCGTACAAGGGGTGCATGAACTGAGAACGCGCAAGATGGGTGATGCGGCATTAGTCGATGCCCATATTCTCGTGGAACCTCGAATCACCGTTTCTGAGGGGCACTATATCGCGGAGACAGCCCGTCTGCGTGTACTGAAGGAGCCGCACGTGCTTGATGCGTTGATCCACGTCGATCCGGAGAACGACGACGAGCGCACCGTGTGGGAAGCGTTGCCGCCGCGCGATCGGCTGCGCAAGAATCTGGAGCATGAACTCTCCCCTCGCGGCGTGCAGATCGTGTCGTTCGACATCCATTATCTGCGGCACGGCGTCGAACTCGACTTGCTGCTCGCACCGGGCAGCGGCGCGCAAGCCGGCGGCGATCGTGACTTAACTCAGGCGCTCGATCTCGATGCCGTCGCCCGGCGTCTTGGTGTGTGCCAAATCCGGCTGCGGCAGATGGTCGGTTCGGCAGCGGTGCATGCGACGGTCTGACGCGCACTATGCAGCGTACACCGTCACTACGCAGCGCACACTGTATCAAAGCGGCAATTGCGTGTCGAACTTGATTTCCCGCAGTACGACGCTGGTGTGGACTTGCGCGACGGCTGGAATCGTCAAAATGCGCTCGTGCAAGAACGCATCGTAAGCTTTGATATCGGCTGCAACGATTTTTAAGATGTAATCGGCCTCGCCCGTGGTGCTATAGCATTCGGTGATTTCCGGGCAGGTCGCGATTTCCCGCTCGAATTGCTCCACGCCGCCCTCAGTATGGCGCGTCAAATGGATATGGGCGAGCGCGCACACATGTAATCCAAGCTTTTCCCGGTCGAGCAACGCAGTGTAGCGCTGGATCACCCCCGACTGCTCCATTTCCTTGATCCTTCGCCAGCACGGCGTACTGGATAAACCGACTTGATCGGAAATCTCTTGTACCGAGCGGCGCGCATCGAGCTGCAGCAGGCGCAATATCTTTTGAGAAAACGCATCGAGTGCCAAGAGTGCCTCCCTTTAGCGCGTTTCTATTCCTTGGATGGTAGATAAATCGCGAATAAAACGCAATTCGTATCGGTTATGATGAGTGACTTGGTCTCTGTCCGGCAGGCTTGCGCGGTACTTTCACTCATAACGTTCATATCCGCTGCGTCGGCGCGCGGGCTGGCGTTTTTGCGATTGGCAATTGTGCGAGCCGGGCTGCTCCATTAGACTGCGCGCGCCTTCAACCAAAAACTCTTTCATCATGCGCGTCGTGCTGGTGGCTAATACGCTGTGGTCCATTGTCATCTTTCGTCCAGGACTGCTGCGCACGCTGGTCAGAATGGGGGTTGATGTCGTCGTGATGGCGCCCGTTGACGATACGTTGCCGCGCGCACTCGAGTTAAACGTGCGGGTCATCCCGCTGGAGCTGTCTGCGAAAGGCACCAACCCGATGCGCGATCTCGCGTTGGTGCGCACGCTCGTGACGCGCTACCGTGCGCTGAAACCTGACCTGGTGTTCCACTACACCATCAAGCCGAACATCTATGGCTCGATCGCGGCCAAGTTGGCTGGTGTGCCGTGTATCGCTGTGACTACCGGACTGGGCTACGCGTTCGTCAATACCAATCTCGTCGCGCGCGTGGCCAAGGCACTGTACCGCTTCGCTTTTCGTTTCCCGCGCGAGGTGTGGTTCCTCAACGGCGACGACTGGCAGGACTTCGTCGCGCAGCGACTGGTTGATCCGGCCAAGACGCAGGTGTTGCCCGGCGAGGGCATCGACCTCGCCCATTTCGCGCCGCGTGCAGCGGGCGTGTCCGACGGCCACGTGCGCTTTCTGCTGATTGCCCGCATGCTGTGGGATAAGGGAGTTGGCGAATACGTTGAGGCCGCCCGCCTTGTCCGTGCGGTGTATCCGCAGGCGGTGTTCCAATTGCTCGGCGCGACCGACGTTGCCAATCCAAGTGCGATCAGTGCCGAGCAGATGCGCACGTGGGTCGCCGAAGGCGTGATCGAGTACCTCGGCACGACGCAAGACGTGCGCGATATCATCGCGCGCGCTGACTGCGTCGTGCTGCCGTCCTATCGCGAAGGCGTGCCTCGTACACTGCTGGAGGGCGCGGCGATGGCCAAGCCGCTAGTGGCGACGAGAGCGATCGGGTGCCGGGAAGTGGTGGTCGACGGCGAAAACGGACTGTTGTGCGCGCCCAAGGATGCCGCCGACCTGGCGCGCAAGCTCCAGCACATCATTGAAATGGGGCCCGACGCGCGCGCGACCATGGGCGCACGCGGGCGACGAATGGTCGAGCAGCGCTACGACGAACGGATCGTTATTGAGCGCTATCTAGCGGCGATGCGACGGGTTGGATTGAGGATCACCGACATGCCAGCAGCGTGACGGCTGGGCGGTTTAGTGACGCAACGGCCAACGGTTCAACGGCCGCCGCCCTGTTGTCCGGGTTCCGTTTCGGACTTCGCGGGGCCTGCTGTCGGGTCGAGAGGCGTCGTTTCTGCGGGTCCGTCGTTCGTTGCCCTCGCCAGCCATTGCACATGTGCCGCCTGGCGCACGCGCAACTCCGAAAGCATGTTGCAAAACAACGCTCCCTGTTCGATCGCATCGTCGAGCGCGACATGTGTGTGCGGATGGGCGTCGAACCAGTGCTTCGGTAGCTTCGGCTTGATCGTCTTCCGGTAAGGCAGCCCGGTCATCGCAAACGCTAGCGTCTTGATGTCCAGCGCCGACCAGGAGAACGGGCAGCGGCCAGCAAAGCGCATCATGTACCAGAACATAAACGTGAAGTCGAAGCCGGCCGGATAAGCCACGAAGACAGGTTTGCCGGGTAAAGCCTCAACCCAGTCGACATAGGCGGGCAGTGCTTCTTCGGGCGCGCGCGTATCCGTACGGCATGCTGCCCAAGCGTCGGGTTGCGTTTTCCACCACGCGTGCTGAACCGGATGCGGGGACGCGCCGGGCAGCGTGTCCAAGTTGGCGGAAAACGTTGCAATCAGCTGTTTGTCCCCGGTATAGGCCGCGGATGCGAAGCTCAGCATTGAATGCGGGCCGGGAATCGGGCCGTCCGCCTCGATATCGGTGCTAACGTAAATTTCGTCCATTGAATGTTGGGTCAACTGGCAGTAACGTGGTCCGCTACGTATGGATTTGTGCGCCGCTCTTCGCCGAAGGTCGACATCGGACCGTGTCCGGGGACGAAGCGTACGTCGTCACCGAGCGGCCACAGCTTCTTACGGATCGACGAGATGAGGTCCGCATGATTGCCGCGCGGGAAATCCGTCCGTCCGATCGAACCCGCGAATAGTACGTCGCCGACTAGCGCAAGTCGATGTTCGCGGCTGAAAAAAACCACGTGTCCCGGCGTGTGTCCTGGGCAGTGAAGGACCTCCAGTATCTCATTGCCAAACCGAACGGTATCGCCATCGTGTAGCCAGCGGTCCGGCTCAAATGCTTGCGCTGCCGGCAGGCCGAAACGCGTGCTCTGCTGCGGCAGCAATGCCAGCCAGAATTGCTCGTCCGGATGCGGTCCCTCGATCGGCACGCCGTAGTGGTTGGCCAATGCACGGGCACCTGCGCAGTGGTCGACGTGTCCGTGCGTCAACAACACCTTTTCCACGCTCGCGCCGCGCTTTTGTACCTGCGCTTGGATCAACTCCAGATCTCCTCCCGGATCGACAATGGCGGCGCGTTGGGTCTGCTCGCACACGAGCAGCGAGCAGTTCTGCATGAAGGCAGTGACGGGAATCAGCTTGACTTGCATTGGATTTGAAAGCGCCCTGAGCGGCTGGCTGAGTGAAGGCAACATTGTAGTCGCCATGTCCCGATACGCGCATCCGTGCGTTTACATGATCGCAGCGGCGTATTGCGTAAAAATGACGATCTGCACCATCGGATATAATGGCCGGCATGCACCTTAATCGTGCAATCAAGTCGGACGCCCCCGCACCGCACGGCGGAGTAGAAAGGGGCGCCGTCATAACGCCGCGTACGAAACGCGGCGGCATCTAGCATCGTAAGTCGATGCGACACGTTCCATCCGGTTGGGCGCGGGGCGCCTGTTTCCCGGCGTAGCCCGGCACCGGTACGGAGCCTTCACCGCTGATCGGCATGACGCTTATTTAGCAAGCGCCATGTCAATCGTTGTAGCCGTCGTCAGCGGTGATTCGGGTCTGGATGACGCCCCTTACAGAGGCGGCCAGACGTGCCTTAAACCTGGCGGACCACGGCGCTTGCCGTTTCGCGATCGTCGCCCACCGTGCGCAGCTTGTCTGCGCGGTGCCGTGGCGCATCCGTTCGTTCGCTCAGAGCCGTGGCCCTTGGTGGCGGCTCATGATAGTGAAGACGCACCTATGAAAGCTCGATGGCCTCGACGTTATGGGACCGTTTGTGCCCTCCTTCTGCTGGCCGGTTGCGCGACGGATGGCGGTCGCAAAGAGCCAACGACGATGAGCCCGACGATGGCACGCGCGGGGGCAAGCGGTACGACGATCGTCCAGTCGGTGTCGAGCCGTGCAAAGTCAGTCCTGGATGCACTTGCGCGCGGGAAGCCGGGCGATGCGTCGGCCAACGCGGCCACACGTAATGTCTCGTTGCTTGCCGATGCCGATGCCGATGCCGAGCCGCTGGTCGCGGATGCGCCTGACGTGTCGGGCTTCAAGCAGGAGGGACGCGCATCTTGGTATGGCCCTCGTTTCCATGGCCGTCATACCGCGAACGGCGAGCGTTTTGACAAGAATGCGTTGACCGCTGCGCATCGGCGCTTGCCGCTGTCGTCATTCGTGCGCGTGACCAACGTCGCGAACAAGCGATCGGTGGTGGTGCGGATTAACGATCGTGGGCCGTATCACAGCGGACGGATCATTGACCTGTCGCAGGCGGCGGCGAGTGCGCTTGGGCTGCAGCATTCCGGGACCGCAAGAGTCCGGCTGCAAGGCTTGTCGCGCGACGAGGCTCGCGTAGCGATGGCCGAGCAACTCGCGTCGGCCAGATGAGCGAAACTGCGAGTTTGGGCAAGTATGCTCTGTCCCGGGCCGCGGTTTAACCGCGGCTTTTTTATCTTCCCAATCCGTCCTTTTTCAATTCCAGCGCACGTGCATAGAGCACGCCACGTGATGCGCCCGTTAGCGCGACTGCCAGTTTGACCGCGGTGCTGACCGGCACTTCGTCCAGCAATGTCGTCAGTATTGCGTCGTGCTGGTGCGCGTCACTTTGCGTGGGTGCGCCAGCACCTTCGACCACAAGGACGAACTCGCCACGCAGCCGGTTCGGATCCGCGGCAAGCCATGCTGGCCCTTCGGCCAGCCTGCACTGATGCAGGCTCTCGTGTAGCTTGGTGATTTCTCGCGCGATCAACATTCGACGCGATGGGCCAAGCGTTTCGGCCAACGCGCGTACGGTCTCGAGCGCGCGGTGCGGCGCCTCATAGAAAACAAGCGCTTCTTCACGCGACGCCAGTGCCTGGAGCCGGGTGGCCCGTTGCTTCGGCTTGGTCGGCAAGAAGCCGGCGAAGGTAAACGTGCTCGCCCAATCGCCGGTCACACTCAGCGCAGCGGTCACCGCGCTGGCGCCCGGTATCGGCACCACGTCCAATCCTGCGTCGCGTACTGCGTCGACCAGCCGTGCGCCCGGATCCGAGATGCCAGGCGTGCCTGCGTCCGACACGTATGCAATACGCTCGCCCGCGCGCAGGAAATCAACGACGCGCTGTGCGGCTTCGCGTTCGTTGTGTTCGTGAACCGCCAGCAAGGGGCGCGTAATTTGGTAACGCGCGAGCAGTTGTGCCGTGTTGCGCGTGTCTTCCGCCGCAATGCGGTCCACCAGCGCAAGCACATGCAACGCGCGGAGCGTGATGTCGGCGATATTGCCAATCGGCGTCGCCATCACATAAAGCGCTGGTGCCGGATAGTGTTGGTACTCGGCAAGCACGAGGGGATCGATCAAGGAATACCTCAGGAGAAGCGATGAGCAACGAAGCGCCCGCCATTGTGCCACGACGTGGCATAGCGACTGGTACCGCCCGGCCGGTGACACAACCGGCGCAACCGAAGCGGACCGGGGGACCGCTGGACAACTTTTCGCGCCGGCCGGTGTCGAAGCGGATCGGCCGTGTTTTCGAGTCGCATGCGCTGCGCCATTTGAGCCGCCACGGGTTGGCGCTGGTAGCGCGCAACGTACGTTATCGGCGCGGAGAGATTGACCTTGTTATGCGGACCACCGATGGGATGATCGTATTTGTCGAGGTCCGTGCTCGCAATCGCTCCGATTATGGTGGAGCACTCGCCAGTGTCGATGTGCGCAAGCAATACCGCCTGATGGCCGCCGCCCGGGCTTTCCTGGCTACGCGCCTGGTAGGTGGGCGCCTGCGGGCGGTGCCGCCTTGCCGGTTTGACATCGTCGCGTTCGAGGGTGGCCAACTGACGTGGGTTGTCGATGCCTTCAGCGAAGATCCGCGACTGCGGTAAACTCGCGGGCGAGAAACGAGCGTGAGCAATTGATGTCGATCGAGAGAATTCAGCGGCAGTTCCGCGAGAGCGCGGAGTTGCAATTGACTGCATTGGACGCGCTGGGAGTGCCGATTGCCGCGGCGATCGATGCCATGTTCGCGACACTGGCGAACGGCGGCAAAATCCTGGCGTGCGGGGATGGCGCGTGCATGTTGGACGCGCAGCGTTTCGCAGCAGCGCTCGTCGCTCGTTTCGAGCGCGATCGTCCGGGGCTGCCGGCGCTTGCCCTGGCCAATGATGATTTGATGAGAGTGTGCGGCGGCACGCAGGCGTATGACGAGGTTTTCGCACGTCAGGTGCGGTCGCTAGGGCACGGCGACGACATACTGCTGGCGATCGCCGGGCACGATGATGTACCGGCGTTGGTTGCAGCCGTCGATGCTGCGCATGAGCGGGAGATGATCGTCGTCGCGTTGACCGGGGCCGGCGGCGGGCCGCTGTCCCAAGCGCTGCTCGATACCGACATCCATATTTGCGTGCCCGCGCAGCGTCAAGTGCGGGTTCATGAGTTGCAGCTGCTGACGATCCACTGCTTGTGCGATGGGATCGATGCAATGTTGCTCGGGGAAGAAGACTGACTAAATCAGGGAGAGTTTGTCGATGACTGCCACTCGCGTCCGTAAAACGCTTATGCATGCCGTGCTGGCCGTGGGCCTTGCGTCATCGCTCCAGGGCTGCGGCTTACTGTTGCTGGGCGGCGCGGCCGGCGGCACGCTGATAGCCGTTGACCGGCGCACGCTTGGGGCCCAGACGGAGGACCGGGAGATCCAAATCAAGGCATTGAAACGGATCGGCGATGCATTGCCGGACACCGCCCACGTCAACCTAACGGTCTATAACCGTCGCGTGCTATTGACCGGTGAAGTGCCGGATGAGGTCGCGAAGCAAAAGGCCGAGTCGATCGTGCGTGACATCATCAACGTGAGCAGTATTGCCAATGAGTTGGCAGTGCAGCCCGCAAGCTCGTTTTCTTCGCGCACCAGCGATACGTATATCAGTAGCAAGGTGCAAGCCGCATTGGTCGGCAGCAAGGAGATTTCGTCGAACTATTACAAATGGACCACGGAGCGCGGCATTGTTTACTTGATGGGCCTGGTGACGGTTGACGAAGGCAATCGAGGGGCGGACGTCGTCAGTCGCGTGACTGGCGTGAAGCAGGTCGTCAAGCTGTTTCAGTACGTGAAGCCCGAGGATGTGAAGTCACTGGTGGCGGCGCCGGCATCCGACGCCAGCGCGGCGTCCGCGCCTGCGGCGGAGCAGCCGACGGGGGCAACGGTGGGCGAAGTGCCGCCGGCAGGGGTAACTGAGCAACCGCTTGATCAACAGCCGCCCGCACCCGTGTCCAACTCGGCGATCAAGCCGGGTAACCCGAAGGCACCAAATTGATGAGCCGAATGGACAAGCAGGGGCTGCCAGATGCGTTGGCACGGGGCTGGGTTGCAGGGTGGATTCAGGTTGCTCGAGGGGGGCTGTTGCGTTGGGGTACAGCCGTTGTGCTGGCGGGGACGGCCACCGGCGTGCAGGCGTATGATGCCGAGCGCGCGCAGACCCTGGCGAAGCAGAATGCGTGCTTTGGTTGCCATGCCATCGAGCGCAAACTCGTCGGGCCCAGCTTTGCTCAGATTGCTCAACGGTATAAGGCAGATGCGACGGCGCCCGCGCGGCTGGTTAAGAAGGTCGTGCAGGGTGGAGCAGGGGTATGGGGACCGATTCCGATGCCGTCGCAACCTCGGTTGAGTGAGGCTGAGGCGAAGGTGTTGGTGGATTGGGTGCTGGCGGGGGCGCCGCGGAAGTAGGGGGTAAGCGTCTTGCTTTCGGGGCCCGCATTTCTGCTATACTTATCGCTTCACGTGGGGCGGTAGCTCAGCTGGGAGAGCGTCGCGTTCGCAATGCGAAGGTCGGGAGTTCGATCCTCCTCCGCTCCACCAACAGAATCAAGGGCTTAGCCGATGGCTAGGCCCTTTTTCTTTGGTAGATTCTGGTTGCGCCAATTTTGTGCCACTTAGGTTGTCAAAGCCTGGGTGCAGCACTTGAGGCGCAGTGAACAGCATCTATCATCCGTCGAGGTGATCTTCAATGGCAGGTCCGCGTTCGACGTAAAGGCTACCCAGTACAGATCAAGACATTCAACACGCGAGCGGAAGCGTGGGCTCGACAACTTCGTTGTGGGATATCCAGCGCACGTTCGGGGCGTCAGCTTTCTTCAATCCTTGTTTGGCTTGTTCACGAAACCATTCGTCATGGTTGCCCGGCGCTTTACTCGTACCATGATTTCCATCAAGTCGGCTCCTCTTCACACGCTAGCTTTTAAGTCGGCAAGCGTTACCATAAGCATCATCGGATCAAGCTGCGATCCTTCGAAACCGATCCGCTCATAAAAGGCCCGAGTTTCGTCAGAGAGTGCATGCACCAACATGCCCCGAATACCGATCGTGTCGGCCGCCTGGATCACGCGCAGGCAAGCATCCTTGACCAAAGCGCGCCCGAGCCCTCTACCATGCCACGACTGGTCTACGGCCAACCGCCCCAGAACCACAACCGGTATCGGATCTGGCATATTGCGTCGAAAGCGGCCAGGGGCCGCATCTACCGTGACGGCGCTCGATGCCAACGCGTAGTACGCCCGCACCCGACGCTCGGCACAAGCGACGAAGGTGCGCGAAGCACCCGTGGTCTGATTTTTCAGCGCACGACGCTTTAGCCACTGGTCCAGACTTTCGACGCCCGACGTGAATGCATCCAGCTCATGATGGGATGCAAGCGGTTCGGGGGCTTCAATCGTCATGCCTTGTCCCACGGCGCTGGCGCCTGTAGCGTTTTGCGCAGAGCCTCGTTGGGTTGCGGCGGCAGATCCAAACGCACTACAAAGGCCGCGTAAGCCTTCGGTGAAGCCGTGATGATGGCTTGGTCAAGCAAGGCCTCTTCCGCTGCCGTTCGAGCAGCCTCGAGCACGAAATCCGTTCGATTCTTCCCGCGGACCTTTGCGGCGCGGTCGATCAGATTCCGCTCTTCAGGCTTGATCCGGATATTGAGCGTGTCGCGCTTCGTGGGTTGTGCGTTTGCGGCGGTCATGACGAGACTCCTGCGACGATGCAACCCATTCTAGCACAGTCGCAATGACATTGTCATTACACTGCGTGCGCTAGGTATCGCGTCGAGCGACTCGCATGATCGTCTGCTTTAGTTCGGCCAAGACGGCTGCATATTCGCTGCATATTCCTTTGTCAGCACACCTCCCCCTTGATCGAATAAGTACTTTGCGAGCCGCCGAGTCGCGGCGTAGCTTATTTATATGGCGTGAGAGTCGATTAGGCTGCGTGTGTGTCGTCCCATGCCGCAAACTCGCAGATATTCAGGGATCGTTGTAGCGGTATTCTGTGCTCGCTCTCGTAGCGCGTCGGATTCGTCGGAAGCCGCACGCACCATGATCACCTTCGTTTTCTTCCGTCCTCTTATCCCGCTTCTTGTACTCATCCCAACCCTCTTCACAAGGAGATAGTTGGAAAAGCGGAATGTGGGCAAGCGCTTTTTATTTGGTTTCCCTTATGAAATTGCTTCAGGCAAGACTCGGCGAATTTACCGGGCTGAGGTCGAGCTTGTGTGCCGCCTTTTGCAGTGTATGGCAATGGGCAGAGAAGTACGAGCCGGAATTGCGCGTTGCGCGAAAACTAGAGGGTTCAGCCTGACGTGCGAAACAATAGGACTGGACACGACGGCTATAAAGAAATACTTCGGGATAACGCCGCGGCAGCGCAGGTAGTCTGCCCATCACCGCTCAGGCAGATATCGTAGTCAATTATCGGAGCAGCCGCGTGGGTACGAGGCGGCTACGCAGGGCGACAGGGCGCGCCCTCTGGCCGCCCTGCACCCACCTCTCAGTGATGTGCGCGTGCGGCGCGCGTGTGAGCAGCCTTTTTGGCGGCGGCGGAGCGGCCAGCCGCGCCCTTCGTCTTGGCTGCACGCTTGGCCGCAGCGGAGCGGCTGGCGGCCGGCCGTTTCGCCGCGGCAGACTCGGCTTGCTTTGACATCGACTTGCGTGCGGCGCCGTCCGAGCGCTCGCGTCGCAATACGGAGGTCGTTGTGCGCGAGCGCTTGGCCTGGGTCTCCTTGCTCGCGGAACCCTTCGTTTTATGCTGGCCCGCCTCGCTGTCCTTGGCCGCTTTTTTGCGGGTTGCCTCGCTGGTGGCGCCCTTCTTAGGCGGCTTCAAGTCGATGCCGGCCCGCCGCGCTTTTGACAGCCCGATTGCCACGGCTTGTTTGGCCGAGCGCACGCCATGCTTGCCGGCTCGAACATGTTCGACCTCTTCCTTGACGAATTCGCCGGCTTGCGTGCTTGCCGATTTCCCCGCGCGCTTGTCGGCCTGCGCTCGGGCCATAGTCTTTCTCTCTGGCATGACAACCCTCCTTGAAAGAAACGCTGTATGCCAAGCGGTCGCAATGTCCGTGCCAGCACCTGACCCGCCGCTCGCGTGCGGGGCTGCCTTCAAGTTGGAGGCGGGAACGTGGCGTCGTTCACCCTCAGTTCATCGCTATCAGCCTATCGCTAACTGCGGCGCCACAGTCCGGCAGTGCAGCAGCGCTGTGCCTCGCTATGGCGGCTGCATGCCATCATGCCGCACGGCACGATGCTCACGCCGTGCCGTGCGGCGGCCCGACAACACAAAGGCTGGGCGCGTCGATTGCTAAACGCAGTAGACCTTTCCACAGGAGCGAACATGACTACTACTGCGACACACCCAAAATCCACGCGGTCCTCGACGATGCCACCTCATGGCGTCGACACGGCGCATGCAGCCGAACAGGACGCAATTGCGCTGCTGGAGGCGGACCATCGCGCAGTTCAGCGGCTATTCGATACGTTCAAAAAAACGCCCGATGACGACCTTGACGCCAAGGCAACGCTGGTCACGCGCGCATGCGACGAGTTGGCCATGCATACGATCATTGAGGAAGAGATCCTGTATCCGGCCGCGCAGCGTGCGCTGTCAGGTCAGCCGCAAAAGGAAGTGGACGAGGCCTATGTCGAGCATTTTCTTGTCAAGACGTTGATGGAGAAACTCCGGGCCTCTCGGGCAGGCGCCGATGGTTTTGATGCGGCTTTCAACGTATTGGCGGAAAACGTTCAGCATCATGTCAGCGAGGAAGAATCGGTGCTATTCCCTGCGCTGCGCAAGGCGGGCGTTGACCTGGATGAACTCGGCGCTCGTATCGCGCAGCGCAAGGCGCAGTTGCAGGCAAAAGTGTCAAAGGATGTCGGCGACCGCACTTAATGCGCGCACGATTCGTGGTGCGCTGTGTCAGCCTGCCTGGTAGGGCAGGCTGACATCGTCGGGGGGCGTGCCGCCGTTGGACTGGCGTCGGAGCCGGTGGCGCGCGCAGGTCTGCCACAGGTCGGCCTAGATTGACTCAGAGCAGCACAATTCAGCGCAGATTAGCCCAAGTTAGCTCGAGCTGGCTTAGGTTCGCCCACAGGTGCCGAAAGGGATCCCGTGCCAAGAATGTGTTTGACGACAAACTGGAGCCGATCCTGTGGCCGTTTCCTTGTTCAAATTCGATGCAGCGCGGCTTCGAGGCATTCCTCGCGATGCGGCCCTGGGACATGCTGGCGGCAAGGGAGTTTGTCAGCGGGCATGATCAATCGGATCACGTAGCCTATTGGGCAATCGGGCATCACCCTAAGCTTAGGCATACGATCGAAGTGCGCCATGGGAGCTTTGTCGATCTGCCGTTCATTTACCTGCTGCGCCGCTATGCCGCTGTGGTCGTGCCGGATTGCACTGGACATTGGCCCTGCATCGAGGATATCGCGGCCAATCTCATTTATCTGCACCTGCACAGCACCGGAAGCAAGTACGCCGGCGCGTACAAGCGGCCCAGCGCTGCAGCACTGAGCCGCGCCGCATAGCGTGCTAGGCGCAAGTCGCCTACCTGACGTATGCTTATAGCATCGGTGCGCCGCCCGTTACCGCGATCGTCGCGCCTGAAACATAGCTCGATTCGTCGGACGCGAGCATCACATACGCGGGGGCCACTTCGGCCGGCTGTCCGGGCCGTTTCATCGGCACCTGCGTGCCGAATTGCTTGACCTTCTCCGCAGGCATTGTCGCGGGGATCAAAGGGGTCCAGATCGGCCCCGGCGCCACACAGTTCGCCCGAATGCCTTTTTGCGCAAGCAATTGTGCCAATCCCGCCGTGAAATTTTGGATCGCCCCCTTGGTGGCGGCATACGCCAGCAACGTCGGGTTCGGACGATCGGCATTGATTGATGTGGTGTTGATGATGGAGCCACCCGCCTTCATATGATGCAGCGCGGACCGGGTGATCCTGAACATCGCGCCAATATTCGTATCGAACGTGTTGTCCCACTCATCGTCTGAAATCTCGTCCAGCGACTCGTGCGTCATTTGGAACGCGGCGTTATTGACCACAACATCGATTTTGCCGAATGCGTCAACGGCTTGCTGGACAATGCGCGCGCAGTGCTCGCGCTGTGCCACATCGCCGCGCACGAGCACGGCGCGTCGTCCCGCCTGCTCGACCCAGCGCGCTGTCTCGCGCGCATCGTCGTCCTCGTCAAGATAGGCGATTAACACGTCAGCGCCTTCTCTAGCAAAGGCGATGGCTACTGCGCGTCCGATTCCGCTGTCGCCCCCGGTAATGATCGCCGCTTTGCCGGCAAGACGGCCCGAACCTTGGTATGAACGCTCGCCATGGTCGGGTTGCGGTTGCATGTCGCCAGTGTGGCCGGGCACTGTGGCTTGCTGTTGGTGTGGCAATGGTGGTTCTGGACGTTGGTTTTCAGTCATGACACGCTCCTATGGGTTGATTGTCGCGCGACACCGGCGCGCGCGCATGTTGGTGAAGCAACCAACAGGCCCGCCGCGCGCACGCTCCGCCCAGCGCACGGTGGGGCCGTACGACGTAACGCGGCGGCCTACTACGTAATGAGGGCGGCGTGCCGCGTCGACGAGGTGCGCGGCACGATCCGTTTGCCGTCAGCGCGGTAGCTGCAGGCCGGATTGTTAGCAACAGGCGGCAGTTTGCCGCGTCGATTAGTGCAAGCGCACAACTCATTCGTATACCTTAAAAGTTTGGGTGCGAACCCTCGTGCATTCTGGCTGACGGGAGTGCGTGTGAAATGACAATGCTGCCGCGGCATGGGACAGCGGCGCGCAAAAGGCAACGCGGCCGATAGCGTAATATATTGCCCAATACAACGAAGATGGGGAGCGCAATGTTGCATGAACGTTTCGCAGCAAACGTCCGTGCGCTGTGCCTATCGCTGTCATGGCGCGTGCATGCGGCGCTCGTGCTGGCGGTGATGGCCGCGGCGGCGGCGCCCGGTGTCGCGCGGGCCGGCGACGCCGGCACGGTCCGGGTGTTGTACGCTGGGTCACTGGTGCATGTGATGGAGCGCTCCATCGGGCCGGCGTTCGAGAGGGCATCGGGGCTGGCGTTCTCCGGCTATGGCGCCGGCTCAAACAAGTTGGCCAACGAGTTGAAGGGTAAGCTGCGGCGTGGTGACGTGTTCATCAGCGCCACGCCGAAGGTCAATGCGAGCCTGGACGGTGCTGCGAACGGCAACTTGGTTAGCTGGTATGTGAATTTTGGTGAGTCGCCGCTGCTGCTCGGTTACAACGCAAACAGCCGCTTTGCGGCATCGCTGAAGACTGAACGCTGGGACAAGGCGTTGCTGCAGCCGGGCATCCGGATTGGGCGCACGGATCCGAAACTCGATCCGAAGGGGGCCTTTACGCTCGAGGCGGTGACCCGCGCCGCGTCGCTGTATCGGCAGCCTGACCTGGTGCAGCGCATGCTCGGTACACCGGACAATCCGAAACAGGTGTTGCCGGAAGAAACGCTGATGGGCCGCCTGCAGTCGGGGCAGCTCGACGTGGGCTTTTTTTATTCAACCGAGACAGCGCAGTTGCACGTCCCGACGGTGAAATTACCGACCGAGCTCGCGGTTAAGGCCAGCTATACGATCACGATCTTGAACGACGCGCCTAACAAGGAAGGCGCAATGCGCTTCGTGACGTTTCTGCTCGGACCGAAGGCGCGCGCATTGCTGCGTGACGCCGGCATCGACGTGATCGTGCCGCGTGTCGGCGGCGAGCGCACACAGGTCCCCGCACGCGTGCAAGCCATACTCGACGCGGAGCGATGACGCTGCAACGTGGCGGTGGCGGCGCTGCGGTGCGGCGGCGTGCCACGCCCCTGGGGTGGCTTGGAGCCTTGCTGGCGCTTTATCTGTGCGCGCCATTCATCGCCGTGCTGCCGCAGCTCACGCACGCCAACTGGCGCGCGATCGAGCCCGGGGCGCTTGCCGAGGCAACCGCCGTGTCGGTGGGCAGCGCGACGCTGGCTACGCTGCTGATCGCGTTCACCGGGATCCCGCTCGGTTATCTGTTGTCGCGTTCACGCTCCAGATGGGCGAGCGTGCTCGGCTTTGTCATGCAATTGCCCCTGGCGTTACCACCGCTGTCCAGTGGCGTGCTCCTGCTGTTCCTGCTCGGTCCGTACAGCCCGCTTGGCACGTTGGCTGGCGGCGGGTTGACTGATTCGTTCGTGGGCGTTGTGCTCGCGCAAACTTTCGTGGCCGCGCCGTTCCTGATCGTAGCTGCCCGTTCGGCATTCGATTCCGTCGATCCGGTCCTGGACGACGTCGCGGCTACGCTGGGGCATGATGCTCGCACGCGCTTGCTACGCGTCTGGCTGCCGATCGCCTGGCCCTCCATCCGCGCCGGTATGGTGCTCGCGTGGCTGCGCGCATTCGGTGAGTTCGGCGCCACGGTGATGGTGGCCTACCATCCGTACTCGCTGCCGGTGTATACGTATGTGGTGTTTGGCTCGGTGGGGCTGCCCGCGATGCTGCCGCTGCTCGCGCCGACGTTGGGCATTGC
This sequence comes from Mycetohabitans rhizoxinica HKI 454, assembly GCF_000198775.1. NCBI lineage: Bacteria > Pseudomonadati > Pseudomonadota > Betaproteobacteria > Burkholderiales > Burkholderiaceae > Mycetohabitans > Mycetohabitans rhizoxinica. Next base: position 2,623,974 of record NC_014722.1, on the reverse strand, counting down.
GCTGGCATTGTCGCTGGCGGCCACCGTCCGTCTGCGGCCATCGCGCCCGGTTGCCATTGTCACCCCGGGTGACGAGCTTGACCCATTGCGCCCGCTCGCCCGTGAAGTCGTGCCAGCGCCACGTCATTGCTTAGGCAGCACGCTTGCGTTTCACTTCACGTGCACGCTAGGCGATTTTGGGCTTGATGTCCAATGGCGCACGCGCAGCCGGCGGTTGGCGATCATCGGCGCGTCCGGGTCCGGCAAGTCCCTCACGCTGCGCATGATCGCCGGTTTGCAGCAAGGCGCAACGCAATCAGTCATCGTTGATGGTGAAGTGCTGACGGCCAGCGCGCCACAGTCGCGGCACATGGCCTACGTGCCGCAGGACTATGGTCTTTTTCCCCATATGAGCGTTGCGCGACAGCTCACGTTCGCCGCCGACGCCGACCCGGATGCCGCGCGCTACTGGAGCCTGCATTTGGGGATCGCGCCACTGGCGCAGCGCCTGCCATTACAGCTTTCGCTTGGCCAGCGGCAGCGCGTGGCGCTGGCGCGCGCATTGGCGCGCAACGCACGCGTGATCTTGCTGGACGAGCCGTTCTCCGCGCTGGACACCCCACGCCGGCGTACGTTGCGCGAGACGTTGCGCACGTTGCAGCGTGAGATTGATGCGATCACGGTGCTTGTTACGCATGATCCGGATGATGCGGCGTTGCTGGCCGACGAGATTCTCGTGCTGGACCGCGGACGCGTGTTGCAGCAAGGGCCGACGCGCGCGCTATTCGAGCGGCCGGCCAGCGTGAAGGTGGCGCAGTTGTTAGGTATCGACAACGTTGGCGAGGGCACGCTGGTGGCCGGTGGCAAGGTGGATATCGGCGGCGTGCTGCTCGACGTGCGCGACGGCGGCCTGCCGGTCGGTACGCGGCTGATGTGGCGTGTCGATGCGCGCGGCGTCTCGATGACCGAGCAGGGCCGGCACACCGCAGTGGTGGAGCGGGTGTATGAATCGCACGGCGAGACGCGCGTGGCGGTGCGACTGGGCACCGCGCTGCTCCATTGCCGTGCGCCATCGGACGCCGACGCGCATACAGCGTTCGGGTTGCACGATCGCGAAGGCCGCTGTTGCCGTGTCGATATCGCGGCAGGCACGACTACGGTGTGGCCCGTGACGCCGTAGCGGCTCGTACGCCCAGCACCTCGTTCATCAGCTCGCTCATCCGCTGCCAATGCGAGCCTTCCCAGTAGATCCTGCCGCATACGTCGCAGGTCGCAAACCGGTCGCATCGCTCGCGCACGCTGGGCGGAACCCGCGCGAGCACGTCAGCTTTATCGATTCGGCGCAATGGCGCATTGCAGTGCAGGCATAGGCGCCAGGGCCGCGCCCGTGCGTGCAGCGACAGCCGCGCGGCGACTTCACGCAGCTGTTCGAGTGGGTCGAGCGCGCGCACATAGCATCCATGCTCGATGCCGCGCCGCTTGAGCAGTTCGCGGTCGCGCGTGAGTACAATGCGTTGTTCCTGCGCGGCGATGCGCTCGACGTCGCGATCGTCGATGCGGTTGTCGTACAGCGTGTCAAAGCCTGCCATGCGCAGTAGGCGCGCGAGTCGGCCTAGGTGGGCGTCGGCGAGGAACCACAATGGCTCGGGCAGCGCGCCGCGCAGTGGCACCGAGGCGCGCTCGCTGGGCGGATACACGACCACGCTGTCCCCGTCGGCGAGCGGTCGCTCAAAGCCGGCCGCCTCGCCATTGATGACAATCCGTCCCACTTCGGTATGCGGCACGCCCAGTGCCTCGATCGTATGCTTGACCGACGCATGGCGCGCGTACGATGCGGCGAATGTCCGCTGACGCAGCCTCGCCGGCAGAAATGTGTTCAGTTCAGCGTGGAAACGGAAGGTCGCCATGGTCATCGCGGTCGCTCCGGGCGGTGGCTCGCGACGCGACGCGCTACAGCGCGCGCCGGATCTCGGTCGCGCCGAATAGGCCCAGCGCCAGCCCCACAATCCAGTCGATGAGCCGGCGCAGCTGCGCGCCCAGCCCATGGCGTGCGACGCTGGCGACGGTCACGAGCACACACCACCATAGCATTGAGCCGTTGAACACGCCGGCCACGGTGGCCAGTGCAACATCGGCGGCCGAGCCGCCAGGCGGCGTCAGCGCGGCGAACAACGCAGCGAACATCACAGCGAACATCACAGCGAACATCACGAATGCGCAGCAGACCCATCGGGCTAACCGGTGCAGCGATGGCCAAGCCGATACCGGCTGCCTTGGCAAAAATCGCGAGATTGAGCATGGTGTTCTCCGGCAAACATGGGCATCGACCAGTCGTGGGCGACGCGTCGTGGCTGCAACGGGCGGCGATCATGGCGTGCCGTGGCTTGACTGTAACATCCGACATGCCGTGGCACTGTCTTAGAATAACGGATCGATACGGATTTCAACCCACAGACGTGCCGAGCAATGCGTGGTATCCCGACCTGCATGCCATTGGCCAATGCGTCCGATGACGCGTTGCCCGACACCGCCCGGCGTGTCGCGTCGATGACGACGCGCCGGTGCTGGTGGTCGCAAGCGGCATCAACCGGGTCGACGAGCGCAAGGTGGCCGCGCGTGTGGGCCACCCGCGCGCGGTATTCAATTCGTCGCCGCCGCAGCTCGTTAAGCTGACTGGTGCGCCGATGGCTGACGTCGCACTGCGCGACGCGCCATGATAGGTACGCCGTGCAGTGGTATGCCAAAAAAGAAAAAAGCCGTTCACGGGCGGCGAACGGCGGAATATTGTACGACGTGATCAGCGTCGCAAGGATGTTATCCGATGTATCCACCTCGTAAAATTGGTATTTTCCCTACAAATCATGTCGGCATGAATTCTGGATAACCGCGTTATTGGAGTGCCACGGGTACGCGAATTTCGTTTTTTAGGATATCAATTCGTGAATTGAATGGCGTGTAATGCAATGGTTTATTCGAGGGAAAATCAGTCGCTCTATTGCCAATTTCACGCTGGTTGCCGGTAATCGAAAAAGGCATCGATTTCCTCCAATAGCGCTTGCGGCGCTTCCTCCGGAATATAGTGGCCGCATGGCAGCGCTCGGCCGCTGACGTCGCGGGCGACGCGATGCCAGATCAGGTGCGTCTGGGGATGACCATGCAGCAACAGCAGCGGCGGCCCGTCACCACCCAGTGCGGCAAAATTTCGATGTCGCAGCGCCCCATCGCCGTATCGGCAACGTGCCCACTTACATGGCGAAAACCAGCGATCGATTCAGTCGCACGCGTCATGGTCCCCTCGGGGGCGATCAGTGAAGCAAGAACGAACGGACATTGCTTTAGAGCAAATTTCTGTTAATCGCCACGTATAATAAAACGGCCGTTCGATAAACCCGGCTTCAGGAGACATCCAGCATGGCCTTGCCCCTGTTACTGCAGCGTTTGTCGCTGCCGGTTGTATCGTCGCCGATGTTCATCGTGAGCTACCCGGAACTGGTGCTCGCGCAGTGCAAGGCGGGCATCGTCGGATCCTTTCCCGCGCTCAATGCGCGGCCGCCGGAATTGCTCGACGCATGGCTCACGCAAATCCAGCAGGCGCTGGTCCAGCACCGTGCCGAGCATCCGGACGCGGTGATCGGCCCGATCGCGGTCAATCAAATCGTGCATCAGTCCAACGCTCGTCTGGAGCGCGACGTGCGCGTGTGCGTCGATCATCGGGTGCCGATCTTCATTACCAGTCTGCGCGCGCCGATCAAGGAGATGATTGACGCGGTCCATTCATACGGCGGCATCGTGCTGCACGACGTGGTCAATCTGCGTCATGCGCAAAAAGCGCTGGAGGCGGGCGTCGACGGCTTGATCCTGGTTGCGGCCGGCGCCGGCGGGCACGCGGGTACGCTGTCGCCGTTCGCGCTGGTCGGTGAAGTGCGCAAGCTGTTCGATGGGCCGCTGGTCCTGTCCGGATCGATCGCCAATGGCGCGTCCATTCTCGCCGCCCAGGCAATGGGCGCGGATCTGGCGTACATCGGCACACGCTTCATTGCCACGCGCGAAGCGCATGCAGCGGATGCGTACAAGCAGGCCATCGTACAGGCCAGCGCGGCAGATATCATCTACACGAACTTGTTCACCGGCGTGCATGGCAACTACATGCGGCAGAGCATCGCGGCGGCCGGTCTAGACCCAGACAACTTGCCGGTGTCGGATAAGAGTCAGATGAACTTTGGCGATGGCAGCAGCAAGGCTAAAGCATGGAAGGACATTTGGGGCGCTGGCCAAGGGGTTGGCCTGATGAGCGATATTCCAAGCGTGGCCGAACTTGTCGCGCGGCTCAAGAACGAGTACCAAGCCGCCCGCGCGCGGCTGGCGTTGTAGCGCGGCTCGTCGTGTCCCCGCCGGCCTGCTGGTAGGCGGCGGCATCGCGTGCGGCCAGCCTCGTCACGTGTTCGCGGGTCGGCCAGTACGCGTCGCTAGCGAAGCGCTCGGCGATGAAGTCAACGAACGAGCGAACCTTTGCCGACAAGTGGCGTCGGCTGGGATAGACCGCGAAGATCGGCAACTCGCGCGGCCCCACGTGCTCGAGCAGCAGCGGCACCAGCGTGCCGTTTTCCAGGTCATCGTACACGCAATCGGTGCCGAGATAGGCGATGCCGGCGCCGGCTATGGCTGCGGCGCGCAGTGCCTCGATGTCGTTGGCCACGATATTGCCGCGGGTGGTCACGCCGCCGCCGTTTTCGGCGTTGCCCAGCGGCCACTCGCGCGTGTGTGCGCCATGGGCGGCCAAACGCAGGCAGTTGTGCGCGCGCAGATCCTCCGGCACCTGTGGCACGCCGTGCCGGCGCAGGTAGTCAGGCGACGCGCAGATGACGAAATACGCGCGGGCGATCTGGCGTGCGATCAACGATGAGGTCCGCAGCTTGGCCGAGTGCGAGCCGCGGATGGCTAGATCGTAGCCTTCCTCGACCAGGTCGACGACGCGCTCGCTCATCGTGATGTTCACCTGCACGCCGGGATGCAGGCGCGTGTACTCGGCAATGGCTGGCATCAGGTACCGATTGCCAAACGTCGATAGCGCGTTGATCCGCAGCGTGCCCTTGGGCACCACGCTCGCTTCACTGACGGCTTGCTCGGCCTCCTCCAGCTCGGTGAGCGCCTGCACGCATCGCTCGTAATAGTCGCGCCCGGCTTCGGTGAGGCTGATACGGCGCGTGGTGCGGTTCAGCAACCGTGCGCCCAAGTGCGCCTCAAGGTGCATCACGTGCTTGCTGGCCATCGCGGGTGACAGGTGCATGCGCTCAGCCGCTGCTGCAAAGCTGCTGGCTTCGACGACGTGGCGAAACACCTTCATGCTGACCAGCGTATCCATGATTTCGTGCACTTACGCCGTGGCCGGCGCTTTATTCGTTCGTGTCAGGAAATAATGTACGCTATTTTATATTTTACCGACGCGGCAATGGCGTCAGTGCACATAGGGCCAGGCGTTGTGAGGGGGCGGAACATACGGCAGCGCGCGCCGTGTCGGCGGCACATGGCGATGCTCCGCATTGTACCGGGTGATGTCTGCCCGAAGCGAGCCGGCGCGCACCGCGCTGCGCTCTATATTGGGCCGGGAAGTCACACGCATCTCGACCGAAATCGGCACGATTGGGCTCAGTGGGTGCAACTGCGGTGTCGGCGCACTGATCTGCACAGTCATTTCGCGCTGGGCGGCGCCGGGTGCGATGAACGGTTGTGCTGGCTTGCCGAACTCGATGTTGACATCTTGCACTAGCCCGAGCGCGATCACCGTCCCGATGGCGACGGCGGACACGCTCAGCAACGAAATCGTACGGTCGCCACGCAGCAGCATGAAAGTCGATGATTGCAACGGTTATCGAGCTAATCTATTCACGGAGCATGCGCGTGTCGAGCCGAAAAATGTTAGGTGAGCTGCCGTGTTGTAACCGCATGTAACGGCCAGAAGGAGCGTCGGTATTGATGAAAGGAATGCATGGAAATAAGTTAAAAATGAATTTGTCTATTAGATGATCGTGCGCTGACAATAGGCGTTTTCTCCACGTGGGTGTGCTCGTGGCCCGAAAGGGTCACAGGCGTCGCCCGTAACGATGACGCCGCATGGCGCCGAGATGACCATGGCCCGATCCAAACTGTTACCCGACAACTTCACGCTCGCACTGGTCACGACGGTGGCGATCGCGACTTTCTTGCCGTGTCGCGGCGGCGCAGCGCTGGCGTTCAACTGGCTCACGAATGGTGCCGTCGGGTTGCTGTTCTTCCTGCACGGCGCGAAGCTGTCACGCGAGGCGGTCGTCGCTGGCGCGACCCATTGGCGGCTGCATCTGGTCGTGATGCTGTGCACGTTCGCCATATTTCCGTTGCTTGGGCTTGCACTTAGACCGCTGATCGCACCGCTGTTGACGCCGGAACTGTATGTCGGCATGTTGTTCCTGTGTACGTTGCCTTCGACCGTTCAGTCCTCGATCGCCTTCACGTCGATCGCCAAGGGCAACGTGCCGGCCGCGGTGTGCAGCGCGTCGGCTTCCAGCCTGCTCGGTATCTTCGTCACGCCGTTGATTGTCGGGATGATTTTGTCCAAGCAAACCGCGGGCGGTGAGTCGTGGCACACCGTGTTCAATATCGTGCTGCAATTGCTGGTGCCGTTCGTCGCAGGCCAATTGCTGCGGCCATGGATCGGCCGCTGGATTGCCCGTCATGCCGTGGTGCTGAAGCTGGTCGATCAGGGATCGATCCTGCTCGTTGTCTATACCGCGTTCAGCGAGGCGGTCAATCAGGGGTTGTGGCACCAGATTCCGCTATCGGCGTTGCTCGCACTGTTGTTCTCGTGCATGCTGTTGCTCGCGCTCGCGTTGTTGATCACCGGCTTTGCCGCCCGACGGCTCGGCTTTGATGAGGGGGACCGGATTACCATTATTTTTTGCGGCTCGAAAAAAAGCCTCGCGGCCGGTATTCCAATGGCCAAGGTCATTTTCGCCGGTCACGCGCTGGGCGCGATCGTGTTGCCGTTGATGTTATTCCATCAGATCCAACTGATGACCTGCGCGGTGCTAGCGCAACGTTGGGGGGCGCGCGCCCGCCGGCACGAATCAACCGTTTGTGCGTCGTTGAAACCGCGCGAAGAGCGTTAGTCAAAGGGGCGCCGTCACCTCGCGTCGCCCCTTGTCCGCTTGGTCCGGCACATTGGCGGACATTTTCCTGCCACTGCGAACGGGTAATCTCCTTTAGTCATTCGCGCATATTAGTCCATTAACGCTTGCCGGAGAATCAAGCTGGACGGGTTTCCCGGCATATCGGCCTATTGCCGGGCAGCAGTGCGGTGGGCTAATCGCGCGTTTGCGTGACCGCCGTGCGGCCGGAATGGAATAATAGCTTTAAACGTTTTTGATTCGCGGTAACCGTCAATCACCGGCCGATTGAACTGGCTGCGCAAGACATCGATTCAAAAACTTAACTGACGTTGAAACAACGATGGGGGCTGGCTCGCAATTGGCCGACCTGTGAGGTGAGCGGGTTGATCCGGCGCGCAACGGCATGCGTCAGGCTGGCACAGCGTCGAGGGCAAAGGGTGTAGCGGCAAGTCGCCAATGCCGCGCCATTAATCGTTCGGCAAGGGCGCGACGCTCGAGCAGATGGCGCGGATCCTGACAAGCGGCATCCCGCGTTATCTGGCCGATCGCTTTGTGATCGTGGAAAACGGCTGCGACTTCGGATTGGCCACCGGTGAAGCCGTGCGCACCGTCACGAAAAGTGCGCATACCCGTTGCGGCGCGGCTAAGCGCTGGCGTCGTTTGACGTGCCCGACAGCAGCGGTGTGGCGTCCGGCGGCACGCCGAGCATTTGCAGCGACTCGCCGGTCACCGCGGCGAACACCGGTCCGGCGACCGAGCCGCCATAGAACGAACGGCCTGCCGGTTCGTCGATCATCACCGCGACGATGACACGCGGATCGCTCATCGGCGCCATGCCGACGAACAGTGCACGGTACTTGTCCTTCGCATAGCTGGTGCCGGCGAGCTTGCGCACGGTGCCCGTTTTGCCGCCGGCGCGGTAGCTATCAATCATCGCGGCGCGCGCGGTGCCGCCGGGGCCGACCGCCATCTCCAGCATTGCGCGGATCGATGCCGCCGTGTCCGGTGTCGTCACGGCGCGATGGCCGGCGACGGCCGTGTCCGATTCGTCCCTAATCACCAGTTTAGCCGGCTTCATCACGCCGTCGCCGGCAAACGCGGTGTAGGCCTGGGCAACCTGCATCAGCGACATCGACAGTCCATACCCGTACGCATGCGTGGCTTGGTCGATCGGGACCCAGTGCTTGTACGGACGCAGTTTGCCCGGAGCGGCGCCGGGAAACGTGATGGCAGGCGGATGGCCGAAGCCGTATTCCTGATACTTGGACCAGATCGCCTCGGCCGGCAGCGACAGCGCCAATTTCGCCATGGCGACGTTACTGGACTTCTGAACTGCCTGCGCGACGGTGATCATGCCGTGGTTCGACGTGTCGTGGATGACGTTGCGCCCGATCCGATAGGTGCCGGGGGACGTATCGATCAGTGTATCGGGGCGCACCTTGCCCGCGTCTAGGGCCAGCGCAACGATCATCGGCTTGATCGTCGAGCCCGGCTCGAACGTATCGGTCAAGGCGCGGTTGCGGACCTGGCCCGATACCCGGGCCGCCCGATCGTTTGGATCGAAGGTCGGCCAGTTTGCCATCGCCAGGATCTCGCCGCCGCGCGCATCGAGCACCACGACGCTGCCCGCCTTGGCTTGGTGTTGCTTGATTGCGGCTTCGAGCTGCGTATACGCCAGCTGCTGGATACGGCGGTCGATCGTTAGCCGGATCGTGTCGCCATGCCGGGCCGGCATGATGGGGCGCGCATCGTACAGGAACCGCCCAAGCCGGTCGCGGACCACCTCACGTTGGCCAGCATTGCCCTTGAGCGCGTCGTTCAACGCGAGCTCGACGCCTTCCAACCCGTTGTTCTCCAGGTCGGTGAAGCCCACGATCTGCGCGACCGATTCGCCTTCCGGATAGACGCGCTTCTCGCTGGCCACGCGCGTGATGCCCGCGCCGCCGAGCGTCTCGATGCGGGTTGCGGTTTCCTCGTCGATCTGGCGCTTGAGCAGCACGAAGCCACGATGCGGCGCGAGCCGGCGCTCGAGTTCGGCCACCGGCATGTCCAGCAGCTTGGCCAGTGGTGCCACCGTCTGCGGCTTGACCAGCCCGGGGGTGGCCCAGATCTCGTAGGTCGCCACGCTGACGGCGAGCAATGCACCATGCCGGTCGACGATGCGCCCGCGTGTCGCATCCAGCGGCAACGTGAGCTGATAGCGCTTCTGGCCTTGGGCAGTATAGAAATCCCGGTCGATGACCTGTACCCACAGCGCGCGTAAGGCCAACGCACCGAAGCCAAAGATCATCAACGCCAAGACCAACCTGGAGCGCCAGCGTGGCATGCGGACCGCGAGCAGGGGGCTTTTTAGCGGTGCATAAGGATCACGCGACAACCTTTTATTCCAAAGCGACATGGCGGGTACGGCGTTCCAAAGCGGCGGTTGACGTGTATTTTGCTTTCAATCTCCTTTCGCTGGCAAGCGTGCATCGTCCAGAATTTGCGTGTCGTCCGATATCTCTAAACGACGATCGGATACGTAAAAATTTGCCCGCGAACCCGCATACGGCTGACGGCTGCCCTCCATGAACGCGGCGATGGCCTATGATGTACTCATCGGCCACAACCTAGGGCCCTGTTTGACACTGCCCGGCATTGTGCGCGCGTCGCCGCACGGATTGTCCGCATCGTTCCCGTGATTTGCGCCGAGCACGCTTATTGCAGTGCACCATGGACCGCTTGGGAGTCATGGTGCACGGTGACCTGGTGCGCTCGATGCCGCGGTTTTGAAACGGCACGCCAGCGGCCGTGTTCAACGCGAATCCGTGCGCGTACTGGCTGCACGACAGCAAGTTTCTGCTCAGGGGCGATACGTTCCTGTACGAGGTATGGAATGACAGCGATGAGGGGCGCATCGTGCTGCTGCTCAATTTTTTTGCGCAGAGCAGGTGAATTCGCTCGTACCTGGGTGTTTCGTGGCAAATCCACCGCACAAGCGCTGTGCGGGCACCGATCTTCGCAAAAATCTTTTTGCGTTCCTGCGGAAAAATGGTGTATCGCCAGGTGCCTCGCGTCCCCCTCGGGTGGCGTGTTGCCCAGTATCAGCCGCGAGGCCTTCCTAGTACCCAAAATGACATAGGAGACAAATATGGGCGTCGATCGTCTTCCGTCCGCAGAGCAGGCTCCGCTCCTGTCCACCTACCAGTTGTCGGCCAATCTGCGTGCCACCAGCGGCCGCGTCTTTCTCACCGGGACGCAGGCGCTAGTGCGGCTTGCGTTGATGCAAAGCGCGCTGGATAAGGCGCGGGGGCTCAATACGGCAGGTTTCATCAGCGGCTATCGTGGCTCGCCGTTGGGCATGGTGGACCAGCAATTGTGGAAGGCGAAGCCCTATCTCGATGCGGGTGGCATCCGCTTCCTGCCGGCCGTCAACGAAGAACTCGGCGGCACCGCGGTACTGGGCACGCAGCGCGTGGAGGCCGACCCGCAGCGCACCGTCGACGGCGTGTTCGCGATGTGGTACGGCAAGGGCCCGGGCGTGGATCGCGCCGGCGATGCGCTCAAGCACGGCAATGCGTATGGCTCATCGCCGCGCGGCGGTGTGCTGGTGGTGGCCGGCGACGATCACGGCTGCGTGTCCTCGTCCATGCCGCACCAGAGTGAGTTTACGATGATCGCGTGGCAGATGCCGATCGTCAATCCGGCGAATGTCGCTGACATGCTCGAGTTCGGCTTGTACGGCTGGGCACTGTCGCGGTTTTCGGGAAACTGGGTCGGCTTCAAGGCGATTTCCGAGACGGTCGAATCGGGCTCGACCGTCAACCTGGACGCGTTGCGAGCCGAATGGCCTGCGCCGGCCGATTATGTCGGCCCGCCGCACGGGCTACACAACCGCTGGCCGGATCTGCCGAGCCTGGCCATCGAGGCGCGCATGGCGGCCAAGCTTGACGCGGTCAGACATTTTGCGCGTGTCAATAGCATCGACAAGTGGGTGGCGCGCAGTACGCATGCGAACGTGGGCATCGTCACGTGCGGCAAAGCACACTTGGATCTGATGGAAGCCTTGCGGCGGCTCGAGCTTACGGTGCAGGATCTGGACGCCGCGGGTGTTCGCATTTACAAAGTCGGCTTGTCGTTCCCGCTCGAGATGACCCGCATCGACGCCCTCGTCAATGGGCTGTCCGAAGTACTCGTGATCGAGGAAAAGGGACCGGTCGTCGAGCAGCAGATCAAGGAATACTTGTTCAACAGTCGCGCCGATGCGCGGCCCGTGGTGATCGGCAAGCACGATGCGCAGGGGCGGCCATTGCTGTCGGCGCTCGGCGAGTTGCGTCCGTCGCGTGTGCTGCCGGTATTGGCCGATTGGCTGGCACGCCACAAGCCGGCGCTGGACCGCCGCGAGCGGGTGGCCGAACTGGTCGCGCCGCAGACCCTGTCAAACGAGGCCGATGCGGTGCGCCGGCTGCCGTATTTTTGTTCCGGCTGTCCACATAATACGTCGACTCGTGTGCCGGAGGGGTCGATCGCGCAGGCGGGCATCGGCTGCCACTTCATGGCCTCGTGGATGCAGCGGGATACGATTGGGCTGATCCAGATGGGCGGTGAGGGGGTGGATTGGGTCTCGCACTCGATGTTCACGAAGACGCCGCACGTATTTCAGAATCTAGGCGATGGCACGTATTTCCATTCCGGCTTGCTGGCGATTCGCCAGGCGGTGGCGGCGCGCACGAATATCACGTACAAGATTCTGTACAACGATGCGGTCGCGATGACCGGCGGGCAACCCGTGGACGGCAGTATCTCCGTGCCGCAGATCGCGCGGCAGCTCGAGGCCGAGGGCATTGCGGCGCTCGTCGTGGTCAGCGATGAGCCGCAGAAATACCAGGGACATGAGGGGCTATTTCCGAGCGGCACCACGTTTCATCCTCGCGCGCAGCTCGATGAGGTGCAGCGTCGCCTGCGCGACACGCCCGGTGTCACCGTGTTGATCTACGACCAGACCTGTGCCGCCGAGAAGCGGCGGCGTCGTAAGAAGGGCCAGTTTCCTGATCCGGATCAGCGCCTGTTCATCAACGAGGCGGTGTGCGAGGGATGCGGTGATTGCGGCGTGCAGTCCAACTGCCTGTCCGTCGAGCCGCTGGAGACATCGTTGGGACGCAAGCGCCGCATCGAGCAATCATCGTGCAACAAGGACTACTCGTGTGTCAACGGCTTCTGCCCGAGCTTTGTGACCGTGCGTGGCGCAAAGCTGAAGCAGTCGGCCGGCGTCGCCTTTGACGTCGATGCACTATCCGCGGTGATGGCGCGGCTGCCGCTGCCGGCGACGCCATTGGGCGATGCACCGTATGACATCCTGGTGACCGGCGTGGGCGGCACGGGCGTGGTGACCGTGGGGGCGCTGATCTCGATGGCTGCGCACCTGGAGCGCAAAAGTGCATCAATGCTCAATTTCATGGGGTTTGCGCAAAAAGGTGGCGCGGTGTTGTCGTTCGTGCGGCTTGCCGCGACCGATGCGCTGTTGAACCAAGCGCGTATCGATACGCAGCAGGCCGACTTGCTGCTGGCTTGCGACATGGTCGTCGGCGCGGGCGCCGACGCACTGCAAACGGTCCGGCACGGCCGTACCCGCATCCTCGTCAACACCCATCCTATCCCAACCGCTTCATTTGTCGGCAATCCCGATGCGGACCTTCACGCGCCAGCGTTGCTTGATAAGATGCACCACGCAGCAGGTGACGGGCGACTCGAGACCTGCGATGCGCAGGCGCTCGCGCAACGGTTTCTTGGCGACACGATCGGCTCCAACATCCTGATGCTTGGTTATGCGTGGCAGCGTGGCCTCGTGCCGGTGTCACTCAATGCGCTGCTGCGTGCGATCGAGTTGAACAACGTCGCGGTCAGCGCGAACAAGTTGGCATTCTCGCTCGGTCGGGTGGCCGCCGAGGATGCGGCGGCGCTCGATGGGCTTCATGCGCCGCGTGCCGAGGCTCCGGCGCTACCGTTCTCGGTGACGCCCGATATGGCCACCGACGTGGACGCGGTGATCGCCGATCGCCGGGCTCGGCTGCTCGCCTATGGCGGGATGCGGTACGTCGCGCGCTTTGACGCGCTGCTCGACAAGGTGCGCGATGCGGAGCGGCGCCTGATGCCCGGCGGCGCGGCAGGCGGGCGCCGCAGCGAACCGTTGACGCGTGCGGTGGCGACGACCTTCTTCAAGCTGCTGGCCGTCAAAGACGAATACGAGGTCGCGCGCCTCTATAGCGACGGCACATTCCGGCAGGCGCTACAGGCGCAATTCGACGGTGTGGCGGGGCGCGATTTCCGTATCGAGTTCAACATGGCGCCTCCGGTACTCGCGCACGCGGCCCCCGGGCGGCGGCCGAAGAAGGTGCGCCTTGGTCAATGGATGTGGCCTGTGCTCGGTGTACTGGCTCGGCTCAAGGGGTTGCGTGGCACGCCGCTGGATCCGTTCGGCAGGACGCTGGAAAGGCGCATGGAGCGGCAACTCGCGTTGGACTATGCGTGCAGCATTGATGCGCTGCTTGACGTGCTTTCGCCCGATACGTTGTCCGACGCGATACAGCTGGTTGAAGTCATGCAGCAAGTGCGCGGCTATGGACCGGTCAAGCTCGCCAGCGTGGTGGCAGCCAAGGCCCGCGAGCGCGCGCTCGCGCGGCGGCTTGGCATTGAGCCGGCGACCGGCGTTGCGGTGCGGGCCGCGCTCGAGCAGGCACCCGCGACCGGCGCGTTGCGCGGCATACCGGTGGTGGCGCGCTGATCTGCCAGCCACGGGCGTGGCTGCTGGCCTAGTGGCGCGTCGCCCTGTTGGTCGGTGTCTGGTCGGTGTCGGTCGCGGGTGGGCCCGGGGCCGCCAGCATCCAGTATCGCGTCCACGCCGGCGCCCGGCGGCATTCAAACCGTCTTTGAGTACTGCATCGCGATGCTGGAGGTCTCCACGTAGCGGTCGAACGTCATGCAGATGTTGCGAATTAGCAGCCGGCCGCGCATCGGCACGACGATGCCCTCGTCGTCCACCGACACCAGCCCGTCGGCTTGCAGTGCACGCAAGCGCTCCAGTTCTTGCTCGAAATACGACGAAAAGCGTATGCCGTACGTCGCCTCGACCTGCGCGAAGCGCACGGAGAATGCACACATCAATTGCCCTATCACGTCCTGTCGCAGCTGGTCATCGGTGCTTAGCCGCCAGCCGCGAGAAAGCGGTAGCTCGCCGCGTCGCACCCGGGCCTCGTAGCGTTCAACATCCTTTTCGTTTTGCGCGTAGACATCGTTGATGCGGCCAATCGATGATGCGCCGATACCCAATACGTCGCAGTCAGCGTGGGTGCTGTAGCCTTGAAAATTGCGGTGCAGCGTGCCGTTGCGTTGCGCGATCGCCAGTTCGTCGTCCGGCCGGGCAAAATGATCCATCCCGATATAGACGTAGCCAGCGTCGCTGAGCCGTTCGATCACCAATTGCAGGATTGCCAGCCGCTGCGCGGGCGATGGCAGCGCGTTCGAATCGATCTGGCGCTGCATCTTGAACAGATGTGGCAGGTGGGAATAGGCGAACACCGACAGCCGGTCCGGCGCGAGGTCGATGATGGTGTCGAGCGTGCGTGCATAGCTCGCTACCGTCTGGTGTGGTAACCCATAGATCAGATCGACGCTGATCGACTTGTAGCCACTCTCGCGTGCCTGGCGGATCGCGTTGGCTGTCATCTCGCGTGGTTGGACCCGGTTGACTGCCTGCTGCACGAGCGGATCGACATCCTGTACGCCTAGGCTCAGACGATTGAAGCCCCGTTCGCGCAGTGCCGCGATCGTCGAATCGTCGATCGCGCGAGGGTCGATTTCGATGGAATACTCGACGTCATCCCAATCCGGTGTGAGCATGAAATGCTCGCCGATCGAGTTCATCAACTGCATGATCTGAAGCTGGCACAGAAACGTTGGGGTGCCGCCCCCCCAATGCAATTGGCGTATCCGCCGGCCTTGGCCGAACAGCGTCGATTGCAGCGCAAGCTCCTGGCCCAGCGCTTCGACGTAGCTGTCGGCGCGGCTGCGGTTTTTTGTGATGACCTTGTTGCAGCCGCAATAAAAGCAAACGGTGTCGCAAAATGGAATATGCACGTACAGCGATAAGTCCCCGCCGTGCGCATTGGACCGTTGGATGGCGCCCTGGTATGCATCGACGCCCAGCGATGAATTGAACAACGCTGCGCTCGGATAGGACGTGTAGCGGGGGCCGTCGAGCGCGTAGCGGCCAATCAACTCGGCATCGAACAGGTCGCGGGTGGTCGTCATGCAGGTGATGTCCTTGTGCGGTGCGCTGTGGCTGGCTCCGGAGCCGGGCAGAGGCAGCAAACTCCAATCCATATACGAGTATGCCAGTGCCAGCGGTTCGGCCCATTGACGGAAATCAAATTAGGCTAATCTCGGCATGGCAAGCCTTTATTCTGTGTCGACGGCCTGCCCTACTGGAACAAGCATTGCTATACAGGGGGCGCAGTAAGCGCTATGGTGTCTTCGGCTGCCCTACGCTTGGGGACTGGTTACAATGCGATTTTAGACCGGGGAAGGGGATGGAGATTCACCCTGCGAAATGGCTCGTGTTGGCGGTGTGCTTGGTGTCAGCGCTGGCAGTGATGGGGCGCGCGCGCGCCGATGAGTCGCTGTTGAATGTCTCATATGACGTTACGCGCGAACTCTATGAAGATATCAACGCAAGCTTCGTCGCCAGCTATGCGAAGAGCACCGGCAAATCCCTATCGATCCGGCAGTCGTACGGTGCGTCGACTTCCCAGGCGCTATCCGTGCTATACGGGCGGCAGGCCGATATCGTTATGATGAACCACCCAACGGATATCGATCTGCTCGCTCAGCGTGGGAAGCTTTTGCCTGAAAACTGGCGTACCCGGCTGCCAAATTTGAGCAGCCCTTATTCGACCACGGTGGTGTTCGTTGTGCGCAAGGGTAATCCGAAAAGAATTAGGGACTGGGACGACCTCGCACGGCCGGGTATTCAGGTCATTATTGTTAATCCCAAGACCTCGGGTAACGGCCGCTATACCTATTTGGCTGCGTGGGGCTACAAACTACAACGGGGAGGTGATGACGCTCAGGCGAAGAAATTTGTGAAAGCGATTGTGGCCGATACGCCGACGTTTGATACCGGAGGTCGAGGCGCAACGATGACGTTCACGCAGCATGGTATCGGCGACGTGCTCGTGACATTCGAGAATGAAGTGGCTTCTATCATAGGTGGTGAGGGGGGAGAGAACTATGAAGCGGTATATCCGTCGATAAGCTTGCTTGTGGAGCCGCCGGTTGCCCTAGTGGACAAAGTCGTCGATGAGCGCAACACGCGTAAGCAAGCCCAGGCGTACCTCGACTACCTATGGTCGCCTGAGGCGCAGCAAATCATTGCAAATCACAATTTGCGACCACGCGACGCGACGATATTGGCTATGCATTCAGCGAAGTTTCCCGGAAATTGAGACGTTTACTGTCGAACAGGTATTTGGTGGCTGGGCTAAAGCGGAGCAAACGCATTTTATTGACGGCGGAACGCTTGACGAAATAGTCCCGAAAAAGCGTCGATAGTGGCCGGAGCAACACGGCGCGCAGCATGAATTGCCGCGCGTCGTTCAAGCAGGCTGCGGCCGCCTCATGCGGCTGTAGCCAGTGCAAGCGTTACGCGATGTGCAGCCCCAGCCGGGCGAACAGCGCGCGGTCCTTGACCCGCAGCGGGTGGCCTGGCTCCATAAAGGGGTCTGCGTAGAGTACGGCGTTGGCGCCGGCGAAAAAGCATAGCGCTTGCAGCGCGTCGTTCATGTGCTCGCGTCCGGCCGACAGGCGGATGACGGCCGTGGGCATCGTCATGCGCGCGATGGCAATCGTGCGGACGAATTCAAACGGGTCGAGTGCCGTGGCATCGACCTGCGATGTGCCCTCCACGCGCATCAAACCGTTGATCGGCACCGACTCTGGGTAGGGCGCCATGTTTGCCAGTTGTGCGATCAAGCCGGCCCTATCGCGGCGCGACTCACCCAGCCCGATGATGCCGCCGCAACACACCGCGATGCCCGCATTGCGCACCCGCTCGAGCGTGTCCAGACGGTCCTGATAGGTGCGGGTCGAGATAATCTGCCCGTAGAACTCGGGCGAGGTGTCGAGATTGTGGTTGTAGTAGTCCAGGCCCGCATCGCGCAGTGCCTTGGCCTGCTCGTCGTCGAGCATGCCCAGCGTGGCGCAGGTCTCGAGCCCGAGCGCCTTGACGCCGCGGATCATCTCCAAGATCTTGTCCAGGTGCCGCGGCTTTAGATTGCGCCATGCGGCGCTTATGTAGAATCGGCTCGCGCCGCTTTCCTTGGCAGCGCGGGCCGCGCTGAGCACCTCGTGCAGCGACACGAGCGGTGCCGCCTTTAGTTCCGTGCCATGGTGAGCGGATGAGGGACAGCGGACGCAGTCTTCCTCGCACCCGGTGCTTCTGATCGACAGCAGCGTTGACAGCTCGATGGCGTTCGGGTCGAAGTGGTCGCGATGTGTTTGCTGCGCGCGCAACAGCAGGTCGCCCAGCGGCAATTCATACAAGGCAGCGATGTCGTAGGTGCTCCAGCGCATGGGGTGCTGGTCACGCGTGATATCGGTGGTAATGCTGTGTTCGACCTCCGCTGTACTGATGTCGGCCAGCGCGCGTGTATCCGAACCGCCTCGGGCAATGGACGCTGGCAGGCCGGTGTGGGCCGCGCTTGGGATCACAGTCATCGGTCTATCCCCGTTTTTGTCGAATCCGCTCGAATGTGCGCGGATTGATGCACATGGGCCAGTTTCCCACGGGGTACGTATCAGGCAGCGCCGGTTGTCGGATTCCGTAAGCAGATTTACCAACGGGGTATAGTTCTCCGCCAAGGCCTGGACTAGCGCGCGCGTAAGTGCCGAAGCCGCTCAAGCAATGCGTCGATATCGATGTACGCTGCCGCTTCGTCGGCGCGCTTGCCGTCTAGGCGCGGGATTGTACCGAGCAGCGGCGCGCTGTACTGCCGATTCAGGCGCTGTCGGACCGCCTCGACGTTTTCGGCGGCGAATGCCATGTCCGGAATTGGATGCATCGCGCAGCAGGTCTGCATCTTCGTTATGCCAGATCCCGCTGCGCAGTTGCGCGCCAGCGGCGATCGGCTTGAGGGCCACCGCGCGCAGGTCCCGCGCGCAAAAGCCGCGCAATAATGCACACGACACGAACGTCTTGCCGATTTCCGTGTCAGTGCCGGTGACGAATAGCGAAAGCGCTTTCATCGCAATGGCTCCTAAAATCCCGTGCCGTGGCACGGGTCTTGGTCAACGTCGGACGAGCCGCGCGTGGGCACGACGGCCGGGCTCACAGTATCACGCCGCCGGTAGCGGCCGGGCGGGGATCGTACTCGTGCCCGCCCAGCTCGGCGAGCACCGTCTCCAGTGTCGCGCGTAGCCGCGTGGCGAGCAGCATCTGTTCGTCATCGTTCAGTATATAAGGCGGCATCAGGTAGACGGTGGTGCCGATCGGGCGCAGCAGCAACTCGTTGGCGAGCGCGCATTCGAAGAAACGCCGCGAGAAGCGGCGGGCGGGCCCGGCCGGCAACGATACGTCGAACGCGAACAGCGTGCCGCACCGGCGCAAGTGTTGTACGTACGGATGCTCACGCAGTGGCTCGAGCAACGCGCCCAACGCGTCTGACCTCACACGGTTGCGCGCCAGTACGTCGTGTGCGTCGAACAATTCGAGCGTGGCCAGACCCGCACGGCAGGCGAGCGGGTTGCCGGTGTACGAGTGCGAGTGCAGGAAGCCGCGCGTGGTGTCGTCGTCGTAGAACGCCGCGTATATCGGATCGCGCGTGAGCACAATGGACAACGGCAGGTAGCCGCCACTGATGCCCTTGGACAGGCACAGGAAATCCGGCCATACGCGCGCCTGCTCGCAGGCGAAGAAGGTCCCGGTGCGTGCGCAGCCCACCGCAATCTCGTCGGCAATCCAATGTACGTGATATTCGTCGCACAGCGCGCGCAGTCCGGCCAGGTACGACGGATCGTGCATCGCGAAGCCGGTGGCGCACTGCACCAGCGGCTCGACGATCAACGCCGCGATCTGTTCGCCGCGCTCGACGAACAGCCGTTTGACATCGGCCAACGCGCGCGCTGCCACGTCCACCGCCTGCTCGCCGGCACGGGCTTGGCGCGCGTCCGGCGACGCGACCACGTGCGCGGTGCGGATCAAGGGATCGTACGCGTCCTTAAACAGCGCCACGTCGGTCATACTCAGTGCGCCGATTGTCTCGCCGTGATAGCTGTTGGCGACGCAGACGAACTCGCGTTTGCGACTGCGGCCGCTGTTGCGCCAGAAGTGGAAGCTCATTTTCAGCGCAATCTCCACGGCCGATGCCCCATCGGACGCGAAGAACGCATGGCCGAGCACGTGGCCGGTCAGGCTCGACAGGCGCTCGGCCAACTCGACCGCCGGCTCATGCGTGCAGCCGGCGAGCATCGCATGCTCGAGCGTGTCCAGTTGCGTCTTCAATGCGCCGTTGATATGCGGGTTGGCGTGACCGAACAGGTTGACCCACCACGAACTGATGGCATCGAGGTAGCGCTTGCCGTCGCGATCGTAGAGCCATGCCCCGGCGCCGCGCGCCACGGCGATCAATGGCAATTGCTCATGGTGCTTCATCTGCGTGCAGGGATGCCAGACCGCGCGCAGGCTGCGGGAAATCAGATCAGACGAATTGTTCTTCAAAGCTTACAGTGATACGAATTACCCGGCGCCAGTCAATGGCCCGACCAGACGACGACGTTGTCAACCGCGTACAGCTGGCATGGATCGCGGCTGTGTTTCTGGCAATTGTCCAGCGCGACCGAGACGGGATCGTCGCCCCCTTCGGCCCATGACCACGCACCGCTGTCGGACACCGCAAACGCGCGGCTCGGGTATTGTTTTAGAAAGGTCGCATAGCCCTCGCGGCCACTGCCGTTTAGGTATGGAACTGCATCGATCGCGTCGATCGAGGCATAGCCGGTCGGCTGCGCAGCAGGCGCGTCCTCGACGCGATAGCGCACGGCGGTGGGCATGCCGATCTGCGTAAGGAAGTGCTGGGTTTGCGGCCACCAGAGCGCAACCCCGTCGCGATCTCCGACGATCCGGTGTACATTGTCCTTGTACACGCCGAAATTCACAAGCTCTGCCTGCGCGTCACCGGCCACGTAAGCGCTGTACATCTGCGCCACCAGCTGTGGTGACCAGAATGCGTCGTTTTCGCCGTAGAACCACAGCGACGGAAGCCGCACTTTGCCGCCATACGTGGCGAACGCGTGCGTCAGATTGTGCTGCCAGCCGCTGCATGCGTCCTGGCGCAGCCCGCCGGCAAAGTTCAGCAGGCCGCGTACGCCGCGTTGTGGTTGCTGTCCATACGCGATCGTCGTCAGCCCACCGTGCGAAGCACCGGCCACGACGATATGCCGCGTGTCGATATACGGCTGCGTCGACATGTAGGCGATCGTGACCGCTACATCTTGCGCCTGGGCCAAGCCGTTGTCGGCGACATCGCAACCGTGCTCGACATAGGTGCCGCCCGATTGCGCGAAACCCTGCCGGTTCGGCGCCACGACCACGTAGCCGCGCCGCACGAACTCGCGGGCGAATGGCAGCGGCCGGCTGCGCGGCTGAGCACGCGGGTCACCGCGTTCCTTGCCATGATTGAACACGACCATCGGAAATGGTCCGTTGCCGTCGGGCTTGAAAATCGTGGTTTCGAGTGCCTGCCTGTCGCTGCCTGGGATCGGGATCGACACGACCTGCTCGTTTAGGTCGGCGGGCAGCGCTGGCAAGCCGGTATCGGCCATGGCCGCGCACGACTGCGTGCACGGCGGCCCTGTCATGCCGTCGCGGATGCCCGGGGCGGCAGCCGCACGCTGCAGCGTGGCCACGTTGGCGAGCGTATCGATCGGCTCGATCGCGCGGCTGGGAGGCAGGCTGGCCTGCTGCACGCCGGGCGCGATGCCACCGCTGGTCTGCGCGAGCGCGACGTGCACGCACGTGCTTGACAATATCAGCACTGATGCGCACGACATCACCCAGTATCGGATGGCGCCATACCGTGCCGAACACCGTGCCAACGAGAATGCCGGCCACCATGCCAGCTTGACAACAGACGTCACCACGCGCCGTGCGCGCGTTGCCGAATGCTTAAAGAGTCCCCAGTTCACTGACCACCTTTCGCTGCTGGTCCGGTTCTGCTGCATACGCGTCATTGCGCGCCTCTCAAGTTCCCGCGACGGATCGGATGCTGATTCGCCTACGATAGGTCAACCTCTGAACATCGCAGGTGCTCCGCACGGACGCCGCACGCCGGTGCAGGCGCACGCCCGAGGCCAGTATCGCCGCGCGCCGGCGTCACACAATCGCGGTAGGTGGCACGGGACCAGTGACGCGATATGAGGGCAGGATCGGTTGCATCGGCAAAGCTTCAAGCTTAAGCAATCAAAAAACGCCGGTGGTGATCAATCGAGCATGTCGCCGTCGACGTAGCGCCACCGTCCGTCGTCACCGCGGCAAAACCGACTCAGCTCGTGCAGCCGCTGTGCGCGCCCGCCGCCTGCGCCGGCGCTCCGGTAGCGTGCGATAAACTCGACCCGGCTGTGCGCATCGTCATCGATAACGTGTTGCTTGACCGTCAAGCCGAGCCAGTGGGTCGGCGTACCGGCGTCGCAGCCGAGATCCGGCGGACATGTGGACGGATCCCACGTCTGGCGCAAGTAGTCGAACGCGTGCAGCGTATAAGCGGTATAGCGCGAGCGCATCAACTCGAGCGCCGAGGGCGCCGCTTCGCCGCCTTCGATGAAGCGCGCGCAGCAGCGGCCATAACGTGCCGGGCGGCCTTGCTGCACTGCGCCGCAGGGGCAGGGCGCCTCGGGCGGCAAGTGCAGACGTGCCGTGTGCTGCGCGCGGGGCGTGTGCGGTGCGCCGTTCAAAATAGCTCGATCTCCATCGCGGTGGCTTCGCCGCCGCCGATGCACAGGCTTGCGACACCGTGCTTCAGGCCGCGCTGGCGCAACGCGCCGATCAGCGTCACGATGATGCGCGCACCCGAAGCACCAATCGGATGGCCCAGCACGCAGGCGCCGCCATGCACGTTGACCTTTTCGTAGGGTAAGCGGTGTTCCTTCATCGCGGCCATGGTGACGACCGCGAACATCGCGGCGCGCATGCCGGAACCGCACATCTTGTTGACCGTCGTGCAGCCGGTGGGCAGCGGCTGCCCTGCGCCTAAAGCCGCCTGGCGCGCCGGCGCCTGGCCAAGTCCGGCGGGTAGCACGCACCCCATCACCACCTCGTCCACTTGTGCGGGCTCCAGGTGCGCCCGCGTTGCAGCACGGCGTTGATCGCCGCCGCGCCAAACTGCGGGCAGGTCAGCGACACGACATCGCCCTGGAAGCCGGCCATCGGCGTACGGGCGACGCAGGCAATCACGATCGGATCGCGTTCGATGAAGTCGGTCATCAGGATGTCTTTTGGCTCAAATCGAGTGTTTCCTGGTTCGATTCAGCGCGTGACGCCGGCAGCTGGTTCGCCTTGGTGGACGTGGCCGACGGCTGCCGCCAGGCGCGCCGCATCGTCGGCGAGCACATCGTTTGGATGAGACGGCGCCGCCGCATCGGCTGGACGGTTGCGTTTCAGTGCATCCACGCACCGCGCATAGGTTGCGTCCAGCGCGCCCGGCTCGCAGATCGTCATGCCGAGGTTGCGCATCTTGCCGTCGTGCACGCCGTACACCCAGCCATGCACGGTGAGCGGCTGGCCTCGTTTCCACGCATCGCTCACGATCGTCGTGCGGCACACGTTGACCACCTGCTCGATCGTGTTGAGTTCGACGAGCCGGTGGTGCCGCGCCTGACCCAGCGGCCATTCGGCAAGCAGCGCCGCATGCTTGCCGTGCACGTCCTGAATGTGGTGCAGCCAGTTGTCGGCCAATCCGACGCGCGTGCCGAACAACGCGGCGCGCACGCCAGAGCAGCCATAGTGGCCAACCACCATGATGTGCTTGACCTTGAGCAACTCGACGGCGAACTGGATCACCGACAGACAGTTCAGGTCCGAGTGCACGACCACGTTGGCGATGTTCCGATGCACGAACACTTCACCGGGCGGCAAGCCGATGATTTGGTTGGCGGGCACGCGCGAGTCGGAGCAGCCGATCCACAGGTACTCCGGATTCTGTTGCTCGGCCAGTCTCGCGAAATACTGGGGGTCTTCACCGAGCTTGCGCTCGACCCACAGTCGGTTGTTCTCGAACAGATGGGCAAGCGGTTCGGATGCGGGGGAGGACGGTTTTTGTTCCATGGTCATCGTTTCGTTTGTTGATCGTGCTTCGTGCATTGCTCGTTGATCAGGTCTCATGCAACGGCGGCGCGCGGCGTGTGTTGACCAATGGCTTCGCGGCGCGTGTGGGCCGCCGCAAAGCATTTGGGGTAACGCACGCCAAATCGCTCATTGCGTTCATAGGGAAACGCGGCGCGCACGCGCGAGCACCGAGCAGGAACGTGCTGCAGGTCTGCGGGAAGATATCGTGCGGGCCGATCGCGTACCAGGGCTCGCCGACGTCCCGTCCTCATCATGACGCGGTGGCGGCACGCGGCGCACATTGCAGTCCGTCAGGTACTCGATCTCGTCGTAATTGTAAAAGACGACGCGACCGTGACGTGTCACGCTGAAGTTCTTATATAGCATGTCGCCAGGGAAAATGTCAGCCTTGATCAATTCCTTGATCGTATCGCCATATTCCTTGATGCCGTGATCGATTTGCTCGTCCGTGCTGTTCTGCAGATACAGGTTCAGCGGTGTCATCCGGCGCCCGATGTCCAGATGGCGGATCACCACGGTGTCACCCTCGTACTCGTTCATCGACGGCGCGTACGTCTCCAGTTCGTTGATTAGCGCATCGTCCAGCCGCGACAGCGGCAACGCGACTTCCGAATACTTGAGCGTGTCGGCCCTCTCGCCGACGATGTAGGCTGCCTGATTGCGGAAGAACAGCGACGACAGCACGTGGATCGGGAAGTTGAACGTCGCGTCGAACTCGCCAAACGTGCCGCGGATCGAGCGCATCACGCAGTCCACGTCGCGTGGCAGATCCTCGAGCAGCACATCGAACTGGACATTCGTGACGATGCGCTGCGCTCGCGCGCGCTTCTGTAACCCGTGCCAATTGCTGCGCTCGAACTGGCGTTTCGCGTTGATCGGGGCTTCGCGAAAGAACCGGTAATGACACGGTTGAAGCCCTTCAGGATCGTCTGCGCGAGGTCAAAACCGATCTGCGACAACAGCAGTTTCGGCAAATATTTCATCAATTTAGCGTCTTTTGCTGCGGTTCGGTTGCCATATCATGTCGCTGCGACGACTCAAGCAGCGCTCGCGCTTGCGCCTCGTACTGAGCCAGATCTTCAAGTGTCGCGTTCAGATCTTCAAATTGACGCTCCAGCACTTGCCGGTGCTCGGTCAGCGTGGTGAGAAAGGCCTGAAGTTGCGCGACCGTGTCGATCGGCGCTTCGTACAGGTCGAGCAGGGCGCGGATCTCGGACAGCGTGAAGCCGAGCCGCTTGCCACGCAACGTCAGCTTCAACCGCGTGCGGTCCCGCGCCGAGAATACGCGGCGCAGGCCGCTCGCGCCCTCGCGGCTCGGCGACAGCAGGCCCTGGTCCTCGTAGAAACGGATCGCCCGCGGCGTCACGTCGAATTCACGGGCTAATTCAGTAATGGTGTAGTGCGTCGGCATGTCGGCGGCAACATGGATACAATGCACGTTTACGTTATCGTCAACCTTGCCGAAACGCAACGACTGCAAACCCGATGGCTGGAACGCAACGACTGCAAGCTCGACTCCCATGAACACGCTCGAACATCAGCTGGACTACGTTTTCGCCGATACCCTACCGGCCGACGGCACTGTGCACGAAGTCGCGCCCGGCGTGCTGTGGGTCCGCATGCCGCTGCCTTTTAAACTCGACCACATCAACCTGTGGCTGCTGCGCGACCAATCCGGCGTGCAGCCCGGCTGGACGATCATCGATTCCGGGATTGCGAGCGACACGATCAAGGCCCATTGGGAGCGGATCTTCGACGATGTGCTGGGCGGCTTGCCGGTGCTGCGCGTGCTGGTCACCCACTTTCACCCGGACCATTTGGGCTTGGCGCACTGGCTGTGCGGCGGTGGCGAGTGCGGCCGCTGGCGTGCCCCGCTGTGGATGACGCTGGGCGAATACCTAATGGGCCGTCTATTGTCGTCGGCCAAGGATGGGGATTCAAACGCCGGCGGCGAGGCGGCGGCGCGGTTTTTCGCGAGCCATGGCCTGAACGATCCGCCGTCGGTCGAAAAGATCCGTGTACGCAAGGGGTATTACCATGCGCTGGTCCCGCAGGTGCCCGCGTCGTACGTGCGGATGCAGGAGGGGGATACGGTGACGATCGGCTCGCGGCGCTGGCGCGTCATCACCGGGTTTGGTCATTCGACCGAGCATTGCGCGCTATATTGCGACGCGGATCGCCTGTTGATTTCCGGGGATATGGTGTTGCCGCGGATTTCGACGAATGTATCGGTGTTTGAGATCGAGCCGGGCGGCAACCCGCTGGCGCAGTACTTGGGTTCGCTTGGTCGCTACCACGCATTGCCCGATGATACGCTCGTGTTGCCGTCGCACGGCAAGCCATTTCGTGGCTTGCACACGCGCATTGCGCAGTTGCGCGAGCATCACGCGGCGCGGCTGGATGAAGTGCGTGAAGCGTGCGCGCGGCAGCCGCACAGTGCAGCCGACATTGTGCCGCTGATGTTCAAGCGGCCGCTGGACCTGCATCAGATGACGTTCGCGATGGGTGAGGCGCTGGCCCATTTGCATTTGTTGTGGCATTCCGGCGAGCTTGAGCGCGTCGAGCACGACGGCGTGATTCGCTTTTCGTCATACGCTGATTAGTGTGCCGTCGACAAGCCGGGCTGTGTGCTCATCAGATCAGTTGGATACACGACGATGCTAGCGGGGCGACCATGCGGATCATAGGCATTGCGTTCAAATCGATTGTTCCCGGTCGTGCTAGCAGTGCTTTGCAACAAAAACCTGCTCCGCTGTTGCCTCTCTTCATTGTTCACTCTTGCGATAAAAAACCCACCAGCGGGCGGAAGCAAAATTTACCGCAAGGCCAGCGAGCGAGCCAGCCGCTACCCCAATGTAAGGTACAAAGACGCGCGGCGGCAGATTAAGAACCACCGCGCTGTACGCGGCGTAGTTTACGCACCCGCCGGCGAGCATCGCGGTGAGGTACCGCCACCATTCGCGCCACACGGATTCGTATTGCTTGCCCGAGAACGTGAATTGCCGGTTCAATTGCCAGGTGACCCAGACGGCCACGAGAAACGACACCGCGCGTCCAGCGAAGTAGCCAAGCCCGATCCACAGCATGAGCCATAGCAGGCCGGCGTCGACAATGAACCCCGCTATACCGGCGATCGCGAAACGAAAGAATTGCGAACGCACGTTAGCCTTGTTTTGCCGCAGGCCGTGGTGCATCCACCGACAAGTATGCAAACCGCTTTGCCTCGATGCGCCCGCGCGTCACGGTGTCCAGTATGATGCCGCAGGCTAGCAGGATCGCGCCAAGCAGCATCAATGCCGTGCACAGCACAGCGGTTGGCAACCGAGGTACAAATCCGGTATGCAATCCTTGCGGTCGCACGCCATATGCGGTCGGAATCTCAGCGACGGGCATGCGCCGGATCACATTCCCCTTGCCCCGGTAAGGCACCGTGCGTACCTGTGCGCCGGCTGCTTGTGCGTGCGGCAGAGTATCGTCGTTCGAATCGTTGTCGAATACGTAGATCTCAGCATGCGGCAACGCGCGTCTAAAGTCTCGCACGACTGTGTCGATTGTGGCTGCTTCGTTATAACAGGGCACCAGCACCGCGCCGCGCCGGTTCGCGAACGATGCGTCAGCTGGCGAGATGGCTTTTTGTATGTCTGCCGACTGCGCGCGGGGAAAATGATGCATATTCTGCCAACTTTTTCGAAAGGCAATTATAAGACTTACAAAGTTGGCCGTGCCAGCGTGTTTTATCCGAGGCTGCCAACTTTTGCCTAGTCGACCGTCACACCTGAGTATTCTTGCCGGCCGAATGGGCTGACGTGGTAACCCCGGATATTACTGCGCGTGATTGCGGCCGCGCTCGGATAGACAAGCGGAATCCACAGGGCTTTGTCATGAATGATCTTTTGCGCGGCCGTGTACGCTTTTGCTCGGGTAGTTTGGTCAGCCGTGGTCCTACCGTCGGCGAGCAACTTATCGAGCTGTGGGTCGCAGTAGCGCGCGAAGTTGATGCCTGATTTCACCGAAGCGCATGAGAACTGCGGCGTCAGGAAGTTGTCTGGATCACCGTTGTCGCCGGACCAGCCCATGAAAAGCAGGTCATGCTGTCCTTGCTTAGCATCCTTGATCAGTTGTCCCCATTCGATGACCTTGACCTGCGCCTTCACGCCGATCCGGGCGAGGTCCGCTTGCAACAGTTCCGCGCCAGCCTTCGGATTAGGATTCAACACGCTGCCGCTTGGCCGTACCCAAATCGACGTCTCGAAGCCGTTTGGATAACCGGCGTCGGCCAGCAGCTTTTTTGCCTGTTCGATGTTGTACGGGTACGGTTTGACCGCCTTGTTATAGCTCCATGTATTCGGCGGGTACGGATTGACAGCTGCCACTGCAGTGTTGCCGAACACCGTCTTAATGTACGTCTGTCGGTCGAACGCGATGTTTAATGCTTGCCGGACCTTGTCATTGTCCAGCGGCTTATGCTGCGTGTTCAATGCGACAAACGCGGTCATGAACGCCGGTGTTTGCACGACCTTCAGCGACTTGTCGCTCTTGGCTGCCAGTACATCCTGCGGCTTGGGCGACAGCGCAATCTGGCATTCGCCTGACTTGATCTTTTGCGCACGTACTGCTGCATCGGGCGTGATTGCGTAAATCAGCCGGTCGATTTTCGGTTTACGGCCCCAATAGGTTGGATTGACGTCGTAGCGGATCACCGCATCCTTTGTGTAACTTTTCAGCACGAACGGACCGGTGCCAACCGGCTTCGCATTGATGTCGGCTTGTCTGCCCGCCTTTTCCAACTGGCTCGCGTACTCTGCCGAGTAGATTGACGCGAACGGCATCGTCAAGATCGACACAAACGCCGCGTTGGGCTCGGACAGTTCGAACTTCACCGTCAAGTCGTCCACTTTAGTGACCGATTTGATCAGCTTCGGCAGGTTCATCGACTGCGCATGCGGAAAGCCGCCGTTGCCTGCGATCTTGTGCCACGGATGACTCGGATCGAGCATCCGGTTGAACGTGAACAACACGTCGTCGGCGTTCAGTGCGCGGGACGGCTTGAATTCTTCCGTAGTCTGAAACGATACGTTGGGGCGCAGGTGGAACGTGACGGCGAGCCCGTCCGGGCTGACCTCCCATCGTTCGGCGAGCGACGGCGCGAGCTTGTCGGCCGCCTCGTCGTAGCGCACCAATTGATTGAAGACAACGTCGCCAGATGCGTTGGAGGTGGTCAGCGAGTTGTACTGCACGACGTCGAAGCCGTCCGGACTGGCCTCAGTGCACACGGTCAACGGCTTAGCCTGCAGCCAGGCGGGCGCGCTTAGCAGCATGGTTGCCGCGCCGAGCCACGCGGCTGCGCCGCGTGGTCCACGGGGCACGCTAACGGGGTGTTTCACACGCATACGATCTCCCAAAGCTTGTTCTTCATGGTTTCTGAGGGTGGCCTCAACTGCCCGGTGGCGGGGCCGAATCCGGCTATTCTGATACGTTTTTCGCCACCGTGCTGTCTGTCGCGTCGCTTTATCGCGTGGCGCGGGGCTTGCGCGGCGCCCGCTCGAACGCAAAATCGTAAAGCCAGCGCGGCAGCACGTGTAGCAGCGCGGCAGCCACGCGCATCGGTCGCGGGAAGATGGCGAAGCGCTTCTTGGCGGCGATGGCCGCCGCCGCGTTAGCGGCGAACCGGTCGGGATCCATCAAAAACGGCATCGAGTAGGGATTACCGTCGGTCATCGGCGTGCGGATGTAGCCGGGTGCGATCGTGACGACTGCCACGCCGGCGGGGCGCATCTCGACCCGCAGCGCCTCCAGGTATTTCAGCGCGGCTGCCTTGGACGCGCTGTAGGCGCCTGCGCCTGGCAGGCCGCGCACGCCCGCCACGCTGGCAATGCCCACCAGCGTACCGTGCCGGGCGCAGACCATCGCGGCGGCGAAGGGTTCGAAGGTCGCGACCATGCCGAAGTAGTTGGTGTCCATGATCGCGCGGAACGCCGGCAGGTCGCCGTGGCCGGTGACTGCGCCGGCGCTGATGCCGGCGTTCGCGATCACAATATCCGGCAGGCCGTAGTGGTCGATGAACTGCTGTGCCGCGAGCGCCAGCGCGGCAGCATCGCGCACGTCTGCCACATGGATCGACACGCTCGCCTGCGGGAAGCGGCTGCGGCACGACTCGGCAAAGTCGGTCAAGACCTCGCCACGGCGTGCGACCAGCCCCAGGCTTGCCCCCGCTCGCGCGTAGTAGCGTGCAAACGCGAGACCGATGCCGCTCGACGCACCGGTGATGAAGACCTTCAATGGCGCGGCTTCGCTCATCGCGTCATGGCATGGCGCGGGATCCCGCATATCCGCTACATCTTCTTCGCGGCCACTTGCCCGACCAGGTAGTCGAGCACTTGGACGGTACCTTCCAGGCTGTTGGTCGCCGCCGGGCCGGTCTCGTATTTGCCTTGCACGATGACGGTCGGCACGCCGTCGATCTTGTAGTCCTGTGCCATCTGCGACACGCGCTTCAGTTCGCTTGCGACGGTGAACGAGTTGTACGCATCGAGGTACTTTTTCTTGTCCACGCCTTGCTTGGCAAGGAAGTTCGCTTGCGCATCCGGCGTCAGCAGATAGTTCCGCTTGACGTGGATCTCGTCAAAGATCACCGGTGCGAGTTTCTCGCTCAGGCCGAGCACGTCCAGCGCGAGCAGCATCTTCGAATGTGGAACGAACTGGTCGCGAAACGCGACTGGCACGCGCCGGAACACGATGTGTGTCCCTTGCTTGGCCTTCCATTTTTCAAGATACGGATCGAACTCGCTGCAATGCGGGCAGCCGTACCACATGAATTCGGTCACTTCGACCTTGCCGGCCGGGGCCTTCACCGGCTGGGCTGGCGTGAGCACCGTATAGTCCTTGCCGGCGACCGGCGCGGACGGTGACGCTTGGGCGAATGGGGCTGTGCCGAGGGCGACAGCGACGGCGAGCAGGGCAGCGCTGAGGGTTTTCTTCATAGTGGACCGTGGCAAAAGCGTGGCAAGGAAAAAGCGGCACGAAACCTGTTCAGACGGGTACGGATGCCGCCGGTTCAAGGGCGTGCGCCACGCGCGGTGCGCGCGTGGCGCGGGACACGAGGCTATTGCTTCGTGAAGCGGATCACGGCAGTGTCGACGCCGGCATCGGATAGCCGCTGTCGGACGCTATTCATGTCCTCGAAGCGCGAGAACGGGCCGATGCGCACGCGGTAGTACACGACCCCGCCGGCGTCGCGCTGTGTGACCTTGGACTCAAATCCCTGCAGCGCTAGCCGCGCGCGCTGCTGCTCCGCATCCTGTTGCGTGCGATACGCGCCGACCTGCAGGAAATAGCCGGTGTTGGCCTCGCTCGCGCCCGGCCTTTGCGGGGCGGCCAGCGTGTCGGCGCCTGGCTTGGCCAATGCAGGGGTAGGCACGCTGGCGCTGCCGCCGGACGGCGCGGGACGGGGCGCCGGCGTCGTGGACGGGCTCCAGGGCGTCGCGGGCGCGGCGCTGGCCGTGGATGGGATCTCGATGATCTGCGGCTCTTCCAGCACGCCCGTCGATTGCGATTGCTGCGAGCTTTGGCCTGGCGCCGTGTTCGGCGGCGGCTGGGTGGCCGACGGTGGCACCGGCTGACCGGGCGACTTGCCGGCCAGCGCTCGGTTCGGATCAAACGTCGTGCCGTTGCCTGCCGTGTCGGACGTTGTCGCGGGTGCGTTGCCCTTGGACACGAATGGCGTTGGCGCTCCCCTAATGTACAGCGCCACCACGATTGCGATCGCCAGCCCGACGATCAATCCCAATACGATACCGAGGAACGTCCCTCCACGTTGCTTCGAATTCGGCGAGGAAGATCGTCGTGCTTTTGCCATCGTGTTTGCTTACCTATTTCTCTATGAAACCGCCCGGATGAAATCGCGGCCGCCATGCCGCCGTCGCGCCCGCGTCATCCGTGACTGGGAGCACCGATTATACGGTCCCCGCGCCGCCTTCCGTTCCCTACATCTTCTCGGGTGCCGACACCCCGATCGTCGCGAGCCCGTTGGCCAGCACCTGGCGTGTCGCGGCCAGCAGCGCCGCGCGGGCCAGGCGCTCGCGCGCATCGTCCACGAGCACCCGCTCGGCGCGGTCGTTGTAGAACGAATGGAACTCGCCCGCCAGGTCGCGCAAATAGAATGCGACCGCATGAGGGGCCAGTTCGTTTGCTGCGTGCTCCAGCATTTGCGGATATTCGGCCAATTTTTGCAGCA
Organism: Mycetohabitans rhizoxinica HKI 454; assembly: GCF_000198775.1. NCBI lineage: Bacteria > Pseudomonadati > Pseudomonadota > Betaproteobacteria > Burkholderiales > Burkholderiaceae > Mycetohabitans > Mycetohabitans rhizoxinica. Next base: position 2,592,251 of record NC_014722.1, on the reverse strand, counting down.
GCGCCTTGGATCGCTCGGTGGCAAGCGGCGTCAAGTCGACCTGCGACCAGTCCTCGAGACCGTCTGTATAACGTGCGCGTAACTCCGACAGTACCGAGCAGATCCGCGCATGCGCATATTGCACATAGTAGACCGGATTTTCATCGTTTTGCTTCAGCGCGAGGTCGATGTCGAATGTGAATTCGGTGTCGGCCTTGCGCGAGATCAGGAAGAAGCGCACCGCGTCGCGGCCCTTGCGCAGCATGTCGCTGTCCAGTTGCTGAGGGCTCAGCGAGGCGGCGGACTCGTCCGAATTGCCGCCGCCGGACCATACGATCAGGTCTCGCACCGTCACGTAGCTGCCTGCCCGCTTGGAGATCTTGATCTCGCGGCCGTCGCGCATCACGGTGACCATCTTATGCAACACGTAGTCCGGATAGCCGCTCGGAATGCCGATGTCCAACGCTTGCAGGCCGGCGCGCACGCGCGCGATCGTGCCATGGTGATCCGAGCCCTGCACGTTGATCACTTTCGTGAAGCCGCGCTCCCACTTGGTGACGTGATAGGCGATGTCTGGCACGAAGTAGGTATAGGTGCCGTCCTGCTTGCGCATCACCCGGTCCTTGTCGTCGCCGTAGTCGGTGGTGCGCAGCCACAGCGCGCCATCGTCCTCGTACGTCTTGCCGGCAGCCACCAGCGCCTGGACCGCGCGCTCGACGCGGCCTTCGTCGTATAGTGACGACTCTAGGTAGTACTGGTCGAACTTGACGCCGAATGCCTTCAAGTCGATGTCCTGCTCGCGGCGCAGGTAAGTGACGGCGAAGCGTCGGATCGCATCGAGATTGTCGACGTCACCGGCTCCCGTCACGGGCACGCCATCGCTGGCTGACACTGTTTCGCCGGCCAGATAGTCGCGCGCGATGTCCGCGATGTAGTCGCCGTTGTAGGCCGCTTCCGGCCACTGCGCATCGCCCGGCTTGAAGCCGCGTGCTCGCGCCTGCACCGATAACGCAAGCGTGTTGATCTGCACGCCGGCGTCGTTGTAGTAGAACTCGCGGTGCACGGCCCAGCCCTGGGTCTGCATCAGCGCGCCGAGGGCGTCGCCCAGCGCCGCCTGCCGGCCGTGGCCCACGTGCAGCGGCCCGGTTGGATTGGCCGACACGAATTCGATCAGCACTTGTTTGCCATGGCCGCCGCGCCCCGGCGGCGCGAAGCCGAAGCGCTCGCGCTGTGCCAGTATCGCGTGCACGGTCTGCTGTTTCGCGGCGTCGGTCAGTCGCAGGTTCAAAAAACCCGGGCCGGCGACTTCCGCGCTGGCGATCAGCCCGGCCGCGCGCGGGTGAGCGAGGGTAGCTTCGGCCAGTTGCTGCGCCAGCACGCGCGGGTTGGCGCGTAGCGGCTTGGCCAGCTGCATCGCCAGGTTCGACGCGACATCGCCATGTGCGGCGATCTTGGGCCGGTCCAGCGCGATGGTCGGTTGCACGAATGCTGCATCGCTGGCTGCCGGCGACGCCTGGACGACTCCGGCGACGGCATCTGCTAGGATCGATTCGATGAGGTGTTTCTGTGCGGGCAGCATGGAATGACGGCAGTTATCGAAACAGGCGCGGGCGCGGCGACCCATTGGCCGCCTGCCCCGCGAACACGCACAAAGCGGGAATGATGGATTTTAGCAGGTGCTAAACTGTCGAATACAGTTCAGGCCGGTGTGGTGTGCATGCGGCGCCAGCGACGCTGGCGCGACCGGGCCGACGAAGCGAACAAGGAGCCGCCATGCTAATCACGTTCAAGTCTCGGGCCACCGTGGAGGTGACGATGCTCGAAAACCTCGCGCAATTCCTGCTGGCGATCATCGGCAAGCGCCTTGGGCAGCGTGGCGTCATCGCGCATGACGAGTTGCAGCCGGCGATCGCCAAGCTTGAGGCGGCCATTGCGCAGGACAAGCAACGCCTTGCCGAACACGACGGCCATGTCGATGACGATGACGGGGACCACGAGGCGCACGAAGTGCCGATCGGCCTGGCGCAGCGCGCCTATCCGTTCCTTGACATGCTGCGGCAGGCGCACAAGGCGAACTCGGACGTGATCTGGGGCGTTTGAGCGCGTCAATCGTGCGAGGCAATGCGGGCGCACCATCGCGCGCCCGCGCCGCCGCCGGGCACGGCCGGTGAACGACTGGCTGCGTGCCAAGGACGGGCTTACAGCTGCGGCGCCAGCGCGCGTCGCGCGTGCTCCAGTGACAGGTCCATGCGGCGCGCGTAGTCCTCGAGCTGATCGTCGCCGATCTTGCCGACGGTGAAATACCGGCTGTCCGGATGGGACAGATAGAAGCCCGACACGCTGGCCGCTGGCCACATCGCCAGCGATTCGGTCAGGCTCATGCCGATCTCGTCCGCTTGCAGCGTCGCAAACAGGTCACGCTTGACCAGATGGTCCGGACACGCCGGATAGCCGGGCGCGGGCCGAATGCCGGCGTACTGTTCGGCAATCAACTGATCGTTGTTCAGCGCCTCGTCGGCCGCGTAGCCCCACAAGTCGCGTCGCACGCGCTGATGCAGTTGTTCGGCGAACGCTTCGGCAAGCCGGTCCGCAAGCGCCTTCAGCATGATCGCGCTGTAGTCGTCGTGGTGCTGCTCGAACTGCTTCTCGCGCGTGTCCACGCCTAATCCCGCCGTGACCGCGAACAAGCCGATGTAGTCGGCGATGCCGCTGGCGCGCGGCGCAATGAAATCGGCCAGGCAGCGGTTGGGCCGTGTCACGCCGTCCACGACGGGCCGCACGCTTTGCTGGCGCAGGTTGCGCCACGTCAGCGCAACCTGCGTGCGGCTCTCGTCGGTATAGATCTCGATGTCATCGTCGTTCACCGTGTTGGCGGGCAGCAGCGCGATCACGCCGTTCGCGCTCAGCCAGCGTCCCTGGATCAGCCGCGCGAGCATCGCCTTGCCATCGTCGAACACGCGCCGGGCCGATTCGCCGACCACCTCGTCGTCCAAGATCGCCGGGAAGCGTCCGGCCAGGTCCCAGGTTTGGAAGAACGGGCCCCAGTCGATGTAGCGCGCAAGCTCGGCCAAATCCTGGTTCTTAAACGTGCGCCGGCCGATGAACTTGGGCTTGGGGGGCACATAGCCATCCCAGTCGATGCGGGTCTTATTCGCGCGTGCTTGCGCCAGTGTGACCAGCGGCTGGGCCTTCTTGTTCGCGTGCTGCTCGCGGATCCGGTCGTAGTCGGCGCGCAACTCGTCGATGTAACGCGCCGCACCCTCGTCGGACAGCAGGCTGGAGGCGACCGAGACCGAGCGCGACGCGTCGGGCACGTAGACGACCGGACCATCGTAGTGCGGCGCGATCTTCACCGCGGTGTGCACGCGCGAGGTGGTCGCGCCGCCGATCAGCAGTGGGGTGTTCTTGCCACGGAAATACTCGTCGCGCTGCATCTCGGCGGCGACGTAGGCCATTTCCTCCAGGCTCGGGGTAATCAGCCCGGACAGCCCGACGATGTCGGCGCCCTCGGCTTTGGCGGTCGCGAGGATGTCCGTGCACGGCACCATCACGCCCATGTTGACCACCTCGAAGTTATTGCACTGGAGCACCACGGACACGATGTTCTTGCCGATGTCGTGCACGTCGCCCTTGACCGTGGCGATCACGATCTTGCCCTTGGGCTTCACGTCCGAGCCGGCGGCGGCCAATTGGCGCTTTTCCTCCTCGATGAACGGAATCAGGTGCGCGACCGCCTGCTTCATCACGCGCGCTGACTTCACCACCTGCGGCAAGAACATCTTGCCTTGTCCGAACAGATCGCCGACGATGTTCATGCCGTCCATCAACGGCCCTTCGATCACGTTGATCGGCCGCCCGCCGGCTTGCGCGATTTTCACGCGCGCCTGCTCGGTGTCCTCGACGATGAAGGTCGTGATGCCGTGCACGAGCGCGTGGGCCAGCCGCTGCTCGACCGGCTGCTCTCGCCATTGGAGGTTGTCCTCTTTCTTGGTCGCACCGCTCTTGTACTTGTCCGCGATCTCCAGCAGCCGGTCCGTCGCGTCGGGCCGACGATTGAGCACGACGTCTTCGACGCGCTCGCGCAGCACGGGGTCCAACTCCTGGTACACGCCGAGCTGGCCGGCGTTGACAATGCCCATATCCATGCCGGCCTGGATCGCGTGATACAGGAATACCGTATGGATCGCCTCGCGCACTGAGTCGTTGCCGCGAAACGAGAACGACACGTTCGATACACCGCCGCTCACCTTGGCATGCGGCAGGTTTTGCTTGATCCAGCGTGTCGCGTTAATGAAGTCGACCGCGTAGTTGTTGTGCTCGTCGATGCCGGTGGCGATCGCAAAGATGTTCGGATCGAAGACGATGTCCTCGGGCGGGAAGCCCACTTCGTTCACGAGGATGTCGTAGCTGCGCTGGCAAATTTGGCACTTGCGCTCGAAGGTGTCGGCCTGGCCGTTTTCATCGAATGCCATCACCACGGCGGCTGCGCCGTAGCGGCGGATCAGCTTCGCATGGAGGCGAAACGCTTGCTCGCCTTCCTTTAGCGAGATCGAGTTCACGATCGCCTTGCCTTGTACGCATTTCAGTCCCGCTTCGATCACGTCCCATTTGGACGAATCGATCATGATCGGCACCCGTGCGATGTCCGGCTCCGACGCGATCAGGTTCAGGAAGCGGACCATCGCGGCGCGTGAATCGAGCATCGCCTCGTCCATGTTCACGTCGATCACCTGCGCGCCGTTTTCGACCTGCTGGCGCGCGACGGCGAGCGCGTCGTCGAACTGGCTGTTCAGGATCATGCGCGCGAAGGCTTTGGAGCCGGTCACATTGGTGCGTTCGCCGACGTTGATGAACAGTGTCGCGTCCGTGACGTTGAACGCTTCGAGCCCGCAAAGGCGCATCGTATGGTCGGTCATGACTCGCTTTTTTCTTGATAATGCGCCCATGCGCGCGGCTTGACGTCCGCCAGGCGCGCGGCGATCGCTGCAATGTGTTCGGGTGTTGTGCCGCAGCAGCCGCCAGCCAGATTGACGAGGCCCGAGTCGGCGAATTCCTTGAGCAGTCCGGAGGTGACCTCTGGTGTTTCGTCAAAGCCGGTCTCGCTCATCGGGTTCGGCAACCCGGCGTTCGGATAGCACGACACGTAAGTGTCGCACAGCTTCGCCAACTCGGCGATATACGGCCGCATTAGCGCCGCCCCGAGCGCGCAGTTCAGCCCAAAGGTCAGCGGCCGCGCATGGCGCAGCGCGTTCCAGAATGCCTCGACGGTCTGTCCGGACAGGATTCGTCCGGACGCGTCGGTCACCGTGCCGGAAATCATGATCGGCAGCACCTCGCCGGTATCCTCGAACAATTGATCGAGCGCAAACAACGCGGCTTTCGCATTGAGCGTGTCGAAGATCGTCTCCACCAGAAACAGGTCCGCGCCGCCATCGAGCAGCGCTTGCGCTTGCTCGTAGTAGCTGTCGCGCAATTCGTCGAAGGTGACGTTGCGCGCGCCCGGGTCGTTGACGTCTGGCGAGATACTTGCGGTTTTCGGCGTGGGCCCAATCGCCCCGGCGACGAAACGCGGCTTGTCCGGCGTCGAATACCGGTCGCATGCGGCGCGCGCCAACCGTGCCGAAGCGATATTCATTTCGATGGCGAGCGTCTCCATTCGGTAATCGGCCTGGGCGATCCGAGTCGCACCGAACGTGTTCGTTTCGACGATATCCGCGCCGGCAGCCAAGTACTGCTCGTGAATCTGGCCGATGATCTGCGGCTGTGTGATCGATAGCAACTCGTTGTTGCCCTTGACATCATGGTCCAGCGCGGCGAACCGCTCGCCCCGGTAATGGGCTTCGGACAGCTTGTAGCGCTGAATCATCGTGCCCATTGCGCCGTCCAGTATCAGGATACGGCGCGCGAGCAGCGCGGGCAGGGCGCTGCCCCGAGTGTAGCGAAGGCTGTGTGCTTTTTGCATGGGATGTATGCACGAATCGCGGCTGACCGCGTCGCGGCACGTCGTGACGGTCGGCGGCGGCGCGTGCCGCAGTGCGCCGTAATCTGACATTCTAAAAGAAGACCCCCGCCGGACATCCGGCGGGGGTCTTTCTGTTCTGGATGGAGTTCGCCAGCAATCGACGATCAGTGTAGCACGACGGGCTGGTTCATCAGGCTGTCGAATTGCCCGAGGAATTCGTCGACTTCCTCCAGCGACGGTTGTTCTTGGATCAGGCGCTGCACGTGCTCGCGAAAGCGCGCTGCCATTGAGCCGTCGATGAATATCTCGCGCTGCGCATTTTTGTCGACGATCTCGAATCCGCCGGATAGCATGGTGCCGTGCTCGGCTTGGGGGGCGAATTCGACAACGCAGTAGTTCGGGCTGTTGTAGATCATTTGCATGGCGACACTCCTCAATTCTGTTGCTCTGCCACGGTTTGCACCGTAGATGGAGAGGTTGGTCAGAAATTCAAGGGGCCGATCCGGAACGGATATTCCCTAGGATTACATTATGTTACGTTGTCGAGCTGACTGCCGTTCCGAATCTACCGATTCGACCGCCGGTGCGGAAAAGGATTCCAGCGCCAGGCCGACGCGCTGAACGGCGAAGCGAAGCATCCGCACTACGGTTTCGCCGGCGCCTGCCATGGCAAGGATTCAGCATGACCTATGCCCGGCACGGATGCGGGTGCATCGGCGGGCGCGGGCTTCGGAGGCTTCTGAGCGGGCTCGGCCGGAGTGGCGGTTCCTTCTTCGGGCATGCCGGCCGCTCCGGATGGGGTGAACTGGCCCGTCCCGCTGTTTGCCGGCAGCTTGCCGTGCCACAGCAATTCGACTTGCGTGCCGTTTGGCTCGGTTTGTACCAGCCTGACCGGCAGGTAATCGAGCATGGGGCACAGCCATACGTCGATGCGCCGCCGATCGCCGTCGCGGCGCGGCAGGCGCATGAAATGCAAGGCATCGACGAATCCTTGCCAAGTCTGCACCGATTCGGTGCCGATCATCTCGATCGGCCAGGTTTCGCCACTGTCGCTGTCGGCGACAAAAAACTGGCGTGTGACGCCCGGCGTATAGGCCGACGGGTCGCCGCGTACGAGGCTGGCCAACTGCATCACCATGCTGAAGCGGTCCTGCGCGCCGTCGGACAGTGGCACGGTTTGGGATGAGCGCGAGAACGCGATGCGCCTCGGCTGCGTGTCGCGCTCAAAGCGCGTCGTATCGGTGCCGCGACGCCCACGCTGTTCCACGTAGCGTTGCGGCGCAAGCCCGAATGCGTCGACGCGGCCCTCGCTGGTGAAACTGTACGTGCCCACAAACGGCAGCGTCATCGAGACGACCATCTGGTAATGCGAGCCGTCGGTGGTCCAACGCAGTGTGCCAGCTTGATTTTGCACGCCGTTGTAGAAAGTGTCGTACCGGATGTCCGCGCTCGGGGGCAGCGTGAATTTTTCGCCGCCGGAAGCGACCGGCGCGGAGGCCGGCGACGGGGCTGAGGCGGCCAACGTGCGCGAAGCGTTCGGGGTACCAGAAGCAGCTGAAGTAGCCAAGGCAGGCGAAGTAGGTGTAGGTGAAGCATTGGATGCGTCCGACGCGGTGGCCAGCGGCGACGTGCCGCCCGCCACCGCGTCGCGCGTGGCCGGCTGCGGTTGCCGACCGGCGCCGTATTTGCCGGCGAGCGGGCCGCGTGTGCCGGCAAAGGCCTGTGCGGCCGTGTCAGCCGGTATAGGATGTGCTGGCGCACGCGGGCGGGTGTCGTCGATCGCACGCAGCGTGCGTGCGGGCGGCGGGCCAGCGTTGCCGGTGCGCGCGGCGCGGGACGCGTTCGGCTGTGGCACCACCGCTTGCAAGGCATCGCTGGGCGGCGTGGCCGCCGCGCTGGACGGCGAGTGGGGCGAGGCCGCGCGTGGCGCATCACCGGCCGCCGTCGCGGCGCGCTCGTGCGTGGCCGAGTCGATCGGCCGCGGTGTTAGCACGGCAACCTGGACGGGGATCTCGCTCGGCGTCGGCGCGGGGTTCAAGCCAGGCACGCGCTCCAGCCACACACCAACTAGCGCGTGGACAAGCAATACCAGTGCCAGGGCGATGACCCAGCGCGTGGCTGGCCCGCGCGCATGCCGACGGCACGGGTGGCCGGCAACGATCGTGCGGGGCCGCCGCGGTGCGGCGCGCGAAGACAAATCCGCCATGGACTTCCAAGCAGGCGGGCACTACGCGTTGCGTGCGCGGTCGTACCCCAGTTCATAGGTTCATAGGACAGCTGTTGCGCGCAGTCGCGCAGTGCCATGTCGATTTGGCCGCCCCAGCGGATATCGAAAGTGCCTTCTGTCCGAGCGCGATCAGCGCGAGCGCCAGCGCTCCAGTCGCATCGAACACTGGCATGCAGCGCGCATGGATCGTCGGCAGCAGCATGCCCTACGCCCGTGCGGCACTGTGTTCGCGAATCTCGCCGTTAGAATTAACCATCGCAAAATACATTTCCCTATACGTCATTACAAGCCCTATGAAACTTGCCACGCTCAAGGACGGTTCACGCGACGGCCAACTTCTTGTCGTATCGCGCGACTTACGGATGGCCACGAGCGCCGATGCGATCGCGCCAACGTTACAGCGTGTGCTGGACGACTGGACGTTTCATGCGCCGCAACTGGCGCAGCTGTACGATGCATTGAACCAGGGCCGCGCGCGGCATGCGTTTGCGTTTGAGCCGGCCCAGTGCATGGCGCCGTTGCCCCGAGCGTTCCAATGGGCGGATGGCTCCGCCTATGTGAACCACGTCGAACTCGTGTGGCGCGCGCGCGGGGCGCCAATGCCGCCGGAATTGTGGACCGATCCGTTGATGTACCAGGGCGGCAGCGACGATTTTATCGGCCCGACCGACGACATCGTATGTCCGAGCGAGGACTATGGGATCGATTTCGAGGCCGAGGTGGCCGTGATCACTGGGGACGTGCCGATGGGGGCGACGTCGCAGGTCGCGCAGCGCGGCATCCGGCTGCTGACGCTGGTCAATGACGTGTCGCTGCGCAACCTGGTCCCCGCCGAACTTGCCAAGGGCTTGGGCTTCTTCCAGAGCAAGCCTGCGAGCGCATTCGCGCCAGTGGCCATCACGCCGGACGAACTGGGCCAGGCGTGGTGCGACGCGCGCGTGCATCGGCCGATGATTGTCCATTGGAACGGGCGCAAGGTCGGGCAACCCGATGCCGGGTCTGACATGGTATTTAACTTTGGGCAATTGATCGCCCATATTGCGAAGACACGCAACGTGCGAGCCGGCTCGATCATCGGCTCGGGCACGATCTCGAATAAGGATGCCCAGCGCGGCTATTGCTGCATTGCCGAGAAGCGCTGTCTCGAGACGATCGAGTACGGCGCGCCACGCACGGCGTTCATGAAGTATGGCGACCGCGTCAGGATCGAGATGTTCGACGAGGAGGGGAAATCGATCTTCGGCGCGATCGACCAGGCCGTGGCGCCCGTGGCCAACGGCTAACCCCGTTCGCGGAGCGCGCCCGGCAGTGCGTGCGATGAGGCGTGCCGCCCAAGCGCCGGCGACAACCCTAGGCAAGAAAAACGGTACGATTATCTCAACTTCCTCTCCCATTGCGGCGGGCGTCTGCTAGTGTTCAAACTATCGGGCGTGCCGCCCGCTTCTGGATAGGGCGATGAACGGTTTTGCGAACGACCTGCACTACGCCCGCTACAAAGCGTTGAAGCTGCGCCGACACGAGCACGGGATGCTCGAAGTGATCATGAGTGGCGAAGGGGCCAACAAGAGCGCGTTGGCTACCGCTGATGAAGGGATGCATCGCGAGCTGGCGGACATCTGGCGCGACATCGACACCGATCCGCACACACGGGTGGCAATCATCCGTGGCGAGGGCAAGGGATTCTCCGGCGGTGGCGATATGACGCTAGTCGAGCAGATAGCCAACGACTTCCAGTTGCGCGCGCGGGTATGGCGTGAAGCGCGTGACCTCGTCTATAACCTGGTCAATTGCAGCAAGCCGGTGGTCTCGGCGATGCACGGTCCGGCGGTGGGGGCCGGCCTAGTGGCTGGCTTGCTCGCTGATATTTCAATCGCCGCGAAAAGCGCGCGCATCATCGACGGCCATACGCGGCTGGGCGTGGCCGCCGGCGATCACGCGGCGATCGTCTGGCCGTTGCTGTGTGGGATGGCTAAGGCCAAGTATCACCTGCTGCTGTGCGAACCGGTGTCCGGCGACGAAGCCGAGCGTATCGGCCTGGTATCGCTGGCGGTCGACGATGTTGACCTGGTGCCGAAGGCTTTTGAGCTGGCGCAGCGATTGGCGAACGGCTCGCAAAGCGCCATCCGTTGGACCAAGTACGCGTTGAACAACTGGCTGCGCAGCGCCGGCCCGACGTTCGATACATCGCTGGCGCTGGAATTCCTCGGCTTCGGCGGGCAGGACGTGCACGAAGGCATTCGTTCGCTGCGCGAGCGTCGCGCGCCACGGTTTCCGGACGGTGCGCCGTTCTGACCGGGCGATGCCCATCATGCCGGGTAGCACAGAGAGACAGGATCAATGAGCGATTCAGGCGGCAATACCCCGTTTTCGTCATTCCCGCGGTTTTCGCCGAATGCCGGCGATGAGATGTTCGACAGCCTGCTCAAGCTGATGCGCATGCCGGGCGGTTTGGCCGGTGACGGCGGGCTGGCGTCGCCACCGCTCGGACTCGGGCCAGATATCGGCGCGCCGCTGATGAGCGTCGAGGAGCTCGATAAGCGCATCACCGATCTTCGGGCGGTCGAACAGTGGCTCAAGCTCAACTTGTCGATGTTGCAGTCCACGATCCAGGCGCTGCAGATGCAACGCTCGACGCTTGCGACGCTGCGCGCGTTCGGCGCATTTGCGCAGGCGTCGATGACGCCCACGCCGGGCGGCGCGTCCGGCACAAGCCCTCCGTCGGGCGAGTGCGGCATAAGTGGCGATGCGCGCGGCGCACCATGGCCGCCGCCGGCCGCAGCGGGCCAAGCGGATGAAGCAGACGGAGGGGAAGGCGCGGCCGGTGCCACCGGAGCTGCCGACGCAGCCCAGTTTGCCGCTGGCGAGGCCTTGCCGCAATGGGACGCGTCGGCGGCGCACGGAACCCAGGCGGCGCAGGCAGGCGAATCGGTTGCCAAGCAGCAGGGGCCCGATGCGCAGGACGGCGCGCCAGCGGATCGCCGTGCGCCGGATACGTCGCGGGGCGAAGCCGCCGACGCTGCCGCGGCGGCCGATGCCGGCGAGCGCGCGGCCGCGTCTAGGGCCGGCGAGCCGCTCGACGCGTCAGCCTGGTGGAGCTGGCTGCAGACGCAGTTCGAGCAGATTGCCCGGTTCGCGGTTGCGCCGCATACGATGCCCGGTGCATCGGTGCCCGCCGACGATATTGAGGAAGCGATGCGACAGCGGAGCGACGAGGGGCTGGGGCGTTCGTCGCCGGGCGCTTCGGCGGGGGCGGGCCGATCTGCTGCAAAGGCCCGATCCTCGACGGCGGCTCGTGCGCCGTCCAAGCGTGCAGCAGCAGGCGGATCGGCGACCAAGGGCGAGGCCATGGCAGAAAGCGGGGTGGCTTCAAGCGGCACGTCGGCAGAGAGCGGCACGTCAACGGCGGCTGGCAAGTCGGCGAGGCACAGCGACTTGGCGAGGCACAGCGACTTGGCGAGGCACAGCGACTTGGCGAGGCACAGCGACTTGGCGAGGCACAGCGACTTGGCGAGGCATAGCGACTTGGCGAGGCATAGCGACCCGGCGAAGCACGGCCGGCCCGCTGCGAAGGACAAAGCTGCGACACGCAGCAAGCTGTCAACGGCGACGGATCACAAGGCTTCGACGGCCCGCAATGCCGCCACCCGTGGTAGCGCCACGACAGGCAATAAGGCCGCGATTGGCAGTAGCGCCGACGCAGACAACAGGCCGTCGGCGGCCCGCAAGCGCACCAAGGGGACGATGCCGGCGGCTGGCGTGCGCAAGCGCCGCGGCCGGATCGTCGAATAGCACCGGTCATCAAGGCCGGATGCTCCCGCGCCACCGGCTACCCGAGCCTTGCGTAGATCGGCCGGCGGGTCATGGTCAGCGTGTTTCTCGACGCGCTCGGCACAGACATCGAGCCGGTAGAGCACGTGAGCCAACTGGTCATGCACCCGCCGATTGCGGTGACCACGCGTAACGACTGGCGACGCGTAGAGGTGATGACGCGCGCTCCCAGCGAGCTCTGATCATGCGCGGCTATCGCGACGTGCTGCAACGGCACGATGCACTGCCGCATTTTTTCCGTCGTTCCTGTAGACCACCACTGTCTTGTCCCGTAACGTGGCCGGTGCCTGCCTGCCTGCCTGCCTGCCGAAGACCGAAAATCGACGACCTAAAACCTAAAACCTAAAACCTAAAACCGACGACCAACGACCAACCAACCAACCGACCAACCGACCGACCGACCAACCAACCGACCGAATAGACCCATCTTGGCCTATTGTCCGGGATTTGTCCGCGTATGGCGGCGAATTTATCGATTACAAACGGCTTTCTTCTGTCCCCAAAAGCGTGAATTAGGGTTAGGATTGGTGGCCACATTTGAACAGTAAGGGGCGCGCCGCACCGGCGAAGCTTCACGACACCTATGGCCAAGCACATTTCCGCCGATGGGCAAATGGCAGACGCAGCAGACTTTGGGCCGGCACAGGTCGACGGCGCGGATGGCCGGATGCACGAGAAAGTTACCGGCGTGCCCGAGCCGTCGCTATCGCCAGTCGGCATTGGTGCCCTCGCCCATGAAATCGGCTTGACGAGGGATACGTTGCGCGTCTGGGAGCGCCGATACGGTTTTCCGCGGCCGCTGCGCAACGCGGGAGGCGAGCGCCTGTATCCGGCTGAGCAGGTCCGCAAGCTGCGGCTCGTGAAGCAGTTGCTGGACGCCGGACATCGCCCGGGCAACGTGCTGTTGCACCCCGAGCCGGTTCTGCGTGCGATGGTGCGCCAGAGTGCCCCGGTGTCACCCCACGTGGACTTAGCACCGCTGCTCGAACTAATCGACACTGAGCGTTGGACGGTGCTGCGCAATGAACTGATGTGGCGCCTGGTGCGCGTGGGCATCGAGCGCTTTATCGACGAAATCGCGATCCCGCTTGGCGCACGGGTGGGCCAGACGTCGATGGGCGGATCGCCGAGCGCCACGCATGCGCCGGCGCTCGGACAGGTGCTACAGGACGTTGTTCGACGTGCGGTGCGGCTGCTCACGGATGGCGCGCACGGCGCGCGGGGCCGACCCTGCGCGTTGCTGGCGGCGGTCCCGGGCGCGGCGCATGATGTGCAACTGGCGATGATGGAAGTCTTGTTTGTGCTCGCCCGCTGCCGCTGCGCGGTGATGAGTGCTGGCGTATCGATCGATGAGATTGCCGACGCGGCGCGCGCCAGCGATATCGACATGGTTGTGTTGTCGATGGCGGCCGCACCCGACGCCGCGTCTGCGGCGCGTGCGGCCAACGAGCTGCAGACGCGGCTGCCGCCGCAGGTGCAATTATGGACCAGCGGCGGCAACGTCCCGCGTCGCCTCGCGCAACAGGGAATCCAACACTTGGTGTCAATGACGCACATCGATAGTGCAGTCGCACAGTGGCGTCGACATCGCGTGCTATCATAATTGGCCTGGCTGGAACGCCGCACATTGGCGCCGTGCAACTGCCAAACACGATGGAATAACAGATGCTGCGCGGCCGTATCGCGGCAACGCGGAGCCTCTCGGAGGCGCCGCTCACTGCGGCATTTTTTCACACCCGGGCGGGCCGCGCTCAACGTAAAATCTTACGTTTGCCCGTCAGCCGGTCGAACCATGCGGCGCACGATATCGATGACGGGCGCGCACGCAGTCTACGCTTTTCAGGTTGATAAGGTAGCACCATGAACACCATGCTTTATCCGGAACTCTACCGCTCGCTCGAATCGGTTCGCTGGGATATGGAAAAGGACATCCCGTGGGACAAGTTCGATGGGTCGCTGCTGACTGACGAGCAGGCGAACACGATTAAGATGAACGCGATTACCGAATGGTCCGCGTTGCCGGCGACGGAGATGTTTCTGCGCGATAACCATAGCGATAGTGACTTCTGCGCGTTTATGAGCGTTTGGTTCTTTGAGGAACAAAAGCATGCGCTGGTATTGATGGAATATCTGCGGCGCTTTCGCCCGGAGTTCGTGCCGACCGAGCAGGAGTTGCACGCGGTGCGCTTCCCGTTCGACCCGGCGCCGCCGCTGGAAACGCTGATGCTGCATTTCTGCGGCGAGATCCGGTTGAACCACTGGTACCGCCGTGCGGCCGAGTGGCATACGGAGCCGGTGATCAAGCATATCTACGAGACGATTTCACGCGACGAGGCGCGGCACGGCGGCGCCTACCTTCGGTATATGAAGAAGGCGCTGGCTACGGCCGGCGACTCCGCGCGCGCCGCATTTGCGAAGATCGGCGTGCTGATGGCGTCGGCCCGGCGCACCGAGAAGCCGCTGCACCCAACGAACCTGCACGTGAACCGGCAGTTGTTCCCGCGGGACACTGTGCAATCGCGACTGCCCGACCCGGAATGGCTCGAGCGCTGGCTGGACGAACAGATCCGATTCGACGACACGTGGGAAAAGAAGGTGATTGAGCGGATCCTGCACAACCTGTCGCTACTGTTCGAGCGCACGTTCACGACGGCGCAGGAGTTGAACCGTTACCGCAAGGAGTTAACGGCGCGACTGCAGCGCGATACCGACGTGGGCGGCGCAGAACAGCCGGCGTAGACCGATGCTGGCTTCGTTCGAGCGCAAGATTGTCGAGTGGCAGACCTTGCTCGCGCGCCGCGCCTCGCTCGGCGCGCCGGTCGTGTTCACCAATGGTGTGTTCGATATCCTGCATCGCGGGCATGTGACGTATCTGGACGACGCCCGCGCGTTAGGCGCGTGCCTGGTGGTCGGCGTCAACAGCGACGCGTCGGTGCGGCAACTTGGCAAGGGCGACGATCGCCCGATCAATGCGCAAGCGGACCGCATGGCGTTGCTTGCCGCGCTGGAAAGCGTCGATTACGTCGTGATGTTCGACGAGGCGACGCCGATCGAGTTGATTCGCGCGTTGCACCCGGACATCCTGGTCAAGGGGGGCGACTACGACATGGACAAGCTGCCAGAATCGGCACTGGTGCGCAGTTGGGGTGGCCGCGCACTGGCGATTCCGTTCGAGCACGACCGCTCGACGACGAAGCTGCTACAGCGCGTACGCGCCCGCTGATCACGGGCCGAGCGCGCAGACGGCCAGCTTCGAATGTCGGATTGGCCCGCCGATCATTAGCTGTGACGGGGGCTGTGGCATCCTGCAATCAACGTGCGCAGCATCGGCGATTCTCTGTGCTTGCATAGAAGGTCGCGACGTCAGGCGCTGTGCCTGAGCGTTGCCACCTCGTCCTGCGCAATCAGCGCGAGCCCAGACAGGATCAAATGATCGTGCCGCGTGTGCGGCACGGTCAGCGCCGGCGCCAACGCGTCGGCGGCGCCGCCGCCAAGCACCATGCGTACCGGCGCGCCGCCGAGCTCGGCACGCCATGTTAGATAAGCATGCTCAATCAGGCCAGTTTGCGCGAGCGCACATCCGGCGCACAGTGACGCGGGCGTGTCGGTGCCGAACGTCAGGCCCGGCTTGCCGGCCAGCGCGGAGCGTGCGCTGGCCGGCGTCAGTGTTGGCAACTGCGCGGTATGCTCGCCGAGCGAGCGCATCATCAACGACCATCCCGGTGCAATCAAGCCACCGACAAAGATGCCGTCGGCGCGCAGTGCTTCGATCGTCGTCGCAGTACCGAGCGTGACGATCAGCAGATGCTCACGTGGGTAGGCCGCATGTGCACCGATCATGCCGGCCCAGCGATCGGTGCCGAGTTGTGCCGGCTCGCCATATCCGTTTGTCACCCCGCACTGCGAGTGGCGCGATACGATGGTCGTGCGTGCGATACCGGGCCAGCGCGCATCCAGCATCGCCGACAGGCGCGCGGCGACGTGCTGGCCCGCAACGTTGGAGATCCAGATATCGGCTGGCGTCGGCAAGTCGTCCCACTGCAGTTCCGCCGTGCGTGCGACCACGTCGCCCTGCGCGTCGTCCAGCGGGTTTTCATGCGAGAACGCGCCGAGTTGCCGCAGACCGCCATCGGCGTGCACCAGCGCCCATTTAGTGCGGCTGTTGCCCGCGTCGATCACTAGGCGGTGGCGGCCGGCCGTGCCGGTAAGGTCAGGATCGATCATGGCGGCTTATGCGTCGTCGTTGTGCGGCTGTTCATGCACGCGTCCGTTGGCGGCCGGCCGCGCCGGCGCATCAACGCTTGCGGCAAGCCGCAGCGACACGTCGCCCGTGGCGATCGCCCGGATTGCTTGTGGTGTGCGTATCAGCAGTTGTCCTTGTTCGTCAACGCCGTACGCGATGCCGCGTGCCATCTCGTCACCTTGCTCCAGGACCACCACTTCCTGGCCCGCATACGCATGCTGGGCGACCCAGGTGTCTCGGAACGGCTCGAAGCCATGCCGGCCGAAGCGCTCCAGCCCGACTGCCAGTGCATTGAGCACCGCACCGAGCACGGGGGTGAGCGCAGCGTGCGGCCACGCGTGGGATAGTGCGCCAGGCACAGTCGGCAGCGTGGCGTGCAGCGTTTCATGCAACGACGCGATTTGCTGCTCCAACTCATCGGTGCTACTGACATTCAGTCCCACGCCGATTACCAGCGCGGTGGCGTCGCGCGTGCTCCATACGGTTTCCACGAGCACGCCGGCCAGCTTCGCGCCGTCTAACAGGATGTCGTTTGGCCACTTGAGCGAGAGCCGTCCGTTGTCATCCAGCGGCAGGGTGCGCAGCCCGTCCACGATCGTCGCGCCGAGCGCCAGGCTCAGCCCGGCGAGCTGGTTCGGCGCGCGCGGCATCAAGTAGCTGAGCGAGAACAGCAGCGCATTGCCCGGGGTGGCCAACCACGGCCGGCCGCGCCGTCCTCGTCCCGCCGTTTGTGAATAAGCAACGCGCACGCTCGGCTCGAACGGCACGCCGCGTACTTGCTTCAGCCGCGCGGCGAGATCCGCGTTGGTCGAGCCGGTCTCGTAGACCACCTCAAGCGCCCAGCGCGAAGGCCGTGGATCGAGCAACTCGAGGAGCCGCTCGCGTTCGATGCGGCGGGCCGCCGCCGGCCGCGGATCGCCGCCGGCGGCGGCCTTGCCCGGGATGTCGGGCGGATCAAGGGGGAAAGAATGATCGAACATCTTGCTATTGTAGCGAGGCCGTGCCGCGCCTTTCGATACAATGACGCTACGTTGACCCTATGCCGTGCCCGCTTTGGATTTCGAGACGCCGCCGTTGCTCACTGTCGATGCCGTGAAAACGAGCCAGGACCGGTCCGTGCCGTCGGGTATGGCGATTCGTCTGGGCGGCCAATGGACCGCGCTCTCGCTGGCACTGGACCAGCGGCGCGGCGGCATCGCGGCCAAGCTGCGCACGCTGCGCGACGCGGCGGCCCGGGCCGACACGCTGTGGGACCTGTCGCCAATCCAGCGGCTAGACCATGTTGGCGCACAGGCGCTGTGGCAGATCTGGGGACGGCACTTGCCGTGCGGCCTCAGCCTGACCGATACGCAGCGCGAGATCTTTGAGCGGATCGCGCTGCTTGATGCAACGCGCGAGCCTGCCGAGCCGGCGGCGGCAATCGATCCCATCACGCGGCTGGGTCTTGCGGTGTTCGGTTTCGCCGGGCACTTGCGCGACGGCATCACACTGCTCGGTGGTCTGGTGATTGACTGCGGCAGGTTGCTGCGCGACCCACGTCGGATCCCGTGGAGCGAGATTTCCGCAAACGTCTACGCGGCCGGCGCGCAGGCGCTGCCGATCACCGCGCTGGTCGCCTTCCTGATCGGCATCGTACTGTCGTATCTATCCGCGCAGCAACTGAGGTTGTTCGGCGCGAACGCATACATCGTCAACATTCTCGGGCTGTCGATCATTCGGGAGCTTGGCCCGGTGCTTGCGGCGATTCTCGTGGCCGGCCGCTCCGGCTCGGCGATCACCGCGCAATTGGGCGTGATGCGCGTGACCGAGGAATTGGACGCGATGCGCGTCATGGGGATCTCGCATGGGCTGCGGTTGATTTTGCCGCGGGTGATCGCGCTGGGTGTCGCGATGCCGTTGCTCGTGATCTGGACCGACGCCATCGCGCTGGCCGGTGGGATGCTGGCCGCGCAACTGGTGCTCAATATTGATATGAGCTTCTTTATCCGGTCGTTGCCAAGCGTGGTGCCGGTGGCGAACCTGTACCTCGGCCTGGGCAAGGGTGTGGCGTTCGGCATGCTAATCGCGCTGGTCGGCTGCCACTTCGGCTTGCGCATCAAGCCCAATTCGCAAAGCTTGGGCGAAGGAACGACCACGTCGGTTGTGTCCTCCATCACGGTCGTGATGCTGGCCGACGCGGTGTTCGCGATCATGTTCCAACGGATCGGATTGTTGTGAGGCGCCGATGACCCAACCGCACGCGCTGACCTCGGTGGCCCTCGCCCACGGTGCGCCGCCGGTGGCCGAGCCTGTCATCGAGGTAGCCGATCTGACCAAGCGCTATGGTCGCACGGTGATCCACGAGCATCTGGACCTGGACGTGCGGCGCGGCGAGATCGTGTCGCTGGTCGGTGGTTCCGGCTCCGGCAAGACGACGTTGATCCGGCAGATTCTCGGCCTCGAGGTGCCGAGCTCGGGCACGATCCGCATCTTCGGCGAGGATACCGCGACGATGAGCGCGCGCACGGCCCAATTGCTGCGTAACCGTTCGGGCATGTTATTCCAGCATGGCGCGCTGTTTTCCGCGATGACGGTATTCGATAACATCGCGCAGCCATTGCGCGAACTGGGCAAGATCCCGCCGGCGCTATTGTCGGATATCGTCATGCTGAAGCTCGAAATGGTCGGGCTGTCGGGCCGGCACGCGACCAAGGTGCCGGCCGCGCTGTCCGGTGGGATGGTTAAGCGCGTGGGTATCGCGCGCGCGTTGGCTTTGGAGCCGGAGCTGCTGTTTCTGGACGAGCCGACTGCCGGTTTGGATCCTCAGGCGTCAGAGGAGTTCGTCAAGCTGATTGCGACGCTGCATCGTGCACTCGGCCTGACGGTGGTGATGGTTACGCACGACCTGGACACGATAGTGTCATTGTCCACGCGCGTGGCGGTGCTGGCCGATCGCAAGGTGATCGTCGCGGCGCCACTCGAGCAGGTCGCCGGCGTCGACCACCCGTTCATCCGCGAGTATTTTTTGGGCATGCGCGGCCGCCGCGCACTGCAGGCGCTGCCAGCGTCGCGCCGTGCCAAGCTGCCGGCGGCCGCGCTCGAGCCGATACCCGACGACGCATTGCTTGAAGTCGAGCACGCAGTCCGGCGCGGGCATCGCAGCGAGCATCGCCGACCGGGCGTCGGCGTTGAGGGAAGCTGAGATGGAAAATAAGTCACATGCATTCTGGGCTGGGCTGTTTACGATCGTGCTGTTGGTGGCGATCGCGCTGACAATCGCGTGGTTCAGCATGGATCGCACCGAGCGCGTCCCGTATGACCTGGTTGCCACGACGAATGTAACCGGTCTGCGCGCCGACGCGGCGGTGCGCTATCGCGGACTGGCGGTCGGCAACGTGCAGAACATTCACTTCGACACGCACCGCCCTGGCCGGATCGTAATCCGGATCCTTGTGGACAAGCGCGTGCCGCTGACCCACTCGAGCTTCGCGTCGCTCGGCTTGCAAGGCGTGACCGGGCTGGGCTTTATCCAGCTGGATGATACCGGCGACGATCTGCACCCCCTGATCTCGTCCGACGAGAACGTCGCACAGATCCCGATGCGGCCTGGCTTGTTCGATGATTTGCAGCGGCGTGGCGTGGCGTTGCTCAATCAGATGGAGAAAATTGCGGTCAATCTGCAGCAGATGACCGACGAGCCGAACCGCCGGCAATACTTGGCCACCGCGCGCAGCATTCAGGATGCGGCCAGCGGCGTGGCTGCGCTTACGCAGCACCTGGAGCCAGTGACACGCAAGTTGCCGGACACGATCGACGAGCTGAATCGGACGATGGGCTCAGTCAACGTGCTGGCGACCAGCCTGTCCAATCCCAATGGACCAGTTGCAGCCAATCTGAACCGGGTCGGTCAGGCGGCCGAGCAGGCGGGTGTGGCATTGGCGCAGCTTGATACGTCGATGCAGGAGCTGACCGCGCGAGTCGGCTACGAGACGTTGCCCCGCGTGAATTCGCTGGCCGACGACGTCAGGCAGGCCATGCGGTCGGTCCACAGCGCGGCAGGCGCGATCAACGCGAATCCGCGTGCACTGCTGTTCGGTGCACCGTCGCCCGAGCCGGGGCCCGGCGAGCCGGGCTTCTCGTGGTCATCCGGCTCCCCGCGCTGACGCGCGCACGTTGCCGCCCTGCACGGCAAACGTCTATTCGACGAGGATTATCGATGTCATCACGTATTATGGGTTCGCTTGTGGTGTTGCTGGGCGTGTTCACGTTCGGCGGATGCGGCACGGCCGGACACCGCGCGTCGCCGGCGGCCCATCGCTACGATCTCGGCGCGCCGGCCATTGCGGTGCACTCCGGTCCTATGAGCCCGAACGGGGTGGCACCTCGCGCCGGCGCTGCGGCGCCGGCGTTCGGTCCGTTTAAGCTGGTCGACATGGGCGCACCGGCGAGCCTGGATTCGGACGGCATCGTCTACCGACTCGCCTATGCGCACGCGCAGCAGCCGCGCACTTACGCGTCCAGCCGCTGGGTCGCGACGCCGGCACAGTTGCTGACGCAACGTTTGCGCGTGCTGCTCGGCGCACGCGGCGCGGTGGTCTCGCCCGGCGACCCGGTGTCGGCACCGGTGTTGAGGGTCGAGTTACTAGAGTTCGAGCAGATCTTCGACAAGCCCGGCGCGAGCCGCGGCGTCGTCGCGTTGCGTGCGACGTTGCTGCGGCGGGGCAGACAGTTCACGCAGGCGACGTTCGGCGCCGATGCGCCGGCGTCGTCCGCCGATGCGAGCGGCGGCGTGCGCGCGCTCGCGCAGGCCAGTGACGTTGCGCTGTCGCAACTGGCTGACTGGCTGGCCAGTCAGCCGGCGCTTGCGCTGAGCGACGGGGCGCACGGCGTGCCGGTTGCCCCGTCGTTATAATCGACTTAATGCCGATGGCGGGACCGCTTTCCAATGACTTCTTTTTATCAGCACCACGTTTTCTTCTGCTTGAACCAGCGCGATCCCGGCGAGCGCCCGAGTTGCGCAAACTGCGGTGCGCAAGCGATGCAGGAATACGCGAAACGGCGTATCAAGGCGCTGGGCCTTGCCGGCGAGGGCAAGGTGCGCATCAACAAGGCCGGGTGCCTGGACCGCTGCGAGCTCGGTCCTGTGCTGGTCGTGTACCCCGATGCGACGTGGTACACCTATGTCGACGAAGCAGATATCGACGAGATCATCGATTCGCATTTGGTTGGCGGCCGGATCGTCGAGCGCCTGCTGGTCGATGCGCCGCGCGGCGGGGCGTGACCGGATGAACGCGCAAACGCAGAAGTATCGGATCGACGGTCCGGTTGGCAAGATCGAGATTGCGATCGATCGTCCGGATCGTGGCGGCGCGGGGGGCGAGCCACGCGGGCTAGCGTTGGTCGCGCACCCACATCCGCTGTTCGGCGGCTCGTTGGACAATAAGGTCGCGCAGACGCTGGCGCGCACGTTGGTGCAACTTGGCTACGTGGCGGTGCGATCGAACTTCCGCGGCGTCGGTGCCACCGAAGGCGAGCATGATGATGGGCGCGGCGAGCAGGATGACCTGATTGCGGTAATCGACCACGCGCGCACGCTGCCGGGGCTGGCCGGGGTGCCGCTGGTGCTGGCGGGTTTCTCGTTCGGTACATTTGTGCTGTCACACGTGGCGCGGCGACTGCGCGAACGCGGTGACGCGATCGAGCGCATGGTATTCGTCGGCACCGCGGCAAGCCGTTGGCAGGTCGCCGACGTGCCGCTCGACACCATCGTGATTCACGGTGAACTCGACGATACGGTGCCGCTTGCGTCGGTCTACGACTGGGCGCGGCCGCAGGAACTGCCGGTCGTGGTGATCCCGGGGGCCGAGCATTTTTTCCATCGCAAGCTGCATATCCTAAAGCGGGTGATCGCCGAGCGCTGGCGCGTATAATGGGTGCCGCGCCGCTGCCGCCGCACAGGCGGTTCGCGCATTACCCGTGCCGAGCCATGCTGGTTCGCCGCGTGGACACGAACGCTTGGCTCGCTCGTCAGTCCAATCGGCTTGCGCCGCGGGCCGCCGTAGCGGGCCGCTTCCCGAACTCCCCCGTTTAACGTCGATTCGATTGCTATGCGTTTGACCTTTGTCCCAAGCGTTGCCGCCCGCGCGGCAACGCTCGCGTGCGTGCTGCCTGCCGCACTCGCTGCTTCCGCTCTCATCGTTCCCGCCGACGCGCTCGCACAAGTGCCGCCTCCGGCCGTCAATGCACGCTCGTGGGTGCTCGTCGATGCCAGCAGCGCGCAGACGCTTGCGTCGGCCAACGCCGACGAGCGGGTCGAGCCCGCTTCACTGACCAAGTTGATGACCTCATACCTGGTGTTCGATGCGTTGAAGACCAAGAAGATCTCGATGGACCAGACCGTGATGCCGGGCGAGGCGGTGCGTCGTGTGGGCACGGACGAGTCGCGCATGTTCATCGAGGCGAATAAGCCGGTGACCGTGCACGATCTGGTGTACGGGATGATCGTACAGTCGGGCAACGACGCGGCGATCGCGCTGGCCGAGCTTGTTGGCGGCAGCGAAGCGCACTTCGTGCAAATGATGAACGAGGCGGCGCAGAAGCTGGGCATGAAGAACACGCATTACGCCGACGTGAATGGCATGCCCAATCCCCAGCACTACACGAGCGCGGCCGACCTGGCCGTGCTGTCGGCGCACTTGATTCGTGACTATCCTGAGTATTATTCGATTTTCGCGGTCAAGGATTTCACGTACAACAAGATCAAGCAGCTGAATCGCAACCGGCTGCTGTGGATTGACCCGACCGTGGACGGGCTCAAGACTGGCCATACGAAGGCGGCCGGCTACTGCCTGATCGCCAGCGCGAAACGGCCGCTGCCGGGGGTGCCGGACGCGTCGCGCCGGCTGGTGAGCGTGATGATGGGCGAGCCCAAGGAGCACGATCGCACGCAGGACAGCCTGAAGATGCTGAACTACGGCTACACGGCGTATGACACGGTGCGCCTGTACAAGGCCAACCAGGTCATCGATTCACCGCGCGTGTACAAGGGCTTGCAGAACGCGGTGCCGGTCGGCGTCAAGAGCGACCAGTACATCACGGTTCCGAAGGGGGTGGGCGACAAGATCAAGCCGGTGCTCGAGCGCCATGGTCCGCTGGTTGGCCCGATCGCCGACGGGCAGGTGGTGGGCACGGTGAAGGTCGTCGCCGACGGCAAGGTACTGACACAGTTCCCGGCTGTGGCGCTGCAGGCCGTGCCGCAGGCCGGCATCTTCGGACGTTTGTGGGACTCGTCGCTGCTGATGCTGGCCAACAAGAAGTAAGCTGAGGGTCAGGCGATTGGCCGCCGAGGTCGGCGCACCCCGCGCGGGGGCGCCGCATAAAACCGGGGAGTGAAAAAACGCTGTCATAATCGAAGGAAGGCTGTCATGAACTCATCCAACGAATCGCTGTTGCAGTTTCCGTGTGACTTCCCGATCAAGGTGATGGGCAAGGCGCATCCGCAGTTTCAGCAGGCCATTGTTGAGGTGGTCCGGCAATTCGATGTTGAGTTCGATGACAGCCGGGTCCAGAGCCGTCCGTCCAGCGGTGGTAACTACGTCGGCCTCACAGTGACGGTGCGTGCGACCAGCCGTGCGCAAATCGACGACCTCTATCGTGCGTTGACCGGGCACCCGATGGTGAAGGTCGTGCTATGACGACTGGGCGAGCGTCGTGCGTGGACAATCGCCGCGCGTGGTACGCCGTCGTAATGCAGCACGGCGCCCCATGCAGCCGTCGCGCGGCTGCACCCGTGGCGCGTCGCATGGCACGGCTGTAGCGCTCGTGGCACGGCTGTAGCGCTTACGCTGTGGCCGGGGAAATGGGTACGCCGCTTGGGCATTGCGCGTACAGAGCGCGAAAGCGCCCGGCCTCCTCACGCAGCCATTCGAGCAATACCGTGACCCGGCGCGTTTCCAGCAGCGGGGGTGGACAGACGAACCAATACGTCCCCGGACTGGGGCCGTCTATGTCGAATAGCCGCACGAGCCGGCCGTTGATCACCTCTTGCATCGCCAGCGAGCGGCGCACTAGCGCAATGCCCTGGCCCTCCAGCGCGGCTTGCAGCAGCATCGACGAGTCCTGGTATAGTACCCCACGCCGCGGCTCGCTCCAGCCACTCAGACCCGCCGCCTGGAACCATGGACCCCACATCTCGTCGTCGTTGCGCAGCAGCGTCAGGCCGGCCAGGTCGGCCGGCGTTTTCGGCAGTTGGCCGCCGTTGAAGCTGGGCGTGCATACCGGGAAAAATACCTCATCGAGCAGCGGCTCAACGAACAACCCCGGATAGTTGCCGCCGCCAAAGCGCAGCGCAACGTCGACATCGTCTCGATTGAAGTGCGTGATCGCGTTAGTGGACAACAGCTCGACGTCGATTTCCGGGTGCCGCTCGATGAAGCGTCCGATCCGCGGCGTCATCCAGCGGGCGGCAAACGGCGGCAGCACGCTGATCACAAGCCGGCGTTCCCGGTCACCGGCGCGAACCGCATCGGTGGCTGCGGCAATGTCGAACAGTGCGGCGCGCACCTGGGCCGCATAGCGGCGCCCGCAGCCGGTCAACGCGATCCGCTTGCCATCACGCTTGAACAGCGGCATGCCGAGTTCGGCCTCCAGCGCGCGGATCTGGTGACTGATCGCGCCGTGCGTCACGAACAGCTCCTGGGCGGCGCGCGAAAAGCTCTCTAGCCGGGCCGCGGCTTCGAAAGCCTTCAACGTGCCTAGGTTGGGCAAGTGACGCAGGTTCATGGCGCTTTCCCCCCGGTGCGTGGCGTGCGTCGCAGTGCCGCGGCGCTTGTTAATTATGCTCACAAGACGGCGAAAAAACATCGTTTTGCGCCATGGCCGGCCATCGCTACGATTCTAGTTATTCTGGCGCATTCCGGGCGTGGGCAGGAGCGTACGATGAAACCCCTTTATTCAACCATCACGTTCGAAGTTCAACCCGGGCAGACCGTGCCGTTGCGCGTGAGCCGGGGCGTGGCGCTCACCATCGAAGGCGAGCGCGTTTGGATCACCCGCAGCGCGGACGAGCACGACTATTGGGTGGCCCCGGGTGAATCGCTGTCGCTGCGGCCCGGCGAGTTGATGTGGCTCGGCACCGAAGGCACGCGCACGGCGCGGGTGACCGTGGCCCTGCGCCCTCACTATACCCAACGTATTGCGTCATGGTGGTCGCGACGGCTGTCCGCTAGCCGGCTCGGCTGGCATACCGGATGGCTGTCAGTTTGATCGTCGCAGGCACGGGCGGGCCCGCTTTTCGGTAAACTGACGGGATGATGCCCGTGCCGTTATTTGAATCCAGCGCTGAATCTGTCGCGTTCGCGGCGATGTCCAACGACGTCGCCGTGCGCTGGCGTGGCCTCGAGCCCTACGAAGCGAGCTTCGACGCGATGCGCGCGTTCACTGCCGCACGCACGCTACTCACTACGGATGAAATCTGGCTAGTCGAGCACCCGCCGGTTTACACGCTGGGCCAAGCCGGCGATCCGGCCCATCTGCTGGCCGCGCATAGCGGTATCGCACTGGTCCAGGTCGATCGCGGCGGACAGATTACCTACCACGGGCCGGGCCAGGTCGTCGCATACCTGTTGATCGACTTGCGGCGCCGCCGGCTATGGGGTGCGCGACCTGGTGACGCACATCGAGCAGGCGGTGATCGACACGCTGGCAGCGTATAATCTAGTCGGTGAGCGTCGGGCCGGTGCGCCGGGCATCTATGTCGCCGCCGGATCCGCCGTGCATCGCCATGCCGGCGCGAAGATCGCAGCGCTTGGCCTGAAAATCCGCAATGGCTGTTCGTACCATGGTGTGAGTCTTAACGTACGGATGGATCTGAAGCCGTTTCGCGACATCAACCCATGTGGCTATGTCGGTCTTGAAACCATCGACATGGCTTCGCTCGGCGTGTCGGCGCATTGGCACGACGTGGCGCGAACACTCGCTGAGCGGCTAACTGGCAACCTGCCGCCGGTCGCAGTTGCTGCATCGTCCGATGCAGCACGCGAAAGGGGCAACTCCGTGGCCGGCTGAGCAGGATGCGGCTGCCACTGCACTGGATTTCGACATGACGACTGCTGTTCCCGACCCCTCCGCCACCATCATCGCCGCGTCTGCGGCGCACGGCTCTTCCACCACCTACGATCCGAGCGCGAAGCAGAAGGCCCAGGCCAAGACCTCGCGGATTCCGATCAAGGTCGTGCCGATCGAGAAGCTGAAGAAGCCGGATTGGATCCGTGTGAAGGCCGCGACCGGCAATTCCCGCTTTTACGAAATCAAGCAGATTCTGCGCGAGCACAACCTGCACACGGTTTGCGAGGAAGCCAGTTGCCCGAATATCGGCGAATGCTTCGGCAAGGGGACGGCGACGTTCATGATCATGGGCGACAAGTGCACGCGCCGTTGCCCGTTCTGCGACGTCGGGCACGGGCGGCCGGATCCGCTGGACGCCGAAGAGCCGGTGAACCTGGCGCGTACCATCGGCGCGCTCAAGCTGCGCTACGTCGTGATCACTAGTGTGGACCGCGACGACTTGCGCGATGGCGGCGCTGGACACTTTGTCGAGTGTATCCGGCAGGTGCGGGAGCTGTCGCCGCAAACCCAGATCGAGATCCTGACACCGGACTTCCGAGGCCGGTTGGACCGCGCGCTGGCCATTCTTAACGCCGCGCCGCCGGACGTGATGAACCACAATCTCGAAACCGTGCCGCGACTATACAAAGAAGCGCGTCCAGGCTCCGACTACGCACATTCATTGAAACTGTTGAAGGACTTCAAGGCGCTACATCCGGACGTCGCAACCAAGTCCGGGCTGATGGTCGGGCTCGGCGAAACCGAGGAGGAGATCCTGCAGGTGATGCGTGACTTGCGGGCGCACGATGTCGATATGCTGACGATCGGCCAGTATCTGCAACCCTCGGAGCACCATCTGCCGGTGCGTGCCTACGTGCATCCGGACACCTTCAAGATGTACGAGCGAGAAGCCTATGCGATGGGTTTCACGCACGCGGCCGTCGGCGCGATGGTGCGCTCTAGCTATCACGCAGACGTACAAGCGCAAGGTGCGGGCGTCGTCGCGGGCTAAGGGAGCGGGCGCCGTCGTGAACCGGGGGAGCGGGCTCGGCCGGGGTGTGTCGTCTCGGCAGCGCCAGTCGGTCTCGTCTGGTTGCCCACGCCGGCTTTGCCGTCTGATCTCGCCAGCGTTGGCCAGTCCGCCGAGTTGTCAGCGCTGGCCTATCATCAGGCTGCCAGCACTAGCCTATTGTCAGACTACCGAGTTGGCCTGTCGTTAGGCTGCCGACGTCGAGCTGTCGTCAGGCTGCCAGCGCTTTTTCCAGCAACTGGTTGAGTTCTGCGAATTGCGGCGGACCGACATAACGTTTCAGGATCTGGCCGTCGCGGCTGATCACGAACGTGGTCGGTGTCAACTGGACGTTGCCAAACTGTTTGGCGGCGGAACCATCGTCCATCGCCACCTTGAACGGCAGTTGCCGCGTTTGCGCATAATTGGCCACGTACATCGGCGGATCGTATTGCATCGCGACGGCAACGAATTCGAGGCCCTTGTCCTTGAACCGGTTGTACGTGTCGACCATCTGCGGCATTTCCTTCACGCACGTGTCGCAACTGGTCGCCCAGAAATTGACCAGATAGACCTTGCCCTTCAGGTCCGCGGTGCTCAGCTTCTGACCAGACAGCAGCGTGAAGCTCGCAACGGGTGCCTGCTTGTGTGTGTTAAAAGCGAAATACGCACCCACGGCTAGCGCAACGGCAACGAGCGCGGCTGCGATCCATAAGCGGGATGGGCGGGAAGTGGCGGGCTGGCGCATCGGCGTTTTTTCGGCTGACGCGACGCCGGTGGCGTCGCCGGATAGCATGACAACAATAGCTGACATTCTATCGCTGATTCGCAGCATCCGTGACATGGGCGTGCCTGCTGCGGCCTGATCGGCGCGTCGGCGATAATCGTCGTTTTTGCGCGATGCCGCGCCGATCTCCGACCGTGGCTGCGCGATGAGGGCTAATTTAATGTTAAACCGACGTTTCTGTTGGGTAATCTTAGCTATTGCGCTGCTGACCACCGCTTGTTCGCCGCAATTCGACTGGCGCACGGTGCGTAACGACGAGGGCCACTATACGGTGATGCTGCCGGCTAAGCCGTTGCTTAACGAGCGCGTGCTCACGATTGCCGGGCACGCGCTGAAGATGCAGATGCAAACGGCGAAGGTCGGCGACGCGATGTTCGCCGTGGGTGTCGTAGCGCTTCCCGCCGATGATCCCATGCTTCGTGCGCAAGTGCTGACGTACCTGCAAAGCGGTCTGGCGCGCAACGTCGGGGCGCAGCCCGTATTGCACGTAGTTCGGATTCCAGGCAGCCATGACGCCGGGGATAAATCGCGCATCGCGATGGATGTGGCCGGTCCGGTAGCCCATAGACAAACACAGGAGCAGCGCACGATCCACGCGCAATTTGTTGCGCGCGATCGGCGCGTGTACCAGGCGGCGGTCGTG
This sequence comes from Mycetohabitans rhizoxinica HKI 454, assembly GCF_000198775.1. Classification (NCBI taxonomy): domain Bacteria; kingdom Pseudomonadati; phylum Pseudomonadota; class Betaproteobacteria; order Burkholderiales; family Burkholderiaceae; genus Mycetohabitans; species Mycetohabitans rhizoxinica. Next base: position 2,563,490 of record NC_014722.1, on the reverse strand, counting down.
TCCACGCGCGAGCCTGACCCGGTGCAACTGGAACAGTTCTTTGCGTCGTTGAAGGTGGATTGAGGTCCTGCTTTTTTCAATAGCCGGGAATCTTCGCGGTTGTGCTGCGCACCGCTGTTGATGTTTCAAACGAGCTATGGGCACTAACCATGCGATTTTTATTGAGTTTTCATACTGTCCACATGCCCTGTGGATAACTTTGTTGAAAAGTATCCGGGTCGCGGACCGGGAGCACGCTGCGACGTCGCCGCATCGGGGTGGGCATGATTCCAGGCAGCGGATGCATTTCCTTTATTTTCATGGGTTTGCGGTAAACCGTCGGAGATCTGCCGGATTCGGCCCACAAGCGTTGCCGCTATCAAAACAGATGTGTATAAGTCAAGGCTTGTTTTCGCCCGGCGTTTCGTTTTTGGGCTGAATTCCCGCAAGCCGGCGTGCTCGGGGTGGGCTATGGCCCGCATGCGACCGGCGTGCGGCTGTGAGTCGCAGGCAGGATCAGACCATGATCGACGCGCGCCGGTATTGCACCGCCTCGCCGACGTGGACAGCGAGCACGTCATCGCTTAGATCAAGGTCGGCGATGGTGCGCGCAACGCGGCGCACCTTGTCGAAGGCACGCCCCGACCACCCCAGGCGCTCGCCGCAGGTCTGCAGTAACGCTTCGCTGTGTGGATCGAGCGGACACCAGCGATGGAGGTCCTCGGCATTCAACGCGCAATTGGCCTTATGCTGGCGTGCTAATTGACGTTCGCGCGCGTGCCGCACACGCGCCGCGACCGCGTAGCTCGCTTCGCCGCGCGTGCCGGTGCGGCGGGCGAGTTCGGCGGCCGACAGCGAAGGCACGTCGATAACGATGTCGATCCGGTCGAGCAGTGGCCCGGACAGCCTGCCGACATAGCGGGCGATCTGGCCGGGCGTGCACCGGCACCGCCCTAGTGGATCGCCACGCAAGCCACAAGGGCACGGGTTCATCGCGGCCACCAGTTGACATGTGGCGGGAAAGTCGGTTTGTGTCGCAGCTCGAGAAATCGTGATCCTGCCAGTTTCGAGCGGCTCGCGAAGGGTCTCCAGCACCGCTCGGCTAAACTCGGGCAGTTCATCGAGGAACAGTACGCCCAGGTGCGCCAGCGTAATTTCGCCGGGGCGCGGCGGGTTGTAGCCGCCGACCAACGCGGCGGCGCTCGCGCTGTGATGCGGCGCGCGAAATGGACGGCGCCCCCAGTCTGCCGCCGTGAAGCCGCGGCCGCTGGCAGATAGCAGCATCGCACAGGCCAGCGCGTCGTCGTCCGACATCGGTGGCAGTATGCCCGGCAGGCGTTGCGCCAGCATCGATTTGCCGGCGCCAGGCGGTCCCACCATCAGCATGTGATGCGAGCCGGCGGCGGCGATCTCCAGCGCCCGGCGCGCGGCAGGTTGGCCGATTATATCGGCCATATCCGGTGCGCGTTGCGCGGGCACGGCGACGCCGCACGGCTGCGCGCGCTTGATGCGCGCCTCGGGCTCGCCCTTCAGATGCGCGACGAGCGCGGCCAAGTCGGCGGCCCCAAATACGGCCACGCCTGGCGCTAGCGCGGCTTCCGCCGCATTGTCCAACGGCACGTACAGTTCCGGGCACGCTGCGCCGGGGCCAGCCTGTCTCGCGGTGCCGCACGCCATCGCGAACGCGCCCCGGACCGGCCGCAGCGCGCCGCTGAGCGACAATTCGCCGGCGAACTCGCGGCCGGTCAGTGCATCGCCCGGCAATTGCCCGCTCGCGGCCAGGATGCCCAGTGCAATCGGCAAATCGAAGCGTCCGGATTCCTTCGGCAAGTCTGCCGGGGCCAGGTTGACGGTGATTCGCCGCACGGGCACGTCGAAACCGCAATGCGCCAAGGCAGCCCGAACCCGCTCACGGCTCTCACGCACTTCCAGGTCAGGCAACCCGACGATCGCAAACGACGGCAGGCCGTTTGCCAAATGGACTTCAACAGTGACTTCGGGCGCGAGCGCGTGCAACGGCGCGCGGCTGCGGACCACGGCTAGCGACATGGCGCTTCCTTGCGGCATGTCGCCGCCGATCGTGATGTCTGGGAGCTTGCGCGCCTACACGCTGTCTGCGCGCGTGGCCAACTTCTGCTCTAGCTCGGCCACACGCCGCTCCAGTTCCTCGAGCCTGAGCCGGGTGCGGGCCAGCACCTGAGCCTGGGTGTCGAATTCCTCGCGCGTGACCAGATCCAGCTTGGAGAAGCCTTGCGACAGCATCGCCTTGACGTTGCGCTCGACATCCTTCGCCGGCGAGTTTTTCAGCATTTCACTGAAGCGGGCCTGCAAGTCGTTGAACATGTCGTTTGGCTGTTTCATCGTCATTCCTCAATCTAAAATGTTGCACAAAGCCCGTGCATTAACTTAGCTGCCGCCATCGCGGCGCGATGCACGGCGCGCATGGTCGCACGAATGCGCGGTTTTGGTGCGAAACTGGCCAGGCGCCTGTTTTGGGTGCAGTTCACCACGCGGTTTGGGGGCGCGCCAGCCAATCACGCAGCCGATGGAAAGACTCTAGCACGTCCGCCACGCCGTGCTGCCAAGGTGAGTGTGGCGTTGGCCATCCGGTCAAGTCTCGCTTGGCGCAGTGCCCGCGACGCGCCACGTTGACACGCTCAGGTCGCTTACGGCCCGCGGGCGCAGCATACGGCATGCTAATTGCTCTACGTCGCCCCAGCGCAAGAAGCCAACCACTGAGGGGATTCCATGAAGCTCATTACCTCGATCATCAAGCCGTTCAAGCTGGATGAAGTCCGGGAGGCACTGTCGGCGATCGGCATCTCGGGCATCACGGTGACCGAGGTCAAGGGCTTTGGCCGCCAAAAGGGGCATACCGAGTTGTATCGCGGTGCCGAGTATGTCGTTGACTTTCTGCCTAAAGTCAAGATCGAGGTCGCCGTGGCCGACAACGTTGTCGAGCAGGCGATCGAGGCGATCGAGCGTGCAGCGCGTACCGGCAAGATTGGCGACGGCAAGATTTTTGTCATGCCGATCGAGCAGGTGATCCGCATCCGTACCGGGGAGACAGGCGCCGACGCGCTTTGACGCAAGATGCCGGGGCCGCGCAGCGCCTGCAAGCGAATGCGAACTCAGGGCCAGGAACAAGAGGGACCACTATGCGTAAGACTTTGAGGAAATTTCTGATGGGCGTGTCGCTGTTGGCGGCCGGCATCGGGCTCTGGGCGCTGGCGTTGGCCGATGGCGCGTCGGGTGCTGTTGCGGCGTCCGTGCTCGTGTCCAGCGCGACGAATACGGTCCATGCTGCCAGCGCGGCGCCGGTCTTTGCCCCAGTGGCGTGCGCTGCCGAAGCGTCGGGCGCGGCGCCAGCCATTGGCGCCAGTGGCGAACAGGCAGCCGGCGCGCCCGCCGCGCCGATGGCACCGGTGGTTCTTGACGCATCGAAGATCAACGCCGGCGATACCGCATGGATGCTGAGCTCCACGGCACTCGTGCTATTCATGACGATCCCAGGGCTCGCGCTGTTCTACGGCGGCATGGTGCGCAAGAAGAACGTACTCGCGACCCTGATGCAAAGCTTTGCAATCACCTGTTTGGTGACGATCATCTGGGTGGTGCTCGGCTACAGTTTGGCCTTCACGCCCGGTAACGCGTTCATCGGCGGGTTCTCACGCGTGCTGCTGTCGGGCATGAGCTTTATCAAGGGTGACAAGGGTGTCACGCTGACGGTGAGCCACCTGGCCACGACGATCCCCGAATCGGTCTACATGACTTACCAGATGACTTTCGCGATCATCACGCCGGCATTGATCTGTGGTGCGTTCGCCGACCGGATGAAATTTTCGGCGATGCTGGTGTTCATGGCCCTGTGGTCGATCATGGTGTACTCGCCGATCGCGCATATGGTGTGGGAGCCGACCGGCTGGCTGTCTGCGGCAGGCATCCTTGACTTTGCCGGCGGCACGGTCGTGCATATCAACGCGGGGATGGCCGGGTTGGTCTGCGCGCTGGTGTTGGGCAAGCGCGTCGGCTACGGCCGCGAGGCGATGGCGCCGCACAATCTGGTGCTGACGCTGGTCGGTGCGGCGATGTTGTGGGTGGGTTGGTTTGGCTTCAACGCGGGCTCGGCGCTCGCCGCCGACGGCCGCGCCGGTTTCGCGATGGTGACCACGCAGGTCGCCACGGCGGCCGCGGCGCTCGCGTGGATGTTCGCGGAATGGATCGGCAAAGGCAAGCCGTCCGTGCTTGGCATTGCCTCCGGCGCGGTGGCAGGTCTGGTCGCGGTGACACCTGCATCCGGCTTCGTCGGCGTATCGGGCGCGTTGAGCATCGGCATCGTGGCCGGCGTGCTGTGTTTTCTGTCGGCGACGTGGCTCAAGAATAAGCTTGGCTATGACGATTCGCTCGACGCATTCGGCGTACACGGCATCGGCGGAATCATCGGCGCGATTCTCACTGGCGTGTTCGCGGTCAAGGATATCGGCGGCGCCGACGGCAGCGTGATCCTGCAGCTTAAGGGCGTGGCCACCACGCTGATCTACAGCGGCCTCGTGTCGTTTATCCTGCTCAAGATCATCGACGCGGTTATCGGCCTGCGCGTGACCGAAGAGGAAGAACGCGAGGGGCTGGATGTGGTGCTCCACGGCGAGCACGTCGAATGAGCCTGCGGCGTGCCGGCGGACAGCGGGCACACGAGGGCAGGCCAGTCGCGCAACAACGAGAAGAGGCACAGCGTTTGGCCCGCCGCGAGGTGGGTCTTTTTATCTCCGGTTCGCTCTATTGGACTTCGGCCGTACGAGCGGTATCTAAGCTGCATCGAGCGGTATTCGACGCATTGAGCCGTCTCCACGCTGTCGTGAGAGCGGGCATGGGCGGGGCGCGGCGATACTGGCGTGAACCTTGCGATGCGGCAAAACATCTGCACCTGAACGAAGCAACCCTCTACAATTGCTTTTTTGAGCCTGTAAGCCTCGAGTCCCCATGGTTCCGCACCTTGTCACCGCGCTCAATGGTCCGCTGCTCGACCTGGAGCGGCGGATTCTAGACGCCACGCCCGCGATCGAGCGCTGGTTCCGCCTCGAATGGCAGGAGCACACGCCACCGTTCTATTGCTCGGTGGACCTGCGCAATGCCGGCTTCAAGCTCGCGCCGGTCGACACAAACCTGTTTCCGGGCGGGTTCAACAATCTGCCCCTTGAAGTGCTGCCGCTCGCCGTGCAAGCCGCCATGGCGGCCATCGAGAAGATCTGCCCGGACGCGAAGAACCTGCTGCTGATCCCGGAGCGCCATACGCGCAACGCATTCTACTTGGACAACCTGGCACGGCTCGCCACGATCATGCGCCAAGCGGGGCTGAACGTGCGGCTGGGCACGCTGGACGAAACCGTCACCGAGCCTGTCACGCTGCCGCTGCCTGACGGCCAGGGCCTGGTGGTCGAGCCGTTGGAGCGCTCGGCGCGCCGTCTCGGGCTGAAGAACTTCGATCCCTGCTCGATCTTGTTGAACAACGATCTGTCGGCCGGTGTCCCGCCCGTGCTGGAGAACCTGCACGAGCAGTTTCTGCTGCCGCCGCTGCATGCCGGATGGGCGGTGCGGCGCAAATCGAACCACTTCGGCTGCTACGACGAGGTGGCCAAGAAATTCGCCAAGTTCATCGGCGTCGACCCGTGGATGCTCAATCCCTACTTCACGCGCGTGTCAGACATCGATTTCACCGAGCGCTCGCATGACGAGGCGCTGGCCGACGCGGTCGACGCGGTGCTGAAAAAGGTGGCGAAGAAATACCGCGAGTACGGGATTGACGATCGGCCGTACGTGGTGATCAAGGCCGATGCCGGCACTTATGGGATGGGTGTGCTGACCGTGCACGACGCATCGGAGCTTGCCGGGCTGAACAAGCGCGAGCGCAATCGGATGGCGGTCGTCAAGGAAGGGCTGCAGGTGCACGACGTCATTGTCCAGGAAGGCGTGCAGACGTTCGAGCACGTGAACGAGGCGGTGGCCGAGCCGGTCGTCTACATGATCGACCGCTATGTGGTCGGCGGCTTCTACCGCGTCCATGCGAGTCGTGCGCCGAATCAGAACCTGAACGCGCCGGGCATGCACTTCGTGCCGCTGGCCTTCGAGCATACGGCGCTGCCGGACGTGCATGCCAAGCCTGGCGCCGCGCCGCCGAACCGCTTCTACATGTACGGCGTTGTTGCGCGGCTGGCACTGCTGGCTGCATCGGTCGAATTGGAGAAGACCGACCCTGAGGCGATCCTGGTGTGACCTGTTGGCGCAGGCGAGCACCCGCTGCGCGATAATGCACGCTGGATAGCCGCTTTCCGCCGGAACGACCCATGGACCTTCTCTTTATTGCCGACCCGCTGCCGCAGTTCAAAATCTATAAGGACACGACGTATGCGATGATGGCCGAGGCCGCGCGCCGCGGCCATGTGCTTTATGCGTGCGAGCCGCGGCACCTCGCGTATGCGGGCGGCGGCGTCGAGGCTACGGTACGGCGTTTCTCGATCGTTGGCGATCACACGAATCCGGGTCAGTGGTACGACGCGGAACTCGCGGAAAATCGCGGCCTGGGCACGTTCGGTGCGGTGCTGATGCGCAAGGATCCACCGTTCGACATGGAGTATGTGACATCGACTTGGCTGTTGGAGATCGCCGAGCGGCACGGCGCGCGTATCTTCAACAAGCCGCGCGCGATCCGCGACCACTCCGAGAAGATGGCGATTGGCGAGTTCGCGCGGTTCACCGCGCCCACACTGGTTACGCGCGACGCGGCACGGCTGCGGGCATTCCACGGCGAGCACCGCGACGTGATCTTCAAGCCGTTGGATGGCATGGGTGGCATGGGCGTGTTCCGGATACGCGAGGACGGCATGAACCTGGGCTCGACGATCGAGATGCTCAGCGACAATGGCGCGCGCACCGTGATGGCGCAGCGGTATATCCCGCAGATCAAGGACGGTGACAAGCGCATTTTGCTGATCGGCGGGGAGCCGGTGCCTTATTCGCTGGCGCGGATTCCGCAGGGCACCGAGATCCGCGGCAACCTGGCCGCTGGTGGGGTGGGCCGCGCGCAGTCGCTGGCGCCGCGTGACCGCGAGATTGCCACCGCGCTCGGCCCGGTGCTGGCCGAGCGCGGCCTGCTGCTGGTCGGCTTGGATACGATCGGCGATTGGCTCACGGAGGTTAACGTGACGAGCCCGACATGTTTTCGCGAGATCACCGAGCAAACGGGGTTCAATGTCGCGGCGATGTTCGTTGACGCGCTGGAGCGCGCGGTTGGCTGACACGAGGCCGGGACGATCTGCGCCAGCCTGATAAACTATTGAAGTTCATGGCGATTTTGACGCAGGCTGACATGGCTGGCATCTTGATCATTGCCCACGCGCCACTGGCATCGGCGTTGCGGGATTGTGTCGCGCATTTCTACGGCAGTCTGCCGCTGCGCATCGGCGTGCTGGACGTGACACCGGACTGCGATCCGGTCGCCGCGCTAGCCGACGCGCACGCGCAGCTGCAGCAGGTGACCGAGCATAACGGTGCATTGGTATTGACTGACATGTTCGGGGCGACACCGGCCAACATTGCGGCCCAACTGGCGGCATTGCCGCACGTGCGGGTGGTGGCGGGTGTCAATCTGCCGATGTTGGTGCGCGCGGTGTGCTATCGGACGCTGCCGATCGACACGTTGGCGGACAAGGCGCTGCAAGGCGGTGCAAAGGGCATCCACGGCGTTGTGCCGGGCACGCCTGCCACAGCGGCGTGCCTGCCGTGCGCCGAAATGGCGTCGGCCGCTCACGGGACCGCATTGCCGCCGTGCAGTGCTGATCTGCCCGCGGATCCCGCGACGAGCGTGCCGTGTGGCCCGACGGGCTGAGCGGCCGGTGCGCGTGCTGCACCGGGCCTGCGCCTGCTCGCGCGGGCTCTCCATCGTTTCAATCCCAACCCAAACATGATTCAAAGAGAAGCAACGATTGTCAATAAATTAGGGCTCCATGCACGGGCGTCGGCCAAGCTGACGCAACTGGCTGGCAGCTTTCGGTGCGAGATCTGGATGGCGCGCAACGGCCGACGGATCAACGCAAAGAGCATCATGGGGGTCATGATGCTCGCGGCGGGTATCGGCAGCACGATCACTATCGAGACCGAGGGTCCCGACGAGCAGGCGGCGATGGATGCGATCCTCACGCTGATCGCGGACAAGTTCGGCGAAGGTCAGTAACGCCAAACAATCGGCGTTGGCGGCCAAGCAGTGCCGATGCGTGTCGCGATCCCGCGCTGCGACATCGCGACGCATTGCCCGATGCTGCATCGCGGGCTGCGGCCAAACAGGGCAGAACCTATAATGGGTGCGCCGGTCTGAGTCTGCGTCAGACATTTGCCGGGCAGGCGTGATGGCGCCCAGCGCAGGTTGCCCACGCGCGTCCGATGCTTCCCAATTGCCCAAGCACAACTAGAGGAGGGGCGCGTGTCGTTCACGCTGCATGGAATCCCTGTATCTCGAGGCATCGCGATCGGCCGCGCGTATTTGATTGCGCCTGCCGCGCTGGACGTTGCCCATTATCTAGTCGAGCCCGACCATGTCGAGGCCGAGGTGGCCCGCTTCATCGCGGCGCAGCAGGCTGTGCACGACGAGCTTGATACGTTGCGTGCCGAGCTGCCGGCGGACGCGCCCAGCGAGATGGGCGCGTTCCTCAACGTCCACACGTTGATTTTGCACGACGAGATGCTGGTCGAGGCGGTAATTGAGTTGATCCGCGTGCGGCGCTACAACGCCGAATGGGCGCTCACCGAGCAACTGGAGCGCCTGGCCAAGCATTTTGATGATATCGATGACGAGTACCTGCGTGAACGCAAGGCGGACCTGGAGCAGGTCGTCGAGCGCGTGCTCAAGGCGTTGGCCGGATCACCGGCCACCGCCGTGGCGGCCAACGACGCGCGGCGTGGCACCGATGAAATGATTGTGGTCGCGCACGATATCGCGCCGGCTGACATGCTGCAATTCAAGACGCAGACGTTTCACGGGTTTGTCACGGACCTGGGCGGGCGCACGTCGCATACTGCGATCGTCGCGCGCAGCCTGGGCATCCCGGCGGCGGTAGGCGTGCAGCAGGCTAGCTCGCTGATCCGGCAGGACGACATGATCATCGTCGACGGCGACCGTGGCGTGGTGATCGTCGACCCGGCGCCGATTGTGCTGGAGGAGTATGCGTATCGACAAAGCGAAAAGCTGCTTGAGCAACGCAAGCTGCAGCGGCTGAAGTTTTCGCCGACGCAGACTGTGTGCGGCACAAAGATCGATCTGCTGGCCAATATCGAATTACCGGACGATGCACGCACCGCGCTGGACGCCGGCGCAGTCGGCGTCGGGCTGTTCCGCACTGAATTCTTGTTCATGAATGCGCGTGGCGAGTTGCCGGAAGAGGAGCAGCAATTCGACGCATATCGACGCGTCGTGCAGACGATGAACGGCTTGCCGGTGACGATCCGCACGATCGACGTGGGCGCCGACAAACCGCTCGATTCGCGCGACGAGTTCGAGACGGCGTCTAACCCGGCGCTCGGGTTGCGTGCGATCCGCTGGAGCTTGTCTGAGCCGCAGATGTTTCTTACGCAGTTGCGGGCCATCCTGCGTGCCTCGGCGTTCGGGCCCGTGAAGATTCTCGTGCCGATGCTGGCCCATGCGCGCGAGATCGACCAGATGCTGGACCTGATCGCGCAGGCCAAACACCAGCTCGACGATGCGGGCCTGGCATACGATCCGAATGTGCGGGTCGGCGCGATGATCGAGATCCCGGCGGCCGTGATCGCGCTGCCGCTATTCCTGAAGCGCCTCGACTTCCTGTCGATCGGCACCAACGACCTGATTCAATACACGTTGGCGATTGATCGCGCGGACAACGCGGTCGCGCATTTGTATGACCCGCTGCATCCCGCGGTACTGCAACTGATCGGCATGACACTGCGCGAAGCCAGGCGGGCCGGCGTGCCGGTGTCGGTGTGCGGGGAAATGGCCGGCGATCCGGCGCTCACGCGGCTGCTGCTCGGGATGGGGCTGACCGAGTTCTCGATGCATCCGAGCCAGTTGTTGCTGGTTAAGCAGGAGGTGCTGCGCGCACAGTTGAAGAGTCTGGAAAAGCCGGTCGAGGACGTCCTGGCGTCATACGAGCCGGCAGAAATCCAGGCAGCGCTTGACCGGTTGCTGCAGGCGTAACGCGGCGGCGCGCTACGACACGGCGTCAGCGCCGCGATGCGGTGTGCCGCAAACCAGGCAATCGGCTTGGCGGCCGATACGCATCGTCTGCCAGTCCATCGTCATCGCGTCGAGCATCATCAGCCGCCCGACCAGCGTGCGCCCGATCCCGGCGATCACGCGCAGCGCCTCGGCCGCTTGCATCGCGCCGATGATGCCCACCAACGGGGAGAACACGCCCATCGTCGAGCATGCGACTTCATCGAACGGCTGGTCTGGCGCGAACACGCACGCATAGCAGGGTGAGGCGGGATCGCGCGCATCGAACGTACTGATCTGCCCGTCAAAGCGCAACGCCGCGCCGGATACCAGCGGTACGCGATGCTGGACGCATGCGCGGTTCACCGCATGACGGGTCGCGAAATTGTCGCTGCAATCGAGCACGACGTCGGCGTGCCGCACCCATTGCTGCAGCAGCGCATCGTCCGCGCGCGCGTGGATCGCGTTCACGCGTACGTCGGGATTGAGGCGGGCGAGCGTTGCACGTCCCGACGCGACCTTGGCCTGTCCGATGGTGTCGCTCGAATGCAAAATTTGTCGTTGCAGGTTGGTCAGATCGACGGTGTCGGCATCGACCAGCGTCAGCGTGCCGACGCCCGCTGCACCGAGGTACATCGCGGTCGGCGAACCGAGGCCGCCAGCCCCGATAATCAACACGTGCGCGTCTAGAAAGCGCTGCTGTGCCTCAATACCGATTTCGTCGAGCAGGATATGGCGCGAATAGCGCAGCAGTTGGTCGTCGTTCATTGCAGCATTCGTCAAAGTTCACGCGCGGCGTGTCGGCGACATCACCGCCGATACTTCACCGCCGACACGCCGCCGGCGCGTGCGATGTCGGCCGACAACGCGCGCCCGGTGCCTAACGTGGCGCGGACGCGCCGGCGGGCGCCCATGCCGGGGCATTGTCGGTACCCGGCACTGCGGGTAGCGCGGGCTTCACCGCGATCGGCGCGGACGCGGAGCGGGGTGGCTTGTTCTCGGCCATCTTGCGCTCGGTCAGCGACTTGGAGACTTGCACTGGTTCGCCCTTGAGCTGGTGCATCGCCTGCTGCAGCATGAAGTCATCGCTGCTGCCAAATTCGATCGGTGGACGGCTGCGTTCCTTCTCGCGCTGTTCCTGTGTCTTCTTCGAATTCTGCTCCTCGAGCTGACGCAATTGGTCGAGCCGGTTCTGCTCGCGCTTTTCCTGCTCGGCCTTCTCGTTCGGGTCCTGCGTGTTGGCCAGGTGATTCGAGTAATCGACCTCGCGCGTGACCAGGGCATCGTCCGGATCGCCGTCCGCGAACTGGTCGACCGGAATATCGGGACGGATACCCTTATTCTGGATCGAACGGCCGCTCGGCGTGTAGTAGTACGCGGTCGTCAAGCGCAGGGCGGTGTCGGCGGACATCGGACGCACCGTCTGCACCGACCCCTTGCCGAACGTGGTCTTGCCCATGATCAGCGCGCGATGCTGGTCCTGCAGTGCGCCGGAGACAATTTCGGAGGCTGACGCCGAGTACGCATTGACTAGCACCACCATCGGCACCGTCTTGTAGATCGCGGGCAGGTTCTTGAGCGGGTCGCTGTCGAAGGTTGACAACCGATAGTTGTCGAACGTGTCGCGATAGGTCTGCTTGGCATCGGCGATCTGGCCATTGGTCGACACGACCACCGAGTCCGGCGGCAGGAACGCGCCGGCCACGCCGACCGCGCTTTGCAGTAGGCCACCACCGTTGTTGCGCAAGTCTAGGATCAAGCCCTTGAGTTGCGGTTGCTGGCGTGCGATATCGGCGAGCTTAGCCGCCAAGTCCGGCACGGTGCGCTCTTGGAAGCTCGTGATCCGCACCCATGCATAGCCTGGTTGCACAATCTTTACCTTCACGCTCTGCACTTTAATCACCGCGCGGGTGACGGTGACCGGGAACGTGCGCTCGTCGCTCTTGCGATAGATGGTCAACGTGACCTTGGTACCCGGCTCGCCGCGCATCTGCTTGACCGCCCGGTCCAACGTCATGCCGCGTACCGGCTTGTCGTTGACCCGCGTAATCAGGTCGCCCGAAGCGGATGCCGGCGCGAAATGCCGGCGTATCCTCAATCGGCGAGATGACCTTCACCAGGCCGTCCTCTTGCGTGATTTCGATGCCTAGCCCCGCGAAGCGCCCCTTCGTCTGTTCCTGCAGCTCTTGATAGTCAGTCTTGTCCAGGTACGATGAGTGCGGATCCAGGCTCGACACCATGCCTTTGATCGCCGCGGTCAACAGCTTCTTGTCGTCGACCGACTCGACGTACTCGTGCTTAATCTGGCCGAATACCTCGGCGAACAGCCGCAACTGATCTAGCGGCAGTGGCGCGGTCGTGCTGGTCGCGGCGGACGCCGAGAATTGGAGCGTGGCGAACATGCCGGTCGCGAGGCCGGCGGCAATCAGACCTGCGTTCTTCAGAGTCTTGCGCATAAAGTGAACAGTTGCAGTGGCGTGTTATGGCGCGCGGCGGCGCCCGGCGGGCGCGCTAATCGGAGAGCAAGTATAACCGCCCTTGGACAGGCCACTGGCGGCACGGTTCGGAAAATTAGGCAGCCTTACCCTGGTTCGCGACCGCGGCCTGCGCGTTGGCGATCGCCTCTGCGTCACCTAGATAATAGTGCTTGATGGGTTTGAGCGCTTCGTCCAACTCGTAGACGAGCGGCACGCCGTTCGGGATGTTCAGCCCGACGATATCGATGTCTGAGATGCCGTCCAGGTATTTGACCAGCGCGCGGATCGAGTTGCCATGCGCGGCGATTAACACGTTGCGGCCCGACTTGATGGCCGGCGCGATCGATTCGTTCCAGATTGGCAGCACGCGCGCGACCGTGTCCTTCAGGCACTCCGTGAGCGGCAGCAACTCGCGCGCCACCTTGGTGTAGCGCGGGTCATCGTACGAGGTGCGCGGATCGGACGGCTCGAGCGCCGGCGGTGGCGTATCGTAGCTGCGCCGCCATATCAGCACCTGCTCGTCACCGTACTGGGCTGCCGTTTCAGCCTTGTTCAGCCCGGACAGCGCGCCGTAGTGCCGCTCGTTCAGGCGCCACGAGTGCACGACGGGGATATACATCAGATCCATTTCATCCTGCACGTGCCACAGCGTGCGGATGGCGCGCTTGAGCATGGACGTATACGCGATGTCGAACGTGTAGCCGGCCTGCTTAAGCAGCACGCCGGCTTGCCGCGCTTCGGCCGCGCCTTTGTCGGTGAGGTCGACGTCGACCCAGCCAGTGAAGCGGTTTTCCTTGTTCCACGTCGATTCGCCGTGGCGGATGAGGACGAGCTTGTACATGTCAATGTCAACGGTAGTCAGGAAGCGGTAAGCCGCCGGCGCACGCCGATCCAATGGCGCACGTCAGTGCATCGGACGGATATTTTATAATGTCGGATTGTTTTCTTTGTGCGAATTCCATCCGTGAAATTTTTCACCGAGCCAGCCAACCTTGTATTGATCGCCATTGCCCTCATCTCCGGGGGACTGCTGCTGTGGCCGGTCATCACGCGGCGCGACCGCGGCCTGTCCGCCGCGGACGCCACGCAACTGATCAACCGCCGCAATGCGGTCGTCATCGACCTGCGTGGTGCCGATGAATTCGCGCAGGGCCACCTGCCGCAAGCGCGTCATCTGCCGTTTGATGAGTTGAAGAGTAAAGTTGCACAGGTGGCCAAGAACAAGAGCACGCCAGTGCTGCTAGTCTGCCAAAACGGCGGGCATTCAGCCAGGGCGCAGAATGTGCTAAAGGAGGCCGGCTACGCGCAAGTGTTCACGTTGCAAGGCGGCGTCAACGCGTGGCGGCAGTCCGGCATGCCGGTCGTCAAGCAAGGAGCGGCGAAATGAGCAAGGTGGAAATGAGCAAGGTGGTAATGTACAGCACGCAGGTCTGTCCGTATTGCCAGATGGCCGAGCGTCTGTTGAGGTCGCGCGGCGTCGAGCACATCGAGAAAGTGCTGATCGATCGTGATCCTGAGCGTCGGGCGGAAATGATGGAGCGCACTGGCCGGCGTACAGTGCCGCAAGTCTTCATCGGCCAGACCCACGTCGGCGGCTACGATGACCTGTCCGCGCTCGACCGTGCCGGCGGGCTGATGTCGCTGCTCGAGGCAGTCTGACGTCTGTCTGAGCACGAGACCTTTGCCGACGCCTTGCGGCGTCGGCAGGCCGTTATACGCGCGCGCCCCGTTCGCTGGGCCGCGCCATTCGGGCGACGTGCGGCGGCTCGATGCCGTGTGCACTTGCCCCTTTCACCGAAGGAAAGTTCATGTCCGACCAGCAGAACAACCAGCCGTTCTTCAACATCCAGCGCATTTATTTGAAGGATTTGTCGCTCGAGCAGCCGAATTCGCCGGCAATCTTCCTGGAGCAGGAGATGCCCAGTGTTGAAGTCGAAGTCGACGTTAAGGCGGAGCGGCTTGCTGACGGCGTGTTCGAGGTGATCGTGACGGGCACCGTGACGGCAAAGGTCGCCACCAAGGTGGCTTTCCTGATCGAGGCCAAGCAAGCTGGCATCTTCGATATACGCAACATTCCGAACGAGCAGATCGATCCGCTGATCGGCATCGCATGCCCGACGATTATTTTTCCGTACCTGCGCTCAAACATCGCCGATGCGATCACCCGTGCCGGCTTCCCACCTATCCACTTGGCCGAAATCAACTTTCAGGCGCTGTACGAGCAGCGGCTGGCGCAGGTCAATGACCAGCCAGGTAACGGCGCGGCCAACGAAGGCTCCGCGACTACGCACTGAACGCGGTGCAGATGAGCGACGCACAGCCGATCGCCGTGGAACCGACTATCTGGACGGATTGCAACGATGTTGCTGATGTGAGGTGCTGGCAATGAAAGTTGCCGTACTCGGCGCCGGTGCGTGGGGCACCGCGCTGGCCAGTCACCTTGCGCAGCGCCATGATACGCTGCTGTGGGCCCGCGATCCGGCCCTCGTGGCCGACCTTGCTGCCGCGCGCGAGAATCGCCGCTACCTGCCAGGCATCGCGTTGGACCCCGCACTGTGCTACGAGTCCGACCTGGAGATCGCGTTGCAGCATGCGCTTGCGCACGATGCGCTGTGCGTGCTTGGCACGCCGGTCGCGGGGCTGGCCGCCGCCTGCACCGCGATGCGCGATACGGGCCACGTACCGGCACACCTTGTTTGGTTGTGTAAGGGCTTCGATGTAGACACGATGCATCTGCCGCATCAACTCGTTGCCGATGTGCTAGGCGCGCCCCCGAGTTGCGGCGCGCTGTCCGGCCCGAGCTTCGCGCGGGAAGTGGCCCAGGGCCTGCCCGTCGCGCTGACCATCGCCAGCGCGAGCGCCGAATGCCAGCGGCGCACCGTCGATGCATTCCACCATGGCTCGATGCGCGTCTATACGGGAGACGATGTCGTCGGCGTCGAGGTGGGCGGTGCGGTCAAGAATGTGCTAGCAATTGCCACCGGCATTGCCGACGGGCTCGGACTGGGTCTGAATGCGCGGGCTGCGCTGATCACGCGCGGGCTGGCGGAAATGACGCGATTGGGCGTCGCGCTCGGTGGACGGTACGATACCTTTACCGGTCTGACCGGGCTGGGTGATCTGATCCTGACCGCGACTGGGGATCTGTCGCGCAACCGCACTGTGGGTTTCCAACTGGCAGCCGGACGCGCGCTGGGCGAGATCCTAGCCGCGTTGGGGCATGTCGCCGAAGGGGTGCGATGCGCGCGCGCGGTATTGGCCATCGCGCGGCAGCATGGGATCGAGATGCCGATTACCGAAGCCGTCTGTGGCGTGCTGTTCGACGGCGTAGCGCCTCGCGCCGCGGTCGACGCGCTGTTGCGGCGGGAGGTGAAGGCCGAGACGCGTTAAACGGCGGCGGCCGCGATGCTCGTCTGCCGGCACAGCATGCTAAGGGCCATCAGCGTGTGCTGCGTGCTTGCATTCATGGACCACGAGGTTCTAGGCGAGCAGCCGGGACAACGGTGCGGACCATCGTGCCGTTTAGGTGCCGCCCTCGAAGCCATGCTGCCGCCACGCCTCGAACACCACAACGGCCACCGTATTGGACAGGTTCAGGCTGCGGTTGCCTGCCCGCATCGGCAGACGTACGCGCTGGTCGACGGCAAAGTGCTGCAGCACTGTGTCGCACAGGCCCCGCGTTTCGGCGCCGAAGACAAACCAATCGCCGGGTTGGAACGCGCGGTCTCCAAACATCGACGAGCCACGGGTCGTGAAGGCGAACATCCGGGCTGGGTCGGGCTGCTGCGTGGCGAGCAGTGTGCTCCAGTCCTGGTGCACGCGCATCTGCGCGTATTCGTGATAATCGAGACCGGCGCGGCGCATCTTCGCGTCGTCCAGTGGAAAGCCCAGCGGCTCGACCAGGTGCAGCGTGGCGCCGGTATTCGCGCATAGGCGAATGATGTTGCCGGTGTTCGGCGGAATCTCGGGTTCGACTAGAACGACGTTAAACATGGAATGGGTCAATGAGGTGGCTGGCGTGGGCATCGACGCACGAGCGCCGGTCGTGATCGTGGCCGCTTGGGGCCGATTACGCGCGCGGCGTGCGCAGTGCGACGAAATTGGTGACGCGTCGCGCGCCGGCATCCTTGAGCATTCGCGCAAGCGTATCGAGCGTTGTCCCAGATGTCATCACGTCGTCCACGATGCCCACGTGTTGGCCGCGGACCGTCTTGCGCAGCGCGAACGCGCCAGCCAGATTCGCGTGCCGGGCGGTTGTGCCGAGCAGCGCTTGTTGTCCGGTGTCGCGCACACGCACGACAGCGCGCGGATCGGCGCGCACGCTGAGGCGCCGGGCGAGCACACGTGCGATCTCCCAAGCCTGGTTGTAGCCGCGCGACGAGAGCCTCGACGCTGAAAGTGGTACGGCGATCAATGCGTCGGGCAACTCGGGCAGGTCTTGCGACGCGAGTGCCAGCCGGCGCGCGAAATCGCGTCCAAGCTCGATACGGGAGCGAAATTTCAAGTCGGCCACCAACTGGTCGAGCGGCGGCGCATAGTCGGCAAGCGTCACGGTGGCGTCGAACGCCGGTCGTGTCTGGACGCAAAACGAGCAATGCGTTGCAACGTTGCGCGGCAGTGGCAGCGCGCAGCGCGGGCAGCGTAGCCGTGCTTCATTCCAGTAAATTTCATCGCAAGCGTCGCACAGTACATCATGCGACAAATTGCCACAGAGTGCGCACTGCGTCGGCAATGCATGGCGCCAAGCGCTGTGGCATAAGCTGCGCAGCTTGGCTACCCAGCGGCGCTGCCCGCGGCCGGTACGCGCCCCGCCGGGGGCATGGCTTGAGTGGGCGATGCGTACTGCCGCCGTGGCGGGCCGCGCGTGGCTGCGCCGTCGGTCACTGCTGTGATCGTTGACGGATGTACGGTCGCGGGCCGGCGTGGGCAATGGGGTAGACTGCTTCATCAGAAACGGAAACGGATACTGGATTAGGGCGGTCGAACGAGTATACTGCGGCCCTTCCCGCAAGCCTATGCTCATGCCAACCGACCACGACCGTCCGGCGGACCAAGACACCGATACGGATGCGCAGCGCGCTCCCGGGTTGCGCCAGCTCAGGCAGATTTTTGATCGTCGTGCCGCGCAATTTCGTGACGTGGCGTTCTTGCCGCGCGAGATCGCGCAGCGCATGCATGAGCGATTGCAGTACATCAAGCTGCAGCCGGTGCGGGTGCTCGACGCGGGGTGCGGCACGGGCGAGGACATCGATGCGCTGCGCGCGCGCTTCACGCCGGCCAGCGTCTATGGCGCGGACCTATCGCGCGCGATGCTCGGCGCCGCGCACGCGTTGGGGTGCGGTGGTGCCCACGCGGCGTCCGGGCAGCCCGCCCCAGCGGGCGGCTGGCGCCGTCTGCTGCCGGCCGCATTGCGTCATCTTGCGCCGGGCCGCGCTCGACCGCGCGACCGGGTGCAGGCCGACTTCGGCGCGCTGCCGTTTGCGCCGGAGTGTTTTGACTTGCTATGGTCAAATTTGGCGCTGCAGTGGCATGCGCGTCCGGACCGGGTGTTTCCCGAGTGGCAGCGGGTACTGAAAACTGGCGGGCTGCTGATGTTCTCCACGCTCGGTCCTGATACGCTGCGCGAGCTGCGTAGGGCGTGGGCGGTCGCAGATGGTGGCGCGGCGCAGCATGTGCTCGACTTTGTCGATATGCATGACTGCGGCGACATGCTGGTTGCCAGCGGCTTCGAGATTCCAGTGATGGATATGGAGACGCTCACAGTCACGTACGCGTCCCCGCAATCGCTGCTGGCCGATGTGCACCGCTGGGGGGCAATGCCACCGCAGAGTGCGCGGCGCGGCGACGCGCGCGCCGATGTGTCGCGCGGCCTGATTTCGCGCGGCATGTATCGTCGCCTGCTCGACGCGCTGGAAGCGCAACGGCAGCCCGACGGCACGATACCGCTCACCTTTGAGGTGGTCTACGGTCATGCGTGGAAGGCCGTGGCTCGCGTGACGCCTGAAGGCCATGGCATCGTCCGCGTCGACGAGATCGGCCATATGTCGCGCGGTGCGCGCAGGATGTCTTTCTGATGCATCGGCATGCGCGCGTGGGCGGCGGGACCGATACTTCGTTATCCCGGAAATCGCTGCTGAAAATGACTGTCGCAAACTGCGTCAAAATGGCGCAGAGGCTTGTCGGGCAAAGGTTCGAGCCGGTTTGGCGTTGCTTGTGGATGACCATGAACCCGCCTATAATGCGTCAGTTTGTCGCTTGGGGGTCCGCACTATGGGGGCGATGGGCACGTAGCACGAGGAGCGGCGATGGAGGCAATGACATGGCCAACCGATTCCGGTCCGGTGTTGAAGGACTGGATGCAGCGGCGCAACTGTTCGGCGTCTCCGCGTCAGTTCGTTTGCTTCTACTTGTTGCTCGTGCTGGTATCCTGCTCGATTGGACTGGCCGTCGCGCTCAGCGGCGCGTGGCTGGTGCTGCCTTTTACGGGCATCGAACTCCTCGCGGTAGGTGTCGCGTTCATCATTTACGCGCGCCATGCGGTCGATTACGAATACATCCGTCTGTGCCCGGACCATCTTTTGATCCGACGGGTGAGCGCCGGCAGCGTCACGCAGTTCGAGTTCAATCCGTGCTGGGTTCGGATCGAGCCGGGACGCGAGCCGCGCCAATGCGTGACCGTGGCATCGGGTCGGGTGTCGGTATCGGTTGGGCGGCATCTTGCGTTCGAGCATCGCGCCGAGTTTGCACGCGAATTGCGCGCGTGGCTCAAGCAGTGCACGTCGTGCGGGCACCGGGGCAGCAGGGCGGAAGGCGAGTCTGAATGGTAATTTTGGGTAAGGAAGCTATGAAAACAATCAAGCGAGCCTTCGCGGGCATGCTTGCCGCGAGTACGTGGCTCGTCGCAGGCACGGCCCAGGCGATCAATGATGCGCCGGGTGGCCCGGCGGTCAATCAACTGAATTTCCAGCCGCCCGTCACCAAGATCGCCGAGGAGCTTTACGGCTTGCATACGATGATGCTGATCATCTGTGCGGTGATCTTTGTCGGCGTGTTTGGCGTGATGTGCTATTCGATCATCGTGCATCGCAAATCGAAAGGCTTCAAACCTGCTCACTTTCACGAAAGCACCACCGTCGAAATCATTTGGACCGTCGTGCCGTTCTTGATCGTCGTGTTGATGGCGCTGCCTGCGACGAAGGCGGTGGTCGCGATGAAAGACACCTCTAACGCGGACTTGACGGTCAAGGTCACCGGCTACCAATGGAAATGGGGCTATGACTATGTGAAGGGGCCGGGTGAGGGCATCAGCTTTTTATCGACGCTGACGACGCCACGCTCGATGATCAACGGCAAGGAGCCGATTTCCGATACCTATCTGCAGGAAGTCGATTATCCGCTCGTTGTGCCGGTGGGCCAGAAAATCCGGATCATCACGACTGCCGCAGATGTCGTGCACTCGTGGTACGTGCCTGCGTTCGGTGTCAAGCAAGACGCGATCCCCGGCTTTACACGCGAAACGTGGTTCAAGGCCGAAAAGGTCGGGACGTACCGGGGTTTCTGCACCGAGCTGTGTGGTAAAGAGCACGCGTATATGCCGGTCGTCGTCGAAGTCAAGAGCGCAGACGACTATGCGAAATGGGTCGCTGATGAGCAAAAGAAAATGAGCGCGTCGGCCAATGAGCCGAACAAAATGTACACGATGGATGAACTGAAGGAGCAAGGCGCAAAAGTGTATGCGGCCAACTGCGCGGTTTGCCATCAACCGAGCGGCAAGGGCACGGGGCCGTTCCCGGCGCTTGACGGCAGCGCGGTCGTCAAAGGCCCGATTGCCGGACACTTGGACCTCGTGCTGAACGGGAAGGGACAAATGCCGGCATGGGGCCCGACGTTAAGCGATGTTGAAATTGCGTCAGTCATCACGTTTGTGAGCAATACGTGGGACAACCATAACGGTGTGGTATTACAACCCCGACAGGTCGCAGACGCGCGCAACGGCAAGGTGCCTGCCGTCGCGGTAGTGGGCAACGGCGCCTGATGTCCCGCATGCAACCGTTGATTCGGCCCCGGAATTTGTTTTAGGAGAAGTGTTATGCCAACGATCGGACACGACGTCGCGGCAGGTCACGATCACGCACACGACCATGCGCACGATTATCCGCATGGCTGGCGGCGCTGGTTGTTCGCAACCAACCACAAGGACATCGGCACGCTGTACCTGATTTTCTCGTTCGTGATGTTTTTGTCGGGCGGGGTGATGGCGCTGCTGATCCGTGCGGAGTTGTTTGAACCCGGCCTGCAGATTATGCGGCCCGAGTTCTTCAACCAACTCACGACGATGCACGGGCTGATCATGGTGTTCGGCGCGATCATGCCGGCATTTGTTGGCTTTGCGAACTGGATGGTGCCGTTGCAAATCGGCGCGGCTGACATGGCGTTTGCGCGGATGAATAACTTCAGCTTCTGGCTGCTGCCGGTTGCCGCGGTACTGCTGGTCGGCTCGTTTTTCTCGCCGGGCGGCGCGACCGCCGCGGGCTGGACGTTGTATGCGCCGCTGTCAGTGCAAATGGGGCCGGGCATGGACCTGGGCATCTTTGCGGTGCACATCATGGGTGCGTCGTCGATCATGGGCGCGATCAACATCATCGTGACGATTTTGAACATGCGCGCGCCTGGCATGACGCTGATGAAAATGCCGATGTTCTGCTGGACCTGGCTGATCACCGCATTCTTGTTGATCGCAGTGATGCCGGTACTGGCCGGCGCGATCACGATGTTGTTGTTTGATCGGCATTTCGGCACGGCATTTTTCAATCCGGCCGGCGGCGGTGACCCGGTGCTATATCAGCATATCTTCTGGTTCTTCGGTCATCCGGAAGTCTATATCATGATTCTGCCGGCATTCGGGATCATCTCGCAGGTGGTACCGGCCTTCTCGCGCAAGCCACTGTTCGGCTATAGCTCGATGGTGTATGCAACGGCGTCGATTGCGATCCTGTCGTTCATGGTATGGGCGCACCACATGTTTGTGACCGGCATGCCGGTCACCGGGCAGCTCTTCTTCATGTACGCGACGATGCTCATTGCGGTGCCCACTGGCGTCAAAGTGTTCAACTGGGTCGCGACGATGTGGCGTGGCGCGCTCTCGTTTGAGACGCCGATGCTGTTCGCAATCGGCTTCATCTTCGTGTTCACGATGGGCGGCTTTACCGGATTGATCCTGTCGATGGCGCCGCTCGATGTTCCGCTTCATGGCACGTATTACGTGGTCGCGCACTTCCATTACGTACTTGTTGCCGGCTCACTGTTCGCGCTGTTTGCCGGATGGTATTACTGGTCGCCAAAGTGGACCGGCTGGATGTATAACGAGACACGTGGAAAGATCCATTTCTGGGCGTCGATGATCTTCTTCAACCTCACGTTTTTCCCGATGCATTTCCTCGGGCTGGCCGGTATGCCGCGCCGCTACGCTGACTATCCGGCTCAGTTCACCGATTTCAACCAAATTGCGACGATCGGTGCGTTTGGCTTTGGACTTGCACAGGTGTACTTCCTGTTGGCGGTTGCGTTGCCTACGTACCGTGGTCATGGCGAACACGTGAAAGCGGACGACAAACCATGGGATGGTGCAACGGGGCTTGAGTGGACAGTGCCGAGTCCGGCGCCATTCCATACGTTCGAAATGCCGCCGACGGTCAAATGAGCACCGGACGGTAATCGAGGCTAGCGTGCTGTTATTGTGATAGGAGGCCCTGGCGTGCGCCAGGGCCGTCAAATGATGCGAACGGATTTACAAAAAAGACGAACACCAGCCCAGCAACGTGCGGCCAACTTTCGGTTGCTGGCTATTTTGATCGCAATTGTTGCCGTCTTCTTTGTGAGTGTCGTGCTCAAGCATCTAATCCCATGAAAGACGGGAGGACGGTCATGCCTGATCGGCCCAAGAATTTGAGTGCCGTCGCGAGTGTTATCCGATCGATGCGGGCGGTGCTATGGTCGTTTTTTGGTGTACGCAAGGGCAAGGAGCATGAACGCGATTTCGCGAGCCTGAACCCGCTGCATGTGATTATTGCAGGCTTCGTTTGCGCTGCGGTGTTCATCGGGATCTTGCTGGTGGTCGTTCACTTCGTGACACAGCCGAGCATTTAATCGCGCCAGCCGGTGTCGGTTGTAGATGATTGCGGACAAGACAGGGCCTGCATCAAGAAAGAACTGGACTGAAGTGGAGAATCAATCATGAGCGGACAAAACGAGAGCCCGTATTACTTCATACCGAATCCGTCGCAGCATCCGATAGCTGCGGCGATGGGCTTGTTGGCCATGCTCGGCTCGCTCGCCGGCTGGATTAACGGTGTGCCGTTCGCGTCACTGACGTTTGCACTCGGTCTCGCTTGGTTGTTATTTGTGTTGTGGCACTGGTTCGGCGACTCGATCGGCGAGTCCGAGACTGGCATGTATGGCAAGCGCGTCGACACGTCGTATCGGTGGAGCATGAGCTGGTTCATCTTTTCCGAAGTAATGTTCTTTGGCGCATTCTTTGGTGCGTTGTTTTATGCCCGGCAGTTCGCGCTGCAAGACCTCGGTAACCTGGATGCGAAGTTGATATGGCCTGATTTTTCGGCGGTGTGGCCGAACAATGGTCCGTCCAACCTGGTGGCGCACTTTAAGTCGATGCAGCCGTGGCCCATTCCAACGATCAATACTGCGTTGCTGCTGACGTCCGGCGCGACGTTGACGGTCGCGCATCATGCGTTGCGCGACGATCATCGGAACAAGGCAATCGTGTGGCTGGCCGCGACGGTGCTGCTCGGTGTGATCTTCTTGTTCATGCAAGGCTATGAGTATTTTCACGCGTACAACGAGTTGAACCTGAAGTTGACCTCTGGCGTCTACGGCTCGACGTTTTTTCTGCTGACCGGGTTTCACGGTTTTCACGTGACGATGGGCGCGTTGATGTTGGCCGTTGTGTTGGTACGACTGATCCGCGGACACTTCAAACCCGATCATCATTTCGCGTTTGAAGGCGCCGCGTGGTACTGGCACTTCGTTGATGTCGTTTGGCTCGGACTGTATGTGGTGGTCTACTGGATGTAGTGGCTACTGCGACAAAACGCCGCCCTCAGCGAGGGCGGCGTTTTGCTTTGTGCGGGACATGACAAAATTTAGCGTCCGTATGGAATGCCAGTGGCCTGTATCCAGCCCATCCAATGCGCGAAAAGGATGAACAGAAATAACGCGATGGATAGACCGACGCGGGTGACGAGCGACCATACCATCCGCTTGGTCTTGCCGCGATCGTGCATCATAAAGTATAGGGCTGACGCCATGCTGGCGATGATTAGCGCGAACGCGATGGCAACGAGGATATGCATGAAGAAGGCCGGAAAAGACTGTTCCACTATTATCTCACCACGTTCCGTGTCCGGCGGAGCTGAGCCCGCATGCTGAAAATTCGCTTTTGGCCCGCGTTGGCTGTGCTGATCGTTGTCGCGGTCACGGTGCGACTCGGTTTCTGGCAGCGCGACCGCGCGCACCAGAAAGAGGCGCTGCAGGCGCGTATCGAGCGGTTCGAGCATGCGAGCCCGATACCGCTAAACGCTCGCACAGCCCTGGCGGATGTCGAGTTCCACCGCGTCGTGGCGCGCGGCCGGTTCGTACCGGACTCGACGGTCTATCTGGACAATCGGTTGCATAACGACCAGCCTGGTTTCTACGTCGTTACGCCGTTGAAGCTGGAGGCAGGCGGCTACGTGCTGGTCAATCGGGGTTGGCTGCCTCGCAACGCGCAGCAGCGTAGTGTGATCGCGCCCTATCGCACGCCGTCCGGCGTTGTGACGATCGAAGGCGTCGCTCGGGCAGACGCGTCGCGCGCGTTTGAGCTTGGACAAGGTGGGTCGACGCCGCACCAGTCGATCCGCCAAAACCTGGATGTGGCATCGTACGCAGCGGAGACTGGTTTGCCGCTGGAGCCATTCGTGCTGCAACAGACCAACGACACGGCGGACGGGCTGGTGCGTGACTGGCCGGCGCCGAATACCGGCGTCGAGCGCAACTACGGCTATATGGTGCAGTGGTGGGGTATGGCGTTGGCGGCGCTTGTCTTCGGGCTCTATGCGGCGCGGCGCGCCGCTCGGGGCGGCAACGACGCCCAGGCTTGATCCCACGTTGGCGCGTATTGTGCATGCGTATGTATGTACGTATGTATGTGTGTGTGCGTGACTGTGGTGGTGGCACATGCAACGCATAGTCGCGTGCCAACCGATGTCGTGAATGAAGTGTGAAGGAGTGTAGCGTTGACGGATTCTTCTCGATCGAAACCCGATCTCGACGTACCGGGTACGCGCCATGCCGGCCCGATGGCCACTGGCGTGCCCGCATCCCGCCGCGTCAGACAGCGCGCGCGGTGGATGCTGCTGCTGCTGGCCGCGGTTTGTGCCGCGCCCGTCATCGCGTCGTACTTGATGTACTACGTGTTCAAGCCCACTGGCGGCTCGGTTAGCTACGGCCAATTGATCCAGCCGCAGCGGCCGATTCCGGACAATCTCGTCGTGCGCGACGAAACCGGTCATCCGATGCGGCTCGATTCGCTGAAAGGTCAGTGGCTGTTGATTTCAGTCGATCCGAGCGCTTGCGATGACGCCTGTGCGAAGAAGCTGTACTTCATGCGGCAGGTGCGCGCGACGCAGGGCGCTGAACGTGAGCGAGTACTGACTGTATGGCTGCGGACCGACGACGGCGCGATACCGGAGCGTGTCGCCAACGCGTATCCAGACACGCGCAAGCTCATCGTGCCGCCGGCGCAGGTCGCCGCGTGGTTGCCGCCCGATCCGGATTTGGCCAGTGATTCGATCGCTTCACACCTTTACTTGGTCGACCCGAACGGGAACTTGATGATGCGCTTTCCGCATGATCCGGATCCGTCGCGAATCAAGCATGACCTGACCAAACTGCTCAAATGGTCGAGAATCGGTTAAACGGGCGGACCACCTTTCCATGAAGTCCATACAGAATTGCCATGTTTGTCGTTGAACTTGCGCTCATCGGCGCGGCGCTCGCGCTGTTGCCTCTGGGCTGGATCCTGTGGCGGGTGCGCTCGGACCGCTATCGCAAGCTTGCCTGGCTAACGATGTTCTTGACGCTGGATCTGGTGATGTTCGGCGCCTTTACGCGCTTGACCGACTCGGGCCTGGGCTGTCCGGATTGGCCTGGTTGCTATGCAAGTTCGTCGCCGTTTGCCGCACATGCGTCGATCGCTGCCGCCTATGCGGCGATGCCGAGCGGACCGGTTAGCGTGATGAAGGCCTGGATTGAGATGATCCACCGCTATTTTGCGATGGCCATCGGGCTGTTGATCGTGCTGATGACCGGGATCGCATGGATTCGGCGCTGGCGTGGCCAGCCTTTGCCGGCTTCGCCGTGGTGGCCGACCGCATTGCTGGCGTTGGTGCTGGTGCAGGGGGCATTCGGCGCGTGGACCGTGACGTTGAAGCTGCAGCCGGTAATCGTGACCATGCACTTGCTGCTTGGCCTTGGGCTGCTGGCGGCGCTCGGCTTGTTCGCTGCGCGCATGACGCCGGCACCACAGCGGGAGCCGGCTACCGGCCGCGGTTTTGCGGCCGCGCTTATCGCGCTTGTGCTGGTGATCGTGCAGATTGCGCTCGGTGGCTGGGTGAGCACAAATTACGCCGTGCTCGCGTGCACCGACTTTCCGACCTGTAACGGACAATGGGTGCCGCCAATGGACTTCGCACAGGGATTTCACTTGTGGCGGGCCCTCGGCCTGAATGCCAATGGCGAGGTGATTACGCAGGACGCACTCGTGGCGATTCACTGGACGCATCGCACATTCGCGATGGTCGTGCTTGCCTATCTGCTCGGATGGGCGTGGCGCATACGGCGCTTGAAGGGACTGACACGGCTTGCCGACGGCGTGCTGGCGGTCGTCGTGCTGCAGTTCTTGACCGGCTTGTCCACCATTGTGCTGCAATGGCCGCTGCCCGTTGCCGTCGCGCACAACGGCGGCGCGGCGATCCTGCTGTTGCTCGTTGTCATGTTAAACTGGCGCATTGCCTCCAGCCGCACCGTTGTCGCCTCGTCGGCGTCATCGAGCGCTGTCACCGCGTGATTCACGAATGGACAGTACCACGCTTCGTCCCTTGTCCGGCAGCCGCATCGCACAGTATTTTGCGTTGACCAAGCCGCGTGTCACCCAACTCGCCGTGTTCTGCGCGGTGATCGGCATGTTTTTGTCCACGCCCGGCATGGTGCCGTGGCAGAAGCTGGTCGGCGGCACGATTGGCATCTGGCTGTTCGCTGGCGCGGCGTTCGCAATCAATTGCCTGGTCGAGCAACGTATCGACGCGAGGATGCGGCGTACCGCATGGCGCCCCTCGGCACGCGGCGAGATCACGCCGGCACAAATCCTGACCTTTTCCGCGGTGCTGGGTGGGTTGGGCATGTGGACGCTATATACGTTCACGAACGCGTTGACGATGTGGCTGACGTTCGCGACGTTCATCGGCTACGCGGTTATCTATACGATGCTGCTAAAGCCCGCCACGCCGCAGAACATCGTGATTGGTGGCGCCTCGGGCGCGATGCCGCCCGCGTTGGGTTGGGCGGCGGTGCAGGGCGCGGTGCCGGGTGACGCATGGATCCTCGTGCTGATCATCTTCGTCTGGACGCCGCCGCATTTCTGGGCGCTAGCGTTGTATCGTCGCCAGGACTACGAGAGCGCGAAGTTGCCGATGCTGCCCGTCACCCATGGCGTGCGCTTCACCGCGCTGCATATCCTGTTGTACACGCTCGTGCTGTTCGCCGTCACGCTGATGCCGTTCGTCTCCGATATGAGCGGGGTGCTGTACCTCGCCAGCGCGGTCGTGCTCGGCGTATTGTTCCTGAGCTACGTGTGGAAAATGTATCGCGACTATTCGGACGAGATCGCGCGTAAGACATTTCGTTATTCGATTGTCTATTTGTCGCTGTTGTTCGTCGCGTTGCTGATTGACCACTACGTGCGCAGTTGGATCGGTTTCTGATGTCGGCGCGCGCTTTTTTCCATCTGGCGGTGGCCCGGGCGGTATCCGGTCCACGCGAAGCGGCTCGCGCGAGCCATGGTGGGTTGCGGCGCGCGGTGGCCGCGGTCGTGGCCGGCACGGCGCTCGCCTTGGGTGGCTGCGGCGACAAGCCGGCGTTCAAGAACGTCGACATCACCGGCGCGAGCCAGCTCGGCACCGACTTCGCGCTTGCTGATACCAACGGCCACGTCCGCACGCTGGCCGATTTCAAAGGTAAGGTGGTGGTGCTGTTCTTCGGCTACCTGCACTGCCCGGATGTGTGCCCGACGACGATGGCCGAACTTGCGCAAGCGATGCAGCAATTGGGCGACCAGGCAAAACGCGTGCAGGTGCTGTTCGTCACGCTCGACCCGCAGCGCGACAGTGCGCCGCTGCTCGCACAGTATGTCGCGGCGTTCCATCCGTCGTTCATCGGCCTGCGTCCTGCCAACGAGACGCAGTTGTTAAAGGTGACCAAGTCGTTTCGCGTGTACTCCGCGAAAGTGCCGGGCAAGGACGGTGCCGATTACACGGTGGACCACACTGCCGCGAGCTACGTGTTTGATCCTGCCGGCAAGCTGCGCCTGTACGCGCGAGATGGCCAAGGGCCCGGGCCGTGGGTGCACGATATCAAGCTGTTGCTCGACTAGGCTAGCTCCCCATCGGATGGTGCTTCGGTGATTTTTCCGTAAAAGCATAAGCGTATGCGTATTCGGTAGTTCACTTCATCGGTGTAGCCATGCGACCATCGCGTTCTCAAAATCGAGGGGAAGTATCCATGCTACGCAGAACACTACTGAAAACGCTGTCCATCATCGCGATGGCAGCTGCATTGTCGAACGTTGCGCGAGCCGATCCGGTGCTGCGCGTGGGCACGATGAACGGCCCGGACGCGCAGATTTGGGCGCAGGTCGCGAAGGTGGCGGCGAAGCACAACTTGAAGATCAAGGTCATCGAATTCAATGACTACGTGCAGCTGAATGCCGCGCTCGATGCCGGCGACCTGGACGCGAACGGCTTCCAGCACCAGCCGTTCCTGGACAGCCAGGTCAAGCAGCGCGGCTACAAGATTGTAAACGTGGGCCTGACCTATGTGTCGCCGATGGGCTTCTACTCGAAGAAGTTCAAGTCGTTGAAGGACCTGCCGGAAGGCGCCAAAGTAGGTATCCAGAATGATCCGTCCAACGGCAACCGCGCGCTGTTGCTGCTGCAGAAATACGGGATCATCAAGCTGAAGGCCGGCGCGGGTGTGGACGGCGTCAACGCGACGCCGCTGGATGTGATCGAGAATCCAAAGAAGATCAAGCTGGTCGAGTTAGATGCCGCGCAGATGCCGCGCTCGCTCGATGACTTGGCTGCTGCATCGATCAATAACAACTACGCAGTGAGCGCCGGCCTCTCGCCGATCAGAGATGCGATCGCGGTCGAAGACCTGAAGGGACCGTATGCGAACCTGATCGCCGTGCGCGTGCAGGACAAGGACAAGCCGTGGGTAAAGAAGCTGGTGGCCGCGTACGAGTCCGACGACATTCGCAAGTTCCTCGAGACGCAATTCAAGGGCGCGATCCTGCCCGCGTTCTAAGGCGCGACGCTTGCGGTGCGGTGTCCGGCGAGCGCGCGAAGTCTGCGGCCCGTTGCGCGATCAACGCGGCGACCCGTTGCACCATCGTGCCTATGCGTCTGCAGCGTCCCGTGCCGGTACACGATCCAGCCTAGATCGCTGGGTTGCGGGTCGCTTCATGTCACCTGCGCCGCGGCGCCCGGGCGGGCGCCAAGCAATGATTCGATCGTGCGCAGTGTTGTCGTAAGTTGCCGTGGCTCGCGACGCGAAAGCCTGTCCAGGATGCCGGAGATTTCCTGACGCGCGTGGATAATTCGTGCAGCACACGGGCTGCGGTCAACGAACACTTGTTCAATGCGATGTCGCCGATGCATCACCGCGATCCGGGCATGGTCGGGGCTGCACTGGCTCATGCTGCGTATGCAGAGATCATCCCCGATTTGCTGCATGTGCATCCCGGTGCCATCCGAGCCGCGTTGCGCGCGATCCCGCGCTTGTACGTGGTGACCGATAGCACGTCGGCTGCTGGGATGCCGGACGGCGAGTATCACCTGGGCAGCCAGCGTGTCACGAAATGTCTAGGCGGCGTGCGGCTGGCCGGCGGCACGCTGGCGGGCAGCACCTTGACAATGGACCAGGCGCTGCGCAATCTCGTCTCGATTGGTTTGCCGATCGCCGACGTGTCGGCACGTCTGTCGCGTCATGCGGCGGACTACCTAGGGTTGGTTGACCGGGTCGCATCGAGCGGAGCGCATGGGCCGATCTGGTGGTGATCGATCGCGAACTGGCACTCGCTGCCACGTACGTCGAAGAAGAAGCCGTTGTCGATTAGGCTTAACGAGGCGTTGGCCTCGCCCGAATTCGTGGCCGCGCAACTGGCCCCCGGGACGCGTCCCGCACCGACGCGCAAGTCAAGTTGTACGCATTTGGTGGCTATGTGACGCTAGTGGGCGCGCATGCGGCGGATGTTCGCGCGCGGCATACTGGAGCCGATCGCGATGACCCGGCTGCGCGTGGTCGTGCGCGACCCTTTTGCCGTGACCGACAACGGCTCGCGAACCTGGACGTCGCATGGGTTGCCGTCGCACGTTCCACATCATATGCGGCAATGCGGCCGAGCGCTACGCGATGTACTGCCCGGAATGGGGCGCCGCGCGGTCTTTCTCCCGCTGCTGCCTACCGACAGCCCGCACGCCGACGCTGCATGCGGCGGCGATTTAGGCAAGGTCAAGGTGCGCGAGATCGGTGAAAACCGTCGGCCGGCACCAGCCATTTCAGCGCGTTACTTCTCCGTGCTAGGCTTTGCAAGTCTTTGTGCGTCGCGATGCGACTCGAGCCACATCGCGTTAATAACACCGAACGCGAGTGCGACGCCAATACCTAATATCCAGCTGAAATACCACATGTTCTGCTCCGTCAGATCGGTCGATTGAAGTAGCGCCCGCTTAGTACATCGAGTGCGTGTTGCTTTGCACACCTTGCTCGGTGACCTTGCCGCGCATCACGCGATAGACCCAGCTGGTGTACAGCATGATCAGCGGCACGAACACGATCACCACGATTAGCATGATGCCCAGCGTGCGATGGCTCGACGTCGAGTCCCACAGCGTCAGGCTGCTGGCTGGGTCCAGCGACGATGGCATGATGAATGGGAACATCGAGAAGCCTGCGGTCAGGATCACGCCGGTCACCAGCAGCCCCGTCATGATGAAGCACAGCATAGTGAAGCGCGACGAAGCAAGCGCCAGTGCGAGCACGCCGGCCACGATGCCCAGCGCCGGCGCGAGCATCATCCACGGGTAGGCGATGTAGTTGGCCATCCACAGGCCGGGCGCAGCGGCTACGCGCTTGAGCAGCGGATTGGCCAGCGCGTCCAGCGGTGCCGCGCGGGTGATCTCGAAGCCGGTAATGCGGGTGGCCACGAAGATGCCGGCCATGATAAACAGCACGACCGTGATCAGCGACGCGATGCGCAACACGTGCGATGCACGGCGCGCGATTGCTCCCTCGGTCTTGATGCGCAGGAACGCGGCGCCGTGCGCGACCAGCATGCCGACGCTGACCGCGCCGCACAGCACTGCGAACGGGTTCAGCAGCGCGAAGAAGCCGCCATGGTAGCTCACGCGCAGCTCGTCGTCGAAGCGGAACGGCACGCCTTGCAGCAGGTTACCAAACGCGACGCCGAACACCAGCGCGGGAATCGCGCTACCGGCGAACAACGCCCAGTCCCAGCTCGTGCGCCACCGCGGATCGTCGCGCTTGGCGCGGTACTCGAAGCCGACCGGTCGCATGAACAGCGCGAACAACACCAGCAGCATCGCGAAATAGAAGCCGGAAAAGGAAGCGGCGTAGACCAGCGGCCACGCGGCGAACATTGCGCCGCCGGCCGTGATCAGCCATACCTGGTTGCCTTCCCAGGTGGGGCCAATCGCGTTGATGATGACGCGACGTTCGGTGTCGGTCTTGCCGATGAACGGCAGCAGTGCACCGACTCCCATGTCGAAGCCATCAGTGAGCGCGAAGCCGAGCAGCAAGACGCCGATTAGCACCCACCAAATGACCTTTAAAGTTGGATAGTCAAACATAGTAATTTTGTCCAGTAACAAAGGCTTCGATCCACGGCATCAGGCTGGCCCTGCGTGAGACAGCTGCTGGGTTTCGTAAGCTGTTGCGTCGGCATGTTGCTGCGGTAGCTCGTGATGGTAGCGGCCGGTATGCAGCGACGACGGCCCGAGCCTTGCATATTTGAACATCAGCGTGATCTCGACGATGAATAGCACCGTGTAGAACAAGATGAACCCGCCGATGCTCAGATACAGATCCGATGGCGCCAGGCTGGAGGCTGACGAGAACGTTGGCAGCACACCGGCGATCGTCCACGGCTGGCGGCCCACTTCGGCGACGATCCAGCCAAACTCGGCAGCGAGCCACGGCAATGGGATCGCCCAGACGCACCAGCGCAGGAACCAGCGCCGGCTCTCATGCGCCAGACTGCGCGTGGCGCAGAACCAGAAGGCGAGCACGAATGTCACGAGGAACAGGATGCCCAGACCGACCATCAGCCGGAACGACCAGAATACCGGTGCCACGGGGGGGATTGAGTGCTTGGCCGCTTCGGCGATTTGCGTGTCAGTCGCATTCAGCACGTCCGGTGCATAGCGCTTGACGAGCAGCCCGTAGCCGAGGTTGTTCTTGTGGGCGTCAAACACCGCGCGCGTTGCATCGGACGTGTCGCCCTGCTTCATCTTTTGCAGCGCCCCATACGCGACGATACCGTTGCGGATGCGCTGCTCGTTCTGAGAGATCAGATCGCGCAGCCCGACTACGGGCTCGTCAATCGAGCGCGTGGCGATCAGCCCCAACGCGTAAGGTACGCGCAGTGCGTAGTCGGTGCGTTGCTCGTCCTGGTTCGGCAAGCCGAATACGGTGAACGCAGCGGGTGCCGGCTCGGTGGTCCATTCTGCTTCGATCGCGGCAAGCTTGGCTTGCTGGATTTCGCCGGTCGTGTAACCTGACTCGTCGCCGAGCACGATCACGCACAGCGTCGAGGCCAGCCCAAAGCCGGCCGCGACGGCAAATGAGCGCAATGCGAAATCGACGTCGCGCTTCTTCAACAGATACCACGAGGATACGCCGAGCACAAACATCGCCGCCGTCACATACCCTGCCGATACGGTATGGACGAACTTGACCTGTGCGACCGGATTGAATACCACGTCGAACAAGTTGGTCAATTCCATGCGCATCGTCTCGTAATTGAACTCAGCGCCGACCGGATTGTTCATCCAGCCGTTGGCGATCAGAATCCACAACGCCGACAGGTTCGAGCCGAGTGCGACGAGGAACGTGACGATCAGATGCCCGACGCGCGACAGCCGGTCCCAGCCGAAGAACATGAGTCCAACGAACGTCGATTCGAGGAAGAACGCCATCAGGCCTTCCACCGCGAGCGGTACGCCGAAAATATCGCCGACGTAGTGCGAGTAGTACGACCAGTTCGTGCCGAATTGGAACTCCAGCGTGATGCCGGTCACCACGCCCATCGCAAAGTTGATGCCAAACAGCTTGGCCCAGAATTGGGTCATGTCCTTGTAGACCTGCTTGCGAGTCATCACGTAGACGGCTTCCATGATGACCAACAGCCAGGACAGACCCAGCGTCAGTGGGACGAAAAGAAAGTGGTACAGCGCAGTAATGGCGAACTGCAGCCGCGAAAGGTCGACGACTTCGCTACTTATCATGATGATCACCTAAAGCGGGCGGATGTGATGCGGGCACCGACAACAGCGCTTGCGCGACTTGGGCCGGCGGCAGTT
Organism: Mycetohabitans rhizoxinica HKI 454; assembly: GCF_000198775.1. Taxonomy (NCBI): domain Bacteria; kingdom Pseudomonadati; phylum Pseudomonadota; class Betaproteobacteria; order Burkholderiales; family Burkholderiaceae; genus Mycetohabitans; species Mycetohabitans rhizoxinica. The sequence goes on along the minus strand of NC_014722.1, from coordinate 2,529,867 downwards.
CCATGTGCGGTGCCTGGGGATGACTAAATAATGTGTACTTGAAGACGAGCAGGATCGCGACCTTGGCCATCACGACCAGTGTCAACTCGCGAGCTAGTCCAGGGCGGCGCAGGATCGCGACCAGCATACCGGGGCGCTGCGCAGGGCCGGCATGGCCGGTATCGGTGCTGTGGCGAACGTCATGGCTGAGCATAGTGTTTCGTGTGCTGCGCGGTAGGCGCGACTTCAACGAAACCCATTTTATAGGTGGGGGGTAATGAGGGGCAGTTATTGCGACGCGTCAAACCGCCGCATTTTCACCGCGACGCGGCCCCGCACACGCGTATTGTGGCGATTTGTCGCGGTGCAAACAAAAACCCGGCCGAAGCCGGGTCCGATGCGTGCAGGCACGAAACACTCACGCGTACTGTTGCAGCGCACTGCGCATCTTCTTCATCGCGCTCGCCTCGATTTGGCGGATGCGCTCGGCGGATACGCCGAACTCGTCGGCCAACTCGTGCAGCGTCGCGCCGCCCGAGCCGTCGTCCTGCACCTGCAGCCAGCGCGCCTCGATGATGCGGCGGCTGCGCGCATCGAGCGATTCAAGCGCCTCGGCCAGGCCCTCAGTCTGCAGCAGGTCGCGCTGGCGTGAAGCGAGCACCGTGGTCGGCTCGGTACGCGAGTCGGCCAGATAGGCGATCGGCGCGAACGATTCCTCACCGTCCTCGAATTGCCCTTCGAGCGCGATATCGCCGCCGGCCAGCCGCGTTTCCATCTCGGTCACTTCTTCGCGCTTAACGTTCAGTTCCTTCGCAAGCCCTGCGATCTCGTCCGGTGTGAAGGCCTGCATGCCCTGCTTGTGGCTGCGCAGGTTGAAAAACAGCTTGCGCTGCGCCTTCGTCGTCGCGACTTTCACCATGCGCCAGTTGCGCAGGATGTATTCGTGGATCTCGGCCTTGATCCAATGGATCGCATACGACACCAGCCGTACGTTCTGGCGCGGATCGAAGCGCTTGACGGCCTTCATCAGGCCGATGTTGCCTTCCTGAATCAGGTCCGCGTGAGGCAGACCATAACCCAGGTAGTTGCGCGCAATCGACACCACCAGCCGCAGGTGGGACAGCACCAACTGACGTGCGGCATCCAATTTGTTCTGCTCGCGGTATTCGATCGCAAGACGCGTTTCGTCGGCCTGCGACAATAGCGGGATGCGGTTGACCGCCTGAATGTAAGCGTCGAGATTACCCAACGTACCCGGCAGCATCGACTTCGAGGCGAGCGCCAGCGCACCCGCGCCAGCCGGCGCCAGGCTTGCAGGGGTCGGTAGGGTCATTGCGTTGCTCACTCGTGTCACTCCTTTATGGGCAGCTCCATGCACTGCCGCGCAAACGGCATTCCGCTACATCTTAGCACTCAACTTCACCGAGTGCTAACTCGTTTGACGGCCGATGGTGCCGCAGGTTCCTTTAAACTATTGATAAGTCTATTCTAATAGTTATTTTAATTGACATGCCGGCGCGCAGAGAAGTTTCCTCCGGTGCGCGGGCCGGGCATAAAACCGAAAAGAAAGCCGAAAAGGGCGGCAAAGAGGCGTATTGAGCAGCGATCCGGGCGGCGGCCTAAAATGGCGGCCCAACCACGTTGTCAGTACTTGCTTAACATTTGGAGAGCAATGAATCCGTTCACGACGAAGCGCGGTCCGACAGTGCCAGCGCGGCGTGTGGCGCGCGCCGCGTTAGCGGCGCTGGCGCTGGCTGCCAGTGCGGCAGCCCACGCGGACCGGTTTGGCGTTCAGCTCGGCGGCGGGCTCGGAGACCGCCACATCAAGAAGGGCGATCTGGCGCTAATATGGGATCCGGACCTGACGTGGTGGGATACGGGATCCTGGCACTTTGCACTGGTCGGCGAGGCCCATGTGTCCTATTGGCACACGGACAAAGGCGCCGTACATTCCAATATCGGCGAGTTTGGCGTGACGCCGGTCGTACGCTTTATTAAGAAAAGCGGCCAGATTCGCCCATTTGTCGAGGCTGGCGTGGGCGTGCGGTTGTTGACGCACCCGCGCATTGCCGAGCGCTTCACCGTCTCCTCGGCGTTCCAGTTCGCGGACATGGTCGGCGTCGGCGCGCAGTTCGGCGAGCGCCAGCAGTACCAGGCGGGATTTCGTTTCCAACACGTGTCTAATGGCGGTATCAAGCGGCCGAATCCTGGTATCAATTTCACCCAGCTTTATCTGCAGTACAACTTCTGAAGCGGGGCCACGTACGGTCTGTTTCGCGTTCGAAGTGAGGCACAGAGGGCGGCCAAGGTTATTGAGACGATCCGGGGGCTGGAGCGCAAGCGCTTTCAACAGCAAGTGATCGATTCGATCGTCGGCGGCCGGCGGCGCTATCGGCAGATCGAGGTGCAGAGCCAGGAGATCGTGCCGCTGTCCCACGATATTTGCATGGTGAACGGGCGCGTGCTGATCGAGATGGAAGCCAACAGCGGCGCACTCGTGTACCCGATTGCCTACACGGCGGTCCAGGCAAACGACAACGGGCACTGGCGTCTGGTCGTCTGGCATGCGACGCGCTGTGCGGTGGAGTGAGCCGGTGCCACCGGGCTTCGTGTCCGCAAGCCGGGAAGCGGACTGCGGCAGCGGGTTGCCGCGTGCCGGTCGTCGCCGCAGTGGCGGGCGTCATCCTCCTTGCCGCCATGGGCTGGGTTTTCAACAGTAGCGTGCGACCCAGATCGGTGCTCACACCGGCGCGTCGGCTATGGACCGAGTGGGCCATCGGCGCGAGCGCAGGCGCATGTCCGGCGTTGCATCGCCGGCGCAGCCGGCGGCCTGGGGCGGGCGGATTTTCGTCTGCGGCGTGGACTGGGTAGAGGTCGCGGATTGCATGGTGAGCCTCGTTCGATTCGTCGATGCATCGTCAGGGTAAGGAGCGAACGAAGGTTGGCGGGCTGCCGTGCGAGGCATGCCAGCCGGGCGGTAAGGGCGCCGGGAACGCGCGACGGTCAGCGCAGCCATTCGGGGCTGTCGAGCGGGTGGGCGGCGAAGCTTACGTAGGAAAATCTGCATCTCAGGTTTCATCGTTGAGCGCGGGCTGCGTTGTTGTCGTCCTTGCGGTCCGGTCAAAGCCGAACGGCCGATGAGGCGATAGCATGGTCGCTGTCAAACGACCGGCGAGGGTTGCGCGAGGGCTTGCTCAGCGGCGGGTAGGCGGCTTGATGCGGTTTCTGCCGGATGTAGGTCGGTCCGAATGTCAGCGCGAAGAAAGGATTTTGCGGCCCAATGCGAAACACTGTGCCGTTGTGCGAATGCGCGTGAGCGACTCGCGCATGAGGTAATTTGGCCACGATGCCAGAAGCTATATTGATGTCGCGTACAAAAAGTACGCTATCCGAAACAATATGGAGATTGATATGAAATCCAAAGTAATGAAGGTAATGATGGCGGTTGCGTTGACCGTATCGGCCGTGACGGGTATTGCTGTGGCAACGAGCCAAAGCAGCTATGCGTGTGGCGCCGGCCGTCCCTGCGTCTAGTCTTGCGGCGCAATAGGATCATTTGCAGCAAAGCAGTAAAACGTGTGTCGCTGCGGCTATCCGACGCTGCCGCAGCGATACGCCAGCACAACGTAGCGAGCGAATCACAAACATGTCACCACGCGTTGAGCCGTTGCATGGAACATAGCGTGTGCAGGCAACACAGGTGGACAGCGTTGCTGATCGGCCGCAATGGCCGATGCGCTCACGCGCACGGTGCCTGTCCCGATTCCTTCCATCGGGCAACGCGTTCGATGAGTTCAACTTGCTTCACGATGGCCTCGGGTGCCCTCGCGTGGCCATCCAGTACGTCCGTTATCCATCGCGCGGTCGTTGCCGCATCCAACGCGTCGGGCAGTTCGACCACGGGTGCTTGCGTCGATGCACGTTCAGTATCGACCAGTGTCTCGCATACCTGATCATGCAGCCAATCGACCTGCACCCGGCGCTGGGTATCGGCCGCGGCTTCTCCCTCGGTTCCACGCGCCAGCAACACACCACCGGCTGCTGCCTGCGGGAAATCGCGGAACAGCGCTGACAGGCTGTCACGGTAAGCCGGATGGGTATAGTTGACCAGCCGCAGTCCCGGTTCGGCGAACGGTTGCAGCAGCTTGACCAGCGTATGGGTCGTATTGCGCACGCCGAGTGTCGCGCGTAGCCCGAGCAAGCGTGACATCTTGGGCGCGAGCACGTCGATCGGCGCAAATGCGACCCGCGCGTGAGCGAGTGCCGGGTCAATTTCGTCGATCGAGCGCGCAGCCGGCAGGTCCAATTCGGCAAAGATTTCGGCGCTGGTCACCCGTCCCGGGTCCACTGTCACGCCATGCACGAGTACCGGCACGCCGCGACGCGCAAGCAACAAAGCGAGCAGCCGGTGTGAGGTTTGGCTGCTTGCGCGCGCCGTTGTAGCTCGGTATTGACACAGGGCGGTAGCGATCGCCGCGCGTGGCGAGTGGTCTGAGCGACGCTTGCGCTGCAGCAAGCATCGCCGCAAGCTCCTGCGGCGTCTCGCCCTTGACTCTGTAAGCGAGCACCACTGCGCCCAGCTCGACATCGGAGACGCGCCCGTCAAGCATCGCGGCATAGAGCGCATAGGCATCGTCATGCGAAAGCGCGCGCGCGCCGCGCGCTCCTCGCCCGATCTCTTTGATCAGCGGCGCACAACGAAAACTTGCGTCGCCGGGCGTGCTGTCGGATAACGGGTTCGATTCAGTCATGGCATCGGGCGACCGATGCACCGGCTATGTAAGCGCATGTGCGATGCGATCAGCCGCTTCACTTCGGGAATGCAGGAGCCACACTGAGTACCGCATCCGAGGCTTTCTTGCAAGCGCGCAAGGCATGCCGCGCCGGGCTGGAGATCGCCACCGGCCCGTAGCCCCAAGGGCGTTTCGGTGATTGAACGTTCGCGGAACCCGACACAGTTGCATGCTGCCTTGCCGCAAGCCGTACGATGGTTGCAGTACTCGGAGGACCGCGTCACCGCCGCAGTGATCGGTCCCGGTTTAAACTTGGGTGTTTCGTCTAATGCGTGCGCCTCGCCGGTTGTTCCGCGGGCGGATACCGATGTAGTGCTCACACGCGTCAGGAGGGCATGTGATGGCTTATTTATTCGAGGTGCCCAACCCTGCGGTGCCGGTGGCTCAGTCGTCCGATGTGTTTCCGGTGCGCCGTATCTATTGTGTTGGCCGAAACTACGAAGCGCACGCGCGCGAGATGGGCCACGACCCGCAACGCGAGCCCCCCTTTTTCTTTAGCAAGCCCGCCGACGCAGTGCTGTATGTGGCGCCCGGGACCGTAGGCGAATTTCCGTATCCGCCTGAGTCGGGCGAGGTCCATCACGAGATGGAACTGGTCGTGGCGATCGGGCGTGGGGGGCGCGACATCCCGGTGGAGCACGCACTGGAGCATGTGTACGGCTATGCGCTCGGGCTTGACATGACGCGCCGCGATTTGCAGGCGCAGGCTAAGAAGCTGGGCCGTCCCTGGGACATGGCCAAGGGCTTTGACCTGTCTGCGCCAATCGGGCCGATCCATCCGGTATCGCAGGTCGGGCACGTCGCTGCCGGCCAATTGTGGCTGACGGTCAATGGCGCGCCGCGACAGCACGCGGACGTGTCGACGATGCTCTGGCCAGTGCCGGAAACGATCGCCTACTTATCGCGGTTCATTGCTCTGGCGGCGGGCGACCTGGTCTATACCGGAACGCCGGAAGGGGTGGGGGCGGTGGCGAAGGGCGATGTGCTCGAAGGCGGCCTGGACGGATTCGACATACTGACATTGCGTGTAGTCTGACACGCGCGCCCTAGGAGCAAGCTCATGAGGCACAAAAAGACGCGTGGTGCCGCCACTGGGTTGAGACGGGCTTCAGCGCGTTTAACGCGCAGTTGGCGAACGATTCGCGCATCGGCAAGTTTGCGATCGGCGACACGCCGACCCTCGCTGACCTGTGCATCGTGTTGCAAGTTTTCAACGCGCAGCGCTTCAACATCGACCTGGCGCCCTTTGCCGCGATCCAGCGCCTCTTCGACAACGCGATGCAATTAGACGCATTCCGCCATGCTATGCCCGCCGCTCAGCCGGATGCCAAATGAGCTGGGCTGAATCATTGCCGGTGTTCGGATCGACCTATGCGTCGGGCTTCGGATTGTGCGCGAGTCTGATCGTTGCGATCGGCGCGCAGAATGCGTATGTGCTGCGACAGGGTCTCAAACGCGTGCACGTTGGGATGGTCGTCGCGATCTGCGCATCGATCGATATCGTGCTCATCGCGGCGGGCGTCGCCGGCATGGGCGCGTTGATGACTCGGATGCCGGCGTTGCTCGTGGTGGTCAAATACGTCGGCGCGCTGTTCGTATTCCTGTATGGCCTGCGCGCGCTGTACAGCGCGTGGAAAGGGCCGGGACACCTCGATACATCGGATCGAGACGGTGCGCAGTCGGCGGGTGGCATGGCCGGCACGATCGTCGCATTATCGCTGCTTAATCCGCATGTCTATCTCGATACCGTCGTGCTGCTCGGCGCGGTCGGCGGCCGCCATCCATGGCCGGCCAACCTGTGGTTCGCGCTCGGTGCAATGAGCGCGTCACTCGTATGGTTCTGCGCGCTCGGCTACGGCGCGCGGCTGTTACGGCCGGTGTTCGAGAAAGACGTCGCGTGGCGCGTGCTCGATGTGCTGATCGCCTGCGTGATGGGTTGGATCGCGCTGATGCTGGTGTCAGGCGGCTAACCGGGACGGGCACGCGTTGCGCCGCGTGCTTACCCGAGCAGCGCGTCGGCAAATTCGGCGGCGACGAACGGTTGCAGGTCTTCGACCTTCTCGCCAACGCCGATGAAATACACCGGCACTGGGCGTTGGCGCGCAATGGCGGCCAGGATGCCGCCCTTGGCGGTACCGTCTAGCTTCGTGACGATGATTCCAGTCAACCCCAGCGCCTCGTCGAACGCCTTGACCTGGGCCAACGCGTTCTGGCCGGTATTCGCATCAAGCACCAGCAGTATTTCGTGCGGGGCCCCGTCCATCGCCTTGCCGATTACCCGCTTGACCTTGCGCAGCTCCTCCATCAGATGCAACTGGGTTGGTAAGCGTCCGGCGGTGTCCGCCATCAGCACGTCGATGCCGCGCGCGCGCGCGGCGCCGACCGCGTCGAAGATCACCGCGGCCGGGTCACCGCTTTCCTGCTGGATCACAGCGACGTTGTTGCGCTGGCCCCAGATCACCAACTGTTCACGCGCGGCGGCGCGGAACGTGTCGCCGGCGGCCAGCATCACCGACTGGTTAAACGACTGCAGGTGCTTGGCGAGCTTGCCGATGCTTGTAGTCTTGCCGGCTCCGTTGACGCCGGCAATCATCATCACCAGCGGTTGGGCGCGGCCGAGCACCATCGATTGCTCAAGCGGCCTCAGCAACTCGATCAACAGCGTGCGCAGCGCCGCCTTGACCTGCTGTGCGTCAGTCAGTCGCTCGCTGCGGACCTTCTGGCGCAGTGCATCGAGCAGGTAAGTGGTGGCGTCCACACCGGCATCAGCCATCAACAATGCAGTCTCGAGTTCCTCGAACAGCGCCTCGTCTACCTTCACGCCGATGAAAATGCCGGTCAGGCTCGAGCTGGTTTTGGTCAGCCCCGATTTCAACCGGCTGAGCCACGAGCGCTTGGCGGCCGGCTCGGGAGCAGGGGGCGGCACAATCTCGACAATCTCTTCGCCCGCGTCGCCGACGGGCTGCTGTTGTTGCGTGGCGGTTTCGGCTAGCTTGGCGGGCACGGGTTGCGATGCCATGCCGGACGCGGAACGGGTCGAGACTCCAGCAAAGAGCGCCGGGGCTGCAGAAGAGGTGGTGTCGGGCGAAACGACGGGTGCCGCAGTGGCCGTGACGGCTGGTGGGGGGGCTGACGCTGGTGCAGCGGCCGCTGTTGGCGAAGTAACGTGCACTGGTGAAGCCGCGGGCGCGTCAGCACCAGCACGCGATGATGGCGCCGCAGATGTCGGCGAAAGTACCGGTGCTGGCGAAGCCTCGGGTGAGGATGACACCTCGGATGCTGTAGAGGTTGCCGATTGGACTGATCCTGCTGGCTGCGCTGGCCCGACGGAGGAGGGCACGGGCCCTGGCGCGCCGATTGCGGCCAGCGTGCCGCTTGGCGCCGCGTTAGGGGCCGACGCCGGTGCCGGTGGCGCGGCAGGGGCAGTAGATGCAGCAGGTGCAGCGGTCGTAGCGGGTGCAGTCGGCGCGACCGGCGCTCCACGCGCTTCAGACGCGCCCGGCGTGCCGGACGATGTGGTAGTTTGCGAGGCGGAATCCGCTACGGGCGCGTCTTGCTTCTGGCTGGACGAATCGCCCTTCCTGAATCGTTTGAAAAAGCTGAACATGGTTCGCAATGTGGCGGTACGCGCGCCGCGGGCGGGCGACGTCGGGGCCGGCAATGGGGCACCGGCGGCAATAGGGCGCCGGCGGCAGACTGGACATTCTAGCAGAGCGCCGCATGCGCTTCTAAGCTTGCGCGCCGGCTATGGTAAGGTGGCCTTCTCCCAACCTCGGCGCGGGAGGCTGGCTGGCTGCGCGCGGCGACGGCGGCCGTTCCCGCGTCATGACAGCCTAATGGAATGAATCGATGAGCCATTCGTCCCGCACGCGCGCCCGTACGTCGTTTGCCGCCTCCGCAGGTGCGCAAACGCGTGCCACCGGTGCCGCAGCATCGCGTCGCGTCGCCGCGACGCGTCACGCGCCGCACCAGGTCCGCCTCATCGGCGGTATCTGGAAACGTACGCCGCTGCCGGTCCTCGATCTGGCGGGGCTTAGACCGACGCCAGACCGTGTGCGCGAAACCTTGTTCAACTGGCTGGGCCAGCAACTGGATGGCCTGGTGTGCCTGGACCTATTCGCCGGCACCGGGGCGCTTGGCTTCGAAGCTGCGTCGCGCGGCGCGCAACGTGTGGTGATGGTCGAGCGCGATGCGCGCGCAGCTGCGCAACTAGGCGCGATCCGGCAAAAATTGGATGCGCAGGCGATCGACATCGTGCAGGCCGATGCGTTGCGGCTGGCAGCCGGCCTCGCGCCGGCGGGGTTCGACATCGTGTTCCTCGACCCGCCGTTCGATGCCGACCTGCTTGGACGCGCGCTGACGCTTGTGTTGCCGCTGGTGGCGCCCGGCGGTGCGATCTATGTCGAATCTGGTGCGCCATTGGCCGCGGTGCTGGACGCTCAAGCGCAGCAGGGCGTCGCTGCCACGCCCGGCTGGCCGTCGCTGCAGGAATGGCGCATCGTACGCCACGCGCGCGCCGGCGCGGTGCATTATCATTTGCTGCGGCGCGAAAATGGTGAATAATGCGCGTTCCAAAAACGAGCTGGCGGCGTTTTACCGCGACGTCACGCCGGCCACCGCTGTACCGGTCCCGCTTGCCGCCGGGCATTGGCGGCGAGTGCCAGCGCGACCGCGCATCGTGCTGCCGGCTTGTTAAGCGAGAGGAGAATATTGATGGTAGTTGCGGTCTATCCCGGTACGTTCGATCCGCTCACTCGCGGTCATGAAGATCTTGTGCGCCGTGCTTCAAGCATTTTCGACACGCTGGTGGTCGGAGTCGCCGACAGTCGCAACAAGAAGCCGTTTTTCTCGTTGCAGGAGCGCTTGGACATCGCGCAGGAGGTGCTGGGTCACTATCCGAACGTGAAGGTGATGAGTTTCGCGGGGTTGCTCAAGGACTTTGTCCGCGCCAACAATGCGCGGGTAATCGTGCGCGGCCTGCGTGCGGTGTCGGACTTTGAATATGAGTTCCAGATGGCGGGAATGAACCGCTATCTGCTGCCGGACGTCGAAACGATGTTCATGACGCCGTCTGATCAATATCAATTCATTTCGGGCACGATCGTGCGGGAAATCGCGCAGTTAGGCGGTGACGTCAGCAAATTCGTGTTTCCTTCAGTGGAGAGGTGGCTCAAGGACAAGGTCGCCGGGGCCTCTCGTGCCGCGGCCGGCGGTTGAAGGACCGCTTGCGTTCACTGACGCGGCGGCAGCGGTATTGTCGAAGCGGCGCGGTCTATCGCACCTGGCTCGGAGGCCACCGAGCGGACGTTCTTACTTTGCACGGACCGGACATTCTCACGTTACGCTGACACGCAACGCTGCGCAGCCGAGAAGCAGGCCAGAAAAGTTATAATGTGTTGTTTTTTCTCGGAAAGTTGGTGGCCGTATGGCTTTGATGATTACCGACGAGTGCATCAATTGTGACGTTTGCGAGCCCGAGTGCCCGAACGGCGCGATTTCGATGGGGCCGGAAATCTATCTGATCGATCCGGATAAATGCACCGAGTGCATCGGTCATTTCGACGAGCCGCAGTGTGTTCAGGTGTGTCCCGTCGAATGTATCCCGGTGAACCCCGAGCGGGTCGAGACCCGCGAGCAGCTAATGGACAAGTATCGCGCGCTGATGACGGTCGATGAGCGCGCCGACGGTGAGCGCTGAGCCACCCCGCGCCAATCTAATCGTCCTGTGCCGCCGTTGCGGCTTCTCTATCGTGCTTAAGCGCGGTGCAGTTGCATCATCGCGCGTTCCATCTCCCCGCTGACGATCAACGGCATCACCGCGAGACTTTTGTCGGTGGCTGCATCAATGCGTTGCTGCTCCTCCTTGCGCGGCGGTTTCAGCACGAAATTGACCACGTCGGGTTTGGTGCCTGCGCGCGCGCCCTCTGGAATCAGGTCCCGCGGATGGCCGATGCCGATACGTAGACGCCAATATTGCTGCGTCGACAGATGAGCGGAAATATCCTTCAAGCCGTTGTGTCCGCCACTGCCGCCGCCCAGCTTGAGCTTCGCGACGCCCGGCGGCAAATCCAACTCATCATGAACGACAAGGATGGATTGGGGCAGGATCTTGAAGAACTGTGCCACGGCCACCACGGACAACCCGGACCGGTTCATGAACGTTTGGGGTTGCAGCAAGTGAATTTCCGCGCCGTGCAGGCGCGTTTTCGCATAGGCGCCGTGAAAGCGCCGTTCGTCGCGTAGCGTGGCGCCTGTTTCGTGTGCGAGCTGGTCGATGAACCAGAATCCTGCGTTGTGCCGCGTGGCTGCATATTCGGCGCCTGGATTGCCGAGTCCGACGATCAACTTGATCATGACGGTCGTGCCGCTCGTGAATTCAGTTAAAAAAACCCGCCGGGCATGGCCTCGGCGGGTTACTTCGTCCCGCTGATCCGACTTCGTCGCATCGTACCAGCGGATCGAGAGGATCGATTCTATGATGTGACGGGCACGCAGTGCTGCGTCCCCGTATGCAGTGTCCGTACCGCGTTATGCGGCCGGCGTCCCGCCTTCCGACGATTCACCTGCTTCGTCCGACACCGCGCCCGCAGGCAGCGTCGCTGACACGATCACCGGGTTTTCCTGCTCGACGTGCGGCGTCAGTTCGACACCAGCCGGCAGCTTGACATCCTTCGCGTGCAACGACTGGTTCAACTCGAAGTTGGCCAGATCGACTTCGATGAACTCGGGCAGGTTGCCCGGCAGGCACGATACTTCAATTTCGTTCAGCACGTGCGTGATCACGCCGCCACCGAGCTTCACCGCCGGCGAGCCTTCCTGGTTCATATAGTGCAGCGGAACCTTCACCGTGATCTTCGTCTTTGCGTCAACACGCTGGAAGTCCACGTGCAGCACCAGCCGACGGAACGGGTGGTACTGCACGTCGCGCAGCAGCACTTGTTCGGTCGCACCGGCGATCTCGAGATCGAGAATCGACGAATGGAACGCTTCCTTGTTCAGCGCGTGGTACAGCGCATTATGGTCCAACTCGATCAACTTCGGTTCGGTGCCAGCGCCGTACACGATTCCCGGCGTCTTGCCGGCATTGCGCAGGCGGCGGCTCGCACCCGTTCCCTGCTGGCTACGTTCGAAAGCGACTACTTTCATATTGTTTCTCCAATGACTGCCCGCGACCAGGCAGTGGGTCCGGGCAAACTGCCCGGGTCATCAAAACGGGGCCGTCGAATCCGGCACGGATTCAGTCGGCCCCGAAATACGCGGCGCGCGTTCGTGACTGCGCACCGCGGGCCCAGCAGCGCCACTCGAGGGTGGCCTTGCCGGAATACAGCCATGCTCAGTGTTCAGCGAACAGCGACATCACCGAGTCGCCGCGGCGAATCCGCGAGAACGTTTCAGCCAGCAGGCCGGCGCATGACAGTGCACGAACCCGCGAGCATTCCAGTGCATCCTTGCCCAGCGGAATCGTGTCCGTCACGACCAGCTCGTCGAGTGCCGAGTCCGCGATGCGCTGAATCGCGCCACCGGACAGCACCGGGTGCGTTGCATACGCGAACACTTTCTTCGCGCCGCGCTCCTTCAGCACTTGTGCGGCCTTGCATAGCGTGCCAGCGGTGTCGACCATGTCGTCCATGATCACGCACGTGCGACCCTCGACTTCGCCGATGATGTTCATCACCTCGGCGACGTTTGCCTTCGGGCGGCGTTTGTCGATGATCGCCAGATCGGTATTCAGCTGCTTTGCCAGCGCGCGCGCGCGTACTACGCCGCCGACGTCCGGCGACACGACCAGCAGGTTGTCGTACGCTTGCTTGCGCAGGTCGCCGAGCAGCACCGGCGTCGCGTAGATGTTGTCAACCGGAATGTCGAAGAAACCTTGGATCTGATCGGCGTGCAGATCCATCGTAATGATCCGCTCGACACCGGCGATTTCCAGCATGTTGGCGACGACCTTCGCAGAGATCGCAACGCGCGCCGAACGCGGGCGGCGGTCCTGCCGCGCATAGCCGAAGTAGGGGATGGCCGCCGTGATCCGTCCGGCCGATGCGCGCTTGAGCGCGTCGACCATAATCATCAACTCCATCAGGTTATCGTTCGTCGGCGCACAGGTCGACTGCAAGACGAACACATCCTTGCCGCGGACGTTCTCCTGGATCTCGACCTGGATTTCCCCGTCCGAGAAGCGGCTGACCATTGCCTTGCCAAGAGGGATACCCAGGGTTTTGACGACTTCCTGCGCAAGCGCGGGATTCGCGTTGCCAGTAAATACCATCAGGCCGTCACTGTTCATCGTGCACCTGCTACTCGGGGGGCGTGGCATGGGATGGAGCGTGTGGCGCTAGGGCAAGATCATGCCCGCGCTATGGGTAACTGGCAGGGGAGGAAGGACTCGAACCCTCGAATGCCGGAATCAAAATCCGGTGCCTTAACCAACTTGGCGACTCCCCTACACGAACCGTCTGCCTGGTCGGGACTCGCGTACCCGACGCGGCGAAACCTTTTATGACGCGAAAGTGTACAGCGGATGGCGGTCCAGGCTTGATGCTATCGCACTTTGCCAGCTGACGGGGAGCTTTGCTTGCGCCAACTCCGCTTCCGCCCTGCTGGGAAATGCTGCGAATACACTCGCACCCGATCCCGTCATACGTGCGCGCGCGATTGTCGAAAACCAATCCAACACTTGCGCCACTTCTGCGTATTTTCCTGCGACAACCGGCTGCATGTCGTTTCGGCCAAAATGATCCGGCCAACCCGTCTCGCTTGCCTTGTTGTCCTCAGCGATGTTTTGCTGTGCAAGAAAGTCCGTAATTGTGATGCGTTTGGTGTCTCTTGTCAATGCATCGGATCGGAAAATTTCAGCGGTCGGCACATGCACTGCGGGTTTAACCACCAGGAACGTGCGTGCCGGCAGCTGAACCGGTTGCAGTTGCTCGCCCACGCCTTGCGCAAATGCATTGCGCCCGAACACGAAGAACGGCACGTCGGCGCCCAGTTCTAGTGCCAGGGCTTGCAGCGTCGCACGCGGCAGATGCAGCCGCCACAGCCGGTTCAACGCGAGCAGCGTGGTTGCCGCATCCGAGCTGCCGCCGCCGATGCCGGCTCCCATTGGCAGGCGCTTGTCGATGTCGATCTCCACACCGTAGCGGCAACCGCTGTGCTGTTGCAGCAGCTTCGCCGCTCGAACGCTTAAGTCAGCCTGCTCGGGGACTCCGTCCAATGGCCGCAGGTGGCGCACCGTGCCATCGTCGCGGCGCCGGAAATGCAGCATGTCGCTCCAGTCCAGCAACTGGAACACCGTCTGCAGTTCGTGGTATCCGTCCTCGCGGCGGCCGGTCACATGTAGGAAAAGGTTCAGCTTCGCAGGGGCTGCGCAGTCGCGCAGCATGTCTTCGGTTTCAGTCATGGGGGGCTCATCGCGCCGTGCATGCCCGTGCGCGGCTTATTGGTCCAGTACGAGCTTGACCGCCAGTGGTGGCGCCTGCCGCGTCAGGTTCACGCGCTTGACGCGGCTTGCCGGCGCGTCGGCGTACGCCAAGTATTCAATCGTCCAGCCGTCCTGCTCGACGTGGCTCAGGCGGCCGGCGCTGTCGGTCGACGTCAACGCGCGCGAGTCTGGCGACACGGATGACTGCAACCAGTAGCGCAGCCCTTCGACCGGCAGTGAGAAGCCCAGCGTGTCCTGCATCAGCTCAAATACGCTTGGTGCCGTCTGTGGCGCCTTGTTGGGCAACTCGAGGGTGGCCAATCCTGGCGCCGACGCGATGATGGCCAGCGTCTGACCGAGCGGGCTGAGCAATTGCAGCTTGACGGTCTGGCCGGTTTCCTGCCAATCGAAATTGCCGTACGCGTTGCGCGGCTGCCCATTCTGGTCCCTCGTAGCTGACCGCGAAGCGTCCATGGTACGTGTGCACGGTTTGCCTGGCCTGCGCGCCGCCTGCTGTGCCGGCAACGGGCACAGTGGGCCGCTGTGGCGTCGCACAGGCGGCCAGCAGCGCAGCGAGCCCGAGCGCGCCACACCAGTGGCGCAGGGCGCGCGGCTGCCGCGGGCCGCTAGCGACGCCGCGCAACACGCGGCGAACAGACGAAACACAACGAACAGGCTGGGCGCGCACGCCGGCCAGTAGTGGAATTCGGTTCATCACAGGTCGTCGATCTGGAAACGTTTCAGCGTCTTGACCAGCGTGTCGTTGTGCGGTTCCAGTTTCCGTGCGTCGCGCCACGCCGCGCGGGCCTGGTCGCGATCGCCGTTTTCCCACAGCACCTCGCCCAGATGCGCGCCGATCTCCGCGTTCGGCTGCAAGTCGTACGCGCGACGCAGCACCTTCACCGCATCAGCCTTGTCGCCGAGCCGATACTTGATCCAGCCGACGCTGTCCATGATGAACGCATCATTTGGTGCCAGCGACGATGCTTTCTCGATCAGCTTGTTGGCTTCGTCCAGCCGCTCGTTGCGCTGCGCGAGCGAATAGCCGAGTGCGTTATAAGCTTGCGGATTGTCCGGTTGCAGCCGGATCAGATCGCGCAATTGCTTTTCCATTACGTCGTAGTGACCGTTGCGCTCGGCGGCCATCGCATAGTCGTAGAGCAGGTCCGGATCGTCCGGGAACGCCTGAGTCGTTTGCGCGAGCCGCGCCTCGGCCTCAGCATAGCGCTTGGCGTCGAACAGAATCGCGCTGTCGGTGCGCGCGATCAGTGCCGCTTCGCGCGGCGTCGCCGCCTTGAGCCCGGCGAGCAGGTGGCGCGCGTCGTCGACTTTACCGTCGCGGGCGATGAGCTGCGCGCGCGTGATTTGTCCCGCCAGGTGTTGCGTGCTGCCGGGGGGGATCTTGTCCAGCCATTGCGACGCCGCCTGGTCATCCTTTTGCTCAAGCGCGATCTGCGCTAGATAGATGTATGCTTGGCCCGGATCGGCGTTTGGCTGGCTTTGCGCGGCCGCGACGTACCGTTGCAGATATTGCTTCGCGCTCGGCCAGTGCCGCTGCTGGATCTCGATCAGCGCGAGCGCCATTAATGGCAGCAGGTCGTGGCTGCCGTCATTGGCCAATCGCGCGAACTCGACCTTCGCGTCGTCCAGCCGGTCGCCGGCCAGATACAACTGGGCGAGCGACATCCGCGCCTCGCGCGCCTGTGGATTCTTTCGTACGTATTGCGACAGCCGCTGCGTGGCCTGCGCGCGATCCTGCGGGCCGAGTTGCGCGAGCAGCAGCATCGCGGGCAGGAAGTCGGGCTTTTCCTTCAACGCGGTTTGCAGCGATTGGCGCGCGCCATCGCGGTCCTGCGCAAGCGCCTGCTGCCGGGCGATCGCGTAGTTCGCCTCGGGCTTGTCCATGTCGTGACGCAACAAATTCTGCAGCACATGCAGGCCCGAGGTGCGGTTCGGGCCGCGCGCCAGCAGCATTTGCAGCCCGATTAGCGCATTGGCACGATTATCCGGCGCGACCTTCGCCAATTGCTGCTCCAGCAGCGGCTTGGCTTCCTCGGGCTTGCCAGCCAGCACCAGCAGCGAGGCATCGATTTGCGCGGCACGGTCCGATTGGGGCGCGTACTGTTGCCACAGCTGTGCCGCGTTCAGCGCGTCAACTGGGCTTTGCGCAAGCAGCGCGATTTCCGTGGCGCGCTGCGCAAAGCGCGGGTCCATCGTGTCGCGGGCCAATGCCAGGTAAGTTTGGTAGGCCGGCGCGGGCTGGTTGCGCTGCAGGGCGATCTCGGCGGCCAGCACCTGGTAGACCACCTGGCTGGTTAGCGGCAGGCGCGGCAGCGCCTTCTGCTCATCGGGCGTTGGCGTGCTGATGATATCGGTCAACTCCGGCGAGTCGTTGTCCTGCGCGGCGGCGGGCCGTGCGAGCACGAGCGAGACGGCGAGCAACGCGGCGGCCGCCGCCGGGCCCCGGTGGAGCAGCTTGGCAAGAAGCAGGTTCATGGAAATCCAGTCAATGTTTCGATGGATTGTAACGCGGTGGCTACAATAGCGGGCGTGGACCACGGTGTGTCCACCCGCCTGCCTGTTAGACATGCCAGAACTGCCGGAAGTTGAAGTGACGCGACGCGGAATCGAACCGTATGTCGCTGGACGACGCGTGCAGCGCGTCGAGGTGCGCAATTTCGCGCTGCGTTGGCCGGTGCCGGCCACGCTGGCGCGCGAGCTTGAGCAACGCGTGATCCACAAAGTGGAACGGCGTGGCAAGTACCTGCTGTTCGAGCTGGACGACGGATGGCTCATCGTGCACCTGGGGATGACCGGCACGCTACGCGTGCTGCGCAACCTGCCCGCGTTGCCGCCCGCCGCCCGGCACGATCATATCGACTGGGTCTTCGATGAGTTCGTGATGCGCTTTCGCGACCCGCGCCGCTTCGGTGCGGTGTTGTGGCACCCGCGCGCGTCGGGCGACGTGCTCGAGCATCCATTGCTGGCCAGTCTTGGCGTCGAGCCTTTTTCGAGCGCATTTTCGGGCGCGTTGCTGCATCGTCGCACGCGCGGGCGCACGGTGTCGATCAAGCAGGCGCTGATGGCTGGCGACATCGTCGTCGGCGTGGGCAACATCTATGCGTCCGAGAGCCTGTTTCGCGCCGGCATTCGGCCGAGTACGCCGGCGGGACGCGTGTCGCTGCCGCGCTATGAACTGCTGGCCGACGCCATTCGCGCGACACTGGCGGCGGCAATCGACAAGGGTGGCAGTACGTTGCGCGACTTCGTCGGCAGCCACGGCGAGAGCGGTTATTTTCAACTCGACTATTTCGTCTATGATCGGGCCGGCCGGCCTTGCCATGCCTGCGGTGTGCCGATCCGGCACATCGTGCAAGGGCAGCGCTCGACCTATTACTGTACGCGCTGTCAGCGCTGAATCGATTCCTTGGAGGCCAACATAGAACCCCGCTGATTTCGCGCCGCGCCTGATTGCATGGCAGCGCACGCATGGGCGGCACGAGTTGCCGTGGCAGCGCAGCCGGGACCCGTATCGAGTCTGGCTGTCCGAGATCATGCTGCAGCAGACGCAGGTCTCGACGGTGATTCCGTATTATTCGAGGTTCCTCGCACGCTTTCCGCACGTTCACGCATTGGCGGCTGCCGCGGCTGACGACGTGATGGCGCTATGGAGTGGACTGGGGTACTACACTCGCGCGCGCAATCTGCACCGGTGCGCGCAGGTCGTCGTCCAGCAGTATGGCGGCGCGTTCCCGCAGACCGTGGAGCAACTTGCGGCGCTGCCGGGAATTGGCCGCTCGACGGCGGCGGCCATTGCTGCATTCTCGTTCGGCGTGCGCTCGCCGATACTAGACGGCAATGTCAAGCGCGTGCTCGCGCGGATTTTCGGGATTGACGGCTTTCCGGGCGACAAGCGCGTGGAGACCGCGATGTGGGCGCTGGCCGAGTCGTTGTTGCCGGCGGATGAGGTATCCGACGAGGCGTCCGGTGAGGCATCCAATGACGCATCAGGTGACGTACGTCAGCGCGATGGCGCACCGGTCGAGCCCATTGTGGCGTATACGCAAGGACTGATGGACTTGGGGGCGACGCTGTGCGTACGCAGCCGGCCTGATTGCGGTCGCTGCCCGTTCGCACACGCATGCGTGGCCAACCTGACGGGCCGGCAACGCGAACTGCCGGCCGCCAGGCCCAGGAAGGCTGTGCCGACGCGCCGCACGATGATGCTGGTGCTGCGCAGTGCCGATCAGGTGCTGCTCGAGAAACGCCCGCCGTTGGGTATTTGGGGTGGGCTCTGGAGCTTGCCCGAGGCGCCGGACGTGGACGGGCTCGCCGCGCGCGCGGCGCAACTCGGCGGTGCGCCGGTTGTACTGGCGCCACTTGCTCCGCTGGCACACACGTTCACGCATTTTCGCCTCGAAATTGAGCCGCGGCTCGCGCAACTGGTGGGTGAGCCGCGGGCCGCCGTGCGCGACGCGCAGGCGGACACTGCATGGGTGCGGCTGGATGCCATCGGCGACTATGGTCTGCCCGCGCCGGTGCGCAAGCTGCTCAATGCGCTGGACGGAACGTTATTGTAGCCTGGGCTACAGCAGTTGGTGCTGCAGCATGTAGTGATGCACGACGTCGATCCGCGCGCCGGCATCGAGGACTTCCATCAGTTTTTGCCGCGCGCGCGCGGAGATCGGCAGGACCTCGGCGAGCCGGTTGGAGACCCAGCTCGGATCGTCGAACGCGTACGGCTCGATGAAGGGCAAATTGCCCAGGTCACGCTCGGACAGCGTGGCGACGATCCGCTCAAGCACCTCTGCGCACGCGCCGAACTTCGCGATGCGCTCGTCGCCGCTTAGCGGGCGATCCTCGGGCAGCAACTGCACCTGGCCGCGCAGCAAGCCGTCGGGTTCGGTCCGATGCGACAACAACCGGAAGCGGCGCGTGCCTCGGGTGCGGATATGCATTAGGCCAAAACGCTCCACGTCGCAATCAACGATTTCGGCCAGGCAGCCGATCGATTCGGGCACCGGCGGATCATCCGGCTGGATCACCTCGCTGCCGCTCTTGAGCAAGCATACGCCAAACGGCGCCTGATTGCGCAGGCAGTCGCGGGTCATATCCTGGTAGCGGGCTTCGAACACCTTCAACGGCAACAGGCCACCAGGAAACAGCACCGTGCGCAACGGGAACAGAGGCAGCTCGGCAAGGGTATCGGATGGGACGGTTGGCATACGTTTCGTGCTCGGTTGGCGCGGCTAGCCGGGCGCTCGGGCCGATGTGCTGGCAAACGGCGCGCTGCCACCGTGCACGCCGGCGATCTCGCGATGCCGCACCAGCACGTTTGCGTCGCTTGCGAAGCGCGCGGCGAGTGCCTCGGCAATGTAGACGGAGCGATGCTGCCCGCCGGTGCAGCCGATCGCCACGGTCAAGTACGCGCGATTGTCGTTGCGGAAATGCGGCAACCACTTGGATAGGTACTCGGCGATATCGTCGATCATCGCGCCGACCAGCGGCGTGGCGGCAAGAAAGTCGATCACCGGCGGATCGAGTCCCGTCAGCGGCCGCAGTTCCCGGTCGTAATAGGGGTTAGGCAGGGTCCGCACGTCAAATACCAGATCGGCGTCTAGCGGAATGCCACGCTTGAAGCCGAACGACTGGAACATCAGCGCGAGACCGCTGTGGTCGTGTTCGATGAACTGCTTGACCCAGGCGCGCAGCGTGTTCGCGCGCAGGCTGCTGGTGTCGATCTGGTGCCCAAATTCCGCTAGATTGGCCACCAGCTCTCGTTCGTGCTCGATCGCATCGGCCAGCGAAGTTTGCGTGCCATCGAGCGCGTCATTCGCCATTGACGCGGATAGTGGGTGCTTGCGGCGCGTCTCGGAGAACCGCTGAATCAGTGCTTGCGTGCTCGCATTCAAGAACAGCACGCGAACGTCGTGGGTGCGGCCGAGTTCACGGATGATTTCCGGCATTTCGTCTAGCGAACGCGCTGAGCGCGCGTCGATCGCGACGCCGAGCCGCACCTGGCCCTCCCGGGACAGGAATGCCACGAGTTCCGGCAGAAACCGTGGCGGCAGATTGTCGACGCAGTAGTAGCCGGCATCCTCGAGCGCCGCGAGTGCCACCGATTTGCCGGACCCGGACATGCCGGTGATCAGGATGATTCGCATCAAGTCAGGGTTCATGCGTTTCATCATAGCAGCGCCGCAGCGCTTCGGGCCGCTTCAGATCAGCTTGCCTGGAAATTGTCCGTCCGGATCCTGCATCGCGAGCCGCTGGCGCTCCATAAAATCGCGTAACGTATCGATGCCGCGCAATTGCAGAATCGTGTTGCGCACGGCAGCTTCGACCAGCACGGCGAGGTTGCGGCCGGCCGCAACCTGGATCGTAACTTTGCTGATCGGCAAGCCCAGTACGTCAACCGTCTGACTTTCTAGGGGCAGGCGTTGGAATTCGCCGTCGGGGCGGCGCACCAGTTGCACGATCAGCTTGAGTTTCATTTTTCGACGCACCGCGGTTTCGCCGAAAATCGTCTTGATGTCGAGCAGCCCGAGGCCACGCACCTCCAGCAGGTTCTGCAGCAGCGGCGGGCAGCGGCCTTCGACGAAATCTGGGCCGAGCCGCACGAAGTCGACCGCATCGTCCGCGACCAGCCCATGGCCGCGGCTGATTAATTCCAGCCCCAGCTCGCTCTTGCCGAGTCCCGAGTCGCCAGTCAACAGCACCCCCATGCCGAGGATGTCAAGGAACACGCCGTGTAGCGTTGCGCGCGGCGCAAGGATGCGCGACATGTACAGCCGCAGGCTGTCGATCACGGCGGCGGCGGACATTGGCGTGGTGAACAGCGGTGTCGAGGAGCGCGTGCAGCGAAGCACCAACTCCGGCGGCGCCGCTACGCCACCGGCCACGACCAGGAACGGCGGTTCAAGGGCGATCAGCTCGGCCATGTTGCGCGAGCGATCCTCATCGCTTTGCCGCTGGTAGTAGTTGACCTCGGCTTCGCCCAGCACCTGGATCCGGTTCGGATGGATCAGGTTCAAGTGGCCGACCAGGTCGGCGCTGGAGGTCGCATTGGCGACGGTTTCCGTCGAGAAACCGCGGTCCCAGCCTTCATGGCCCGTCAGCCAGCTCAGCTTCAGCGAAGCGGCGTTGTCGTCGAAGATGCTTTGCGCGTTGATGCTGGACGTGTCCATGGTGGCCTTCTCGGGTTGCGTCGCGCGGCGCGGCTCATTGCAGTGCGGTGCGCATGCGCCTGAATCCATTGTGTTGGAAGCGCACGCGTCGCGGGGATCAGGGTTGCCACTGAGTCAGCAGTTGGTGCAGCGCGTCACGGTCCGGCTCGGTGGACAGGCTCTCGCGCGCGTGCCGGTCCGACAATAGTTGTGCGATTTCGGACAGGATTTCGAGATGTTGCTGCGTTGCCTGTTCTGGCACAAGCAGGAAGATCAGCAATTGGACCGGCTGCCCGTCCGGCGACTCGAACGGAATCGGTTCGGCAAGCCGCACGAATGCCGCCAGCGGCTGCTTTAGCCCCTTGATGCGCCCATGCGGGATCGCCACGCCTTCGCCCAGACCGGTCGAGCCGAGCCGTTCGCGCGCAAACAGGTTATCGGTGACGACGCTGCGGGCAATGCCGTTTTGATTTTCGAAGATCAGGCCGGCTTGTTCAAAAACCCGCTTCTTGCTGGTAACGGACAGACCCAGCACGACAT
Source organism: Mycetohabitans rhizoxinica HKI 454 (assembly GCF_000198775.1). Classification (NCBI taxonomy): domain Bacteria; kingdom Pseudomonadati; phylum Pseudomonadota; class Betaproteobacteria; order Burkholderiales; family Burkholderiaceae; genus Mycetohabitans; species Mycetohabitans rhizoxinica. The sequence goes on along the minus strand of NC_014722.1, from coordinate 2,507,968 downwards.
TCTCAATTGGCAGGATTTTAGCTAGACGATTCATATGGACAGGCGAAAAGCAATTGTATCGCGCACGGGCTGTCGGCCAGCACCGGGGGCCGCGCGACGACTCACGGCAAACGCTTTCCGGCTGATGATTTTATAGGGGTCAACTATGGTAACCAAAATATTATAGATCAAGCGAGTTGCGCATAGTGCAACGCGCAAACGCAGGTTCGGCCAACGCAATACAACGCGTGCGGGTAACGAAAAAGCCGCCCAGCGGCGGGCGGCTTGGCTAACGCGGATCCGAGCCGCGCTCAGGATGCCGGTTGCTCGGGAACAGGCACGTACTTGATCGCCTCGTGCTGGTGACCTTGCAGCCGGTCCTTATACCGCAGTACCTGACGGTCGAGTTTGTCGATCAGCATGTCGATCGCCGCGTACAGATCGCCATTCGCGCTCTCGACAAAGATGTCCTTGCCCTTCAGGTGCAGGTTGACCTCCACCCTTTGCCGTTTTTCCTTTTCCTTGTGATTGTCCACGGCCAGTAGCACAGTGCCATCGATCACCTGGTCAAAATGCCTGAGTACTCGTTCGAGCTTCGCGACCACATATTCGCGTAGGGCGGGCGTGACTTCCAGGTGGTGTCCACTGATCTTCAGGTTCATAGCTGCCTCTCCGTGCTCAATAGCCGCTGGCGCAAAGGCATGATCCGGCGCCGCTCGAGTCTCGTCCCGCTTGTGGCGTGCACCCCGTCTTGACGAAAAGGCGTGGCGGGCCGATATCGGCCGGCTCCTGACCATATCTTATCTAAGCGCCGCGGCCGGTAAACGCCCACCGCAACATGCAGTAGGCTATAACGACTTACGCATGCTAACAGCTGGAATCTTCAGCGCTTCGCGATATTTCGCCACAGTTCGACGTGCGACCACGAAGCCTTGTTCGGCCAGCAGTTCAGCGATGCGGCTATCTGAAAGAGGTGATTTTGGGTCTTCGGCTCCTATCAGTTGCTTGATAAGCGCGCGGATCGCGGTCGATGACGCCGCGCCCCCCGTGTCAGTTGATACATGCGAGCCAAAGAAGTACTTGAACTCGAGCGTCCCAAAGGGCGTCAACATGTACTTCCCAGTCGTGACCCGCGATACGGTCGACTCATGCAAGCCCAGCGTATCAGCAATTTCTCGTAAAACCAAGGGGCGCATCGCGATCTCGCCATGCGCAAAAAAACTGCGCTGACGCTCGACGATCGCTTGTGCGACGCGCAAAATCGTGTCGAAACGTTGCTGGATGTTCTTGATCAACCAGCGCGCTTCCTGCAGTTGCTGGCGCAACGAACCGCTGCTCGGGTCGCCTCGGTTGCTGCGCAGGATGTTCGCGTATAAGTGGTTGACCCGCAGCCGCGGCACGACTTCGGGATTCAATTCCGCCTGCCATCCCTGCGAGGTTTTCTTCACGATGATGTCCGGCACCACGTAGTCGGCCTCGGCCTTGCCGTACGCGGCGCCGGGGAACGGCTCGAGCGAGCGGATCAGTGCGTGCGCGTCGCGCAGCGCGTCGTCGCTGGCCTTCAGGTGCTTGCGCAGACGCGTGAAGTCGCGCGCCGCCAGCAACTCTAGATAGTTCGACACGATTTCCAGCGCCAGCGTGCGCGTGGCGCTCGGCTCCAGCCGCAACAATTGCAGCTTCAGGCATTCGGACGCTGAGCGCGCCCCGACTCCTGCCGGATCGAAGCTGTGCAGCAGCGCGAGCGCCGCGTTCAGCTCATCGGCGTCTACCTCAAGCTCGGCCGGCAAATCGGCGAGGATTTCGTCGCAACTTGCGCTCAGGTAGCCATCGTCGTCCAGCGACTCGATCAAAAACGTGACCAGCGCGCGGTCGCGCGGGCTAGCCTGGGTCAGGCGCAACTGCGTGCTCAAATGCTCGCGCAGGCTGACCGTGGATTCGTGCAGCTGCAGCGGCGGCATGTCGTCGTCGTCGGAGGCGCCACCGGGGCGCACATAGTCGTCTAGGTTCCACGACGCCGTGTCGGTGCCGCTGTCGCTGCTCATGCCGTCGTATTCGTCGACGGCGGCCGGCTCCGCGCTTTGCGCGCGCTCGCCGTTCACGCCGCTGGGCACCGGTGCTGGCGCCTCGGCCATGCCGGTGGGCAGCGCGCTGCTTTGCGACGGCACCAGTGAGCCGTCCGCGGCGACCCGCAACGGGCTCGCGATCCAGTCGTTCTCGTTCTCCAGCAAGGGATTCTGTGCGATCGCCGTGGCGACCTCCTGCTGCAATTCGAGCGTCGACAGCTGCAGTAGCCGGATCGACTGCTGCAATTGCGGAGTCAGCGCCAGATGCTGTGATAGACGGAGTTGGAGGCTTGCTTTCATGGCAAATTATTTTTCATTGTAGACAGTTTGCCACGTCGGCGGAACCTTGAGGAAACACGTTGGCCCGTTTTGTGCATGAGGGAACGAGTCGGCGTGCGCGAGCCAAGCGCTGGCGCGTCGTCGTCGCCAGCTCGATGCTGACTGAGGCGGAAGCCGCCCCAGTGAAGGCATTACATACGAAAATGTTCGCCCAGGTACACGCGGCGCACGCTCTCGTTCGCGATGATTTCCTTGGGCGCGCCGGCCGCGAGCACGCTGCCATCGCTAATGATGTACGCGTGGTCGCAGATGCCGAGTGTCTCGCGCACGTTATGATCCGTGATCAACACGCCGATGCCGCGCTCCTTCAAAAAGCGCACAATCTTCTGGATTTCCAGCACGGCGATCGGGTCCACGCCGGCAAACGGCTCGTCCAGTAGGATAAAGCTGGGGCGGGTGGCGAGCGCGCGCGCGATTTCGACACGGCGCCGCTCGCCGCCGGACAGCGACATCGCCGGATTGTCGCGCAAGTGCGCGATCTGCAGCTCCTCGAGCAACGCGTCGGCACGCGCCGATACCGCTTGCTTGGACAGCGGTTTGCCGCGCTCGTCCAGTTGCAGCTCCAGCACCGCGCGGATGTTCTCGTTGACGGACAGCTTGCGGAATACCGACGCCTCCTGCGGCAGATAGGACAACCCCATCCGGGCGCGCTTGTGGATCGGCAGCAGGCTAATCGACGTGTCGTCGAGCATAATCTCGCCGGCATCGAGCGGCACCAGTCCGACGATCATGTAGAACGAGGTCGTCTTGCCGGCACCGTTCGGTCCGAGCAGCCCAACCACTTCGCCGCTTTTCACGTCGAGTGACACGTCCTTGACGACGGTGCGCGCGCCGTAACGCTTGCGCAAATTGCGCACCGACAGCGTGCTGGCCGCAGCCGGGGCGGACACGGAGAGAGCCGATGCGTTCATGGCTGCGACGTTTCTTGCCGCGTCGTGGAGGGGGACAGCGTCACGTCGCTGGCCGGTTGGGGCAGCGCGCCGCCTCCCGTGCTGGGCGTGAGCATCGCGCGCACGCGTCCGCTCGGATTGCCCGGTCCCGCGACATCCTTGCCCGACTGCGCGGTGTAAAAGTCCTTCTGGCCATCGTAGGTGATCACACTGCCGCGCACTTCATCGACGAGCTTGGACAACCCCTGCAGGCGCCGCACGACGGCGCGCGTGGTCAACGTCGTCAGATCCTGCTTGCCGTCGTAGTCGATGCGCACCGCGTTGCCTTCGATGTATTCGTTCATGCCGTCGCGCTTCTGCCGGAAATACGATGGCGTGTTGCCGTTGCTGGTGCCGGTGGCGTGCTGGTAGCCTTGCGGGTCTTGCTTGACCTCTACGCGGTCCGCACGGATCAGGATCGTGCCCTTGGTCGCGACGACGTGGCCGGTGAAGACCGTCAGCTGCTTGAGGTCATCGTACGTCATGTTGTCCGCTTCGATGTTGAGCGGCTTGTCGCGATCCGCACGCTCGGCGTGCGCGACGGGCAGCGACAGCGCAAGCGCGACGGCCAGCGTCGACACGATCCGCCTGCCCGCTGTGCGGGCGCCGCTTGCCCCGGCGCAGCGCTTCGGATGCAGCGTGCGCGCAGGCACGGGGCGGTCATACATTGGGTTCATGCGCGTCGTGCGAGAAAGAGGTGCCCGTCATTGACCGAACGGTCCGCCCGCCGCCGTGTCGGACGCGGCAATCATGCCGCGTACCTGGCCGAGCAGACGCATTTCCCGGGTCACGTTGTTGTAGATCATGCCATTGGCCGTCATCTGGGACAGGCCGCGCAGTAGTTTAACCGGCTTTTCAGTTTCGATGATGTCGTCGTGGGTCAGCACGCGGAAGTGCTCGGAGTCGGCTTGCATCCGCGGATCGGTCGGACCTGCGTCGCGCACGATGCGCGCGTCGTCGTACAGGTCCACGATCGAGCCGTCCGCATTAATGACAGCGCGCTTGCCGGTGGCGGTGACGACCGGCTGGCCCGGCGCGAACGCGCGGATTGCCGGCAGCGTCGCATGCGTCGCCGCATCGTCCTCGTAGTGGACCATCGACGCAGCCGCGATCCGGTACTGCGTCACGCCACTTTCGTCCAGCATTGAGATCGAGAAGTGGTCGGCGAAATAGTCCGGCGTATGCGCCTTGTCCGCCGATACCCCCTGCGACGGGCGCGGTAGCGTATTTTGCAGCAGCCAGTACGTACCGGCGGCGAGCACCGCCATGATCACGAGCGGCAACCAGGCGGACACGCGCATCTCGCGCATCGCTCAGCCTGCGCACGCCGCCGCGAGCAGACCGTCATACCGGCCCTGCGCGCGCAGCAGTGTATCGATGACTTCGCGAGCAGCGCCGTGACCGCCGTGGGCGGTGGCGATCCAGTGCGCGCGACTGCGTACCTCGGGGTGCGCGCCCGCCGGCGCGGCGGCAAAACCGACGCGCAGCATGACCGCCAGATCGGGCCAGTCGTCGCCCATGTACCCGCATTCGTTGGCGGTGACGCCGGCGGCATCTAGCAACTTGCCGAACGCGACGAGCTTGTCGCTGATCCCCTGGTACAGATATGACACGCGGATCTCGCGCGCGCGCAATTCGACGATCTTCGACTGGCGCCCGGTGATGATCGCGGTCGCGACGCCGGCCTGCTCGAGCAGCTTCAACCCATGGCCGTCCATCGAGTTGAAGCCCTTCATTGCGTCGCCGTCCGGCGTGAAGTACAACGTGCCGTCGGTTAGCACGCCATCCACGTCAAAGATCATCAGCTTGACGCGCGCGGCGCGTTCGATTGCGGTTAGGGCCATGGTCGGATCAAATGACTTTGGCAGAGAAAAGGTCGTGTGTGTTCAGCGCGCCGATCAGCATGCCATCGGCGCCCACGACCAGCATCTGGTTGATGCGGAATCGCTCCATCAGTTCCACGGCCTCGACCGCTAGCTGTCCGGCACTGATCGTGCGCGGTTTGTGTGTCATCACGTCGGTGATCGGCAGGCCCAGGATGTCACCCTTATGCTCTAGCACGCGGCGCAAATCACCATCGGTGAAGATGCCTTCCACGCGCGAATCCCCGTCCACGATCGCAGTCATGCCTAGCCGTTTTGCGGTGATCTCGAACAACGCGTCCCGCACCGTCGCGCACAGCGTCACGCGCGGCACCTCGTCGCCGGTGCGCATCACATCGCGCACATAGGTCAGCAGGCGCCGGCCCAATGTGCCGCCCGGATGCGAGCGCGCAAAATCGTCGGCGGAAAAGCCGCGCGCGTCGAGCACCGCCACCGCCAGTGCGTCGCCAAGCGCGAGCGCGGCTGTGGTGCTGGCCGTGGGCGCGAGGTTCAGCGGGCATGCCTCCTTCTCCACGCGCGCATTTAAGTGCACGTCGGCCAGCTTGGCCAGGCTCGATTCCGGCCGGCCAGTCACCGCAATCAATTTTGCGCCGAGCCGCTTGATGAGCGGCAGGATCTCAATCAACTCCTCCGATTCGCCGGAGTTGGACAAACCGATGAACACGTCGTCGGCAGTGACCATGCCCAGGTCGCCGTGGCTCGCCTCGGCCGGATGGACGAAGAACGCGGGTGTGCCGGTGCTCGCCAGCGTGGCCGCCAGCTTGCGCGCAATATGGCCTGACTTGCCGATGCCGGAGACCACCACGCGCCCCTTGCAGGCCAGCAACATTTCCACCGCGACGACAAACTCGCCGTTCAGGCGCGTACTTAGGCCCCGGATGGCCTCTGCCTCGATGTCGAGCACATGCTGCGCCAGCTGCAATGCCCGGGCGCCATTGATTTTCGCTATCATGCGCGGAGTATAGCAAACGCGCATTTAGCTCGCGGCGCACCCGGCGGCGTGGCTCCCGAAGCGTTGAGGGCGCTGCTGTGTGTGCGCCGGTCGCTACCGCCCGGCTTTGCTTACGTCGATGCCGACCACTGAAAGGACCGACGCAAGGGCCCGCATGACATCGCCGCTCCAACTCACGCTTTTTCTATTGCTGGCCGCGGTGGCCGGGGTCGTGATCTTTCGCATGCTGAACCTGCCGCCCATGCTCGGCTACTTGAGCGTGGGCATGCTCGTTGGCCCCCATGCGCTGGGCATGGTGAGCGATTCGGAGCGGGTACAGTACCTAGCCGAATTCGGCGTAGTGTTCCTGATGTTCTCGATCGGGCTGGAGTTTTCGATCGCCAAGCTGCGCTCGATGCGCACGATCGTGTTCGGGCTGGGCCTGTCGCAGGTATTGGCCACAATCGCGTTGGCCGTGCTCGCCGGCCTGGCCACGCGCGCCTGGCTGCACATAAGTTGGCAGGCGAGCGTCGCGTTCGGCGGCACACTGGCGATGTCCTCGACTGCGATCGTCAGCAAGCTGCTCGCTGAACGGCTCGAGCTCGAGTCTGCGCACGGGCGCAACATCTTCGGCATCCTATTGTTCCAGGACCTGGCCGTGGTGCCGCTGCTACTCGTAATCGGCGCGCTCGGGGCCGATCCGAAGGGATTGGCGATCGCGCTCGGATGGGCTGCGATCAAGACCGCCGTGGTGCTGACGATCTTGTTGCTTGTCGGCCAGCGGTTCATGACTCGCTGGTTCAACGTGGTGGTCCGGCGACGTTCGCAGGAACTCTTCATGCTGAATGTGTTGTTGATGACGCTGGGCGCTGCGTTCATCACTGAGACGTTTGGGTTGTCACAGGCGCTCGGCGCGTTTATTGCCGGCATGCTGATTTCCGAGACGCCCTATCGGCATCAGGTCGAGGAGGACATCAAGCCGTTTCGCGACGTGCTGCTGGGCTTGTTTTTCATCACTACCGGCATGTTGTTCGACCCGCGGGTGCTATGGCAGCACCCGCTGATGGTGCTGTTGTTCTTGGTCGGTCCGTTGCTGCTTAAGGCGGCGCTGGTCACCGGCCTAGCTCGCCTGTTCGGCGCGATGCCCGGCGTGGCGATGCGCACTGGACTTGCGCTCGCGCAGGCCGGCGAGTTCGGTTTCGTGCTGCTGAACCTGATCCGCGAGCAACGCCTGGTTTCGGACGAGCTGATGCAAATGATCCTGGCGGCGATGTTGCTGTCGATGCTGGGGGCGCCGTTCGTCATCAATGCGATGGACCGGATCGTGCTGCGCCTGTCCTCGACTGAATGGATAATGCAGTCACTGCAGATGACGCGCATCGTGACGCAAAGCATCAAGCAGCAAGGGCACGTGATCATTTGCGGCTACGGGCGCAACGGGCAGAACCTGGCGCGGATGCTCGAGCATGAGGGCCTGTCGTATGTCGCGCTGGATTTGGATCCGGACCGCGTGAGCGCCGCGGCGACGGCCGGCGAGCAGGTCGTGTTCGGCGACGCGGGGCGCCGGGAATCGCTGCTGGCCGCCGGTATCCATCGAGCAGCGGCGCTCGCCATCACCTATGCAAATACGCCTTCGGCGTTGAAGGTATTGCATAACATACATGAGCTGGAGCCAACCCTGCCGGTGATCGTGCGCACGGTGGACGACGCTGACCTGGACAGGTTGCTGGCCGCGGGTGCGACCGAGGTGATCCCAGAGATCGTGGAAGGCAGTTTGATGCTCGCATCGCATACGCTGGTGCTGGTCGGCGTGCCGATGCGCCGCGTGCTGCGGCGCGTCGAGCAATTGCGCGACAAGCGCTACAGCCTGTTGCGCGGCTATTTCCATGGCGCGGACGACCGGGATGAGGACGGCATCGAGCAGGTGAGGCTACAATCGGTGCCGATCGACGAAAGTGCCGACGCGGTTGGCCAGAGCTTGGACGAGCTTGGGCTGTTCGAAATGGGCATCGAGGTTACCGCGATCCGCCGGCATGGTATACGAGGTGTCGAGCCCGATCGCGCCACGAAACTGCGCGCGCGCGACATCGTCGTGCTGCGCGGCTTGCCCGACGCGCTCGCGCTGGCCGAGGAGCGGCTGCTGCGCGCGCGGCGTGGTGCGGCGACGCAGCCGGCCTAGCGCGGCACGCAGCCGAATGACATCCGAATGAACCCGGCGCGGGCTTAACACCCGGCGCCCGATCCGCAAGGGAGATCACCATGCAAGAGCGCGTTGCGCCGCCACCGGCGGTGCTGACTGACCCTGCCGCCTATATCCGCCAGCATATCCGTACTGTGCCCGACTGGCCGCGGCCTGGCGTGCAATTTCGCGATATCACGCCGCTGCTGCAGGACGCGAAATGCCTGCGAGTGCTGGTCGACCTGTTCGTGCAGCGCTATATCGACCAGCGGCTAGCCTACATCGCAGGGCTTGATGCGCGGGGATTCATCATCGGACCGATCCTCGCTTACGAGCTGAACGTGGGCTTCATTCCGATCCGCAAGAAAGGTAAACTGCCGTTCACGACCGTGTCAGCGTCCTACTCGCTCGAGTATGGGGAGGCGACGGTCGAAGTCCACGCGGATGCATGCCGCCCGGGTGAGCGCATTGTGCTCATCGACGACTTGATCGCCACGGGCGGCACGATGATGGCCGGGCGCGCGCTGCTGGAGCGGCTCGGCGCAGGCGTCGTCGAGTGTGCAGCGATCATCGATCTGCCCGGGCTGGGAGGCTCAACGCTGCTGCGCAATGCCGGGGCGCCGCTCTATACCGTGTGCACGTTTTGAGCCGCTGCGGCCATCATTGGCTGGAGCGAGGCGATGCGTGAATTGTCGCTGCTCGTCGCCACGTCCGTGGCAATCACCGTCGCGCCGGGCCTGGACCACCTGTCAGTGCTCGCGCGGAACGTGTTGCAGGGGCGCGCCGCCTTCATTGCGCTGGCGCCCGGGTTGCCGCGTTGCGCAGTGGAAGACGCGGTAGAATCGTCGGTTTTACGCGCAAAGGGCATCGGCGATGACTTGGGGCTGCATTGACGCCGCGCGCCGTTTCCGGCGCGACCAGCATCTGCGATTCGTGATCGGCGAGCAGCCGGTCGGCTGGATCCGCGCGGGCGACGTGCGTTGGCTCACGCACTGGCCGGACGTGTTCACCATCAGCGAGCGCTGCGTCGTGCTGGCCGATGCATTTGATACCGTCCAGGCGCGCAGCGCCGCACTGGGCTCAGTCATTGGTGCGCTGGCCGCGCACGGCCTGATTCGCGCATGGCGCAACGAGACCTATGCAATCCGCAATGCATTTGACGATCCGCCGCTCGCATTCATTGAACGCGCGGCGTCGCGCTTCTTTGGCACGACGACATACGCCGTCCATCTGAACGGCGTGGTGGAGGGCCCCGACCGCGAGGTGCCGCCGCTGCGCCTCGGCAGAGCCGCCTCGCCGGTTGCGCCGCGCGGCGCGGACGATGAGCCGTATTTCTGGATCGCGCGCCGCAGCGACACGAAGCCGACCGATCCCGGCATGCTCGACAGCCTGGTTGGCGGCGGAATCGGCTGGGGGCTGCCGGTGTTCGACACGCTGGTGAAGGAAGCGTACGAAGAATCCGGCGTCGATGCGTTGCTCGTGCGCACGGCCAGCGCGGGGCGCACGATTCACGTTTTGCAGGAAATCGACGAGGGCACGCAGGCCGAGCAACTGTTCGTCTACGATCTGCTGCTGCCCGATGATTTCGCGCCGCGCAATACCGACGGGGAAGTCGCCGAGCACCGGCTGGTATCGCGCACGCAATTGCTCGACGTGGTTCGCGCTGGCCGGATGACCGTCGATGCGAGCCTGGCGACGCTCGATTGCCTGTTGCGCCGCGGCTGGCTCGATTCCGCCGAATGCGGCGCTTTCGACGTACTGCTGCAGGCGCCCGGCGATTGAGTGCCGCTGCGTCGGCTGACACCGGCAGACCTGTCCAACCGTATTACCCGGTGACGAATTAAACAAGGGGTGATGGCATGGCCACCGAACACAGCTTCATTCTCAAACTCGCCTGCGCCGACCGGCCGGGCATCGTGCATGCGGTGTCCGGATTCCTGTTCGAGCGAGGCAGCAATATTCTGGATTCCGCACAGTTTGGCGACAGTCGCACCGGCGAGTTCTTCATGCGTGTGCACTTCCAGCAGGTGGGCGGCGATCCCGGCCTACACGCGCTGCGCGCCAGTTTTGCGACGCTGGCCGAGCAATTCGGCATGCGCTGGGAATTGCACGATGCGAACGCCAAGTCGCGCGTGATGATCATGGTGTCCAAGATCGGTCATTGTCTGAACGACTTGTTGTTCCGTTACCGCACCGGTCAGCTTGCGATCGAGATCCCGGCGATCGTGTCGAACCACCAGGACTTCTACCAACTCGCGGCGAGCTACAACATCCCATTCCACTATCTACCGCTGGCCGACGGCACGCCGCAGGCCAAGGCGGCACAGGAAGCCCGCGTCCTGGAGTTGGTCGAGCACCACGGCGTGGACCTTGTCGTGTTGGCGCGTTACATGCAAATTTTGTCGGGCGAGCTGTGCGAGAAGCTGGCCGGCCGGGCCATCAATATCCATCATTCGTTTTTGCCCAGCTTTAAGGGGGCGAAACCGTACTACCAGGCGTTTGACCGCGGTGTGAAGCTGATCGGCGCCACCGCGCACTACGTGACCACGGATTTGGATGAAGGTCCAATCATCGAGCAGGAAGTCGAACGCGTCGACCATAGCATGACGCCCGACGAACTGACGGCCGTGGGTCGGGACGTCGAATGCGTGACCCTTGCGCGGGCGGTGAAGTGGCACGTCGAGCACCGCATCGTGCTCAACGACACGAAGACCGTGGTATTTCGCTGACTCAGTGCAACGCCCACGGACACGCTCAGCACATCGGTGCTGGCGGAGCACGGGCGCTGGCCAATGCGTCGTGCACCGCGAGCGGGCTGAGTGCAGCGGCGTGCGCCGCCCGCGCGCTCAAATCAGCTTGGAGAGCACCAACTCACGCTTGATGTAGGCATAGAAGATGGGCGCCGCGATGACGCCAAGCAACCCAAACGCCGCTTCCATCACCAGCATCGCGATCAATAGTTCCCACGCCTTGGCCTCAATCTCGCCGCCGACGATACGCGCGTTCAGGAAGTACTCGAGCTTGTGGATCACCACCAGGAACGCGAGTGACGAAATCGCGACGCCGATCCCGGAAGCCAGCGAGATCAGCACGATCACGGTGTTCGAGATTAGGTTGCCAACCACCGGCAACAGGCCAACCACAAACGTGAAGATCACCAGCGTCTTGGACAGCGGTAGCCGCGAATGGAACAGCGGCAGTGCGACAAGCAGGTAGAGGCCAGTGAAGAACGCATTGACCGCTGAAATCTTGATCTGCGCGAACACGATCCGCCGAAACGCGTCGGCGAAGCGCGACACCCGCGTAACCAGCGCCGCGGACAGCGGTGCGCGAGTTGCGTGATGCTGCGCGCCGACGGCCACGATCGCGCCGAGAATCATGCCGAGCAGTACGTGCGTGATGCCGCGCATCGCCGTCTTGCCGCCCTCCTGCAGCTGCGTCGCGTGCGAGTGCAGCAAGACAGTAATCTTCGATTCGATCTCGGCGGCGTTGCTCGGCAGATACGTCAACGCCCAAGCCGGAAGCCGCGCACGCTCCTGATCAAAGAACCGCATCACCTGCTCGAACAGCGCTTGCATGCTGGTGACGTGCTTTTCTAGATGCTGTGCGATGCCCAACGAGATGCCGGTGAAGACGGCGACCACCGTGCAGGCGACGAACACGACTGCGAACCACCGCGCGCGCTGGCTGGACAGATGACGCTCCAGGCGCGGCGAAATTTGGTGCACGACCTGATAAACGAGTAGCCCCGCCAGCAGCGCGCCGAGCAGTTTCAGCTCGATGACTAGCACCATCGCGGCGATCATGAATAGGTAGCTGGCGATATTCACCGGCGCGAGCCGGGACAACGACGCAGGGCCCGGCGGAGTCACGTTGCGCGCCGGAAGCGGCTGCACCGGACGTGGCCCCTGCGCCGAGCCGCATCCGTCGTCGCCATCGCTCGGGCGCGCCGCTTCATATTCTGTTGCCATCCCCAATCCTCGTTACTACTATTTGTCCGCACGGGCGTTGGCGCATGCGTTAGGCCCGCGTCTGGCGTGCGCCGAGCAGGGGCGCCAGGTACTTGCCGGTAAAGCTTGCCTTTGATTGTGCCACGTGTTCCGGCGTGCCCTGCGCGATGATTTGACCACCGCCGGCGCCCCCCTCCGGCCCGAGGTCGATGACCCAATCCGCCGTCTTGATCACATCAAGATTATGCTCGATGATGACAACCGTATTGCCATGATCGCGTAATCGGTGAATGACTTCCAGCAGCAGCGCGATATCGTGGAAGTGCAAGCCCGTCGTCGGCTCATCCAGGATATAAAGCGTGCGACCCGTGTCGCGCTTGCTCAGTTCCAGCGAAAGCTTGATTCGTTGTGCTTCGCCGCCGGACAATGTGGTCGCGGACTGGCCCAGCCGGATGTAGCCGAGCCCCACGTCGAGCAGCGTTTTGAGCTTGCGCGCCACCACCGGCACCGCGCGGAAGAACTCATACGCGTGTTCGACTGTCATGTCGAGCACTTCGCTGATGCTGCAGCCTTTGTACTGGATTTCGAGCGTCTCCCGGTTGTATCGCTTGCCGTGGCACACGTCGCATGGCACGTAGACATCGGGTAAAAAGTGCATCTCCACTTTCAGCACGCCGTCTCCCTGGCACGACTCGCAGCGCCCACCCTTGACGTTGAACGAAAATCGTCCCGGATCATAGCCGCGCTCCTTGGCCGCCGGCACGCCGGCGAACAACTCCCGGATCGGCGTGAACAGGCCGGTGTAGGTGGCCGGGTTCGAGCGCGGCGTACGGCCGATCGGCGACTGATCGACGTTGATTACCTTGTCAAAATGCTCCAGTCCGTCGATGGCCTCGTGCGGGGCGGGCTCGGCCGCCGAGCCGTACAAATGGTGCGCGACCGCATGGTACAGCGTGTCATTGATTAGCGTGGACTTGCCCGAGCCCGATACACCGGTCACGCAGGTGAGCAGGCCTATCGGCAGGTCCAGCGTCACATGCTTCAGGTTGTTGCCGCAGGCCTGCACAATCCGCAGTCGGCGCTCGTCCGGTGCGCGCCGCTGCTGTGGTACCGCGATCCGCCGCGCGCCACAAAGATACTGGCCGGTAACCGAGGCGGCGTCGTTCTCGATTTGCTGCGGCGTGCCGCGTGCGACCACCATGCCGCCGTGCTCGCCGGCGCCCGGGCCCATGTCCACCACATAATCGGCCATCCGGATCATGTCCTCGTCATGCTCCACGACGATGACGGAGTTGCCTAGATCGCGCAGGTGCTTCAATGTCCCGATCAACCGGTCGTTGTCGCGCTGATGCAGCCCGATCGACGGTTCGTCGAGCACATACATCACGCCGGTCAGGCCCGAGCCAATCTGCGACGCGAGGCGGATGCGCTGCGCCTCGCCGCCGGACAGCGTGTCCGCGCTGCGCTCCAGCGACAGATAATCGAGCCCGACGTTGTTCAGGAACATCAGGCGTGCGATGATTTCCTTGACCACTTTGTCAGCGATTTCGCGCTTGGCACCGTCCAGCTTCAGCGTCTGGAAGTAACCTAGCGCGTCGCGCAGCGGCCAGCCGCTCACCTCGAAGATCGCCCGCGCGTTGCCGTCGGGGCCGATCTTCACATGGCGTGCCTCACGCCGCAGCCGGGTGCCCTCGCATGCGGGGCACGCCTGGTTGTTCTGATACTTGGCCAGTTCCTCGCGCACCGCCGCCGAATCGGTTTCCCGATAGCGGCGCTCCAAATTGCGGATGATGCCTTCGAACGGATGCTCGCGTACCGACGCGCGACCGCGCTCATTCATGTACGAGAATGGGATGAGCTGTTCGCCGGAACCGTACAGTACGGACTGGCGCACCGCCTCGGGCAGGTCCTCGAATGCTGTTTCGATGTCGAACTCGTAGAATGCCGCCAGGCTTTGCAGCATTTGGAAATAGAACTGGTTGCGCCGGTCCCAGCCCTTCACTGCGCCGGCGGCCAGCGACAGCGACGGATGTGCGACCACTCGCTTCGGGTCGAAGAAGGTGATCTGCCCCAGGCCGTCGCATTCCGGGCATGCGCCCATTGGATTGTTGAATGAGAACAGCCGTGGCTCGAGTTCCTGCAGTGAGTAGGAGCAGACTGGGCACGCGAACTTCGAGCTAAACAGATGCTCGGTGTGGCTGTCCATCTCCAGCGCGATCGCACGGCCGTCGGCGAGCCGCAGCGCGGTCTCAAACGACTCCGCGAGCCGTTGCTTCGTGTCTGGGCGCACCTTGAGCCGGTCCACGACGACATCGATCGTATGTTTGTCGTTCTTTTTCAGCTTGGGCAGCGCGTCGACGTCATAGATTTGCGCGGCGCCTTCGTGCGCGGTGCCGCCACCGGAGCGCACTCGGAAGCGGATGAAGCCCTGCGCCTGCATCTGCTCGAATAGCTCAGCGTGCTCGCCCTTACGGTTGACTACGACCGGCGCGAGAATCATCAGCTTCGTGTCCTCGGGCAGGGCCAGCGCGGCGTCGACCATCTGCGATACGCTTTGTGCCTGCAGGGCGATGCCGTGATCCGGGCAGTACGGCGTGCCCACCCGTGCGTACAATAGTCGCAGGTAATCGTGGATCTCGGTGACGGTGCCGACCGTGGAGCGCGGGTTGTGCGACGTCGCCTTCTGCTCGATCGAGATGGCCGGCGACAAACCCTCGATCAGGTCGACATCCGGCTTCTCCATCAACTGCAGGAACTGTCGCGCATACGCGGACAGGCTCTCGACATAACGTCGTTGCCCCTCCGCGTACAGCGTGTCAAAGGCGAGCGACGACTTGCCGGAACCCGACAACCCCGTGACCACGATCAGCTTGTGACGCGGCAGATCAAGGTTGACGTTTTTCAGGTTGTGGGTGCGGGCCCCACGGATGCGGATCTCTTCCATTGAGCGATGGTGCCGGCTTCGCTGGCGTTGCTGCCAAACCTGCTACTATAACGACTTTTCCTCACCGCCGTACCAGCGCCCAACGGGCAGGTCTGACACCCGGTCAGGGTGCATGCATGGACGGGAATTCACCTCGATGTCCACGTCGTCCGCTTCTTCTTCCCGAATGAGCGCGCCGGAGTTGCGCGCGACCGTCTCACTTGCGTCGGTTTTCGCGTTGCGCATGCTCGGTTTGTTCATGATCATGCCTGTGTTCTCCGTCTATGCCCACACGATTCCGGGCGGCGACGACACGGTGCTCGTCGGTATCGCGCTGGGCGTCTACGGCGTGACGCAGGCAGCGTTGTATATTTTCTACGGATGGTTATCCGACCGCATCGGGCGCAAGCCGGTGATCGTTGCCGGGTTAGTGATCTTCGCGCTCGGGGCCGCAGTGGCCGCGCTCGCGGACACGATCCACTGGATCATCGTCGGCCGCGCGCTGCAAGGCGCGGGTGCGATTTCGTCGGCCGTGCTCGCGCTGATCGCCGACCTGACCCGCGAGCATCATCGCACGAAGGCGATGGCGATGGTCGGCGGCAGCATTGGCGTCTCGTTTGCGGTGGCCATTGTCGGCGCGCCGGTGCTGTATGCGGTGATCGGCATGAGTGGGCTATTCGCGGCGATCGGCGTACTATCGGTGTTAGCAATCGCAGTGGTGCTGTGGATCGTGCCCGATCCGGCGTCACCGCCGGTGCACGTCAAGGCGCCGTTCGCTGAGGTGCTGCATCACCGCGAACTGCTGCGGATGAACTTCGGCGTGTTCGCGCTACACGCGACGCAGACCGCGCTGTTCGTCGTCGTGCCGCGGATCCTGGTCGGCGCCGGGCTGCCGGTCGCGTCGCACTGGAAGGTCTATCTGCCGGTCATGGCACTGGCGTTCGTGCTGATGGTGCCGGCGATTATTGCGGCCGAGAAGCGGGGCCAGATGAAGGCCGTGATGCTCTCGGGCATCGTTGCTATTCTGATCGGCCAGCTTGCGCTGTCCCAGGTCGGCCATGCGATGATGGCGGTAGCCGCCCTCCTGCTCGTTTACTTTACCGGGTTCAACGTGCTGGAAGCGTCGCAGCCGTCGATGGTATCGAAGCTCGCGCCGGGCACGCGCAAGGGCGCCGCGATGGGCGTCTATAACACGACGCAGGCGCTTGGGCTCGCGCTGGGTGGCGTGATGGGCGGCTGGCTGCTCAAGCTGCATGGTGATGCGTCGGTATTCCTGGCCTGTTCCGTGCTGGTGTTCGCTTGGCTTATAATCGCGGCCCCGATGAGGGTGCCGTCGCCAGCGGGCAGCCGCGGCGCGCATTGACCGCGCATCCGACGCCTCATGTAACGCGTATCGAATCAAACTGGAGAAAGGCATATGGCATCCGTCAACAAAGTGATTCTTGTCGGCAATCTCGGCGCCGACCCGGAAACGCGCTACCTGCCAAGCGGCGATGCGGTGACCAACATTCGTCTGGCAACGACGGACCGATACAAGGACAAGGCATCGGGCGAATTCAAGGAACTGACCGAGTGGCACCGCGTGGTGTTCTTCGGCCGCTTGGCGGAGATCGCCGCCGAATACTTGAAGAAGGGCTCGCCGGTGTACGTCGAAGGGCGTATCCGTACCCGCAAATGGCAGGATCAGAGCGGCCAGGACCGTTACTCGACCGAAATCGTCGCGGATAGCATGCAGCTGCTGGGTGGCCGTGGCGGCTCAGGTGGTGGTGGCAGCGGTGGCGGCGGTGGCGATGACTTCGGCGGCGGCGCATCGGGTGGGTATTCGCGGGGCGAAGGCGGCGGCGCCGGTGGCGGGCGCGCGTCGGGTGGCGCACGCCAGGGTGCGGGCGGCGGTGCAAGCCGGCCCAGCGCGCCCGCCGGCGGCGGATTCGACGAGATGGACGATGATATTCCGTTCTAGGATAGATCTCTTTTTGATTTTGTAATCAGCTTAAGCGAAGTCATTGATTTGACTTCGCTTTTTTCTTGTGCGCCCGGCAGGGCGCACTCACTAGGAGGTGAAAGTCCTCTACACGCCCGGCAAGGGGAAGTGTTAGCCAGAGGCAAGGGTGTCGCGGGCGACTGCGAATCTGGAGGAAGCCCGAGGCAAAGCGCTGGCCTGACGAACAGGAAGCGGATACGAGGCGCCGCGTTGGGGTGAGGCAGCATGAAAGGTCAAAGCCCGAAACTTGCACGGAACGATGCGGCGTATATCCGACAGGCATAAGCGTGAAGGTGGGTGCGCAATACCCGGGGAGATCTGCACGGCTGCCAAAGTGCTACTGATGTCGAGAGGCGTTGGGATGGCTGTGCAGAAGTCAGCAGAGGCCATAATAGGTGCGGTACGACCGAAGGGCCGAACATGAATGACCGCGACTAGGACGGTAGAGACTCGATGCGAGCCGAAGAAGCACAAGCCCGTGGGAAGGGGGCCATGACGCAGGAGCCGGGGCGGAACCTCGGGGAAGGCGCGCATGGTGCAGAGGTTGGCACGGCGGCTACCGGGCAAACGAAAGCGCAGGGCCCATCGCTGATGGAGGCGGTGGTTGAACGCAGCAACATGTGGCTGGCGTATCAGAGGGTGGTCCAGAACCGCGGCGCACCGGGAGTCGATGGCTTACCGGTGGAGCAGTTCAAGGACTGGTTGAAGATGCATTGGCCGAGCGTGAAGGCGGCGTTGCTAGACGCACGGTACATGCCGGCGGCGGTGCGAGCAGTGGACATACCCAAGTCTGCGGGCGGGGTAAGGACACTGGGCATCCCGACTGTGCTGGACCGGCTGATTCAGCAGGCGCTGCACCAGGTACTGCAACCGATCTTTGAGCCTGGATTCTGCGAGTCGAGCTACGGCTTTCGGCCGCGGCGCAGCGCGCAGCAGGCGGTTTTGGCGGCACAGCGGTACGTGCAGGAAGGCCGCCGCTGGGTGGTGGACATTGACTTGGCGAAGTTCTTCGACAGGGTCAACCATGACATTCTGATGGCGCGGGTGGCTCGGCAGGTGAAGGACGCACGGGTGCTCAAGCTGATCCGGCGCTATTTGGAAGCGGGCCTGATGCGTGAGGGGGTAGCACCAGCGCGCCGGGAGGGGGCGCCACAAGGCGGGCCGCTCTCGCCGCTGCTGTCGAACATCCTGCTCACAGATTGGGACCGCGAACTGGAGCGGCGAGGTCATGCATTCTGTCGCTACGCGGACGACTGCAACATCTACGTTCGCAGCAAGGCGGCGGGCGAGCGGCTGTTGACGCAGATGACGACGTTTCTTGCGAAACGGCTAAAGCTGCACATCAACGAAGCGAAGAGCGCGTGTGCGCGCCCTTGGGAACGCAAGTTCCTAGGCTACAGCCTGACGAAGCATCGGCAGGCGCGACTGCGCATCGCACCGCAGAGCCTCAAACGACTGACGGCGCGGGTCAAGGAACTGATGCGTAAAGGACGTGGAAGGAGTTTAAGCCATACGATCGAGGCGCTCAATCCAGTGCTTCGCGGATGGATGAACTACTTCCGGTACACGCAGACAAAGAGAGCGTTGGAGGAACTGGACGGGTGGCTACGACGGCGCCTGCGCTGCCTGCTGTGGAGGCAAGCGAAGCACCGTCAACGCCGCCAAGCATTGCTGCGTCGACAAGGGCTCACGGAGGATCGCGCTCAGCGCTCGGCTCGCAACGGACAGGGTCCGTGGTGGAATGCCGGGGCTAGTCATATGAATGCGGCCTTCCCGAAGCGCTGGTTTGACGCCTTGGGGCTGGTTTCGCTGCTCGATACTCAGCAGCGCCTCCAGCGTTGTTCATGAACCGCCGTATGCGGAACCGCACGTACGGTGGTGTGAGAGGGCGACGGGGGTAACTCCGTCCCCTACTCGATATCCAGCATAACACCCGTTGATGATTCGCTACATACGGTGGATCATATCGTGTCGGCCCAGGCCGGCTGGCTGCAGTCATTGTGGAGAACAACAATGCGTGGGGTCTGGAGGTTCGCACTTGCGTGCGGCGCGGGGATTGGAATGGGCATTGTGATAGCGGGCAGCCCAGCGCAAGCGGTCCAGTGGATGACCCTGTCGAGCGCGCGCGACCTGTCATATGAATTGGACGCCGACAGCGCACACAAGGATCCGGATGGCTACCTCGCCTATTCGACACGGACCACGTGGCGGGACGCGGCGCAGCCGCCGGGCGCGATCGCCGCGGTGGCGGTATCGATCAGTCGCTATCAGATGAACTGCCAAGCTAAGCAATGGCGACTGGTCGAATCCTGCTACGAGAGTGCCGACGGATCGCCCGCCGGTGTCTACAAGCCGACAAGCAATGTCTGGCTCGATATCGGGCCGGGCACCGTGATGGACAAGATCCACGCGAGGTTTTGCTAACGAGCCAGACGGGGCGATTTCCATTAGTATGAGCGCGCGGCCTGCGTGTCCGTGTAGTGCGGGCATGAGCGGGAGCGCGCTAGAGCCGGTTGCCCACGCGCTGGCGCTGCAACGCCGTTATGATGAGGCCCGCATGTAACGGGAGGCTGCGGTGAGTTGGCAACGCGTCGTCGTGTCGTGGGGACTGCGCCGGTATTTCCGGCCGTATACCGAACTGCCGGATATCAGCGTGAGCCGCGTGCGCGCGCAGCTCGACAAGCGTCTGTGGACGCCCAGGGTGCCGGCCGGATTCCGGCTGCGCGAGCGCTATGGCAGTGGGTGTGCGCCGCTCGCCGGCGAATGGCTCGAGCCTGAGCCGCCGGTGCCGGACCGCGGGCGCCCGATGGTGCTCTATCTGCATGGCGGCGGCTACTACTTCTGTTCGCCGCGCACGCATCGCACGATCACGTTCGCGTTGGCGGCGCGGGCACGAGCCGCGTTGTTCGCGCTGGACTACCGGCTTGCCCCCGAACATCCGTTTCCGGCCGCGCTGCACGACGCGCTTGCGGCTTACCGCGCGTTGCTTGCGTGGCACGCGCCTAGTTCTATCGTGATCGCCGGCGATTCAGCGGGGGGCGGCCTCGCATTGGCCACGCTGGTTGCGCTGCGCGATGCGGGTGAGCCGCTGCCAGCCGGGGCCGTGCTGTTCTCGCCGTGGACCGATCTGGCCGCATCTGGCGCGTCGATCGCCTCCAATCATGGACAGGACCCAATGTTTGCCGGGCCGGTGATCAGTCGCGCGGCGAAGCTATACCTGGGCGACGCGTCGCCGGTCCATCCGCTGGCCTCGCCGGTCTACGCGGATTTGCATGGATTGCCGCCGCTGTTCATCCAAGTGGGTAGCACCGAGGTGCTGCTCGATGACTCGGTGCGCGTCGCGCACAATGCGCGTAAGGTCGGCGTGTCGACGCAGTTCCGGATATGGTCGGACATGCCGCACGTATGGCAGATCTATGCGCCGTTTCTTCCGGAGGCGCGACGCGCGCTGCGGGAGGCGGCACAGTTCATAACGCGCGTTGTGGCGTGACGCGATGCGCGTGGTTTCCATCATGGCGCGTGCCGCGCAATTGCATCATACGCGGCCCGCACCGTCGGCTCGCCATAGCGTCGCTCCAGCCGGCGTACCGTGAAGTGCGCGTGGGCCATGTTCTGGAAATGCTCGATGAATGCCGCGTTGACCAGTGCGCCAAGCACCGCGCCGAGCGCCGGCACGGATTTGGCGGCGACTTGCTCGCCGACTTGAACCGAAAAGCGCGCGGCGACGGTATTGATCAACCGGGCCAATGCAGTGGACGCCTGGGCAGCCATGCCATGCGCGAAGCCTTTGGCCGCGACGTCGGAGGAGGCCTTCGATACCGCTTGCGCGAGTGCGCCTCGCACGAAGAAGTAGCCCATCTCCGCGCGGCCTGGCCCAATTGCAGTGTGGCCCATGGCAAGCACCGACAAGCATTCGAGTTGCACGTCGAGTGTGGACAGATCCTCGCCCTCGCTCCGAGCGATGTCGCAGATTGAGCGGAACATCAAGGTCGTCGTGACGGGTAGCTCGATCGGCAGTGCGACGAGCCCGAATGCGCCGCCGGCCGCACCCGTGGTTGCCACCGCGACCTTATGCAGCCAGTTGCGCGGCCGCGGGGCCGCAATCGCCTCAAGCGTGGCGGGTCGTGCCTGCGCATCAGCCATCGCCGGAGTGTAGTCGGTGGACAACGGCAACGCGCTGTCGCGGTGGCCCAGGCTGTGCAGCGCGGCGCGCAGGCAGCGGCGCAGTGCGATATGAGTCGCATCGAGCACTTTATCGTTGGCGCCGGCCGGCAGGCGCGACAGCAATGCCTCGAACGGCGCGCCGAGCAAGCTGGTCAGCTTGATCGCTAGGCCGGGGCGCTCTAACAGTTGCCTGGCGCTGTGCAACGCCTTCAGGTCGGCATCCTGCATGGTCGCATTCGATGGGGCAGTGAGCGCATGTGACATTGCATTGAACTCCGGAACACAAAAAGACGATTCGACGACGGCCGTGGCCATCCGTGCGAATTTGTTAGAGCGGCTTTCCTTGCTATAATTTCAATCAATTGATAAGGCAATTATTGTATACGCAAAGATGCCATTTGACTCTTCCGCTCAACATTCGAGCGGGCAGGTACTGCCGTTTCGCGAATCGCTGCTTGCGATGCTGGGCCTCTCGTTTGTGACGATGCTTGTCGCGTTCGACCAGACCGTGGTGGGCACCGCGCTGCCCACCATCGTGGCAGACCTCAAAGGCTTTGACCTGTACGCGTGGGTCGCGACTGTGTACTTGTTGGCGTCGGTGATTACCGTGCCGATTTTCGGGCGGCTGGGTGACTACTACGGCCGCAAGCCGTTCGTCATTGCATCCATCATTCTGTTCACGGCGGCCTCGGTGCTGTGCGGGCTCGCGCACGACATGCTGTTTCTCGTGCTCGCGCGCGCCTTGCAAGGGGTGGGCGGTGGCATGCTAGTTGGCACGGCGTTCGCCTGTATTCCGGATTTGTTCCCCGATGCGCACGTCCGGCTGCGCTGGCAAGTGATGTTGAGTTCGGCGTTCGGCATCGCGAATGCGGTCGGCCCGTCGCTCGGCGGATTCCTAACGCAGTATTGCGGATGGCGCGCGGTGTTCTACGTGAATCTGCCAATCGGATTATTGTCGCTGTGCTTTGTCTGGCGTTGTTTGCCGCATTTACGGCAGGCGCAGCACCAGGGTCGGATGCGGCTGGATTGGTTTGGCGCGGTGTTGATCGCGGCCTTGTTATGCGGCCTGCAACTATTCGTCGAGTTGTTGCCCAAGCACGGATTGACGTGCGGCACTGGCGCGCTGCTCGTGGTCAGCGCGCTGTGCGCGGTGGGACTATGGAAGTGGGAGCGGCACGTAGCGCAGCCGATGCTGCCCATCGACATGTTCGGGCATCGAAGCTTGTCCGTGCTCTTTGCGTTGTCGCTGTTGGTGGGCTTCTCGATGTTCTCGCTGCTGTTCTATGTACCGTTGCTGCTCCAGGGTGGTTTCGGCCTGTCGCCCCGCGATGCGGGCCTCGTCGTCACGCCGCTGGTGGTCTGCATCACGCTGGGCAGCATCCTAAACGGGCGCATCGTGACGCGGATCCGTCATCCCAATGCGCTGCTGCACGTTGGCTTTGCGCTGCTCGCGTTGTCATGCGTGAGCGTGGCGGTGTCCACGCGGGCGATGCCGCAGGCGTTGCTAATGGTATTCATGGCGCTCGGCGGACTCGGGCTGGGCTTCGTGACGCCGAACCTGACGGTATTCGTGCAGCAAAGCGTCGGTCGCGAGCATCTGGGGATTGCCACGGCGTTGCTGCAGTCATTGCGCATGATCGGCGGCATGCTCGGCACCGCAGTGACCGGAACATTGGTGTCCCATTGGTATGTGAGCGCAGTGCGCGATACGCTGGCGCGCAACCATGCCGGCGCTTGGCTCGACGCGTTCGGCGATCCACAAGTGCTGCTTAACCGGCAAGCCCAGCAGCAGCTGATCCAGCAGGTCGGTGCGGCCGGGCACGATGGTGCCGCGCTCTTGGAGGGCGCGCGTGAGGCATTGGTGGGGGCGATCCACCTGGGCATCGCGCTTGCCGCGCTTGTTGCGATATGGGCGGTGTGGTACGCCCGGCGCGTGCCGCCCATCCAACTGGCGCACTCCGCCAAGCATGAGCCGACAATGACGGAGTAGGCCGTGAAACTGCAAGAGCGAATCGCGATATTTCAACAATTTGGCCGGACCTACCGTGCATTCATGACCGCATTCGAATCGCGTGTCGGTTTGCCGTTGCCCCGCTGGCGGATCCTACTCGCACTCTACGACCATGCACGGCTTGTCGAGCAGGGCACGGGGGCGGCGTGCCGCGACGATGCGCCACACAGCGGACCGAACCTGTCGCAAAAGCGGCTCGTGGAACGGCTCAGTATCGACCCGGGCGCGTTGACCCGGCAGTTGAAGCAACTCGAAAAGCCTCGGGTGGATCGCTCGCAGTACAGACGAGCGGGACAACCGGTTGACCAATGTCGTGCTGACGGACGCGGGGCGTCAGGCCGTCGAGCACGGGCTGCCGCGCCGCAACGCGTTTCTTGCAAGTGCGCTCGGGGCGTTGTCCGACGATGCGCTGCATGCGCTCGAGGAAGCGCTCAAGGACATCGAGCGTTGCGTGACGCATGGCGAGCCGCCAGTCCAGGCCGAGCGCGGCGACATGCCTGCCATCGAATGACTAGAAAAACGTCTCGATGACCTCGACCACGTTATACGCGTCATCGACCATCAGCAGGTTGCGCCACTTGTCGAATGTCAGGCACGGATGCGAAATATCGAACCCGATCATGTCGCCGACGCGGATGTCCGACCCGAGCTTAATCCGCAGATAGGCATGCTGGTCCATCATCCCGGTGACTTCCCAGCCGTCCTCGGCGCTTACCTCGCGCGGCGGGCGCGTGCCGTCAGCCGGTCGGTAGTGGCGTGCCGGCACCGGCAGGCCGGCGTCGAACGCCGCGTCGCGCTTGCCGAGCGCGACGATCGCGCGGTCCGCCTCGGGCACCGATTGCACATACGCCCATAGTTGCAGCGCTGGCAGCAACCCCTCGCCCATGCGCCGGGCAATCGGGTTGCGCGCGAGGATCTGCGCTTGCGCTTTTTTGTAAAGGCCTGCGTCGTGCGTCAAATAGCAACCGGGACGCAGTATCACTTCGACGTGCGCTGCGTCGCCCGCGTGGGAGAACTCGTCGGCGACCACGTCGTACCATGCAGATCCGGCGCCGGAGAGCAAGGCCGGCATGCGCGCGAAGCGACGCTGCGTCAGCAGTTCGCGCACGAGCGTGACTGCTTCGCGCAACAGCGTGCGCACGGATGATTCATCGGACAGCACGCCTTCGTAGAGCTCGATGCCCGCCAACGCCAGGCTTGTGGGCCACCTTGCCAATGCGGCAAGCACCGCCTCGCGCTGTGCGGCGTCGCGCACGCCAGTGCGTCCGCCCGCCACGCCAAGCTCTATCAGCACGTTCAGCGGACGGTGCGCATGCTGGAAAAACGCGCCGAGTTGGTCGACGCTCTCGGCCGAGTCGACCAGGCAGTAGAACTCGAAGTCCGGATCGGTCAGCAACTCGGCAATGATCGCCATGTTGCGCTTGCCCACCAACTGGTTGGCCATCAGTACCCGGGCGACGCCGCCATGATAGGCGGCGCGCGTCTGATGGGCGGTGGCCAGCGTGATACCCCACGCACCGCCGTCCAACTGCATGCGGAACAACTGTGGTGCCATCGTCGTCTTGCCGTGCGGCGCGAGTTTCACCTGGTATTGATCGACGAATTGCTGCATCCAAGCGAGGTTATGCCGGACGCGTTCACGGTACAGCACCGCCGCCGGCAGGCTGACGTCTTCGGCCAACAGGTTCCACGCCAGTCGCGCCGCGTCGCGCAGCGGCACACTCGCGCTTGGCAGCACGCCCAATCCCTTGGACAACGGGTCAATCGTCGCTTGCAGATAATTTGTAACTTTCATCGGGATACGGGCTCCGTGGGTGGCGTTATCACGATCGGGGTGCTGGCAACGATAAACCCAAAATACTGGGGTTGACCTGGGTAGTGTACAAAAAGTACGATGAGCGTGACATGTTAATTAGTAACAAGCCATCGCGATGAGCCAGACTGAGCCGCCGGTGTTCGACGTCGTTGCGCGGATCGCCCAGCGCCTGCCCGCGTTGCGCGAGGCCGAGCGCAAGGTCGCGGCCCTGATTCTGGATGACCTGTGCGGCTCGACGCGGGCCAGCATCGGCGAACTGGCCCGGCGCGCCGGCGTCAGCATCGCGACGGTGACGCGCTTTGCGAAGGCTGTCGGTTGCCGCGACGTTCGCGAGTTGAAGTGGCGGCTGGCTTCGGCCGGTGCCGTGGGCGAGCGCTTCTTGCGCGAGATGCGCGGTGGCGCGCACGGCTCGCTCGCGGCGCGTATTCTTGACGAGATTTGCGCCACATTGGTGGCCAATGTCCAGTTGCTGGATGCCGCGCCGGTGACACAGGCGGTCGATGTGTTGCTGGCGGCGCGGATGATCTATGTGTTCGGTATGGGCGGCGGCTCCACTGCGCTCGCCGACGAGTTGCGCTTCAGGCTGGTGCGGCTAGGGCGGCCTGTCGCCACCTACCAGGACGCAGCGTTGCAGCGGATGGTGGCCAGCACGCTGTCGGCCGATACGGCGGTGGTGGCCCTGTCGGCGACGGGGCAATTGCCCGAGATCGTCGCCAGCTGCCAGATCGCGCGCGAGTATGGCGCCAGCGTGGTGGCGATCACCGCGCCCGCATCGCCGCTGGCCAGCATTGCTCAGACGGTGATACCGCTGATTGCGCAAGAAACCGAGTTCATCTACAAGCCGTCGGCGTCGCGCTACGCGATGATGATGGCTTTGGACGTGCTCGTCACCGAGCTGGCCGTGCGGCAAAGCGACGTGAGCCGCGACCTATTACGGCGTACTAAGTATGCGCTCGACATGTATCGCGGCGGTAGCGAGCGGCAACCTCTGGGAGACTGAACCATGCACTCGCGTCCCGAAGCGGCCGATACGTTGATCATCGGCGCACAGCTATATGACGGCACAGGCGCTGCGCCGCTGCCGCGCGACGTCGCGTTGCGCGACGGGCGCATTGTCGCGATCGGCAGCCTGACCCATTGGCGGGCCGAGGAGGTGGTCGACGCCGGCGGTCATGCGCTCGCGCCGGGTTTCATCGATGTGCATACGCATGACGATACGCATGTGATCGAGGCGCCGCAAATGCTGCCCAAGCTGTCGCAGGGCATCACGACGGTCATCGTGGGCAACTGCGGAATCAGCGCATCGCCGGTGGTGTTGCGCGGGGAGCCACCCGATCCGATGAACCTGTTGGGCAAGCGCGATGCGTTTGTCTATCCGCGCTTTGCCGACTATGTGGACGCGGTGAATGCGGCTCGGCCTGCTGTCAATGTCGCTGCGCTCGTTGGTCATACTGCGTTGCGCAACAATCAGATGGATCGTGTCGACCGCGCCGCCACGCGCGACGAAATCGACGCGATGCGTGTACAACTGAGCGAGGCGCTCACGGCAGGCGCGCTTGGCCTAAGCACGGGGCTGGCCTATGGCTCGGCGGTGTGCGCACCGACCGACGAGGTGATGGCGCTGGCCGAGCCGCTGGCGGCCGCGCGCGCCGTGTACACGACACACATGCGCACCGAATTCGACGCGATCCTGGACGCGATGGACGAGGCGTACCGGATCGGCCGGCACGCACGCGTGCCGGTCGTCATTTCGCACCTAAAGTGTGCGGGACCGTCGAACTGGGGACGCAGTACCGAGGTGCTCGCGTCGCTAAGCCGCGCCCGCGCGTGCCAGCCGGTTGGCTGCGACTGCTATCCGTATAGTCGTAGCTCATCTACGCTGGACGTGAAGCAGGCAAGTGGCGACATTGACATCACGATCACCTGGTCGGCGCCGCACCCGGAGGCGGCCGGCAAGCTGCTCAGGCAAATCGCCGCGCAGTGGGGCGTGTCCGATGCGCAGGCGGCGCGGCGCCTGCAACCGGCCGGTGCTGTGTACCACAACATGAGCGATGAGGACGTGCGGCGAATCCTGTCGCATCCCGCGACGATGGTCGGCTCGGACGGCCTGCCAAATGATCCGCTGCCGCATCCGCGGTTGTGGGGCGCGTTTGCACGGGTGCTTGGCCATTATGTCCGGCACGAGCGACTGCTGCCGCTCGAGGAAGCGATCCGCAAGATGACGAGCCTGTCTGCGCGGCGCTTCGGGCTGGATCGGCGCGGCGAGATCCGCGTTGGCTATCACGCCGATCTCGTGCTCTTCGATCCAGAGACCGTGCGCGATGTCGCGAGCTTTGACGATCCACGTCGGCCGGCGCAAGGCATCGATGCCGTGTGGGTCAATGGCGTGCTCGCGTATCGCGACGGCACGCCGAGCGGTGCACGCGCTGGGGGCTTTGTCGTGCGCGGCCAGCCCGCTGGCTACGACGCCGAGCCGTATTGATTGCCGCGCGCATCCCATTAATCCGCAGCCATTGAGGAGCCATTGCAATGAAACGATACGGAATTGAAGGCGGCCAGGGAACCGGCGGCCAGCGCATGCCGTTTGCCCGGGCCGTCGAGGCGGACGGTTGGCTCTATGTGTCCGGCCAGACCCCGATGGACAACGGGGAGGTCATCAACGGCGGCATCGTCGAGCAATCGCACAAGGCGATCCAGAACCTGCTCGCGATTTTGCAGGAGGCCGGCTATGGCACCGAACACGTCGTGCGTTGCGGCGTATGGCTGGACGATCCGCGTGACTTCGCATCGTTCAACAAGGTGTTTCGCGAGTATTTCGGCGAGCATCCGCCAGCGCGCGCATGCGTCGTCTCGAGCATGGTGATCGACTGTCGGGTCGAGATCGACTGCGTCGCGTACAAGACGCCCGACCGGTGACCCCAGGCGCCGGCAAGGCTTCGCCACGGGACCCGGTATCCGA
Organism: Mycetohabitans rhizoxinica HKI 454; assembly: GCF_000198775.1. NCBI lineage: Bacteria > Pseudomonadati > Pseudomonadota > Betaproteobacteria > Burkholderiales > Burkholderiaceae > Mycetohabitans > Mycetohabitans rhizoxinica. Next base: position 2,479,861 of record NC_014722.1, on the reverse strand, counting down.
CGCGCGCAACGATGCGACGCGGCCCGGCTCAGCGCCGCTTGCTGCAGACTGAGTGTCTTAGACGGGCAGCCAGCGCACCATCTCGGCCTGTACCGGCTGATGGACAGCGCTGCCCAGCCATACGTCGCCGTCCTGGAGCGTGCATTGCAGCCGCATTGTGCGCTCGGCCAGCGTCGCGAGTGCCGGTGCGACGCCCTCAGCAAGGCTCAATACGGTGACATTGCGCAGTCGCGCGACCTTGCCCTGGATCGCGTCCCACCAGATCCGGGACGTGCGTCCAGCGTATGCCAGCACGACCACGTCGTCTGCTCGCGCGCTCGCTTTCGCGATGCGCCGCTCGTCCGGCTGGCCGACTTCGATCCATCGCTGCACTGCGCCAGTCAAGTCCTTTTGCCACAGGTCCGGCTCGTCGGTATCGGACAGCCCCTTGCAGAACTCGAGCCGTTCGTGTGCATACAGCGCGAACGCCAGCAGGCGCACCATCATCCGTTCATCGGTCTCGGACGGATGCCGGGCCAGCGTCAGCGAATGGTCCGCATAGTAATGACGGTCCATGTCGGCGATCTGCAGTTCGGCCTTGTAGATTGTTGATTTCAGCGCCATCGGTTAAAGAGTATTCGTTGCCGGCGTCGCGCCGTGACCTGCACGGCCTGCGTGGCGTGCATGCGATGCATGATGGGGGCACGGCCGCACGGCTTATTGGCGCGCGGTTCGCGCATTGTCCGGCAATGGCAGGTTGAAATTGGTGCGCAACGGGTTGATGTCCAGCCCGCCGCGTCGCGTATAGCGTGCGTAGACCGCCAGCTTGATCGGCTTGCACACGCGTTGAATGTCGATGAAGATGCGCTCCACGCACTGCTCGTGAAACCCGGTGTGGTTGCGGTACGACACGATGTAGCGCAACAGGCCGGCGTGGTCGATTGGCGGGCCGACGTACCGGATCTGGATGCTGCCCCAATCCGGCTGCCCGGTCACCGGGCAATTGGACTTGAGCAGATTCGAAAACACCGTTTCATCGACCGGCGCTTGGTGAGTGTCCGCGCTCAGCAGTGACGGGTCGGGCGTATAGCTATCCGTGTCTAAGTCCAACCGGTCCAGCGACGTTCCCGCAAGCTCGTCCAGCGCCAGCGTCGCGAACTCGGCCGGCGGCGTGAGCCGTACCGACACGTTCGCGCCCGCGCACGCGCAGACGTCGCGGTGGATTGTCTCGCGCAACGTGTCAATCGACGCAATACGCGTCTGCGCAAACGACCCCAGGTACAATTTGAACGATTTGGATTCGATAATGTTGGGCGATTCTGCCGGCACGTGGAACGTGGCCAGCGCGATCTGCGGCTTGCCGCGCTCGTTGAGCCAGGACAGCTCGTACGCGTTCCAGATATCGGTGCCAAAGAACGGCAGCACCGCCGGCACGCCGATCGCGTCGCGGCCTTGCCGGCGCTCGATCGGAAACAGCAGCGTCGGATCATACTGCTGGGCATAGCTTACCGGTTTGCCCAAAAGGGATTGGTCGGGTGTCATGTTGCGGCTTGGGCTTAAGCGAGGAATAATTGATACGCCGGGTTGGCCGTTTCGTCCCAATGCGCATACCCCAGCGCCGCCAGGAACTGCTGGAACTGGGCCTCTTCGTCCATCGGCACTTGCAGGCCTACCAGGATCGAGCTGTAGTCGGCGCCGCCATTGCGGTAATGAAACAGGCTGATATTCCAGTCGGGCGCCATCGACGACAGGAACTTCATCAGCGCGCCCGGGCGTTCTGGGAACGCAAACCGGTATAGGCGCTCATCGCGGGCCAGCGGTGAGTGGCCGCCGACCATGTACCGCACGTGCTGCTTGGACAACTCGTCGTTGGTCAGGTTGACGATGGCAAAGCCATGTTTCTCGAAGGTCTGGGCAATCAGCTGCGACTCGTCGCGACGCTGGATCTGCACGCCGACGAAAATGTGCGCCTGTTCAGCGTCGGCGACCCGATAGTTGAACTCGGTGACGTTGCGCGCGCCGATCAACTCGCAGAAGCGCCTGAAGCTGCCGCGCTCCTCGGGGATTGTCGCCGCGAACACCGCTTCGCGTGCCTCGCCCACCTCGGCGCGTTCCGCAACGAAACGCATCCGGTCGAAGTTCATGTTCGCGCCCGAGGTGATCGCGACAAACGTGCGGCCCTCCAGCTTTTCGCGTTCAGCATAGGCCTTGGCGCCGGCCACGGCCAGCGCGCCGGCCGGCTCCAACACGCTGCGCGTGTCCTGGAAAACGTCCTTGATCGCTGCGCACAGCGCGTCAGTGTCCACGGTCACGAAATCGTCGACGTATTGCTGCACGAGCCGAAACGTCTCTTCGCCCACGAGCTTGACTGCCGTGCCGTCGCTGAACAGGCCGACTTCGCTGAGCGTAACACGCTCGCCTTTTGCGATCGAGCGTGCCATCGCGCATGAATCGTCGGTTTGTACACCGATGATTTTGATCTCCGGGCGAAGCGCCTTGACGTATGCCGCGACGCCGGCGATTAGGCCACCGCCGCCGATCGGCACGAAGATCGCGTCGATCGGACCCTGGTGCTGGCGCAGGATTTCCATTGCGACGGTGCCCTGGCCGGCGATCACGTCTGGATCGTCGAATGGATGGATAAACGTCAGCCCGTGCTGCTGCTGGATCTGAAGCGCATGCGTGTAGGTATCGGAATACGATTCGCCGTGCAGCACGACCTGCACCGTCGGGCCACCGTGTGCGCGCACCGCATCAATCTTGACCTGCGGCGCTGTGACCGGCATCGCGATGACCGCCTTGCAGCCGAGCCGGGCCGCCGAATAGGCGACCCCTTGTGCATGGTTGCCGGCCGACGCGGTTACCACGCCGCGCGCTAGGGCATCGCGCGGCAATTGTGCCATCCTGTTGTATGCGCCGCGCAACTTAAACGAGAAGACGGGCTGGTTGTCCTCGCGCTTCAGATAAATCGCATTCTGAATTCGAGCCGACAGATTGCGTGCGTGTTCGAGTTCAGTTTCCCGTGCCACGTCGTAGACGCGGGCGGTCAGGATTTTCTTCAGGTAATCGGGCGAGGGCATGGCAGTTCTGCAAGTGGCGTGGATTGAAATTGGCGGGAAAAGAGTCAATCATAGCGCTATCCGGCGTTGCTTTTGTGCGTCGGTGTGCATTGAGTGCCGCAACGGCTGGTTAGAGCGCCGTTGCGTGGCTTCGCGCCAATGCGCCATTACTCGATCGGACAATGTCGAGCGCACAGCCGCAATGGGCTAGCGTGGCGCGGCCCGAATGCACTACAAGATGCAGGTGGCGCGGTGGGCCGCATCCGGCGGCTCGGCCGCCCGGAATGCACCAATATCACGGGGTCGAATGTTTTTTTCCTTCAGAGGACAGCGTCGGAAAACCAGCACTCGGATGGGTAGCCCGGCCGGCCGCGTCGATCGTAAGCGCCGTTCTGTCATGAGGCTCGGCGCGCTGGCCGCGTCAGTTGGCGTGGGTGTCGCCACGACCGCGTTGGTCGGTGGCAATACGCGCTTTGGTGGCTCGGGCAGCGGCGGCAGTGCCCGCTTGCCGGTGTCGATCAAGGACGCGTCGCACGCCACGGGCCCCGCGTCGATGACCACGGTGCTGCTGGTGTTTCCTGACCATTTTTCGTTTCGGCCCGATGAAATATTCGTTGCCGTGCTGGGCCGCGCGCCATGGGCGCCAGACGTGTTCGGTTATGTTGACCCGGTGCACGGCACGTTTCATCCGACGGGAAACGCAGCCGATTTCCGGCTCGACAGCGCGACGATGACATTCAGCGTGGCGGCATTGCGGCGCGACGGCGGCCAGCCACTGACGCTGACCATCCCACCGCTGGCCAGCGGCCGCGTGTATTTCGCGTTCGGACGCGGATTCGACGCGATGCCGTCATTCGGCGCGGGCGGGCCATCCAATGGCGCGGACAATCCGGTGCTGTACGACAAGTTCGAGTTGCATACCGCCGATCACCCGAACTTCCACCTGACCAATGACGATTTTTGGTCCGTGCCCTTCACGATCTCGGCCATCGACGCGAACACTGGGACACGGCGCGTGGTGGGTTATCCACACCGGCGCGCCGATATGATCGCCGCGTTCGATTCGATACCGGTGCTCGACGCGGCGGAGCCGTTCGGCAACCCGAGCATCTTCAAGGCGCTGCGGGTGAGCGCGAGCGATGGCCGGCTCACGCGGATACTGTCGCCCAAGCAGGCCAGGTTCGCCGACTGGGGGGGGGACGATGCCGCGCGGCTGGCCGCGGCGCAGCGCTTCACGCACTTCTGGGATCGTTACGTGAACGAGTTGTGCTGGCGGCCGAATCGTCGCTTTTCTTTCTACGGCAAGGATCTGGCCGACAGGCAGGTGTTCTACGGCCGCGTCGAGCCCGACGGCATGACGCTGTCACTGTTCATCGATGCGGCGTACACGGTGCCGTACCGCGTTCCGACGCTGCCGCGGCCCAGCGCGCGCTGGGGGCAGCCTGACTATTCCCCGACCGGTGGCGATCCGTCGCTGTTTCATAATACGGATTCGTCCGTTGGCCCGATCGACTGGGGATTTCTGCTGGCTGGCAACGCCGGCGCGCAGACCGGCGACGGCGCGCATTGGGCCAGCGATCCAGCGGCAATCGCCATCGCGATGTCGATCTGTCGCGGCGTCATGCACTTGGATGATGGTTGCGTGTCATGGATCGATCCGGCGCGGTTCTACAACGGCGCGGGCAATGGCGTGGCTACGCCGCGCATGCCGATCTTCTGGTACGCGAAGTTGCTGCACGCGTTCGGCATCGATGCACGCGCGTACGCGTTCTCCTACGACGACGTGTACGCGGCCGATCCGGCCGTATATTTTGGTGGTCGTCCCGAGTTGATCGTGCAATTCGGCCAGATGTGAGGCATCCGGTGCGGCCGCGCGCACTGACAACGCGCCGCCTGCGGTTGCAGTACAATCCGGGTCTGGAATCAGGATCGAACGATGCATTGGCAGACCCGAACCGCTTTTTCGACCGTTGAGCCGCGCTGCCACTGGCCTGCGCCGTCGGCCATCGAGCAGCTCGCGCGTAGCTCGCGATCGTGCCGCTGCCGGTGACACCGGCGAAGCCTCGCGCCATCCATGCTGGTCCACAAGAGCTCGTGGCGACAGAACAGGCGCTCGTCAGGCTTCCCACCCCCCAGACCTTGCAGACAACAGCGCGTCACCGCGCCGTCGGCGCTTCAGTGCCGCGACAGCCTGGACGCACCGGCCAACTGAATTGCAGAACATGAACGCACCTCAAGCCTTCGATCCTCATGGCGCGGCTGCCGCCGTCGCGCTGGATACCGAGTCGCGCTTGCGCGAGATTCCCTACAACTACACGTCGTTTTCCGACCGTGAGATCGTCATCCGCCTGCTTGGCGACGATGCGTGGCCCATGCTGGACGAGTTGCGTGCCGAGCGGCGCACCGGACGTTCGGCACGGATGCTGTACGAAGTACTCGGCGACATTTGGGTCGTGCACCGTAATCCGTACTTGCAGGACGATCTGTTGGACAACCCGAAGCGCCGCGCGATGCTCATCGACGCGCTGAACCATCGGCTCAACGAGATCGACAAGCGCCGGCATGCCGATCTGCGTGAGCACGGCGACGACGCGGGCCATGGACGCGCGGCCCGCGTTGGCTCGCTGGTCACGGCCGCGCGCGGCGCGGTGGACGCGTTCGCGACGCAGTTCGAGCAGATTGCCGCGCTGCGACGCCGTGCGAAGCGCGAGCTGCGGCGCTGGACCGAAAAGGACAACATCCGCTTCGACGGGCTCTCGCGCGTGTCGCACGTGACCGATGCGACCGATTGGCGCGTCGAGTATCCGTTCGTCGTGCTGACGCCGGACACCGAAGCGGAAATCGCTGGCTTGGTGAAAGCTTGCTTCGAGTTGGGTCTGACGGTGATCCCGCGCGGCGGCGGCACAGGTTATACCGGCGGAGCGGTGCCGCTGACACCGTTTTCCGCCGTCATCAATACCGAGAAGCTCGAGCAACTTGGCCCGGTCGAGCTGACCGAACTGCCGGGTGTGTCAGGCAAGGTCGCGACGATCTTCTCTGGGGCCGGCGTCGTGACGCGGCGCGTCACGCAGGCCGCCGAGCAGGCCGGGTATGTGTTTGCCGTGGATCCGACTTCACTCGACGCATCGTGCATCGGCGGTAACATCGCGATGAACGCCGGCGGCAAGAAGGCCGTGCTGTGGGGGACTGCGCTGGACAATCTCGCGTGGTGGCGGATGGTCGACCCGGATGGCAACTGGCTCGAGGTCACGCGCGTCGGCCATAACCTGGGCAAGATCCACGACGTACCGAGCGCCACTTTCGAGCTGCGCTGGTATGACGGCAGCGCGGCGCCCGGCGAAAGATTGTTGCGCAGCGAGACGCTGACTATCGAGGGCCGGCGCTTTCGCAAGGCGGGGCTGGGCAAGGATGTGACCGACAAGTTCCTCGCGGGTCTGCCCGGCGTGCAGAAAGAAGGCTGCGATGGACTGATCACGTCGGCGCGTTGGGTGCTGCACAAGATGCCGGCTCATACGCGCACCGTCTGCCTAGAGTTCTTCGGCCAGGCGCGCGACGCGATCCCGAGCATCGTCGAGATCAAGGCGCACTTGTTCGCGACCGCGAAGGCGGGCGGCGCAATCCTGGCTGGGCTGGAGCACTTGGACGAGCGCTATCTGCGCGCCGTCGGCTACGCGACCAAATCCAAGCGCAATACATTGCCGAAAATGGTGTTGATCGGCGACATCGTCGGTGACGATGCGGACCGGGTCGCCGAGGCGGCATCGGAAGTCGTGCGCATGGCCAACGGCAAGAGCGGCGAGGGGTTTGTCGCGGTCTCGGCCGAGGCGCGCAAGCGCTTTTGGCTGGACCGGTCGCGCACGGCGGCGATTGCCAAGCATACCAACGCGTTCAAAATCAACGAAGACGTCGTGATTCCGCTGGACCGGATGGGCGAGTACACCGACGGCATCGAGCGGATCAACATCGAGCTATCGCTGAAGAACAAGCTGCAACTGGTGGATGCGCTCGAGGCGTTCTTCGCCGCGGGCAATCTGCCGCTGGGCAAGAGCGATGACGCGAACGAGATTCCCAGCGCGGAGTGGCTGGAGGACCGTGTCGCGCAGGCGCTGGCGTTGCTGCGCCAAGTCCGCGCCCGTTGGCAGTATGTGCGCGACAATCTCGACGCGCCGCTCGCACAGGCGCGCCAGCGGCTGCTCGAGCTGGGCTGCGAGGCGTTGGCCGAGAAATTCGCGCACCGGCTCGATGTGCAGCCCGACGCGAGTGTGTTCGATCTCGCACAGGACCGCACGATCCGGATCTCGTGGAAGCGGGAGATCCGCGCCGAACTGCGGCAGATCTTCAACGGTGGGGCGTTCAAGCCGATCCTGGACGAGGCGCAGGCAGTACACAAGCAGGTGCTGCGCGGCCGCGTGTTCGTCGCATTGCACATGCATGCCGGCGATGGCAACGTGCATACGAATATCCCGGTGAACTCGGACAACTACGAGATGCTGCAGGACGCGCACACGGCAGTGGCGCGGATTATGGCGCTGGCCCGATCACTGGACGGCGTGATCTCTGGCGAGCACGGCATCGGCATTACGAAGCTGGAGTTTCTGACCGACGCGGAGATCGCTGAATTTCGCGCGTATAAGCAGAAGATCGACCCGCAGGGCCGCTTCAACAAGGGCAAGCTGCTGGAAGGCGCGGATCTGCGCAATGCGTATACGCCGAGTTTCGGGTTAATGGGCTATGAGTCGCTGATCATGCAGCAGTCCGATATCGGCGCGATCGCCGATTCGGTCAAGGATTGCTTGCGCTGCGGCAAATGCAAGCCGGTGTGTGCGACGCACGTGCCGCGCGCGAACCTGCTGTATAGCCCGCGCAACAAGATCTTGGCGACCTCGCTGCTGGTCGAGGCGTTCCTGTATGAGGAGCAGACGCGGCGCGGCGTGTCGATCAAGCATTGGGACGAGTTCAATGACGTGGCGGACCACTGCACCGTATGTCATAAGTGTGTGACGCCGTGCCCGGTCAAGATCGACTTCGGCGACGTGACGATGAACATGCGCAACCTGCTGCGCAAGATGGGCAAGAAGCAATTCAATCCCGGGCAGGCTGCGGGCATGTTCTTCCTGAACGCGACCCATCCGCAGACGATCCGCGCCGCGCGCTTGGTGATGATGGACATCGGCTACAAGGCGCAGCGCGTGGCCAGCGACGTACTCAAGGCGCTCGGACGCAAGCAAACGCAGCGCCCGCCGGCGACCACCGGTCGCCCCACGGCGGTCGAACAGGTGATCCACTTCGTGAACAAGAAGATGCCGGGCAATCTGCCGAAGAAGACGGCGCGCGCGTTGCTCGACATCGAGGACAACAAGGTGGTGCCAATCATCCGCAATCCGAAGACCACGACAGTGGACACGGAGGCGGTGTTCTACTTCCCCGGTTGCGGCTCGGAACGTTTGTTCTCGCAGGTCGGGTTGGCCACGCAGGCGATGCTGTGGGAGGCGGGCGTGCAGACCGTGCTGCCGCCAGGATACCTGTGCTGCGGTTACCCGCAACGCGGTGCTGGGCAGTACGATAAGGCCGAGAAGATTGTCACGGACAATCGCGTGCTGTTCCACCGGGTCGCGAACACGTTGAACTACCTGGACATCAAGACGGTCGTCGTCTCGTGCGGGACCTGCTACGACCAGCTCGCCGGCTATGAATTCGACAAGATATTCCCCGGCTGCCGCATCATTGATATCCATGAGTTCCTGTTGGAGAAGGGCCTCAAGCTGGATGGTGTGTCCGGCGTGCGCTACATGTATCACGACCCGTGCCATACGCCGATCAAGACCGTGGACCCGGTGAAGCTGGTCAACGAGCTGGTCGGCAGCCAGAAGCAGGGCTACCGGATTGAGAAGAACGATCGCTGCTGCGGCGAATCGGGCACGCTCGCGGTCACGCGTCCGGACGTGTCCACGCAAGTGCGCTTTCGCAAAGAGGAGGAAATCCGCAAGGGGGCGGCCCAATTGCGCGATATTCCGATTGCGGCAGCGCCACCCGGCGCTGGCGCGCCAGCCGATGTGCCCGCCGGGCTCGTGACGGGCGGCGGTGCGCACGCGCCGCGCGCCGCGTTCGACGGCGACGTGAAGATCCTGACCAGCTGCCCGTCGTGCCTACAGGGATTGTCGCGCTATAACGAGGACGCCGGCATCGAAGCGGACTACATCGTCGTGGAGATGGCCCGCCATATGCTCGGCGAAAACTGGATGGCCGACTACGTGCAACGGGCAAACAGCGGCGGCATTGAACGGGTGCTCGTATGAACGCCGGCACGCCTGGGTCAGCCGACGCCACGGCGCGCGACGTGACGTCGTGTATATTCTGTGCGCAGCAGGAGGGCGTCGTATGGTGGCGCGACGCGTGGCTGCGGGTGATCGAGGCGCGCGACGAGCCGGACTATCCGGGATTTTGCCGGCTCGTGTGGAACGCGCACGTCACCGAGTTCAGCGAGCTGTCGGATGGTGAGCGCGCGCACCTGATGCGTGCGCTGGCCGCGGTCGAGCGCGCATTGCGCGCGACGTTGAATCCGGACAAGATCAATATTGCGAGCCTGGGTAACATGGTCGCTCATCAGCACTGGCACGTGATCCCGCGCTTTGCCGACGATCCGCACTTTCCGGCACCCGTGTGGGCTGCCCGGCGCCGCGAGCCGTGCGCGCGGCAGCATGCCGCACGCGTTGCGGCGGCGGCTGGCGTCGGCGCCGCAGTGCGTGACGCGTTGCAGCGCGAATTAGGCTGAACCGAAACGGAGTCGTCGATGGCAGGTTTATCTCCCGATACGCCGGTGCCAACCGGCATCGTCGTGCATTCGGCATCGCGCGTGCTAGAACTGCGCTATGCGGACGGTGCATGCTACAGGCTGCCTTTCGAGTACCTGCGGGTGTGGTCCCCGTCGGCCGAGGTGCGCGGGCACGGCCCGGGCCAGGAAACGCTGCAGACCGGCAAGCGCGACGTGACGATCGTGTCAATCGAGCCAGTCGGCCACTATGCGTTGCAGCCGACGTTCTCCGATGGGCACAATTCCGGCATCTATTCGTGGGATCTGCTGTACGATCTTGCGACCCGGCAGGCCGAATACTGGCAAGCCTATCTCGACAAGCTGGCGGCCGCCGGCGTGGACCGCGACGCGCCGATGGGCGAGGCGTCGCGCGCGCGCGACGGCCACCGCCATTGATATCTATACACGCATTACCGCGGCGCATGCCGCGCTCTTTCATGCAAGGAACCGCCGCCATGACGAAGACCCATTTCGGTTATCAGACCGTCGATGAGAGCGAGAAGGCGCATAAGGTCGCCGGAGTATTCCATTCTGTGGCCTCCCGCTACGACGTGATGAATGACCTGATGTCGGGCGGACTGCACCGCATGTGGAAAGCCTTCACCATCGCTCAGGCCGGGGTGCGTCCCGGCTATCGCGTGCTGGATTTGGCGGGCGGCACGGGTGACCTGGCCAAAGCGTTTGCCCGGCAGGCCGGACCGTCCGGGCAGGTATGGCATACCGACATCAACGAGTCGATGCTGCGCGTGGGGCGCGACCGCTTGCTCGATCAGGGCATCATCACGCCGACGCTATTGTGCGATGCGGAAAAAATTCCGTTTCCTGACCATTACTTCGACGTGGTGAGTGTCGCGTTCGGGCTGCGCAACATGACCCACAAGGAGGTCGCGCTCGCCGAGATGCGCCGCGTGCTCAAGCCTGGCGGCCGGCTATTGGTGCTGGAGTTCTCCAAAGTGTGGCAACCGCTGAAGAAACTCTACGATGTGTATTCATTCAAGGTGCTGCCGTGGCTTGGCGAGAAAGTGGCGCGCGATCCCGACAGCTATCGGTACCTGGCCGAGTCGATTCGGCTACACCCGGATCAGGACACGCTGAAAACAATGATGGAACAAGCTGGACTAGACGCCGTCAAATATTACAATCTGTCAGGTGGCGTCGTGGCACTGCATGCCGCCACCAAATACTAGCGACCGTTCAGGAGATCAGATGTCGGCCCAGTCACGTTTTTCCAGTCATTCCCCCCATTTGCCCCCTACCGGCGCAACGCGACGCAGCGCGCGCATGAGCCGTCGGTTCGGCGCGATTGTGGCAGCCGGCCTGTTGGTCGTCGGCTCATTCAGCGCATTTGATGCTGACGCAAAGCGTATGGGCGGAGGCCGCTCGTTTGGCAAGCAGTCGCAGATCACGCGGCAGGCGACACCACCCGCGCAGCCGATGCAGGGCAAGCCGTCTCAGGGCGCACAGGGCGCGCAGGCGACCCGTGGGCAAACTCCGCCGTCCGCGGCGGCCCAGCCCAAGCGTAATTGGATGGGGCCACTCGCGGGATTGGCCGCCGGCTTTGGGCTGGCGGCGTTGTTGTCGCATTTTGGGCTCGGCGGCGCGTTGGCCAGTGTACTGAGCAACGTGATCCTGATTGCTCTGGTTGCGCTCGTCGGTCTGTGGTTGTTCCGCAAGTTCGCGAATCGCAACGCGCGGCCTGCGACCGCTTATGCGCACGGTGGCTTCGAGTCGCCTTCCGGCGCGTCACTGCGGCAATATGACGCATCAGCGGCTGCACCGTCACAGTTGCCTGCCACGGGCGGCATGGGTCAGGCGGGCGTCGCGCCCGATGGCCAGTCCCGCGTTGCCGCGGATCCCAGTGTGCTTGACGTCCCCGCAGTGCCAGCCGGCTTCGACGCCGACGCATTCATTCGCCAGGCAAAGGTGGCGTTCGTGCGGCTGCAGGCAGCCTGGGACGCCGGCAATCTCGACGATATCCGTGAGTTCACGACACCCGAAATGTTTGCCGAGATTAAGCTGGATTTCGATTCGCGCCACGGTGAAAACCGCACCGATGTGGTGCAGCTGAATGCCGATCTGGTCGGCGTCGAGGATCGTGGCGGCAACGAGTACGTGGCGTCAGTGCGCTTCCATGGTCTGCTGCGCGAGACCCAGGGTGCTGCGGCCGAGCCGTTCGCCGAAATGTGGAACTTGAGCCGCAACGCGCGCAGCGGCGAAGGCTGGGTGCTAGCCGGCATCCAGCAACTGTCCTGACGATCCGGCTACGCGGAATCGGGCGGCGCAGGCAAGCGCCGCAACGGACGTTACAATAACAGCCCGCGCGAGCGCCGCTTGCGCGGGCTTTCTTTCTGCCCCGATGACCATTGCCGCCAAGTCCTTCGTTGCCCTCGTCAACTATTTATTGATCCGCGAAGCGTGGGCGCGCGAGCGCCTGCTCCCGTACGCGGGGAAAACCGCAAGGCTGATGTTGTCTCCGCTCGTGCTCGAGTTGGCCGTGCAGGGTGATGGCACGGTCGCCGTGCTACAGCGACCGCCCGCCGGCGCCGCTGCGCCGGCACCGGCCGCGCCCGGCGGGTCGCGCAACGTGCGGGCCGAGGTGCTGCACGCGGCGCGGGACGACGCGTCGGCACCGCACGCGCCCATGCCCCCGCCGGTCGACGTGACGATCACGGTGCCGCCGTCGGCGTTGTCCGTGCTCGCTGCAGGTGGACAGGCGGCGATCCTGAAGCACGTGCGGATCGAGGGTGACGCGGAATTTGCGGCGACGATCGCGAAGCTCGCGGAGCATTTGCGCTGGGATGCCGAGGAGGACCTCGCGCGTCTGGTCGGTGATGTGCCCGCGCACCGCATGGCGTCGGTGGCGCGAGCCGTCTCGGCCTACGCGCGCCGCGCTGGGCGGGGTTGGGTCGGTTCGCTGACCGAATACCTGCTGGACGAGGATCCGCAACTGGTGCGCCGCGCACGGTTTGAGCAATTCGGCGATGAGCTTGCGCGCGCGCGCGACACGCTGGCCCGGGTTGAGAAGCGCATCGAGCGCGCCGAGCGCAGCGTCGCGACGCGCCCGGGCGCCGCCGCGTTATCCACGGGGGCACGCTCCCGTTCGGCCGACGACCTGCACTGATCCGGCCGCCCATGCGAATCCTGCGCTTTTTCAAAATACTATTTACGGTCTATCGCTTCGGGCTCGACGAAGTGATGCTAGGACACATTGCCGACTGGCGCGTGAAGCTGCTGGTGCGCGTGATGACGTTCGGCCGTCCGAACCGGATTCCGCGCGCGCAGCGGTTGCGCCTGGCGCTGGAAAGCCTCGGGCCGATCTTCGTGAAGTTTGGCCAGGTCCTGTCCACCCGGCGCGACCTGTTGCCGGTGGATATTGCGACCGAGCTGGCGAAGCTGCAGGACCAGGTCCCGCCATTCGATTCTGCGGTGGCGATCGCGTTGATCGAGAAGTCGCTGGGCAAGCCGGTTGATGTGCTGTTCGACGAGTTCGAACGGGTGCCGGTGGCCAGCGCTTCGATCGCGCAGGTGCACTTCGCGCGCTTGAGGAGCGGCGCGCACGCCGGCAAGCCCGTGGCGATCAAGGTGCTGCGTCCAGGCATGCTGCCGGTGATCGACTCCGATCTCGCGCTGTTGCGCGACATCGCGCGCTGGACCGAGCGGCTGTGGGCCGACGGCAAGCGGCTGCGGCCCCGCGAGGTGGTGGCGGAGTTCGACAAGTACCTGCACGACGAGTTGGATCTGATGCGCGAGGCGGCGAACGCGAGCCAGCTGCGCCGCAACTTTGCCGGACTGGACCTGCTGCTGGTGCCGGAGATGTACTGGGAGTATTGCACGTCGACGGTGATCGTGATGGAGCGGATGATCGGCGTGCCGATCAGCCAGGTGGACACGCTGCGCTCGGCCGGCGTTGACATCCCGAAGCTTGCGCGGCAAGGCGTGGAGATCTTCTTTACCCAGGTGTTTCGCGACGGGTTCTTCCATGCGGACATGCACCCCGGCAACATCCAAGTGAGCTTGGACCCGGACCATTTCGGTCGCTATATCGCGCTGGATTTCGGGATCATCGGCGCGTTGTCGGATTTCGACAAGAACTATCTGGCGCAGAATTTCCTTGCGTTTTTCAAACGCGACTACCACCGGGTCGCGACGTTGCACCTGGAATCCGGATGGGTGCCGCCGCACACGCGGGTCGAGGAGCTGGAGAGCGCGATCCGCGCGGTGTGCGAGCCGTACTTCGACCGCGCGCTGAAGGACATTTCGCTCGGCCAGGTGCTGATGCGACTGTTTTCGACATCGCGGCGCTTCAACGTCGAGATCCAGCCGCAATTGGTGCTGCTGCAAAAGACGATGCTCAACGTCGAGGGCCTGGGTCGCGCGCTTGATCCGGAACTCGATCTGTGGAAGACGGCCAAGCCGTATCTCGAGCGCTGGATGAACGACCAGATTGGCTGGCGCGGTTGGGTCGAACGGCTAAAGATCGAATCGCCGCAGTGGAGCAAGACGCTGCCGCAGATACCGCGCCTGGTCCATCATTTGCTGTCCCGACATCATGATCAGCCGCCGCGTGCGACCGAGGATCTGATGCGGCGGATACTAGCCGAGCAGCGACGGACCAACCGTTTGCTGCAAGGGCTGCTGGTATTCGGGGTGGCGGTCGGCGCCGGCACGTTGCTGGCCCACTTCTGGCTGGCGTCCGTAGGCGGTATCTAGTCGTATATCGGAGGTCCCAATGAACTCATCGAGCGGCGGCGCGTGCCGCGATGGCGCAATGGGTGTACGAACGCGCGTTCCTGTGCTCGATGCCGCCGCGATGCTGGCCCAGGTATGCTGCCCGGATAACGGCGCTGATGCCGCCGGGTGCGTTGCTTGCCGGGTTTTTCTTTGTCGGTGCGACGCCGAAGGGCCCGCCGTTTGGCATCGAACGCGACGTGCTGCTCGCGCTACTGAGCCCGTCGTTTGAATGGGTGGACGAGCGCTCGGTCAGCGATTCGCTACCGGTGTTCGGCCAGCATGAGCGCTGGATGAGTTGGCGTCGGTGTGCGTAAGACACAACTATTTCCGGCTATAATTCAAGGCTTTGCGAGATTCTTTAGGGGTGATGGGGCGATGCCGATCTATGCATATCGTTGCGAGTCCTGCGGCTTTGAGAAAGACGTGTTGCAAAAACTCAGCGATGCACCGCTGAGCCAGTGTCCCAAGTGCGGCCGCGAGACGTTGCGCAAGCAGGTCACCGCGGCGGGGTTCCAGTTGAAGGGCTCCGGCTGGTACGTGACCGATTTCCGTGGTGGTAACCCGGGCGGCCATAATAAGTCCGGGGGCGGGGAAGGCGACGCGAAGGCGGCGCCTGTCGCGAAGGAGACGGGCAGCGCGGACGGCGCGGCCAGCGCTGGTGCATCCACGTCCGGTGCGTCCACCGCGCCGGCTGTGACAGGCAGCGCGGCGCCGTCGTCCAACGCGGGCACGTCTGCCTGAGCATCGATCCATGAAAATCAAGACGACCAAGAAGAAGCTGAAGAACGTATTCCTGACCGGGCTGCTGGTGCTTGTGCCGCTGGCGATTACCCTGTGGGTGCTAGGGCTGATCATCGGCACGATGGACCAGACGCTGCTGTTGCTGCCCGAGGCGTGGCAGCCGGAGCGCCTGTTCGGCTTCCGCCTGCCCGGCCTGGGTGCGGTGTTGACGCTTGCGTTCGTTTTCGCGGTCGGCCTCTTGACTCAGAACTTGATCGGGCAGACGCTTGTCAACTGGTGGGAAAAGCTACTGGCCCATATTCCCGTCGTGGGCCCGTTGTACACGAGTGTCAAGCAGGTATCTGACACGCTGTTGTCGTCCAGCGGCAATGCGTTTCGCAAGGCGTTGCTGATCGAATATCCGCGCAAGGGCTCGTACACGATTGGTTTTCTGACCGGAATCCCAGGCGGCGACGTCGCCAACCACTTGAGCGGCGATCATGTCAGCGTCTATGTGCCGACCACGCCGAACCCGACATCGGGCTTCTTCCTCATGGTGCCGAGAAACGAGGTGGTGGAGCTGGACATGACGGTGGACGCCGCGCTGAAGTACATCGTGTCAATGGGCGTGGTGGCCCCGGTCGCCTCGCCGGTGCCGGACGTCGCGCCGCCGCGCCGCCCCATCGAGCCGCTGCTCTGATTATTGCGGGCGCCGCCCGTGCGCCGGCATGAGGCCGGTCGCGCCGCCGACGCCCATCTTTACGAACGAAAGACGAACATCATGTCGATGAGATCTGAATATTGTGGTCGGGTGACTGAAAAACTGCTGGGCCAATCGGTGTCGCTTTGCGGCTGGGTGCATCGGCGCCGCGACCATGGCGGTGTCATCTTCATCGACTTGCGCGACTGCGAGGGATTGGTGCAAGTGGTGTGCGACCCAGACCGGCCGGACATGTTCAAGACCGCCGAAGGGGTGCGGCATGAGTTTTGTGTGCGTGTGGTCGGCATCGTGCGGGCGCGCCCGGAAGGCACCCTCAACGCGAACCTGACCAGTGGACAGATCGAGGTGTTGTGCCACGAGCTGACGGTACTCAACGTATCGGTGACGCCGCCGTTCCAACTGGACGACGAAAACCTGTCGGAGACCACGCGTCTGACGCATCGCGTGCTGGACCTGCGCCGGCCGCAGATGCAGCACAACCTGCGTCTACGTTACCGTGTCGCGATGGAGTCGCGCAAGTATTTGGACGAGCAGGGGTTTATCGATATCGAGACGCCGATGCTCACGAAGAGCACGCCGGAAGGCGCACGCGACTACCTGGTGCCATCGCGCGTGAACGCAGGGATGTTCTTTGCGTTGCCGCAGTCGCCGCAGCTGTTTAAGCAGCTGCTGATGGTGGCCAACTTCGACCGGTATTATCAAATCACAAAGTGCTTCCGCGACGAGGACCTGCGCGCGGACCGGCAGCCGGAGTTCACGCAGATCGACTGCGAGACGTCGTTCCTGAACGAGCAGGAGATCCGCGACCTGTTCGAGGCGATGATTCGCCATGTGTTCAAGACGACGATCGATGTCGAGCTCGCCGATCCATTCCCGGTCATGCAGCATGCGGAAGCAATGCGCCGCTTCGGCTCGGACAAGCCGGACCTGCGCGTGAAGCTAGAATTCACCGAGTTGACCGACGTGATGAAGGACGTCGATTTCAAGGTGTTCAGCACGCCGGCGAACACGAAGGACGGCCGCGTGGCCGCACTGCGCGTGCCCAACGGGGCGGAGTTGACGCGTGGCGATATCGACGGCTATACGGACTTCGTGCGCATCTATGGTGCAAAGGGTCTCGCGTGGATCAAGGTCAACGAGGTGGCCAAGGGGCGCGATGGCTTGCAAAGCCCGATCGTGAAGAACCTGCATGATGCGTGCATTGCGGCGATCCTCGAGCGCACCGGCGCGCAGGACGGCGACATCCTTTTCTTCGGCGCGGACCGCGCCAAGGTGGTCAACGACAGCCTCGGCGCGCTGCGGCTGAAAATCGGCCACTCGGCGTTCGGCCGCGATGCCGGACTGGTCGAGCAGGGTTGGAAGCCGCTGTGGGTCATCGATTTCCCGATGTTCGAGTACGATGACGAGGACAATCGCTGGGTGGCTGCGCATCACCCGTTCACCAGCCCTAAGGACGAACACCTCGAATATTTGGAAGTCGATCCGGGTCGTTGCCTTGCCAAAGCGTACGACATGGTGCTCAACGGCTGGGAAATTGGCGGCGGTTCGGTGCGGATCCATCGTGAAGACGTGCAAAGCAAGGTGTTCCGCGCGTTGAAGATCGGTCCGGAGGAAGCGCGTGCGAAATTTGGCTTCTTGCTCGACGCATTGCAATACGGCGCGCCGCCGCACGGTGGCATTGCATTCGGCCTGGACCGGATCGTCACGATGATGGCCGGTGCGGATTCGATTCGCGACGTGATCGCGTTCCCGAAGACCCAGCGTGCGCAGTGCCTGCTCACGCAAGCGCCGAGCGAGGTGGATGAGCGTCAATTGCGCGACTTGCATATCCGGCTGCGCAACGCCGAGCCGGCGAACGCGTAGTTCGGCGCGCGGCGCAAGTTGCCGATGTCCCGGCCGTTCAAGATCCCGGAGTCGGTGCTGGTGGTGATTCATACCGCCACGCTGGACGTGCTGGTCATCGAACGCGCCGATCGCCCTGGTTTCTGGCAATCGGTGACCGGCTCGAAGGACACGCCCGACGAGCCGCTGGCGCGGACCGCGGCACGCGAAGTGTTCGAGGAGACCGGCATCACGGTCGGCACGGCGCAGGTGCCGGCCGACGCGCTGCTCGATTGGCGCCAGGCGATCGAGTACGAAATCTATCCACAATGGCGCCATCGCTATGCGCCCGGCGTAAAGCACAATATCGAGCACTGGTTTAGTCTCTGCGTGCCGCAATCCATCGATATCACGCTGGCACCGCGCGAACACGTCGCGTATGCGTGGCTGCCCTATCGGGACGCCGCAGCGCGTTGTTTTTCGGCATCCAATCGCGACGCGATCCTGCAGTTGCCGGGGCGACTCGCTGCCAGTTGAGCGGAGCGCGGCAATGGTGGCCACCATCGGGCGTCTGGTTCAGCTTCGACAGACGATGCTGGGTGGCCGTCGTAAGCTTCGGTTGCGCTTTACCGCCGGCAATGACGTGCGGATCTTTAAATCTGGCACCGCGTTGTTCGATGCGTTAATCGAGCGGATTGACGCGGCCGAACACGAAGTCGCGCTCGAGACGTATATTTTCTGCAACGATCCCTGCGGCGCGCGCGTCAGCGCGGCGCTGGCGCGTGCCGCCGCGAGGGGCGTGCGCGTGCGGGTGATTACCGACGGCATCGGCACCCCGCGCAGTGAATTGCTACATGCATGGCACGATGCCGGCATCGAGCACCGTATCTATAATCCGGGCGTCTTCAGTGTCCGCTTCGGATTGTCCCGCACCCATCGCAAGCTGGCTGCCGTCGATCGGCGCTATGGTTTTTGCGGCGGACACAACGTCGTAGACGACCGGCTGGAGGCGGGCCACCCGTTGCCGTTTGCCCGATGGGACTATTCGGCCGAGGTGATCGGTCCCGCCGTCGTGGATCTGGTCGAGGCGTTCGACCTGCAATGGCGACGTATCCAGCAAGCTCGGATTCCACCGCCGCCGGCGGTGCCGGACGAACGTCCGGCGCACGCGCACGGGCCGGGCAGCGCCCCAGCAACCGATGCCGCGGCGGCCCGCCGCTCAACCGTTGCTGGCCGCGCTCATCCCGGCGACGCCACGCCGCGTACCGCCCGGGCACGCCGCCGTGCGCTCGGGGCGCTCGGCACGCCGGCGGACGTACCGCAGGTCGCGTTCGTCGCGCGCGATAACGTCAATAATCGGCGTGCGATCGAGCGTGCCTATCGGCTGGCGATTCGGCAGGCGCGTGACGAGATCCTGGTGGCTAACCCGTACTTCGTGCCCAGCCGCCGGATGCGCCGCGAGTTGGTCCGCGCAGCACGCCGTGGCGTGCGGGTGTCACTGGTGATCGGACGCAACGAATTTGTCGCGCTGGACTACGCGGTGCCGTTTCTCTATCAGTCGTTGCTGCGCGTGGGTATCCGGATTGCCGAATATGACCGGACGATGCTGCATGGCAAGGTCGCGGTGGTCGATGGCGTTTGGGGCACGATCGGATCATCCAACCTCGATGCGCTGTCGCTGGTGCTCAACCATGAAGCAAACCTAGTGTTGTTCCGGCATCCCGAGGTGGCCGGCATACGCGCTGCCATTCTTGAGGCTGTGGAGCAATCGCGCGCCATCGACCCGCAGCGTTACGCATCGCGGCCGTGGCTGGTGCGGGTGGCGAACTGGATCGCGTATAACGGATATTGGCTCGCAATGAAGCTGCTCACCATCGGCAGCTACGATTGATGATGCAATCCAAGTAAAAGCCGGCATCGATCAATGCTAAACGGCTGAGCCGGCGGCATGGCCGGATACGAGCATGGTCTGTCGTTATTGTGCCGCAAGATGGGCTGTTCTTGATCCGGTTCGCAAAATCACTTGAAATGGCGCACATGCGGGTTCGACGGTGCGCCACGCAGCACCCCAAACGCGCGGGACCGGAGCACGGACATCGAATCACATCATCACGTGGATGACCGGTCATCAGCTGTACAGCACGGTCGTGCTTGTTAGAAACTCGTTTCTAATAAAAAGCTTGTTTCCGCGGGCGGTCCCCCACAATAATAGTACGGCCGTTCTATTTTGCGGGGCAATGAATGAACGGTAAAAAAATGGCGATGCGAAAAGGCGAACAAACCCGTGCGGCGATCTTGGATGCTGCGTTGGACCTGGCGAGCCGGGACGGGCTTGAGGGGTTGACAATCGGTCTGCTGGCCGAGCGCATGCAGATGAGCAAAAGTGGTGTGTTCGCGCACTTCGGTTCGCGCGAGGATTTGCAAGTCGAGGTGATCCGAGAATACCACCAGCGCTTCGAACAGGAAGTGTTCTTCCCGGCGATTCGGGAGCCGCGCGGATTGCCGCGCCTCAAGGCGCTGGTTGGCCGATGGATGGAGAAGCGGATTCAGGAGGTTACCACCGGTTGCATCTATATCAGTGGTGCCGTCGAGTACGATGATCGAGCCGCCAGCGCCGTGCGCGAGGAGCTCGCGCGCAGCGTCAGTACCTGGCGCGGCACGCTGATCCGTGCCATCTTGCAAGCCAAGGATGAAGGGCATCTGCGTACGGATACCGACCCGCGGCTGATGCTGTTCGAGTTGTACAGCGTGACGCTCGGGCTGCACCACGATGCGCGTTTCCTGCGCTTGCCGGATGCGGTCGAGGTTGCGTGGCGGGTGCTCGACAAAGTTTTTGTGTCGTATCAAAGCGACGCTGGTCGCTGACGCGGGCAGATCATCCCGCGCATCGCCGGTGCCTTACTCAAAACGGAGAGAGTCATGGGACAGTACGCTGCACCGTTGCGCGACATGCAATTCGTCTTGCACGAATTGCTGAACGTCGAAGCCGAACTGAAGCAACTGCCTAAGCACGCGGATCTGGATGCCGATACGATCAATGCGGTGCTGCAGGAGGCGGGCAAGTTCTGCTCCGAGGTCCTGTTTCCGTTGAACCAGGTTGGCGACCAGCAGGGTTGTACGTATGTCGGCGACGGCGTGGTGACCACGCCCGAGGGCTTCAAGCAAGCGTACCAGCAGTATATCGAGGCCGGCTGGCCGGCGTTGGGCTGCGATCCGGCCTATGGCGGCCAGGGCTTGCCCGCGTTCGTGAACAACGCGCTGTACGAGATGCTCAATTCGGCGAACCAGGCATGGACCATGTATCCTGGCCTGTCGCACGGCGCGTACGAATGCCTGCACGCGCACGGCACGCCGGAGCTTCAACAGCGGTATCTACCGAAGCTGGTATCCGGTCAGTGGACCGGCACGATGTGCTTGACCGAGCCGCATTGCGGCACCGACCTTGGGATCTTGCGCACGCGGGCCGAGCCCAACGGCGACGGCTCGTACTCGATTACCGGCACGAAGATCTTTATTTCGAGCGGCGAGCACGACCTCGCCGACAACATCGTCCACCTGGTGCTCGCGCGGTTGCCGGACGCGCCGGCGGGGACCAAGGGCATTTCATTGTTCATCGTGCCCAAGTTCATCCCGGACGACAACGGCGAGCCTGGGCAGCGCAACGGCGTCAAGTGTGGCTCGATCGAGCACAAGATGGGCATCCATGGCAATGCGACGTGCGTAATCAATCTGGATGATGCCAGGGGCTGGCTGGTCGGCGAGCCGAACAAGGGCTTGAATGCGATGTTCGTGATGATGAATGCGGCGCGGCTCGGCGTGGGCATGCAAGGCCTGGGGCTGACCGAAGTCGCGTACCAGAACTCGCTCGCCTACGCGAGGCAGCGGCTGCAGATGCGCTCGCTTAGCGGTCCTAAGGCGCCGGACAAGGCGGCCGACCCGATCATCGTGCACCCGGATGTGCGACGCATGTTGTTGACGCAGAAGGCCTACGTCGAGGCGGGGCGCGCGTTCACGTACTGGGCGGCTCTGCAGATCGACAAGGAACTGTCGCACGAGGACGAGGCGGTGCGCCGGGATGCGGCCGACCTGGTTGCGTTGCTCACACCGGTCATCAAGGCGTTCCTGACCGACAACGCGTTCGAGGCGACCAACAACGCCATGCAGGTGTTGGGCGGCCATGGCTATATCGCTGAGTGGGGCATCGAGCAATATGTGCGTGATGCGCGCATCAACATGATTTACGAAGGCACTAACACGATTCAGTCGCTGGACCTGCTGGGGCGCAAGGTGCTCGGCGACATGGGCGCGAAGCTGAAGAAGTTTGGCAAGCTCGTGCAGGATTTTGTCCAGGCCGAGGGCATCAACCCCGACATGCAGGAGTTCGTCAATCCGCTGGCGGACATCGGCGAAAAGGTACAGAAGCTGACGATGGAAATCGGCATGAAGGCGATGCAGAGCCCGGACGAAGTTGGCGCCGCGGCGGTACCGTACCTGCGCACGGTCGGGCATTTAGTGTTCTCGTACTTTTGGGCGCGCATGGCCCGTCTGGCGCTGGACAAGCAAGGTAGCGGCGACCCATTCTACCGGTCCAAGCTCGCGACCGCGCGGTTCTACTTTGCGAAGCTGTTACCCGAGACGGCCTTCACGATCCGCGCCGCGCGTGCCGGAGCCAAGCCGCTGACCGAGATCGACGAAGCGCTGTTTTAATGGATGGGAGCTGGCTCTAACTGGAGAGACACGTGAGCAATCTGATCATTCGCAAGGTGGCGGTGCTGGGCGCCGGCGTGATGGGCGCGCAGATCGCGGCGCACCTAATCAACGCGAAGGTGCCGGTGCTGCTGTTCGACCTGCCCACGAAGGAGGGACCCAAGAGCGGCATCGCGCTCAACGCGATCGAGCACCTGAAAAAGCTGTCGCCGGCGCCGCTCGGCGTGAAGGGCGATGCCGCGCATATCGTCGCCGCCAACTACGAGGACGACTTAGACAAGCTGCGCGAGTGCGACTTGGTAATCGAGGCGATCGCCGAGCGCATGGACTGGAAGCACGATCTGTACAAGAAGGTGTCCCCGTATATCGGCGAGAAGGCGATCTTCGCGACCAATACGTCGGGACTGTCGATTACTCGGCTCTCGGAAGGCTTCTCCGATGACCTGAAAGCGCGTTTTTGCGGCGTGCACTTTTTCAATCCACCGCGCTACATGCATCTGGTCGAGCTGATTCCGACCGAGCATACGCGCCCGGAGATACTCGATCAACTCGAGACCGTGCTCACCAGCGTGGTCGGCAAGGGCGTGGTGCGCGCCAAGGACACACCGAACTTCATTGCAAACCGCGTCGGCATCTTCTCGATCCTCGCAGTGATCGCTGAGGCAGCCAAGTTCGGCTTGCGTTTTGACGAGGTCGACGACCTGACCGGCTCACGGCTAGGCCGCGCAAAGTCGGCCACGTTCCGTACCGCCGACGTGGTTGGCCTGGATACGATGGCGCACGTCATCAAGACGATGCAGGACAACCTGGCCGACGATCCGTTCTTCCCGATCTACCAGACGCCGCCGGTGCTCGCCGCGCTGGTGGCTAAGGGCGCGCTCGGGCAAAAGAGCGGTGCGGGGTTCTATAAGAAGGAAGGCAAGGCCATCAAGGTGCTGGACGCGAAGATCGGCGAGTACGTGGACAGTGGCGCCAAGGCCGACGAGCTCGTCGCCCGCCTCCTGAAGCGTGCGCCCGCCGAGCGGTTGAAGCTGTTGCGCGAGTCCACGCATCCACAGGCGCAATTCCTGTGGTCGATCTTCCGTGATGTGTACCACTACATTGCTGTGCACCTCGAATCGATCGCCGATAACGCGCGTGACGTCGACCTGGCGATCCGCTGGGGCTTTGGCTGGACTGAGGGGCCGTTCGAAGGGTGGCAGGCCGCCGGCTGGAAGCAGGTTGCCGAATGGGTCCAGGAAGACATCCGCGCCGGCAAGGCATTGGCCGACGTGGCGCTACCGGCATGGGTGCTGGAGGGCCCAGTTGGGGAGCAAGGCGGCGTGCATACCGCACAGGGCTCGTGGTCGCCAGCGCGGCGCACGTTCGTGCCGCGCAGCACGCTGCCAGTACTATCGCAAGCAGGTGTTCCGCGCACCGCTGGTTGGCGAGGCCAGCAACGATCCGCGCACGTATGGCAAGACGGTGTTCGAGACTGACGCGGTGCGCGCATGGGTCGACGAGCGGGCCGGCGAGGACGATGTGCTGATTCTGTCGTTTAAGTCGAAGATGAATACGATCGGGCCGAGCGTGATCGACGGAATTACGCAGGCGATCGACGTTGCTGAACAGCAATACAAGGCGCTGGTGATCTGGCAGCCAACGTCGCTGAAGCTCGGCACGCCGGGCGGCCCGTTCTCCGCTGGCGCAAATCTCGAAGAAGCGATGCCCGCGTTCATGATGGGCGGCGCCCAGGGCATCGAGCCATTCGTGCAAAAATTTCAGCAGGGCATGCTGCGCGTGAAGTACGCGAACGTGCCGGTGGTATCGGCCGCGTCGGGCATAGCGCTGGGGGGCGGCTGTGAACTACTGCTGCATAGTGCCAAGCGCGTCGCCCACGTGGAGACCTATATTGGGCTGGTCGAGGTCGGCGTGGGACTGGTGCCGGCCGGCGGTGGGCTTAAGGAGGCGGCGTTGCGCGCGGCTCAGGCCGCGGCCGACGCAGGGGCGACGGGCAATCTGCTGCAGTTCTTGCAAAAGCCCTTCGAGGCGGCGGCGATGGCGAAAGTGTCGTCGTCCGCGCACGAGGCGCGCATGCTCGGTTATCTGAAGCCGTCAGACACGATTGTCTTTAACGTGCACGAATTGCTCGACACCGCAAAGCACGAAGCACGCGCGCTGGCAGCGGCCGGCTATCGGCCGCCGCTGCCGGCCAACGCGATCCCGGTGGCGGGACGTTCGGCAATTTCAACCATCAAGGCGTCGCTGGTTAACATGCGCGACGGGCGCTTTATCAGCGAACACGATTTCCTGATCGCCTGCCGCATCGCCGAGACGATCTGCGGTGGGGACGTCGAAGCGGGCAGTACCGTTGATGAGGCGTGGCTGCTCGCGCTCGAGCGCCGTGCGTTCGTTGCGCTGCTCGGCACGCAGAAGACGCAGGAACGGATTATGGGCATGCTGCAGACCGGCAAGCCGGTGCGCAACTAACGCGGCCCGACAAGGAGTCTCGAGATGAGCAAACAAGTGCAAGATGCCTACATCGTCGCGGCCAGCCGCACGCCGATCGGCAAGGCGCCGCGCGGTGCTTTGCGCAATACGCGCCCTGATGAGTTGCTGACTCACGCGATCCGCTCGGCCCTCGCGAAGGTGCCGGCACTCGATACGAAGCTGATCGAGGATGCCATCGTCGGTTGTGCGATCCCGGAGGCGGAGCAGGGCCTGAACGTCGCGCGTATCGGCGCGCTGCTGGCCGGCTTGCCGCCCAGCGTTGGCGGTGTTACGGTGAACCGCTTTTGCGCGTCCGGCTTGACCGCGCTGGCGATGGCGGCTGATCGCATCCGTGTCGGCGAAGCGGATGTGATGCTCGCCGGCGGCTGCGAGTCGATGAGCATGGTGCCGATGCTGGGCAACAAGCCTTCGTTGCCGCCACGTATCTTCGATGCCGACGAGCATATCGGCATTGCCTATGGGATGGGGTTGACCGCCGAGCGCGTGGCGCAGCGCTGGGAAGTGTCGCGCGAGGCGCAGGACGAATTCTCGTTGCGCTCGCACCAAAAGGCGTTGGCCGCTCAGCAGGCGGGCGAATTTGCCGACGAGATCGCGCCGTACACGGTGACGGACCGCATGCCGGATCTGGCGAGTGGCCAGATCGTCGTGAACGCGCGTGAGATCGCGCTGGACGAAGGGCCCCGTGCCGACACGACGCTGGAAGGGCTCGGCAAGCTCAAAACCGTGTTCGCGAACAAGGGCACGGTGACGGCCGGCAACAGCTCGCAGACCTCGGATGGTGCCGGTGCGCTGGTCGTGGTGTCGGAGAAGATCCTCAAGCAATTCAACCTCACACCGCTGGCGCGCTTCGTGAGTTTTGCGGTGCGCGGCGTGCCGCCGGAGATCATGGGCATCGGCCCGAAGGAAGCCATTCCGGCCGCACTGAAGGCCGCCGGCCTGGCGCTGCAGGACATCGACTGGATCGAACTGAACGAGGCATTTGCCGCGCAGGCGTTGGCGGTGATCGGGGAACTGGGGCTTGACCAGACCAAGGTGAACCCGCTGGGCGGCGCGATCGCGTTGGGCCACCCGCTGGGCGCCACGGGGGCGATCCGCGCCGCCACGCTCGTGCACGGGCTGCGTCGGCGCAAGCAAAAGTACGGCATGGTGACGATGTGCGTTGGGACCGGCATGGGTGCCGCCGGTATCGTCGAACGGGTATAACACACCGATGCGTCGGATGCATACTTGGCGCGACGCGTGGACGGCTCGCGGGCAGTGCTTGGCGAGCCGTTTTTTATTCGCCGCTTGTGCGACGGTTCGTGCCGGGTCGCCCTACCCGCGTGCCGTGTGCGATCGGTCAACCGAGGAGACATCGGACGATGGATATCGTCATTGAACGTGCGCGCGGCGTGCTGACCCTCCAGTTGAACCGACCGGATAAGAAAAATGCGATGACTGCCGCGATGTACCAGTCAATGGCCGACGCGCTCGCGCAGGCTCGCGACGATGCGTTGGTGCGCGCGATTCTGATTCGCGGCCATGACGGGGTGTTTTGCGCGGGCAATGACCTAGAGGACTTCATGCAGCGGTCGCCGTCCGGGCCGGATGCTCCGGTGTTCCAGTTCCTACAGCAGATCAGCACGGCGGCCAAGCCGATCGTTGCCGCGGTGTCGGGCCCGGCGGTCGGCATCGGCACGACGCTGCTGCTGCATTGCGACCTGGTCTATGCGGCCGACGACGCGCGCTTCTCGCTGCCGTTCACACAACTCGGGTTGTGTCCCGAGGCGGCCGCGAGCCTGTTGCTGCCGCGGCTGGCTGGCTACCAGCGCGCCGCGCAGACGCTGCTGCTCGGCGAGCCATTCGATGCGCATGAGGCTCAAGCGATCGGCATCGTGAGCCGGGTGCTGCCGCTCGCGCAGTTGCACGAATTCGCGCTGGCGCAGGCGGCGAAGCTCGTGGCGCTGCCCGCGTCGTCGCTGCGCGTGACCAAGATGCTGCTCAAGCAGGATACGCAGGCGCAGGTCGCGCAACGCATTGCCGAGGAGGCGGAGCAATTCGGCCGGATGCTGCGCTCACCGCAGGCGCGCGAAGCGATGAGCGCGTTCCTGCAAAAGCGCAAGCCGGACTTCACGCCGTTCGAGTGACTGCTACGCCGGACGACGGCTGCAATATCGCACGGCGCCGCCACGGCTCGCCGCCGGCCGCGCTCATCTAGCGGGGCAGTGCCGGCGCGCTATACTCGACGTAGCCGGATTCGCGACAAAAACTGACCAGCCGGATGCCGGCTTTGGCCGCGATCGACACGGCGAGCGCGGTCGGCGCGGAGATCGTCGCCACCATCGGCACGCTCACGCGCGCGCATTTGCGCACCAGTTCATAGCTGGCTCGGCTCGACAGGAACACAAAGCCATCGCGCATGTCCTCGCGGGCGAGCACGAGTTGTCCGATCAGCTTGTCCAGCGCATTGTGCCTGCCGACGTCCTCGAACGCATAGCGGATCGTGCCGCGGGCATCGCACCATGCGGCCGCGTGCACGCCGCCGCATGCCTGCATCAGCGGCTGGTGCGCCGGCAACGCCCGCACCGCGCGCGCGAGCGCATCAGCGGCCAGACGCTGCAGGAAACCAGTATGCTCAATGTGCTCCGGCTCCAGGTCAAGCAATTGCACGCTTTCGATGCCGCACACGCCGCAACCGGTCCGTCCGGCCAGGGCGCGGCGCCTGTCTTTCAGCGACGCGAACGCGTGCTGCACCAGCGTGAGCTGCACCTGCGCGTAGCCCTCGTCGTGCATCAGCACCTCAATGTCATGGATTTCGCTGCCTGACGATACGATCCCCTCGGTCAACGCAAAGCCGACCGCGAGCAGGTCCAGGTCCCGCGGCGTGCACATCATTACAGCGTGCGAGATCCCGTTAAATACCAGCGCCACCGGTACTTCGTCGGCGACAACATCGTGCTCTACCCGCCGCCCGCCGGCTATCGTGCGCAGTATGGGTCGCTCCAGCAAGCCGGATTTTCCGGTATCGTTGTCGATGTCGACCCCGGTGCGGGGGCTCGAGCCTGTATCGGTGTTGGTACTGGCGGTGCTGGTGCCGGTAATATCGGCAGTGCCAGCAGCGGTATTGCTGGTGGTATTGGCATTGGCGCCGGCGTCTGTGCCGCGCGGGCGGGTAGCGCGCGGCTCGGTAGGCAGAGGCATAAGGAGCAATGAAGGGATAAAGATTCAATCGTCCTACAATACCTGAAACACGCGATGCCGGCTGCATGCGGTGCATCCGCGGGCGACCTACCGATGTCGTTGCCGATATTCCGTGCCACTCACCGCTTTTTTCGGATGCTCACGACCATGCCGTTGCTCGATACTCCGCTATTGCTCGACTTCGAGGTTTCATCTTGTGAAAACCTCACGTACATCCCGCTGGCGGTCCGCTACAATCTGGATCGCTTTGGCGTGCGCATCTCGCTGACGCAATGGCAGGCGTTGCCCCACGCGGATCGTGAGCTATTGGCGCGCTTTCCGCTGGACGACGATCCGCAGATCGAGCGCCGCTTCGACCAGGCGCTTGCCGAGATGCTGCGGACCCATCTCAGCGGCGAGTCACCCATGCCGGCGCCGGACATGTCGCCCGCATGGCAGCGTACCGATGCGGTGCCCGACGCGTTGCTTAAGCAATGCTCACTGGCCGGGGTGGCCCCGGTCAGTGTCGCCCGCTGGGCCACGCTGCCGCCGTTTCACCGGTATGTGCTGGCCAAGCTGTCGCGAAAGCCGGTGGCAAACCACGATTTCATTCCTGCGATGAAGTCGTTCGGCCTAATCTGAGAAGCCATTGCGCACGTCTGGGCAATGTCGTTTAACGCAAACTGGGGCAATGCCGGCTGGCGCAGGCGCAAGCAACGCGGGTCGGCGCAAACCAGCCAATGCCGGTCGGGGCAAATCGAGTATGCCGGCGCAAAACCGGCAATGTCAGTTAACGCGGATCTGAATGGGACCGTTTAAGTAGGCCTGACAAGACCCTTCAAGCAGGCCTGACAATATTCCATCCGCAGCGCGTGTTCTGGAAAGACCGGGTCTCGCGCTACTTTGGCTGCAACAAGGCATTCGCGCAGGACGCCGGTCTGGCGTACCCGGCGCCGATGATCGGCAAGCGCGACGCGGAACCGCCCTGGCGCGAGCGTGCCGAGTCATACCACGCGATCGATGTCGATTCCCTGAAAGCCCGCTCGTGCGACAAGATGCAAGGCTTTCTGTTTTCGCGCCCGATTCCAGGCAACGAGGTCGCCGTGCTACTCGCGAGTGTCGGGCAGCAGCCGAGCGGTGGGCATCAGCCGAGTGGCGGCAGTTCACGCGGACGGCGCTGCGAATCGGTCGCGACATAGGTCAGCGTCGCTTCGGTAACCTTAACGGTTTCGCCGACCAGGCCCATGCGTTGCGCATAGACCGACACGTCGACGGTGATCGACGTACGACCGGTGCGGATGATGTCTGTATAGAAGCTGAGCAGGTCGCCGACGAACACCGGCTGCTTGAAGACAAACGAATTGACCGCGACCGTGACGACGCGGCCGTTCGCGCGCCGCGAGGCCGGGATCGCACCGGCGATGTCAACCTGAGCCATGATCCAGCCGCCGAACACGTCGCCATGCACGTTGGCATCGCGAGGCTGCGGCACGACGCGCAACGCCACTGGTTTGTCATGGGGCAATTCAGTCAGTGAAGGGGGCATGAGCGGTTCCTGCGTATCGGTGAGCCGACCGGCGAGTCGGTCAGTTGGAGGTGTCGATGCCAGGCCGGCGCATCGTGTGGCCTTCTGCGAGAATAAAAGTCTATTATTTTATCGACAATCGACCCGCCATGCCGTTGCTGAGCCGTCGCCGCCGGCCGCCCCCGTCCGAGCATGCGGGTATGCACCGTTGCACCAGCGCGATGAGTCCCACCAGTGTGATTGCGAAGCTGCTCACTGCGCGACCTGTGCTGCCTGACTTGATGCCGCTGCCCTTGGCCCAGAAGAATAGGGCCAGGCCGGCCAGCGCCACTAGCGTGTGCCGGTCGGTGCGCCTTATCGCAGCGCCGCTGCACCGGCGCCGTGCGGTCCGTCGCCGGTTGGTGCGTGGTCGCTGGCGTTGTGACGGGCGCTGAACGCTACAATGGAGGCTGCGCGCTGTGCCGTGGCCGTCTTCCGGTGTAGCGCAGCGCGATGCCGCGCGGCCCGACGCGTGGGCGCGTCGCGGCGCGAGGATGGCTAACGGAGTCGTTGCATGGAACTGAAATGGCTGGAAGACTTCGTGTCGCTGGCCGAGACGCGAAGCTTCAGCCGCTCAGCCGAACTGCGGCATGTGACGCAGCCCGCGTTTTCGCGGCGCATCCAGGCGCTGGAAGCCTGGCTTGGCACCGAGCTGATCGACCGCTCGGTGTACCCGACACGGCTCACGCAAGCCGGACAAGTGTTCTACGAGCAGGCGCTGACGATGCTGTCCCAGTTTCACGAAGCCCGCACCGTGTTGCGCGGCCACGGGCGAGCGCCAGCTGCGACGATCGAGTTCGCCGTACCCCACACGCTGTCGTTGACCTTCTTTCCGCGCTGGCTGGACAGTATCGAGAAGCATACCGGGCGGGTCCATGCGCGGCTGCGCGCGCTGAACGTGCATGACGCGGTGCTGTCGCTGGTGGAGGGTGGCTGCGACCTGGTGATGGGCTATCATCACCCAAGTCATCCCGTTGCGCTGGATCCCGCGCGCTACGACATGCTCGTGCTGGGAATTGAGCCGATCAGCCCGTTCGCCGCGACGACGCGCAGCGGCCGCGCGTGTTTCACGCTGCCAGGCACGAAGGAAGCACCGGTTCCCTATCTATCGTATACGCCGAATGCGTATTTAGGACGATTGACAGAGACAATCATTGGCACTGCGTCAGTCCCGCTGTACCTGGACAAAGTGTACGAGACTGACATGGCAGAGGGACTCAAGGCGATGACGCTGGCTGGCCACGGCGTCGCGTTCCTGCCGCATAGCGCGGTGGAGGACGCGGTGGCGGCTGAGCGCCTCGTGCGGCTCGACCGTCCGATGCGGGGTGCGACTGCTGATCGATTTACGCTTGCGATGGAGATCCGGTTGTATCGCGACAAGCTAGCGTCGCACAGCGACGAGGCGCGCGGCGAGTTGGTGGACACGGTGTGGCGCCTGGCGGCCGAGCTGGCTGCCGATGCGTAGCCAACGGCGAGGCCGATCCGAAGACAGCGACGCCATGGCGAGTTTTCTGGTGTGCTGCGTGCGCCGCCGCACGTTATGCAAGAAAAGCATAGATCATGATAATTCGGCATTGGATTTAGTCTTGCCGCTTTCTCACAATGGCGCCCATCTTGACCGAAGAGGACCTATTCATGTCCGCGCAGCAAACTGTTTCGAACGATTCACCGACGCCTGCCAAGCACGCTTTGCCTTCTTATTTACATGCCGATTCGCTGGGTCCGTGGGGCTCCTACTTGCAGCAAATCGATCGTGTTGCGCCGCACCTGGGCTCGCTTTCACGCTGGATTGAGACGCTCAAGCGCCCCAAGCGCATCTTGGTCGTCGATGTGCCAATCGAGATGGACGATGGCACGATCGCGCATTTTGAAGGCTACCGGGTTCAGCACAACACGTCGCGCGGGCCCGGCAAGGGCGGCGTGCGGTATCACCAGGACGTGACGCTGTCCGAGGTGATGGCGCTGTCCGCGTGGATGTCGATCAAGAATGCGGCGGTCAACGTGCCGTATGGCGGCGCGAAGGGCGGCATCCGTGTCGACCCGCGCAAGCTCTCGCGCGGCGAACTGGAGCGGGTCACGCGCCGGTATACGAGCGAAATCGGCATTATCATCGGGCCGAACACCGACATTCCGGCGCCCGACGTCAACACCAATGAGCAGGTGATGGCGTGGATGATGGACACATACTCGATGAACGTCGGCCAAACTGCGACGGGCGTGGTGACGGGCAAGCCGATCTCGCTGGGGGGATCGCTGGGCCGGCGTGAAGCGACCGGGCGCGGAGTGTTTACCGTCGGTTGCGAGGCGGCACGGCGCATCGGATTGGATATCGAAGCGGCGCGCGTCGCGGTGCAGGGATTCGGCAACGTCGGGGGGATCGCCGCGAAGCTGTTCGTCGAGGCGGGCGCGAAAGTGGTTGCGGTCCAGGACCACACCGGCACGATCTACAAGCCGTCCGGCATCGACGCGCATGCATTGCTCGAGCATGTTGCGGCGCAAGGCGGCGTAGCCGGCTTCGCCGGCGCAGAGCCGCTCGGCGACGATGATTTCTGGGGTATCGAGAGCGACATCCTGATCCCTGCTGCGCTCGAAGGCCAGATCAACGAGAAGAACGCATCGCGGATCCGCACGAAGATCGTGGTCGAGGGAGCGAATGGTCCAACCACGCCGCTCGCCGACGATATCCTGCGCGAAAACAACGTGCTGGTGATCCCCGATGTGGTTGCCAATGCCGGCGGCGTCACGGTGTCCTACTTCGAATGGGTGCAGGACTTCTCCAGCTTCTTCTGGACCGAGGACGAGATCAACCACCGGCTGGAGCGCGTGATGCGCGAAGCGTTTGCCAGCGTTTGGCAGGTCGCGCAGGAAAATGACGTGTCCGTGCGCACCGCAGCCTATATCATCGCGTGCAAGCGCATTCTGATGGCGCGCGAGATGCGCGGCCTGTATCCGTGATCCATTGCTGAGTCTCTGAGTCCTGTTGCTGCAATCCAGACAGACCGCGTGGCGCGAGCCCGCGGTCTGTCTTCGCATGGGCTGGACGCGGCGCGATCATCGGCGACGCAGTGGCGACCTATACGCGAGCCGACGCGAAGCGATGCGCGGAACAACGAACGCAAAAGCTCGTAGATTAGTACTTCAACTCATTACTTTCATAACGATGACTTTGCTAAACTGACACGACTTTTCGCGAAGGAGATCGTGGATGAACATCAAAAAAGCCGCATTCACATTGGCTGCCCTGGCCGCCCTGACCGGGGCCGTGCAGGCGCAGGAGATGGAGACGCTGAAGAAAATCAAGGATTCGGGCGTCATTGCGCTGGGGCACCGCGAGTCTTCGATTCCGTTCTCGTACTATGACGAGAAGCAGAACGTCGTGGGTTATTCGCAGGAGCTTGCGCTGAAGATCGTCGAGGCGGTCAAGCATGAATTGAAGACGCCCGATCTGAAGGTCAAGCTGATTCCGATCACGTCGCAAAACCGCATCCCGCTCGTACAGAACGGTACGATCGACATCGAGTGCGGCTCGACCACCAACAACCTGGACCGGCAGAAGCAGGCAGCGTTCTCGAACACGATTTTCGTGGTGGGCACGCGGCTGATGACCAAGAAGGATTCGGGCATCAAGGACTTCGCCGATCTGAAGGGCAAGACGGTCGTGACCACGGCCGGTACGACGTCCGAACGGTTGCTGCGCAAGCTGAACCAGGACCATAACATGGGCATGAACATCATTAGCGCGAAGGACCATGGCGAGTCATTCTTGACGCTGTCGACCGGCCGTGCCGCCGCGTTCATGATGGATGATGCGCTGCTCGCCGGCGAACGCGCGAAGTCGAGCCATCCGGGCGACTTCGTGATCGTCGGCACCCCGCAATCGCACGAAGCGTACGGCTGCATGATGCGCAAGGGTGATCCGGCGTTCAAGAAGGTCGTCGATGCGGCGATCGCGAAGGTTGAGACATCGGGTGAGGCGGCGCAGATCTACAAGAAGTGGTTTGAGTCCCCGATCCCGCCGAAGGGGTTGAACTTGAACTTCCCGCTGTCCGACGACATGAAGACGCTGTTCAAGAACCCGAACGACAAGGCGATGGACTGATCTGCTCGATCGCATTGTTCACTGACAAGCGTGACTGAAACGGAAGGGATGCTGCCTCCAGGCGCGCCTTCCGTTTCTTTTTGGAGTTGAGTCATGGGTTATCACTGGAATTGGGGCATTTTCATGACCCCGGTTTCGACCGGCGAGCCGACGACCTATCTAGGCTGGTTGATCTCGGGGCTGTGGAATACGGTTGCGGTGTCGTTATGCGCATGGGTGATCGCGCTGTTCGTCGGCGCGCTGATGGGCGTGCTGCGCACTATGCCGAACAAATGGCTGTCCGGCATTGGCACGGTCTACGTCGCGGTGTTCCGCAACATCCCGCTGATCGTACAGTTCTTTATCTGGTACTTCGTGCTGCCGGAGATTTTGCCGCCATCGATCGGCACGTGGTTCAAGCAGCTGCCGCCAAATGCGCAATTCTTCTCGGCATCGATCCTGTGTCTGGGGCTGTTCACGGCGGCCCGCGTTTGCGAGCAGGTGCGCTCGGGCATCCATGCGTTGCCGCGCGGGCAGCGTGCCGCGGGCTTGGCGCTGGGCTTCACGTTGCCGCAGACCTATCGCCATGTGATGCTGCCGGTTGCGTTCCGGATCATCGTGCCGCCGTTGACCTCCGAGTTTCTCAATATTTTCAAGAACTCTGCCGTGGCATCGACCATTGGCCTGCTGGATCTGTCGGCGCAAGCACGGCAATTGGTCGACTACACTGCGCAGGCCTATGAGTCGTTTATTGCGGTGACGATCGCGTACGTGTTGATCAACCTGGTCGTGATGGGCTTCATGCGCTGGGTCGAGAAAAAGACCCGGCTGCCGGGCTACATCGGAGGCAAATGATGCATCAGTTCAACTGGTCCGGCATTCCGGATGCGTTGCCGACGCTGTGGACCGGCGCGGTGATCACTTTGCAGATCACCGTGCTGGCGATCGTCGTGGGCATCGTGTGGGGCACGCTGCTCGCGCTCATGCGGCTGTCGGGGTTCAAGCCACTCGAATGGTTCGCGCGCGGCTATGTGACCCTGTTCCGCTCGATTCCGCTGGTGATGGTGCTGTTATGGTTCTTCTTGTTGGTGCCCCAACTGCTGCAGCGGTTGCTGGACGTGTCGCCCGATGTTGATATCCGGCTCGTGTCGGCGATGGTCGCGTTCTCGTTGTTCGAGGCCGCGTATTACTCGGAGATTATCCGAGCCGGCATCCAGGCCGTGCCGCGCGGACAGCTCAGCGCTGCCTCCGCGCTTGGCATGACCTACGGCCAGGGCATGCGGCTGATTGTGCTACCGCAGGCGCTGCGCGCGATGGTGCCACTGTTGCTGACGCAGGCCATCGTGCTGTTTCAGGACACGTCGCTGGTCTATGTGATCAGCGTCGCGGATTTCTTCCAGACTGCGGCGAACGTCGGTGACCGGGACGGTACGATCGTCGAGATGGTGCTGTTCGCGGGCGCCGTATATTTCGTGGTTTGCGTGGTGGCGTCAAGCCTCGTCAAGGGTCTTCAGAAAAAGGTCGCAAGATGATTTCGATCAAAAATGTTTCGAAGTGGTACGGGTCCTTCCAGGTGTTGACGGATTGCTCGACCGAAGTCAAGAAAGGCGAGGTGGTGGTCGTGTGCGGCCCGTCGGGCTCGGGTAAGTCGACGCTGATCAAAACGGTCAACGGGCTGGAGCCTTTTCAGAAAGGCGAGATCACAATCAATGGGCAATCGGTCGGTGATCCTAAGACAAACTTGTCGAAGCTGCGTGCGAAAGTCGGGATGGTGTTCCAGCATTTTGAGCTGTTCCCGCATCTGTCGATCACCGAGAATCTGACGCTTGCACAAATCAAGGTGCTCGGGCGCACAAAGGACGAGGCGAATGCCAAGGGACTGAAGTTGCTCGATCGTGTCGGCCTGAAGGCGCACGCCGATAAGTATCCTGGGCAGTTGTCCGGTGGTCAGCAGCAGCGCGTGGCGATTGCGCGCGCTTTGTCAATGGACCCGATCGCGATGTTGTTCGACGAGCCGACCTCAGCGCTCGATCCGGAGATGATCAATGAAGTGCTGGACGTGATGGTCGAGCTAGCGCAGGAAGGCATGACGATGATGTGCGTGACGCACGAAATGGGCTTTGCAAAGAAGGTCGCGCATCGGGTCATCTTCATGGACCGGGGAGCGATTGTTGAGGATGATCACAAGGAAGACTTCTTCGCGAATCCGAAATCGGATCGTGCGAAGGATTTCCTGGCTAAGATCCTGCATTGACCGTAGCGTCCCCGGTGGTATCGCTCGTCCGGGAAGCGGCCCGCTGTCGCCGGCGGGTTGCACGCTACCGTTTCGCCACGTATGGGGTCCGCTTGGGCGTGGCGTCTTCAGTTGGTCGTGGCGGACATGGAAAGCATAGACGCAAAGCCGGCTCGGTCCGCGCGATAGTACCGGCGCCGTTGCTATCCGATGAAGGGTATCTTGCAGGTGGTGCGCGGCATCGCTAAGCGCGAAACGGGTAATGCCATACCGAATCAGTCAATTCGGTTCAAAGGGGGCTACCGGCAGCGGGCGCGGAACGGGCAACGTTACGCTTGCACTGCTGCGACGTCTTCCGCGGACTCGATGGTGAACTCGCCGTCCTCTGCGGTGTTCAACACGGACGCCACGGTGGCCCTGCACAGTGGCGCTCGCGCCTTGGCCGCCACGTCGGCAGGCACCGGCACGTTGACGCTGCATAATCGCGTAAAACGCGAGTTCGCTGTCCGTCGTGCCAACCGGCAGGCCTTGTCTTCGAAGAACGCGATGCCGAAGCCATCGGCATGATGGTCGGTGACGCCGCCACGCGCCGCAAAGCCCGTGAACGAAAAGGTCACGTCCGTGGGCGCCGCGCAATTCATTCCAAGCAGTTGGCACATGATACGAAAACGTGATGCTGCGCGAGCGTGCTTAGCGCCCGCTACAATGATGTTTTTGAAGAATATCACCGAGTCCGGGGTCACCCAAGCCGAAGCAGCGACGTGTGAGTCGTCGCTTCGCATCCACGCGTGACCCCAGGCGAGCCTTCGCATGCGCGACGCGCATGCTCAACTGCCGATCGACATGAACCTGTCCCAGTCCCATTCCACCGTAGCCGGCGTTGGCGCCGGCGCGTCAGGCAACGCCACGCTGACGCTCGCCCGCCCCGATGATTGGCACTTGCACGTGCGTGACGGCGCGATGCTCGAAGCGGTGCTGCCGCACACCGCCCGGCAGTTCGGCCGCGCGATCATCATGCCGAATCTGAAGCCGCCAGTCACCACGACCGCTCAGGCCGGCGCTTATCGGCAGCGTATTCTTGCCGCACGTCCCGTGCAGGGCCCGGGTGCCGCGTTCGAGCCGCTGATGACGCTGTACCTGACCGACAATACGCCGCCGGATGAAGTCCGGCGGGCCCGCGAAAGTGGCTTTGTGCACGGCGTGAAGCTGTATCCGGCCGGCGCAACGACCCATTCGGACGCCGGTGTCACGGATCTGCGCCACTGCACGGCTACGCTGGAGGTGTTGCAGCAGACCGGTCTGCCGCTGCTGGTCCACGGCGAGGTGACGGATCCGTCAATTGACGTGTTCGATCGCGAAAAGGTGTTCATCGACCGGGTGCTCGAGCCGTTGCGGCGCGATTTCCCTGCGCTCAAGGTGGTATTCGAGCACATCACGACGCGCGACGCGGCGCAGTATGTGCGCGACGCGGATGCGGCGCCGGGCACGCTGGGTGCCACGATCACCGCTCACCACTTGCTGCTGAACCGCAACGCGATGCTGGTCGGCGGCATCCGTCCGCATTATTACTGCTTGCCGGTGCTCAAGCGGGAGGCGCACCGCGTAGCACTCGTTGAGGCGGCTACCTCGGGTCATCCGCGCTTTTTCCTCGGCACCGACAGTGCGCCGCACCCGAAGGGCCTAAAGGAGCACGCGTGTGGCTGCGCCGGTTGCTACACGGCGCTGCATGCGCTGGAGCTGTACGCGCAGGCCTTTGACGAGGCCGGTGCCCTGGACCGACTAGAAGGCTTTGCGAGCTTTCATGGTGCCGACTTCTATGGATTGCCGCGCGCCACCGACACGGTGACGCTCGAGCGCGCGAGTTGGACGTTGCCCGAGGCCATCGACGCAGGCGGCATCAGCGTGGTGCCGCTCAAGGCCGGCGAAGCGCTCGGCTGGAAGCTGCGCTGACACGCGCATGGCGGCCATGACACCGCTGCGCGAGGCCGTGGCGCGAATCGACTGGTCGCGACCGTGGTTCGAGCCGTTCCGGGCCCATGGGATGCGCTGGCAACGGGTGCTCGAGACTCATGGGGTCGGCGCGTGGCTCAGCACGATGACGCAGGATGCCCAAGCGGCGTCGCTGTGTATCGGCGCTGACCTACCGCTGACCTTCGTGGCGCAACATGTGTTGCCACCCGGCACGCGTTACGAAGCGCACATTGGCGCGACAGGTTGCGTGCCCACGCGCGACAATCTGCACGATTTCTTTAACGCGGCGAGTTGGTTTGCCTTCCCGCGGACCAAGCTTGCCACGATCGCCTGCGGCATGGCCGAGGCGCGGCGGCAGGCAGGGGCGCCTGTGGCGGGCAACGGCAGGGGGCCGGTACGCGATGCACTGGCCCACTTTGACGAAAACGGCGCGATCTTTGTGACTTCCGATGGTTCGCTAGCCGAAGCGCTGCGCGCTTTTGACTGGCGCCGTCTGTTTATCGACCATCGCCACGCGTGGCCTGCATGTTGTGCCGTGTACGTGTACGGCCATGCGCTGCTAGAGAAGCTGCTCACGCCGTATCGCGCATGCACCGCGCACGCATGGGTCTGCCAAGTCGAGCCGGACTGGTTCGATGCGCCCGCGGCGCAGCGCCAGGCCGACGTGGATGCCCGTGTTGCCACGGCACTCGGCGATGGCCACGTCAGCGATGGCCTGCTGCGGCAGGCGCCGTGCGAGCGAGCCCAAAAGGGCGAGACGCTGACGATCGCGCGGTTTTCGCCGTTGCCTGTGCTTGGCGTGCCGGGCTGGTGGGCGGCCAACGCCGATCCGCGGTTCTACGCGGATACGTCGGTGTTCCGCGTAGGTCGGCGCGGGCCGCGCCACCCATGCTAAAATGGGCGCTACACAAAGTAGGCCAGACAGCCGCGGCTGCCGCGCATCGCGCGGGGGGCGAGGAAAGTCCGGACTCCATAGGGCAGGGTGATGGCTAACGGCCATCCGTGGCGACACGCGGAACAGGGCAACAGAAAGCAAACCGCCGATGGCCCGGCGCAAGCCGGGATCAGGTAAGGGTGAAACGGTGCGGTAAGAGCGCACCGCGGCTGCGGCGACGCAGTCCGGCACGGTAACCTCCACCCGGAGCAATTCCAAATAGGCAGGCGCGCGTCGGCAGCAAGGCGCAAGGACGGGCCCCGTCCTGACCTGCGGGTAGGAAGCTTGAGCGCGTCAGCAATGGCGCGCCTAGAGGAATGGCTGTCACGCGCGCCGGGCAACTGGCGCACGCACAGAATCCGGCTTACCGGCCTGCTTTGTCTCCCTTTGCGAGGCGCGCTACGCGTCAACGATCTCGAACGAATGCGTAAGTTCGGCGCTCTTGGCCAACATGATCGAGGCGGAGCAATACTTGTCGTGTGACAGGTTGATCGCGCGCTCCACGGTCGCCGGGTTCAAGTTCCGGCCGCTTACCGTAAAATGGAAGTGGATTTTCGTGAATACCTTCGGGTCCTGGCTTGCCCGCTCGGCCTTCAGCGTGACATTGCAGTCGACAATGTCCTGGCGACTTTTCTTCAAAATCATCACGACGTCGTACGCTGTGCAGCCCCCGGTGCCCAGCAGCACCATTTCCATCGGTCGCGGGGCTAGGTTGCGGCCACCGCCTTCCGGTGCGCCATCCATCGCTACCATGTGGCCACTGCCTGTCTCGGCCATGAAAGCCATTCCGTCTTTGCCTAACCAGCTGACCTTGCATTCCATTGCGCGTTTTTAGAGCTGAGTTTGCGTACATTGTAACGAATGCGCATGAGCGTCGCAGCGGCCGACACAAAACAACGGGATCTCGCCGTAGCGGATCGGGCCGGCTGCGCACGGCGGCGAAATCGTCATGGTTATTCGGCGTCGTGAGGTGAAGCGCTCACTGGTTGGGCCGCAGTGTGGGCGAGCACAGTGTGAGCGAGAGGTTATTAACTGGTTGATAGAAAAGGAAGATATGGCTCTTTGTGGTGTTATTGCGTCATTTCGTATGATGGTAGTGCGTTTCGTCATGTAGTTTTTATTGCGGCTTATCAGCGTAATCCTTATAATGTTCTCTATTGGTCGACGCACACTTGCTCGACCCCCGCTTGTCTCCTCCACCCTCCTCCTTTGGTGGATTGGGCCCGAACATTGGTTCGGGTTTTTTTCGCCATGATGTGGGCTGTACTAGGGCTAGGTTAGGGCTAGGTTAGGGCCCGGGTAGCGCCGCAGTAGCGCCCGGTCTGAAAACCCTTTATAATTCAGAGCTTTTCCGAAAATGCCCGCGGAAGAAGAATCAGGGAGAGCCTGCGCCGCGCCATGACGCGCATCCACAAGCAGGACCACAGAAGGGCAGAGCATCTCATTTGGATCGATCATGAAGACGTTTTCCGCCAAAGCCCACGAGGTGAAGCGCGAATGGTACGTGATTGACGCGACGGACAAGGTCCTCGGCCGTGTCGCCAGCGAAGTGGCACGCCGCCTTCGCGGCAAGCACAAGCCGGAGTTCACGCCGCACGTCGATACCGGCGATTTCATCATCGTCGTCAATGCTGGCAAGTTGAAGGTCACCGGCAACAAGACGACCGATAAGAAGTACTACCGTCACTCGGGCTATCCGGGCGGCATCTATGAAACGACTTTTGGCAAGATGCAGGAGCGTTTCCCGGGCCGTGCACTTGAGAAGGCCGTCAAGGGCATGCTGCCGAAGGGCCCGCTCGGCTACGCGATGATCAAGAAGCTGAAGGTCTACGCGGACGCGACGCACCCGCACACCGCGCAACAACCGAAGGCGCTCGAGATCTAAGGAGCCAGTCAGATGATCGGAAATTGGAACTACGGTACCGGCCGCCGCAAGAGTGCAGTGGCTCGCGTGTTTATCAAGGCTGGCAAGGGCGACATCGTCGTCAATGGCAAGCCCATCGCCGACTACTTTTCGCGCGAGACATCGCTGATGATCGTGCGTCAGCCGCTGGATCTGGTGAACCATGCGAACACGTTTGACATCAAGGTCAACGTGGTCGGTGGCGGCGAAACCGGCCAGGCTGGCGCCGTGCGTCACGGTATCACCCGTGCGTTGATCGACTACGATGCGACGTTGAAGCCGACGCTGTCGAGCGCTGGCTTTGTGACGCGCGATGCGCGTGAAGTCGAGCGTAAGAAGGTAGGTTTGCACAAGGCACGCCGTCGCAAGCAGTTCTCCAAGCGTTAAGCGCGCCGCGATGGAGCGGCAGGCAGGTTCACCTGCAGGCGCTGGCATCGTGCAAAAAACCGCGGATCGGCTGATCCGCGGTTTTTTCTTGGTGCGCCCAGCATGGGCGCACTTTTGCAGGGGCAAGTCCCTGCTGGTTTCAGGGCCTTCGGCACGATGTTCAGAACAGTCCTAGAATAGCGTTGAAGGCATTTTTGGAGAACTCGATGAACGCTTTGACCGACACCGCTGTGACCGAGATGCCGGCCCCGCTCGTCTTCACGGACGCAGCCGCCGACAAGGTCAAACAGCTGATCGATGAAGAAGGCAACCCGGAACTGAAGCTGCGCGTGTTCGTGCAAGGCGGCGGCTGTTCGGGATTTCAATACGGCTTTACGTTCGACGAAGAAGTCAACGAGGACGACACCGTGATGGACAAGAACGGCGTCCGGCTGTTGATCGACTCGATGAGTTATCAGTACCTGCTGGGCGCGGAAATCGACTACAAGGACGATTTGAACGGCGCGCAATTCGTGATCAAGAACCCGAATGCGACCACCACCTGCGGCTGCGGCTCGTCGTTTTCAGTGTAAGCGTACGCTTACCGAAAGGTAAGCGCATCCTTACCGGAATCAGTCGGCCGGCCCATCACGAGTCGGCTCACTACGGGGGCGGATCAGCCCCCGTTGTCGTTTGCATACCATGGCTGCTGACGCATGCCGCCTCGGGCCGAGCGCGAACGGCACGGCTTAGCGCGGATACAACGCGCCGAGCACGCGGCCGCCAGCGGCGCCGGTGACGGTGGGCAGGTTGCCAGGCAGGCGTGCGACATGGCGCATCGCTAGCCACGCGAATGCCAGCGCCTCGACTTGATGTGGGGCAATGCCGAGGGCATCCGTGGTTTCGACGCGAGCGTGCGCCGCGCCAGCGCGCTGCAGCGCGGTTTGCAACGCCCCGCTAGCAGGACGGCATTGCGTGCGCCACCACCGCATACGTAGACGGCCTGGCAGCCGCCTGCATAATGCTCGATG
This sequence comes from Mycetohabitans rhizoxinica HKI 454, assembly GCF_000198775.1. Lineage (NCBI taxonomy): Bacteria > Pseudomonadati > Pseudomonadota > Betaproteobacteria > Burkholderiales > Burkholderiaceae > Mycetohabitans > Mycetohabitans rhizoxinica. Next base: position 2,437,583 of record NC_014722.1, on the reverse strand, counting down.
TCATGCGCGACGCTCTGAGCCGTCAATGCGACCAGCGTCGCTTGCACGTCGTGCGGCGTCACGTCGGCAAACGGCGAGAGCCGGCGTTGCAGCCATGACGCGTTGAACAAGTCCCGACCGGTGCTTTTCGGGGGCGGCGCGCTGAAAAATGGCTTGTCGAGTAACGCGCGCAACAGCCCATCGTTGACCTGTCCGCGGGCGGCGAATCGGCCATTCTCGTCGAACGGTGTGCCTAAATGGCGTTGTGCCCAGTAATCAAGCAACGCGTTCGCCGGGCCGCAGTCGAAGCCGCGGACCGGTCCGTGCGGATCCAGAATCGTCATGTTGCTGATGCCACCGAGATTGCACACTACGCGGGTCTCGTGCTCGTGCGCGAACATCGCCGCATGAAACGCCGGCGCGAGCGGGGCGCCATGGCCGCCTGCCGCCACGTCGCGCGCGCGGAAGCATGATCGACGCGGCATGCCGTGGCCGCATTGCCGTCATTGTGATGCGACGCGCGGCGGCAGGACGTCGCCGTCGATCGATAGATTCGCCGAGTATTGCTCAAACGCGTGTAGCGTGGCGCCACGCAATGGCGCGGGCTGACTGACCGATGCCGCAAGCGGATTCACATGGCGGCCCTGGTGCCGCACCTCGTAGTGCAGGTGCGGGCCGGTCGCCCAGCCGGTGCTGCCGACGTAGCCGATCACGTCGCCGCGCGCGATTTTCGCACCGGTTCTTAGTTTCGGCGCGGTTCGCGACAGGTGGGCATACACGGTCTCATAGTGCTGAGCATGGCGCACTACGATCGTCTTACCATACCCGTGCCGCCACCCCGAAAATGTGACAGTTCCGGCCCCGCTTGCCCGCACCGGCGTGCCGCGCGGCGCGGCCCAATCCACGCCGTTGTGGAACGCACGGCGTCCGGAAATCGGATGCACGCGCTCGCCGAAGCGCGACGACAGTCGGGCGCTGGCAACGGGACGCGGATCGAGCCCGCGCTGCAGCGAGTGCCCGTTGGTGGCATAGAAGCCACCGCCGTGCTTGCCCGGCGCACGGTACCAGATGGCGCGAACGGGCGCGGTGCCGACGGCATGGACCTCGAGGACGAGGATGCGTCGAGTGCGGGATGACTCGCCCTGCGCTGCGCCTAGCAGCACGCGGTAGCGCTGTCCGCGCAACGGGCTGACCAACGCGCGCATGGCCGGCAGCGCATCGAGCGCTGCGTCGATCGAACTGCCCAATACGCCTGCCTGCCGCATTGCGCTGGCGAACCGGCTGTCGAGCGCGCCCGAGAACACGCGCTCGGATGGGGCGGCAGCACGGTTTGGCTCATCCAGCCGGAGTGGGCTGGCACCTGATAGCGCGCCGGCCGCTTGGAACGGATGTCCCGCGGCGGATGTTTCGGTACCGGTGCTGGCTGAGGGCGCAGAAGCGGTCAGCGCGGCGGCCACGTAATCGCCATACGGGCCCAGCGCCGTGCTGCGCCAACTGATGGCGCGCAGCATGCTGCTGTTGACCTGGGCTTGCGTGGCCGCTGAGCGCGCCGACGTGTATGCCGAATGTGCCGGTATCGCGAGCGCGGATACCACGGCGGGAGCGTACGGGATCGTGCGTGCGATCATCACGCTCAGGTTCACGGACGCGGCGGCGATCGGGTGAATGATCGCTTGATGGCGCCGCACGATAAAGTGACGCAGCGATACGGTGCTGCTGCGCGCGAGTGCAAAAACCTGCCGGAAGCAGTACCACATCACGTAAAATCCAGTTCTTGCACGAGAAAAGCGACGGCCTTGAGGGTTATTCGAGGTAGGGTTGCGAGGTGCGGCGCGTGACGAGCACTGCCGGGCCGCTCGTGATTCGATGACAGTTTCGTGAAAAGTTCCCGCCTGATGAGTACCGAGTCCAGTGTTGCCGTGCCGTCCCTGCCCATTACCGATGAAGTCCGTGCCGCACTGGCGATAGCACGTCGTGGCTGCGACGAGTTGCTGATCGAGGACGAGTTTGCGCAGAAATTGGCAAGGAGCGCGCAAACCGGCAAGCCATTGCGCATCAAGCTCGGGCTCGACCCGACCGCGCCGGACATCCACATTGGACACACCGTGGTGCTCAACAAGATGCGCCAGTTGCAGGACCTGGGCCATACCGTTATTTTCCTGATCGGCGACTTTACGTCGTTGATCGGCGATCCGTCCGGACGCAACCAGACACGCCCGCCACTCACCCGCGAGCAAATCGAGGCCAATGCAAAGACTTATTTCGAGCAGGCCGCACTGGTGCTCGATCGTGAAAAGACCGAGATCCGCTACAACAGCGAATGGTCAATGCCGCTGGGCGCTGACGGCATGATCAAGCTTGCGTCGCGCTACACCGTGGCGCGGATGCTCGAGCGCGACGACTTCACCAAACGGTTCCAGGGCGGCGTGCCAATATCGATCCATGAGTTCCTGTATCCTCTGATGCAGGGGTATGACTCGGTGGCGCTGCAATCGGATCTCGAGTTGGGTGGCACCGATCAGAAGTTCAATCTGTTGGTGGGCCGTGAGTTGCAGAAGCAGTATGGCCAGGAGCCGCAGTGCATTCTGACAATGCCGCTGCTCGAAGGGCTGGATGGCGTCGATAAGATGTCCAAGTCCAAGAACAACTATGTCGGCATCAGCGAGAAGCCGTCCGACATGTTCGGCAAGCTGATGAGCATCTCGGACACGCTGATGTGGCGTTACTTTGAGTTGCTCTCGTTTCGCAGCCTCGAGGAGATTGCAGACTTCAAGCGGCAGGTGCAGGCTGGCCGCAACCCGCGCGAGTTGAAGGTGCTGCTCGCGCAGGAAATCGTTGCTCGTTTCCATTCGCAGGCCGATGCACAGCGCGCGCTGGAGGATTTCAATCATCGTGCGAGGGGTGGGGTGCCTGACGATATTCCGGAGATTGCGTTGAGTGGCGCGCCGCTGCCGATCGGGCAATTGCTCAAGCAAGCTGGCCTGGTGCCGTCCACCAGCGAGGCATGGCGCAACATCGAACAGTCCGGCGTGAAGATCGACGGCACGACGATCACCGACAAGGGGTTGAAGCTCGACGCAGGCGTGTATGTCGTGCAGGTCGGCAAGCGGCGCTTTGCGCGCGTGACACTGCGCGCTTAGTGCAGCGGGCCACCCGACGACAGCCAAACCATAGCGAGGACTTGCATTGATCGCATTGATCCAGCGAGTCGCGCGCGCCAGCGTGCAAGTCGATGCGCAGGTGATTGGCGCGATCGGCCCCGGGCTGCTCGCGCTGGTCTGCGCGGAACGCGGCGACTGCGAGGCCACGGCGGACAAACTGCTCAACAAGCTGCTTGGTTATCGCGTATTCAGCGATACACAGGGCCGGATGAACCTGTCCGTGCGCAACATCGACGGGGCCGGCGGCGCGGGCGGTCTGTTGATCGTGTCGCAGTTTACGCTGGCAGCTGATACGCATAGCGGTTTGCGCCCCAGCTTCACCCCCGCTGCACCACCGGACGAAGGCAGGCGGTTGTACGACTATTTCGTCGCCCGTGCGCGGCAGCAGCATCCCATCGTCCAGACCGGTGAATTCGGCGCCGCGATGCAGGTATCGCTGATCAACGATGGTCCGGTGACTTTCTGGCTGCGTGTGCCGGCCGTATGACTGGCGTAATTGAACACGCCGGCGAGCGCCAGCGGATGCCATGGCTGTAGCAACAATGCGCTAATGCTGCCGATCATCAGCGACGCGAAGTGTCGGCATGCACTGACTGCCCAGCACACTGCATGCGGGCCGAACAGCCCGAATGCCGAACAGCCCCGGATTGCCCGGCGGCCACGAATAGTCGAGCGCGGGGTCTTTGTCGCTCGTGAGCTAAGTGACGCCGGCCGCCACGCGCCGGCGCAGTCGGTTCAGTACGTCGTCGGCCAGCCCGCAGAGGCGCACCGGCAGATCGGCTATTCGCCGCTGGTGTTCCACAGGTCGCGAATCGGTCCCGCATCCGGCGCCGCAAGGCCGAAGTGGCGATAGGCGAGCAGCGTCGCGACGCGTCCGCGCGGCGTGCGTTGTAGATAGCCCTGCTGGATCAGATAAGGCTCGATGACGTCCTCGATTGTGTCGCGCTCCTCGCCGATCGCGGCGGCCAGGTTATCCAGGCCCACCGGGCCACCATCGAACTTGTGCAGGATCGCCTCTAGCAGCTTGCGATCCATCAAATCGAAGCCGACCGGGTCAACATCAAGCATCGCCAGCGCCGCATCGGCCGTCGTCGCCGTGATGCGGCCGTCGGACTTGACCTCGGCATAGTCTCGCACGCGACGCAGCAGCCGGTTCGCGATCCGTGGCGTGCCGCGCGAACGCCGCGCGATCTCCAGCGCGCCTTCGGATTCGATTTGCGCGCCAAGCAGGTGGGCCGAACGCTCGACGATCCGCGCCAATTCGCCCGCGGTATAGAATTCGAGCCGGGCGACGATGCCAAAGCGGTCCCGTAACGGGTTGGTCAGCATGCCGGCGCGGGTCGTGGCCCCCACCAGCGTGAACGGGTGCAGATCCAGCTTGACGCTGCGCGCGGCCGGTCCCTCGCCGATCATGATGTCGATCTGGTAGTCTTCGAGCGCCGGATATAGGATTTCCTCGACGACTGGCGACAACCGGTGGATCTCGTCGATGAACAGCACGTCGTTCGCTTCGAGATTGGTCAGCAGTGCAGCCAGGTCGCCGGCCCGTTCGAGCACCGGCCCGGACGTCTGGCGCAGGTTGACGCCCATTTCCCGCGCGACGATGTGCGCGAGCGTGGTCTTGCCCAGCCCCGGGGGGCCAAACAGTAGCACGTGGTCGAGCGCTTCCGAGCGGCGCTTTGCCGCTTCAATAAAGATTTCGAGCTGCCCGCGAACCTTTTCCTGCCCGACATATTCGTCCAGCAGCCGCGGGCGTAGCGCCCGCTCGAACACCTCCTCGTTGGGCGAGGCGGGGGTCGCTGCAATGACGCGCTCCGAGCCAAGTTTGTCCGTTTCGATCATTTGCTGATTGTACCGCGATGCCGCCGACATGCCAGTTGCCACGCCGTGCTGCGTCGCATGAAGCTTATGCCTTCGACAATGCCTTCAAAGCGAGCTTGATGCCGTCCGACACACCGGTGCCGGCCGGCACGTTTTTAATCGCGGCAAGCGCTTCCTTCTCGGAATAGCCAAGCGAGAGCAGGGCGTGCAGGATGTCCGGCGCATGGTCGGACGATGACGCGGCCGAGGCGGCCGCGCCGATGTCGGCGCCCAGTTTGCCTTTCAACTCGAGCAACAGTCGCTCGGCGGTTTTCTTGCCGATGCCCGGCACTCGCGTCAGGCGGGCGGTATCCTGCTGCGTCACTGTCTGCGCAAGGTCGCTCACGCTCATCCCGGAGAGCACCGCGAGCGCCATACGTGCGCCGATGCCGCTGATCTTCAGCAGTTCGCGAAACGTTTGCCGCTCCTGCTGCGTGAGAAAACCATATAGCAGGTGCGCGTCCTCGCGCACGATCAGTTGAGTCAGCAACGTGATTTTGTCGCCAGTGCCTGGAAGGTTGTAGAACGTGCTCATCGGCACGTCGACCTCGTAGCCGACGCCGTTGCAGTCGACCAGCAGATGTGGCGGGTTTTTCTCGAGCAGGGTGCCCGCAATGCGACCGATCATGGCGAATCAATGTAGGGTGGATGCGCGAGTGTAGCGTATCGCGACGTGGATACTATGCCGGGTCAGCCGATCAGCCGGCCACGTCGCACGCGATAGCCTTTCTTTGCCAATGCCGGCGCGAGCGTGCCGAGCGTGTTGATCGCCGTGCCGCTGTTCGCGTGGCAGATCGCCATGCCGAGCGCGTCGGCGGCGTCGGTGCCGGGCAAGCCGCTCAAGTTCAGCAGTCGGACCACCATCTGCTGCATCTGGTCCTTGGTCGCGCGCCCGTAGCCGACCACCGCTTGCTTGAGTTGCAGCGCGGTGTATTCGGCCACTGATACGCGGCCCGATACGAGGGCGCAAATCGCCGCGCCACGCGCCTGCCCCAGCAGCAGCGTCGATTGCGGATTGACGTTGACGAATACTTTCTCGATCGCGGCCTGATCCGGACTATGCTCGCGGATCAGCGTCGCCACGCCGTCGAAGATCGTGCCCAGGCGGCTCGGCAGATCGGCGTTCGCGGTACGGATCACGCCGCTGGCCACGTAGGTGAGCGCGTGTCCGTGCTTGTCGATGACGCCAAAGCCGGTGACACGCAAGCCCGGGTCGATGCCAAGTATTCTCATCGTGCCACTATAGCCGACCGGCGTCCCGACGCGGCCGTGCACTGCACCGTCCGCGTCGAGACGATCGGCCGCACCGGCGGCGAAATGGAAGCGCTCACGGCGTCAGTGACGGAAATGCCGCGTGCCGGTGACGATCATCGCGACATTGTGCTCGTCGGCGGCTGCGATCACCTCGTCGTCGCGCATCGAGCCGCCGGGTTGGATCACGCAGGTCGCACCGGCCGCGACGACCACGTCGAGTCCGTCGCGGAACGGGAAGAACGCGTCAGAGGCGACCGCCGAGCCGGTCAACGACAGCTTCGCGTTTTGCGCCTTGATGCCGGCGATGCGAGCCGAATCGACGCGGCTCATCTGCCCCGCGCCGACACCTAGCGTCATGCCGTTCGCGCAAAACACGATCGCATTGGACTTGACGAATTTGGCGACGCGCCAGGCGAACAACAGGTCGTCCATTTCCTTAGGCGTCGGATGCCGTTTCGTGACCACGCGCAACTCGTGCGGCTGCACGTTCTTCGTATCCGGTGACTGCACCAGCAAGCCGCCGCCGACGCGCTTTAGATCGTACGTGTTAGCTGCGTTGCCCAGCGGCACCTGTAGCACGCGCACATTCTGCTTCGCGGCGAAGACCTGTCGCGCCGCGTCGGTCAACGACGGCGCGAGTAGCACTTCGACGAACTGCTTGGCGACCGCTTGCGCAGCCGCTTCGTCGACTTCGCGATTGAACGCGATGATGCCCCCGAATGCGGACGTCGGATCGGTCTGCAACGCCTTGGCGTACGCGTCGGCCGGCGTCGCCGCCACGGCCACACCGCACGGGTTCGCATGCTTGATAATCACGCATGCCGGCGCGTCGAATGTCTTCACGCATTCCCATGCCGCGTCAGCATCGGCGATGTTGTTGTACGACAGCGCCTTGCCCTGCAGTTGGCGGTAGTTGGCCAGCGAGCCTTCGGCAGATTGCAGGTCGCGATAGAACGCTGCGCTCTGGTGCGGGTTCTCACCGTAGCGCAGGTCCTGCACCTTAGTGAAGGCCAGATTCAGCGTGGCCGGGTACGCGCTGCGTGTCGCGTGCTGCAAGTCCTCGCCGAGGCTGGTCAGATAGTTCGTAATCGCGCCGTCGTATTGCGCGGTGTGCGCGAACACCTTGGTCGCGAGCCGGAAGTTGGTTGCGTGACTGACCGTGTTGCCGTTCGCGCGCATTTCGTCGAGCACCGCCGCATAGTCGGCCGGATCGACGACCACCGTCACGTCGCGGTGGTTCTTCGCCGCCGAGCGCAACATCGTTGGGCCGCCGATGTCAATGTTCTCAATGGCCTCGTCGAGCGGGCATTTCTCCTTCGCGACGGTTTGCGCAAACGGATACAGATTGACGATGAGCATGTCGATCGTCGGGATCCCATGCTGCTCGAGTGCAGCCATGTGTGCGGGCACGTCGCGCCGCGCGAGAATGCCGCCATGGACCTTCGGGTGCAGCGTCTTTACGCGGCCGTCGAGCATTTCCGCAAAGCCGGTGTAGTCGGCCACCTCGGTGACCGGCAGGCCCGCGTCGGCGAGCAGCTTGGCCGTGCCGCCCGTGGACAGCAGGGTGACGCCGAGTTCATGCAGGCTTTTGGCGAAATCGACAATGCCTGCCTTGTCGGAAACGGAAATGAGCGCTTGCTTGATCATGATGAAAAAAAGAACCCGAAGCTGCGCTTGCGCGCGAATGACAAATGTGCGCCAGGCACGGGCGCTGCGCTACAGTAGGCCATGCTCCTGCAGTTTCTTGCGCAGCGTGTTGCGGTTGATGCCGAGATATTCGGCTGCCAGAGACTGGTTGCCCCGCGCCTGCTCAAGGACGATTTCCAGCATCGGTTTCTCGACGCAGGACATCACCATTTCATAGACGTCGTGTGGGCGGGATCCGTCCAGATCGCGGAAATACATGCCGAGACTGTCGCGGACGCATTGTTCGATGTTGTGCTTGCTCATGCTGCTAATCGGTCGGTGTCGGGGGGCGTGTCGTGCTTGCCGGATTCATCGTCGACGTAGACGAGGCGCTCCGATCGCGCCTTTTGGGCGTCGAAGAACGCGTTGACCGCCGCCAGTTGTTCCCGGGTGGAATCCAGCGTGTTCATTCGATGCCGGAATGCGTTGGCGCCGGAAAGGCCGCGAGTGTACCAGCCGATGTGCTTGCGTGCGGTGCGCACACCAGTAAATTCGCCATAAAATGCGTAATGATCTTGCAGGTGCTCGTTCATCCACTGTTGGATTTCGTCGATCCGTGGCGGTGGCAGTACCTCACCAGTGGCCAGGAAGTGCCCAATTTCGCGAAACAGCCAGGGCCGGCCTTGCGCCGCGCGGCCGATCATGATCGCGTCCGCGCCGGTGATCGACAGCACTTCTCGCGCCTTGTGCGGCGTCGTGATATCGCCGTTGGCGACTACCGGAATGTGCACCGATGCCTTGACCGCGGCGATCGTGTCGTACTCGGCCTGACCATGATACAAGTCCGCGCGTGTGCGCCCGTGCACGGTGAGCATCGAGATGCCGGCCTGCTCGGCGAGCCGCGCGATTGTTAGCGCATTGCGGTGTTCACGATCCCAGCCGGTGCGGATCTTCAGTGTGACGGGAACGGCATCCGGCCCGGTGCTGACCGCACGCACGACTGCCTCGAGAATGCGTGCCACCAGTGCCTCGTTCTGCAGTAGCGCGGAGCCTGCCGCGACGTTGCAGACCTTCTTGGCCGGGCAGCCCATGTTGATGTCGATGATCTGTGCGCCATGCGCGACGTTGTATTGCGCGGCCTGCGCTAGCATCGCCGGGTCGGCGCCGGCAATCTGCACGGCGATCGGCTCGACCTCGCCGTCGTGATTGGCACGGCGCATCGTCTTTTCGCTTTTCCACAGCTGCGCGTTGGATGCGACCATCTCCGACACCGCGTAAGAGGCCCCCATTCGCTTGCACAACTGGCGAAATGGACGGTCCGTCACGCCGGCCATCGGGGCGACGAACAGATTGTTGCGCAGTACATGTTTGCCGATTACAGGCATCGGAAAGGGCGACGCGCCGCCACCCGGCCGGGCGCGGCGCGATCCGAAAGACGTTGGAAAGAGTCGTATTTTAGCGTTAACCGGCGGCAAGCCCCGAGCGCCATGAAAGTTCAATGAGCGCCACTGCCGTCATCGGCTTGGCCTCGCTTAGCGCCGTTGCCCGAACATCATCTGCCGCGCGAGCGCTGTCTTGACCGGGGGTATCAGGTCCAGCGCGCCGAGTGCCAGGCCGCGCAGCGCCGCTAGCGGCGCGAAGTCGACGGTGAAGGCGCGTGCCAGCACGTCGGTCGCGGCGATGGTTACGCGCCGGTCCAGGGCCCGGCGTGCGGTGAAGGCACGCAGCGCGGCTGGCTCGGGCCCGTGGTGCGCGAGTGCGTCGAGCAGCGCGTGCGCATCGCGCAGGCCTAGGTTCAGCCCTTGTCCGGCGACCGGGTGCAACGTTTGCGCCGCATTGCCGATCGATGCAATGCGGCGATCGGTTAACGCGGTCAGCGCATGGAGCCCAAGTGGGAAGGCTGCGCGCGCGCCAACCTGCTCGAAGCGGCCCATCCTGTCGCCGAACGCCCATTGCAACTCGTCTAGCCACTGTGCGTCGGACAGCGCCATGCGCCGCGCGGCCTGGGCCGGATCGCAGCACCAGACCAGCGCATAGTCCGCCTGCCGTGGGCCGCCGAGCGGCAGCAGCGCAAGGGGCCCTTCGCGCGTGAAGCGCTCCCATGCAACGCGCGGTTGTGGCGCACTCACGCTGACCACGGCCACCAGCGCCGTCTGGCGATAGTCGCGCTGGGCGTGCTGGCCGGCGGCCAGTCGCGGCGACGCGGCTTCGTGGTACACCCCGCCCTCCGCGTTGACGACCAGGCGCGCGTGCACGACGCGTTGCGGTGCCGCGGCGCTCGCGTCGCCGTCGGGAACAGAGGGTGCGCCGACCGGCTCGATCGGCAGCCAGACGCCGTGTTCGTCCTGCCGCGGCGCGCGAGCCACGCTCGAGCTGATCCAGTCGCAGCCGGTGTCACGCACCGCCGTGGCGAGCGCATGCACCAGCGCGCCATAGCGCACCACGTAGCCGAGCGCCGGCACGCCGTGCTCGTCGCGCTCGATCACGGCGCGACCGAGGTAACCGCGCTGCGACACATGGATGCGCTCGATCGGTGTCGCGTCGAGCGGCCAGCCAAGCGGCTCGAGCAGCATGCGGCTGCCGTGCGACAAGGCGAGCGCACGCGGGTCGTCCAGCGATGCATCTGGTTCGCGTGCGTCGATCAACGCAACACGCAATGCACGGGTGCCGCCGCGGCGTGCGAGCCAGCCGGCGAGCGCGAGTCCAGCTGGCCCGGCGCCGACGATGGCTACGTCATAGTCGTATCGCGCCGCGTCGGCGCGCGCATCGGGTGCCGCATCGTGCGCGGGTCTGGCGGGATTCGATTCGGTCATAGTGCAAAGGTCTGTGAAATTCTGTCGCGCGGCCGCGCGTCACGCGCGCGCCGGCGCATCGCGCATCCAGGCTTCGATATCGTCGGCGCGTACCGGCACCTCGCGGGTCATCAGCTCGCAGCCGTGGGCTGTGACGATTGCGTCATCCTCGATGCGGATTCCGGTGTTCCAGTATGCGCGCGGCACATCCGGCGCGGCGCGCACGTATAGCCCGGGTTCGATGGTCAGTGTCATGTTTGCGCGCAAGCGGCGCCACGGACGTTGCACGTCGCGCTCGGCTGCGTCCCGCGCCGGGCCGGGATCCGGCTCGCGATAGTCACCGCAGTCGTGCACGTCCATGCCGATCCAGTGACCGGTGCGGTGCATGTAGAAGCGCGTATAGGCGCGGCTGGCGATCACATCGTCGAGCGTGCCATGCACGGCCGCGTCGAGCAGCTTCAAGTCGAGCATGCCCTGCGCCAGCACACGTACCGCCGCCTCGTGCGGCACGTCGAACGGCACGCCGGCGCGTGTCGCGTCGATCGCCGCCTGTTGTGCCGCTAGCACGACGTCGTACAGATCACGCTGCGCCGCCGTGAAGCGACCGTTGGCTGGAAAGGTGCGGGTGATATCGGACGCGTAGCCGTCCAACTCACAGCCCGCGTCGATTAGGACCAGGTCGCCGTCCCGCACGAGCGCGTTGCCGGCGGGGTAGTGGAGCACGCAAGCGTTGGCGCCCGCCGCGACGATCGAGCCGTATGCTGGCGCCTGCGCACCGTGGCGGCGGAAAGCGTAGAGCAGTTGCGCGTCAAGTTCGTATTCGCGCACGCCCGGTTTGCACGCCCGCATGGCTTGCAGGTGCGCGCGCGCCGAGATCGAGGCGGCCCGGCGCATTGTGGCCAGCTCGTGCGCGTCCTTGATCAGACGCATCTCATCGAGCAGGATCGACAGATTGACTTGATGCGCCGGCGAAGTGCGGTCGCCGCCGCGCTTGCTCGCCTCTAGCCATCGCTGCACGGCCTCGTCCAACCCCGACGAATTGTCGCGTGCGTAATGCAGCGTGTGCGCATTGGCCAGCAGCGCCGGCATTCGGGCGTCGAGTTCATCGACCGAGTAGGCGGCGTCCACACCGAATGCCTGCTGCGCGCGTTGCGGTCCGTACCGCACCCCGTCCCAAGTTTCGCGCTCGATATCGCGCGGCAAGCAGAACAGCGTCGTGAGCGACTGCGTTGCGTCGGCACGGATGACCAGCCAGGCGTGCGGTTCGGTGAACCCGCTCAGGTAGAAGAATGCGCTGTCATGCCGATACGGATACTCGGTGTCGCGGTTGCGGATCGCGATCGGTGCGGTCCGCACGATCGCTACGCCGCCGCCATGGGCGCGCAGTGCACCGATCACTCGCTCACGGCGGGCGCGATACAGCGCCGGGCCGGCGGGCGGCCCGGGCAGTGCGTCGTCCGCCTTAAGAGGTGGGCCGTCGGCAGGGGTAGGGGAGCGCGTATGGGTCGGCATGTCGTGCTGCGCGATCGGGCTCGTCTCTGGGGTATCCATGGCGCGATTGTAGCGCCGGCTACGTGCGGGCCGCGCATAGCGCACGGTCCAGCGCGTCCAGTGTTTCGCTCAGAACGTGTAACCGACTTGCACCGCGCGCCCTTCGATCTCGTCCAGCAGTACGGCGAACGGCGTCAATTCCCGGTAGCGCCGGGCCACCTTGCGCGCATAGCCGATAAAGCGCGGCACGTCAGTTAGGTAGCGCGGCTTGCCGTCCCGATAGTGGAGACGGGCGAACAGCCCAATGATCTTGATGTGCCGTTGCAAACCCATCCATTCTTGTAGCGGTGGCGCGTCCATCGCGATCAACGTGCCGCGTTCGCCGGCCGGGCTAGCAGCCACCCGGAAATAGCGGCGAAAGCCCGCGTCCGAGGAGGCAGGCGTTAGCGTGGCGGGCGCGAGCCCCAGTGCCGCGGTCAGCGAGCCGAGCCAGTTGCGCAGCAAGTCCAGCCGGGGATCGGCAACGGCGAACGAGGGGCTTGCGCAGGTCTGCGTCATGAAAGTTGCGGGGATACGAAAACGTCTTGCCATATAATACCCCACGACTTTTTTGATGCGACCGGCACTGGCGCGCGGCGCGGGCCCCGAGGCCGGGGCGGGCAGCTCCGCCGCGATGTTGCCCGGGCGGCCGCTCATGCCGGGCGGCGTCGCTTCGTCCACTGCATTCATGCCGCCAACACAGCTCGATCGAACGAATTTGTCACCCGCGCCCAATTCGCGACGCGTGCCTTGCCTGACGCACGTCGTCGCCGCCTTGCTTGCGGTACCGGGATTCCTGCCGGCGCTTTCGCACGCGCAACTGATCGGTGCAGCCGCGCAGCCGACCCGGCTGGATGCGCCGTGGGGACTGCGCGTCGCGCCGCAGCTCGAGGAGCATGCGCTGCCATCGGGCGCGCCGCCGGCGGTGTTCGGGCTGAGCGAGGTGGCCAGTGGCACGGCGGATCGTGACGCGTCGCTCGAGGGCAGTGCTGAGTTGCGCCGCTACACGTCCGTAATCAAGGCCGATTCGATCCACTACGACGTGGACACCGACCTGGCCGATGCATTCGGCAATGTGCATATCGTCCACAACGGCAATGCGTTTGCGGGGCCGGACGCGCACTTGAAGGTCGGCGCGTCCGAGGGCTACATCACGCGGCCAAAGTACCACTTCAACCTGACCGGCGGCTCCGGTGCCGCCGAGCGGATCGACATGATCGACGATGCGCGCTCGGTCGTGCACCGCGGCACGTACACCGGATGCCCGTGCGACAGCGATCCGGCGTGGTATGTGCGGGCCACGCGGCTCGACATGGATACCGACGCGAACCTGGGCGTGGCGCGCAATGGCGTGGTGTTCTTCCAAGGTGTGCCGATCTTCGCTAGCCCGTGGCTGTCGTTTCCACTCTCCGGCGGGCGTCAGAGCGGCTTGCTGCCGCCGACCGTTACGATGAGCTCGACCACCGGCTTTGAGATGTCGCTGCCGTATTATTTCAATCTCGCGCCGAACTACGATCTGACGCTCACGCCTCGGATCATGTCGCGGCGCGGCGTGCTGATTGCACCCAGTTTTCGCTACCTGTCGCCGACGTACTCGGGCAGCCTCAACGTCGAGTACCTGCCGTATGACCGCACCACGCACAGCAAGCGCTATGCGGTGTTCTTCAACCACAGCCAGAACTTGGGCAACGGCTTCGGCGGGTATATCTACTACAACCGAGTCTCGGACAAGACCTATCCGGAGGATCTTGCGTCGGGCAACGCGTTCCTGCTGGGCACGCAGATGCTGTACCAGCAGGAAGTCGGCTTGACTTACAACAGCGGCCCGTGGGCCGCACTGCTGCGCGAGCAGCATTGGCAGACGCTGCCTCCCTCGACGGCGCCATATGGCCGCGAGCCACAGTTGAACGTGAAATACAGCCGCTATAACGTTGGCGGCCTGGACTTTGGTGCCGAGGTGGACGCGACCCGCTTTTCGATTACCACGGCCGATGCGACCGAGGGCGCGCGCTTCGTGTTCAACCCGTACGTCGCCTATCCGATCCTGCGCCCCGGCTACTTCTTTACGCCGAAGGTGCAGTGGCATGTCGCGTCGTACGACCTGTCTACGATCGGTGCGGACGCACCCGCCGGCCAGCCCAAGCGTTTCAACGTCAGCGTGCCGACGCTGAGCCTGGACTCCGGCCTGGTGTTTGACCGCAGCATCCGCCTGTTCGGCCAGGACTACATCCAGACGCTGGAACCACGCCTGTACTATGTGTATACGCCGTACCGGAACCAGCAGTTCGCGCCATTGTTTGATACTGCCGAGGCGGACTTCGGCCTGGCCGAGATCTTCACGGCGAGCAGTTTCGTCGGCAATGACCGCGTTGCCGATGCAAACCGGCTGACCGCGGCGCTCACGTCACGCTTCATCGACGCGGCGTCCGGCGACGAGCGGGCGCGCTTCGTGATCGCACAGCAGTATTATTTCCGCAACCAGCGCGTGACGTTCACGCCATCGCAACCGGTGTCGCAGGCCGCGCACTCGGACGTGATCATCGGTTCATCGTTCAAGCTCGGCGACAGTTTTGCAACCGAGCAGGCGTTCCAATACAACCAGAACAACAATCAGCTGGTGCGCACCAACCTCGGATTTTCGTGGAGCCCGGCCGAGCGTCGCGTGCTGAACGCGGCGTACCGGTATACGCGCTCGAACACGACGCTATCCTACGAGCCGATTAACCAGTGGGTGATCTCCGCACAGTGGCCACTTGCGCGGCGCCTGTACGGCGTGGGCCGGGTGAATTACGACCTTGTCCGGCATCGCCTGGTCGACGCGTTGGCGGGCTTCGAGTACGATGCGCGCTGCTGGTCGTTCGGCATCGGGTTTCAGAAATACGCAAACGGCGTCAACAGTTCGAACCAGCCGTCCACCGGGACACGGGTGCTCGCGCAACTGCAACTCAAGGGCTTTGCGACGATCGACAATGGGTTGGGGCCGCAATTCCGCACGAGCGTGCCGGGTTACCAGCCGGTGCCGCCACTGCCTGCACCGCAGGCCCGGTTCACCCACTATCAATGAGACAATGTCGGTCGGTGGCGGACGGTGTCCGGCCCGCGCCGGTTTTTACTTGAACGGAGTAATTGTGGGAATGATGAAGACGATACGCTCGGCACTGTTGCAGTGCGTGCTTGCGCTATCCGCGCTCGGCGCGCTGGCGCCGCTCAACGGTGCGCACGCGCAAGCGTTGCTGTCGCATCAGGCCGGACAGGAGGTGGACCGCATCGTCGCGGTCGTGAACAACGACGTGATTACGCGCCGCGAACTTGACTTGCGCATGGGGCTGATTACGCGCCGCCTGCAGCAGCAGGGCGCGCCGTTGCCGTCGCCGGACCAGCTGCAATTGCAGGTGCTCAATCAGATGGTCCTCGAGCGCATCCAGCTGCAGCGGGCCAAGGAAGACGGCATCGTGGTCGACGACGCGACGCTGCAACACACGCTGGCTCGGCTCGCGCAGGCGAACAACATGTCGCTCGACATGTACCGCGCACGGCTAGAGGCCGAGGGCGTGCCCTGGTCGGTGTTCAGCGCCGATGCGCGCAATGAGCTGCTGCTCTCGAAGCTGCGCGAGAAGGAAGTGGATAGCCGGATCACCGTGTCGGATGCGGAAGTGGCCAACTATATCGCCAGCCAGCGCGGGCCGATGCAGCGTGTGCAGCAGGACCTGCGCTTTGAGCATATCCTGATCAAGGCCGCGCTGAACGCGCCACAGACCGAGATTGAGGCCGCGCGGCAAAAGGCATCGGAACTGCTCAAGCGCGCACTGGCGAGCGAGAACTTCGCGCGGCTCGCAAAAGACAACTCGCAGGCGCCTGATGCGTCCAAGGGTGGCGACCTCGGATTCCGTTCGACGTCGGCGCTGCCCGAAGCGATGACGCAGGCGGCCTCGCAGTTGCGTCCGGGGCAGGTCAATCCAGAGGTGCTGCGCACGCCGGAAGGCTTTGAGATCGTGCGACTTGTCGATCGTCGGGTGTCCAGCGGCATGGGCAGCGAAGCGCCGAGACTCGTGCAGACGCATGCGCGACACATCCTGATCCGGATCGGCGAAGGGCAGCCGGAGCCGGCAGCACGGCAGAAACTGGTCGAGTTGCGCGAGCAAATCGAGGCGGGTGGCGACTTCGCGAATTTCGCGCACACCTACTCGCAAGACGGTTCCGCATCGCAGGGAGGCGACCTGGGATGGATCAGCCCGGGTGAGACCGTGCCGGAATTCGAGCGTGCGATGAACAACCTGAAAGATGGCGAAATCAGTCAGCCGATCCGGACCGAGTACGGTTATCACCTGATCCAGGTGATGGGCCGCCGTGAAGCACAAGGGTCCGTTGCGCAGCAACAGGAGATCGCGCGGCAGGCGATTGGCCAGCGCAAAGCCGAGCAGGCCTATGCAGACTGGCTGCGGCAGCTGCGTGACAGTGCGTATGTGCAGTATAAGTTGGACGGACCGGCCTGAGCCCCGCGGAGCGGAACGTGACGACACCCGTTCGCATTGCGATCACCACCGGCGAGCCGGCCGGCGTCGGTCCGGAGTTGACCGCGCAGGCGCTGGCGCGCGAGGCCGGGCGCTGGCGCGGGGACGTGCACTTCACGGTGCTCGGCGATCGCCGGCTGCTGGTCGAGCGCGCCAAGCAGGCGGGCGTGGATCTTGCCGTGTGGTCGAGCGCGGCGGGTGCCGCTGTTGTGCTGCGCGATGTGCCGCTTGGCGTGCCGAGCGTGGCCGGCGTGCTGGACGCGGCAAACGGCCGCTATGTGCTCGCGTTGTTGGATGCGGCGATTGACGGCGCACTGAACGGCACGTTCGATGCCATCGTCACCGCGCCGCTGCAAAAAAGCACGATCAACGACGCCGGCGTGCCGTTCACCGGCCATACCGAATATCTGGCTGAGCGCACCGGTGCGCCGCGTGTCGTGATGATGCTGTCCGGCACCGGCGAGCGGCCGCTGCGTGTGGCCCTTGCCACCACGCATCTGGCGCTTCGCGCCGTGCCCGACGCGTTGAGCATCGACGGGCTGGTTGACACGCTGGCAATCGTCGATCGCGACTTACGCGCGTGTTTTGGCATCGCGTCGCCGCGTATCCTCGTCACGGGTCTCAATCCGCATGCGGGCGAGAACGGTTACGTGGGCCGCGAGGAAATTGACGTGATCGCACCGGCATTGCAGCGCGCGCGTGCATCCGGCATTCGATGCACGCGGGCCGTATCCGGCCGATACGCTGTTCCAGCCGCGCTATCTGCGCGATGCCGATTGCGTGTTGGCGATGTACCATGACCAGGGCTTGCCGGTGCTCAAATTCGCCACGTTCGGTGAGGGCATTAATGTCACGCTGGGACTGCCGATCGTGCGCACCTCGGTCGATCATGGCACGGCGCTTGACCTGGCAGGCACCGGCCGCGCGGATTGCGGCAGTTTGATCGCGGCGATCGATGCCGCTGTGTCGATGGCCCGCCATCGGCGTCACGCGGCGGCAGGCAGCTAGCGCTGCGCATTGTCTGCTCAAGCCTGCTGAACGCGGCGGCGCGCCGGGCACACGTGCTGGCCGTCGCCCTGCATCTGATTCGAAACGAGTTGCTTCATGAGTCACCGTCAGCATCAAGGCCACTTCGCGCGCAAGCGCTTTGGCCAAAATTTCCTTGTCGACACGGGTGTGATCGACGCAATCGTGGAGGCGATCCGCCCGCAACCCGCAGACCGACTCGTGGAGATCGGCCCGGGTCTGGGCGCATTGACCGCGCCGCTGCTCGAGCGCGTGCAAACATTGCACGCGGTTGAACTCGATCGCGACCTGATCGCGCGGCTGCAGCAGCGTTTTGGCAGCCGGCTCGTGCTGCATGCAGGCGACGCGCTGGCGTTCGACTTCGCGTCGCTGGCTGATCCGGCGCATATTGGCGCATCGCTCCGTGTGGTCGGGAACCTGCCGTATAACATTTCGAGTCCGCTGTTGTTCCACCTCGCGTCGTTTGCCGATGAGGTGATTGACCAGCATTTCATGCTGCAGGACGAGGTGGTCGAGCGGATGGTTGCCGAGCCGGGTAGCAAGGACTACAGCCGTCTGACTGTGATGCTGCAGTATCGGTATGCAATCGACAAACTGATCGAGGTGCCGCCTGAGTCGTTCGAGCCGGCGCCGAAGGTGACTTCGGCGGTGGTGCGGATGATTCCACGCGCCGCCGGCGACGTGCCGCCGGTCGATATCGTCCGTCTTGGCGAAGTCGTAACGGCCGCGTTTTCGCAGCGTCGCAAGATGTTGCGTAACACGCTGGCGGCCTATCGGGGCCGAGTCGATTTCGACGCGCTCGGCTTTGATCTCGCGCGTCGTGCCGAGGATGTGCCGGTGCTTGAGTACGTCGCGTTGGCACAGCAGGTTGATGCCGGTGCAGGCTCGATGGGTAGCGTGGGCGCGGCCGGTGTGTCGGATCCTCAATCGACGCGTTGACACGCTTGCCTGCTTGCTTCGTGCGGTATGATGCGTTGGCGGGTGCAATGCCCGCTGTTGATCGGCCATGATGGTGAAGAAGGCAAACGCGGTCACCGCGATACCTGACGCACGGCTTATTTTTTTATAAATTTTTAAATGTGACTGTATTGCAGTTTGATCGTTTAAATTGCTGTGATATTGACCGAATAACATTAATATAAAACGTCAGTAACCTAACTAACTAAACCATTATTCACCACACGCACACCGTTGCTCACGTGGCGTTAAACGCACTGCACGGTGTCATCGCGCATCATCCCACTATTTCATCACCAGGTCAGTTAAATGGCAGGGCCGAAGGCTCATTTCCACCCGTTCCAATTCACTAGCGAGGATCGGATACTCCATCGCTCATAATTCAACGCTGTCATTTAATCTAGTACAGATTAATTTGATCGTGCCGTGCTTAAGCTTTTCGACAAAAACAGAACCATTGAGGGCAATGGTTGAAAGAGCGCGGTGGTTTGCTTTCTCATGTTTATTTCAACAATAGGAGTAATGACATGAGAAGCCGAAAACTTAGTGCAGTCGAGATGATTGCTGCGTTGCAAGCACGGCAGGCCGGTGAAACGCTATCTCAGGTGTGTCGTCAGTGGTCCATCAGTGCGGCAACGCTGTATCGGATACAAAAAGCATATGCAGGGTTGGATGTAGGCACGCTCGCGCGCCTTGAAATGCTGATGCGCGAGAATGCACGGCTGCGCAAGCGCGTCAGGTACCTGGAAACAGACAGCCAGTTACTGCAGGCAGCACTGGGCGCACAGGGATTGTCCACTCATAAGAGGCGTGAGCTGGTGGTTTATCTAAGACGGCGTTTTAACGTGAGCTTGGCGCGAGTGTGCCGGCTGGTGGGGCTGTCGCGTGCGCTGTACCACTATCAAGCAAGCCCTTTTCGTCGCTCCGGTTAAGCGCGCCTGCGCCGCGTGCACCCGTCACGGGTGCGGCGGATTTTCTCAAAATAGGTTGTATTAAACGAACAGCGGCGCATCGTCTAAGCTTGATCCAACGGCGATGCACGCTTTTGGGCCGTAGGCGATTAGCGGATAAACGGTGCCGCGGGCCGGTCGCCGGTGACGGGGCGTGCATGAGGGAACGATTGAGCGAGCCTAAGCGGAGCAAGCCCCCGATGAAAACGTTGAACAAGCTAATGGCATGGTTGGACGGGTGCACGTCAGCGCGCTGGCCCACGCACGATCCGCTGGTGACGCTGCACAAGCTTGAGCAGGACAACGCGCAGTTGCATGAGCAGCTGCACGAGCTTGAGCGCAAGTACGCGCGGCTGTGCTGCCAATGCGCTGTGCAAACCGAGCAGATCACGCGGCGCGTGATGCGCTGAACTAAGCTCGTAAAATGCGCGGTGGCTCTAGTGCTGACTCGCGCCGCTTAATGGGTGAGGGCGCTTTGTGCTTGGCAACGTGCCCGAAGTGGAGTGTAACAAAGCAAACCGATAAAACTATTTTAAGTAGGAGAGCAAAATATGGCACTGGATTCGAAGACAATGGCGGCAACTTATCCGATCCCGACCTATCGCTTTACGGTCACGGTGGGCAATGAGCAGATGGCTTTTAGTAGCGTGTCGGGGCTCGAGCAGTCGGTGGAGAAAATCGAGTATAAGGATGGGCTCGGTGGCCTGTACCAGATGCCGGGACAAGCGCAATCGGTCACGCTTACGCTCAAGCGCGGGGTAATGCCCAAGCACAGCCAGTTGTATGACTGGATGAGTTCCATTTCACTGAATCGAGTGGATAAAAAAGACATTTCGATTAGCTTGACCGATGAGTCGGGCAAGGAGCTGTTAGTCACATGGAACGTGAGTAATGCGTTTCCGACCAAACTTACCGCGCCGAGCCTGGAGGCGACGAGCAATGAGGTGGCGTTCGAAGAGTTGAGTCTGGCGGCGGACCGTGTGACGGTAAATTTCCATTGAGCCCTCCGCACGACGTCAAGCGGTTGAGCCGATGAATGAGCAACGAATGCAAAGAGGGAATGATGGCCGATTACAAGGTACCTGGGGTATATGTGGAGGAGCCGTTCGGGCTGGCGCTGTCGATTCAGACCGGGCAGACGGCGGTGCCGGTGTTTGCGTTTGACGCGGGCCAGTTAGCGGCATGGGAGGGGGCGATCGATGGCGCGAAAGTGACGCAGTTCGATTCGTGGCTCGCGGTCACTGCGGCGCTGAACCTAAAGCGGCAAGAGAAGGTAAAAGATGCGATTACCAAGTTGGAAAGAAAAAGCGAAACTGAGGAAAAAGCAGCCGGTGAAACGGCGGGTAAGGAGTTCGATAATGCTCTTGCGATTAATGCGCTTTACCAGTCGCTAAAACTGTACTTTTTGAACGGCGGTGGGCATTGCTATCTCGCGCCGGTCGGTAATCTCACTGCGTTGGTGCCGGCGCTGGACGACGTGACGCTGCTGGTGCAGGCGGGCGCGAATCAGGGCAATTTCAAGGAAGCGGTGGCGGCGTTATGCGGCGTGGGCAAGATGTGTTTCGCAATTTTTGATGGCCCGAACAGTGAACTGAACACGAAGGGTACCAGTGACCCCGATGATGTAGCCAAACAGGCAGAGCATTATCCGGACACGCCTTATGCTGCGGTGTACTACCCGTGGTTGACGGTGGACGGCGTCGAAAATGCCACTCGTTTTCCGCCGAGCGGAGCGGTCGCGGGTGTCTATGCGCGTGTGGATCGCGAGCGCGGGGTATGGAAGGCGCCGGCGAACGTCGAGATTATCGGCGCACAGCCGGTATTTAAAGTCTCGGATGCGGTGAACGCGAAAGCCAACGTACCGGACTCGGGCGGCAAATCGATCAATGTGATCCGTGCGTTCCACGGCACCGGCCCCCTGATTTGGGGGGCACGCACGCTGCAGTCGAATCAGACGACGTGGCGGTACGTGCCAGTGCGGCGATTGTTCAACGCGGTGGAGAAGGATGTTAAAACGGCGATGAGCCCGGCGCTATTTGAGCCGAACAGCGCGCCGACGTGGGAGCGGGTGCGCGGGGCGGTGGACAACTATCTGCACGGGCTATGGAAGCAAGGCGCACTGCAAGGCAGCACTCCCGCACAGGCGTATTTTGTGCAGATTGGGCTGGGGGTGACGATGGTGCAAGACGATATTGACAACGGTCGGATGATTATCAAGGTGGGACTCGCGGCGGTGCGGCCGGCGGAGTTTATCGTGCTGCAGTTGACGCAGGACGTGGTGTCGGCCTAACGCTCGGTAAGCGAATCAGGTCGAGTGCCGTCAAGCGATGCTACATGCCCTTATTGAGGTAAGGATAACTTATGAGTGTAACGTATGCGGTACCAGGCGTCTATGTGGAAGAAAGAAACGCGCGGGCGCTGAGTATTCAGTCGGGCGAGACGGCGGTGCCCGTATTCATTGGCCACTTTAATTCGATCGATGGAACGCCCTTGAAAGGATGCGTTCCTGTACAGAGCTGGCTGGCATTCACAAAGCGATTTGGTGCGTCAGATACGCTCACAATAGATGTTTCGAATAACGAAGTGAAGAATAAAATGCCTCATCTAGGCTCGTACAGTGTGCGGCTGTATTTCGAAAATGGGGGCGGGCCGTGTTACGTGCTGCATCTATCAGGGCAAGATGAAACGCAGCTGAACACTATGGCCGAAGCGATAGAGCAATGTCCGGACATCACGTTGCTCGTGTGGTGCGAGCGCACGGAAAAAGACGTCGAGGTGTACCAGAAATTGGGTACGCTGTTAGGTGCCAGCGCGACGTCGGGTGGCAATCGCGGTACGTTCTTGCTGGTGGATGCGCAGGCAACGGATGTCCAGAATAAAGATTTCATAGTGCCGCAGGTAACGCAGCCGACGCAGGTGGCCACGTATTTCCCGGCGCTGGCTACCGGCTATGTTCGTGAGGTGTCGGATGTTGGCGTGACGGTGACCGGGATCACGGAAGAACAGGAAGATCTGACCAAGGTGAGCATGCCGGACTATAAACTGGAAAACCTGACCCTAGCGATGCTCAAGCGCGCGATTGCATTGTGGGAGAGCGAAGCTAAACGAGAGGAGAAGGCGGGGCAAGCGGCCAAGACAAACGCCGAGACTTTAAAAAAAATTAAAAAAGAGCTTTCTGCTAAAAATTTAGCTGCTGAAAAAAAGATAGACGATTTTACGGACGTTCAGAAAAACACGATGACCGAAGCGGGTTTGTCAGACAATGATTTAAACAAACTAACCCTAACGACTTTGCAGAACAAGATTGATTTTTTTCAGAAAGAAGGGAAGAAATTTAAAGAGGCGGCGGAAAAGTCTAATGAAAAAGCCAAATATTGGCAAACCACTTACAACACGTGCCATGCCGCCGCGCAACAGCAGATAGCTGGGCCTGTGATCGTGCGCGCAAGTGCAGCGATGGCAGGGGTTATTGCGCGGGTGGATCGCGAACGCGGTGTGTGGAAGGCGCCGGCGAACGTGGCGTTGGTGGGCGTGACAGAGTTGATCTCCATCCCGAAGGGCGGTGTTTCTCAGCCCATTCGCCTCGACGACGCGATAAATGAGAAATTGGTCGATAAAAAGGTCAATGCAATTCGCACGTTCCGTGGTCAAGGGGTGATGGTGTGGGGCGCGTGCACGATGGCGGAGCCGAGCAAGACGGCGTGGCGCTACATCTCGGTGCGACGCCTATTTAATACGGTTGAACGCGATGCGCACGCGACGTTGCGCACGATGGTGTTTGAGCCCAACAACGCGCCGACCTGGGAGGCGGTGCGCAGCGCGTTGGATCATTACTTATTTGCGCTGTGGCGCAAGGGCGCACTGCAGGGCGAGACGCCCGCGCAAGCGTATTTTGTGCAAATCGGACTGGGAGTGACGATGACACAGGACGATATTGACAATGGTCGCATGATTATCAAGGCGGGGCTGGCGGCGGTGCGGCCGGCGGAGTTTATCGTGCTGCAGCTCACGCAAGACATGGTGCCGAGCTAATTGCTTATAGGCAAGCAGCTTTAAAGGGGCGCACGAGCCTTGGCTGAAGTCGGATCCTGAACGGAGCGTACGCCGTGCTGGATCGGTCAACGAAAGCCACGCACTGCCGCACTCAGGGGCGTGATGGATGTTGAATGGAATAGCTGATTGCGTAGATCAGGACTGGAAAAGATAGTGTGGCGTTGATTTGTCGTGAAAGCGAGCGGCCAGCGGCGCCCGATGATAACAGGATCGCATAGCAAAAATGGGCACTATGAATGTGAAGGAAACAACCGAAACAGCGTGGCCGGAGCCGGGCGTGAAGTTGACGTCGACGATCGAATCGGCGGGGGCCGACGAGGAGGTCCAGTACAGTGCGGTGCCGGTGTTTATCGGCTGGTGGCAAGAAGATGGGCAAGCTGTGTTGAAACCATGCGATGCTTCGACGGTATCGAAAGTGCCGGTCGGCGTACTGCAAGACACGCTCAAGCAATACTTCGATAATGGTGGGGAGCGCGCCTTTGTGCTGAGTTGGGCGGTTCCGAAGTTGACCGACATGGCTTCCTTTCAAACGTTGCAAGCCTGGTGGAATGATCGGCTTCAAAGTGACTTGACGCCGATATTGAGTGAGCCGTCGATTACGCTGGTCGCGGTGCCGCAACTAGTTCCATGCATTGAAGCGTTAACCTCCTTTCTTCACGACGATCAAACCATCAATGATCAAGTGGCCGACGCGCTGATTGAGGCGTGGCGCTCGCTGCTCAGGGCAGTGCATGCGAGCCGGTCAGATCTATTTTTTGTACTGGATGCACCCAGTCAACCAAAGGTCGCAAAGCACTGCATTGACGCACTGCGGAAAAAACAGCCACTGGGTGAACTGGGCCAGCACGCAGCGCTGTATGGCCCACATTTGGTGACCGATTACCGACCGGACAATAAGGCAGAGCTGGAAGAGCCGGCGTCCAGACCGTATGACGGATACCGGATCGTGCCCCCGTGTGGGGCAGTATTGGGCGTGATCGCACGCGTGGACCGCGAGGTCGGGGTGTGGAAGGCGCCGGCCAATGAGGCGCTGTCACATGTGCTTCAACCACAGTATCTAGAGACGCAAGCGAGCGGATGGTTCGACGTGTCCCGCGCGTCGATCAACCTAATTCGTAGTTTTCGGGGCGGGGCACACGCGTGTGGGGCTGCCGCACGCTGGCTGGTGAAGTCAATTCGCCCTTTCGGTATGTACAGGTCAGACGACTGGTGACGTGGATTGAAGCCAACTTGCGTGAGAGGTGTCGGTTTGCGGTGTTCGAGCCGAACCACGAGGTGACCTGGTTTCAATTGCGCGGGCTATGCAGCGCTTGGCTACGGCAGGTATGGCTGGATGGAGGCTTGGCGGGTGCAAATGAGACATCAGCGTATTCGGTACAAGTAGGCCTGAATGAGACCCTGACGCAGGCGGACATCAACGCAGGCCGCTTGATGATAAGAGTGGCCGTGGCGGTGCTGCATGCGGCCGAGCGCATTGAAATCAAGTTGGTGCTGAAGTTGGGCGACACGACGGCGGCGGGGACCGAGACAGTGGGAGGGCCCTTGGCATGAAGACGATCGCGGCACGCATGACTGCGCCCAGCCTGGCGCACCGGTTCAAGGCGACGTTTTTTATCAAACGGGTGCCCAGTCCGTTGGATATGCATTTTGCGCAGATTTCGGGATTGGGACGTACGCTGGCGGTGACGGGTTTGCGCGAAGGTGGGGACAACCTGGGCACGGTGCAGCTGCCCGATCAGGTACAGCACGGCACATTGGTGCTGCAGCGCGGCGTGATGTCGGTCACGCCGATGACAATGCTGTTCAATCATGTATTGAGTAACGCGGCGAGCACGTACGTGAGCGTGGTGATTTTGTTGCTCAACGGCGATTACCGGCCGGTGTGCAGCTGGACGCTCACCGATGCTCTGCCGGTGTCGTGGACGACTGGAGAATTGGATGCGTCAAAAAATGAAGTGCTGATTGATACGCTGGAGTTGGCGTACCGGCAAATGCATTGGGCGGGAGTACGGGGATGACCATTGAGATTCGGGAGTTGGTGATTGAAGCACGGGTGGTCAGTGAATCGCCCGCGCCATGCCACCCGACGACGACGCTGCCGATGCTTAGCGAGCAGGAGTGGGTGGAGCAAGTGGCGCGTCGGGCGCTGGAGCTGCTGAACGAACAACGGGAGCAACTGTGATGGGGGCTGCTCGAGCGAGGCCTGACGAAGTTGACGCTAGAGGCATATCAGGGGGCCAATGGGCAAAAGAAAATCGGCACGCTCACGGCGATGTACAACCCGCAGACGATTAGCTTGGACTATGCGGCGTCGTACCAGACGTCGAGCGGGATCAATCAGCATCATGACGTGAGTTGGTATCGGCAGGTCGAGCCGCCGACATTGAGCTTGGAGCTGATTTTGGATGCGCGCGGCCCCAGTGGCGGCAAGCCAGTGGATGCGCAGTTGAGCCAGTTGCGCGCACTGTGCTTTACCGTCGGGCCGAAAGGCGAAGCGCCGTTTCTGCATGTGACATGGGGCAAGATGAGCTGGCATGGGCATGGTTTTTTTGCTGGACGGCTGCAGCAGCTATCGGTGAGCTACACGCTGTTCGATCGCAACGCAGCGCCGCTGCGGGCGAGCGCGACCTTGACGTTCAAAGGCGAGACCAGCGACGACATGGCCAAGCTGCGGGCGGGGCAGCCGGTGTCACGTCAGCTGGTGAGCGCGGACGCTAAGACGCCGCTGCCCAATCTGCTCGAGCAGTCAGGCGGCGCGGCGGGCAAGGCCGATTATTTAGCAGTGGCACGGACCAACGGGCTATCCAATCTGAGTGAATTGAAGCCAGGCCGATGGCTCGCGATTAAGTGAGTCGGGTGGCAACGAGCGGTGGAAGCAGACTGCGCGGGCGGGGCGGGATAAAACCGTTGCGGGAGCACAACGATGGGATTCGGATCATTTAAGGCGCGCATCAAACAGGCGGTACACCAGGCCGAAGCGAGCGTGAGCGAGGTGGCCGATCAGGCGGTGTCGGCCGTGGATCGTGTGGTGGATCAAGCGAGCGCAGCGGTCGCGGACGTGGCTGCGGACGCGCAAGCCGCAGTGACCCACGTAGTGAGCCCATGGGCGGACACGATCAGTCAGGCCGCGCAGTCGAGCGCGGCGCTATTGGAAGCCGGCTCGGTGCTGCGGGGTACCGCGGACCGCGCGCACGCGCCCAACAGAGAAGTGGCGGGCGAAGCGCCGGCCGAATTCGAGATTCGCTTAAATGGTCAACCGCTAGATCCGAAGCACGTATGGGTAGAGCGCATTGAAGTGCGTCGCGCGGTCAACGAAATTCCGACGGCAACGGTGCTGTTAACGATGCCGCAAGCGCCGCACGATGACTACTCGGTGCTCACGCGTCTGCTTGAACAGGGTGCAATTGGTCAGAGCTTAAGCATGAAGGTGGGCAAGCTGCTGCTGTTTGCCGGCGTGGTGGCGACGGTGCAGGTCCAGGTTGGTAGCACGGGCCGGCGCCTGAAGGTGCGGCTCAAGCACCGGTTGCAGGGGTTGAAGGCACGGCAGGACAGCCGGATTCTGAAGCAGGGCACGGATGCGAGCGTGTTACGGCAGGTACTGAGCGAGCATGGCGTCAAAGCGCAGGTGACGATACCGGTCGCCGAGCCCGTGCAGCGGATGCAATGGAATTGTTCGGACTGGATATTCGTGCGAGCGGTGGCGGGCCAACACGGCGCGTGGTTGTGGCCGCAGGCCGATGGGGGCGTCAAGGTTCACGCGCCCACGTTGGGCGGCAAGATGCACCGGATCGGGGCCACCGCGCAGCACCCAGGAATGAGTCTGCTCGAGGCCCAGTGGGCGTATTCGGGACTGACACAACCGCAGCAGGTGCACACGAAGAGCTGGGACTTGAGTGCGCAGGCGGTCGTGGAGAAGACGGCGAAACCGGCCAGTCTGGGCGCTGAGGGATTGGCGCCGACTCGGCTCAAGCCGCTGAAAAACGCGCGCTGGTTGGCGTCGCTGACTGGGCAATGGGAACCGGCGATTCAACAAAGTGCGACCGATGGTTGGCTCACGCAACAGCATGCGCAGGCCGTGCGCGGGCACTGGACGGTGGCGGGCTGTCAGGCGATCGAGTTGGGCGATACGTTGGAGTTAGTTGGGTTTGGCCCAGCGTTGGACGGGCGCGCGATCGTGACGCAGCTCGAATACGAGATCGACTCGACGCTGCGAGTGGGCAAGACGATCGTAGGAATCGGCCTGGACGAGGCGGCGGCGGTGGCGCCGTCGCTACCAGCGCCGGCAGAATTGGTGATCGGCAAGGTGGCCAAGCACCAAGCGGATGCGAAACCGGCGACATGGAACCGGGTGCCGGTGATGGTGCCGATGTTGGGACCGACTGTGCTGTGGGCGCGCATGGGGCATACGTATGCGAGCACCCAGAGCGGCGTGACGTTTTACCCAGAAATCGAGGACGAGGTGGTCCTAGGGTTCGTGGGACAGGACCCGGTGATTGTGGCGTCGCTGCATAACCCAAAGCAAGTGGCGCCGTTCGCGCCGAGCGCGAAAAATGAGAAGAAGGCGATTGTGCTACGGCGCGAAGGCAAGCGGCTGGAGTTCAGTCTCGATCGGGAGCAGCACGCGCTGCAGTGGATGGTGGGGCAAGATACGACACCGGAGCAACAGTTCGTGATGAGCGAAGAGAAGGGGCTGGCGTTTGCCGCCAAGCAGGGACAGGTGACGCTGGAAGTTGAGGTGGGGGATGTGTCGTTCACGACAAAGAAAAACCTTAAGGTGAACGCGACCGAGCAAGTGACACTAGAGGGCAAGGCGGGCGTGATCGTGTCAAGCGAAAAGCATGTGAAGTTGGATGCGCAGATGAAGTTATCGGGGCAAGGCAAGCAAGGGGTGGCGTGGTCAAGTGAGCGCAGCCGGATGACGATGACACCGGACAAAGCGAGCGTGTCGGCCAATGAAGTGGCGGTTGATGGCACGATGACGACAAAGCTCAGTGGCAATGAGGGTGTTCAGATCAAGGGCATCAAGGTTGACGTCAAGGGTGACGCTGAGGTGAGCGTAGCGGGGGCTAAGGTGGCAATCAATGGCCAAGCGCAGACGAGCGTGATGGGCGCACAGGTGAGCGTAGAAGGCCAGGCAACGACGAACGTGGGCGGCAGCGGGATCACGAACGTGAAGGGCGCGATGGTGAACCTGGGCTAGTGCCGGCGCGACGTCGGCAAATAGGAGTCTTTGATGAGCATTGAGGATACCGAATCGGATGTGTACGGTCAGGGCTGGGCGTTTCCGCCAACTTTTACGTTGCCAGATCCTGATGATGCGGAGTCGGGTGGGGTGACGATGTCGGCCGGTGCGCATAACGTGGAGCAGAGTTTAAAAGTGTTGTTTCAAACCCAACCGGGCGAACGGATCATGCGTAGTACATACGGCTGCGACTTGCAGGCGGCGGTGTTTGGGAGCCTGTCCGAAGGCGTGCTGGCGGGTTTGCGGCGCCGCATTCTTGAGAGTGTGGCGCGGGAGGAGCCGCGCGCCGAAGTTGTGGAAATCGATATGCAACAGGATGTGCACCAACCGGGATGGTTAGGGATCGAGGTGACGTATCGGTTGGCGGGGCAGGCGCAGACGCGGCGCGTCTCTGGTGCGCTGGACCTGCAGGACGGCACGGGTGGAGGCTTTTAATGGGTGAGCTGATGGTGGCTACCGGTGACGTGGTGATGTTTGAACCCAATTTCGGTAACCGGACGCTAATGGCGCCGGCGCAAGCGGTGCTGGTCGGCACTGGGCGGTTCATGGTGAAGGGCAAGCCTGGGTGCGTGATCAGCGATTTGGCGAAGGTAGTCGTGCCGGGCGTGCCGTATGTGTCGGGCAACTTTACGGTGCCAGGCGTGGGCCTCATTCAGATGGTGATCGCCGCGCCCGATCAAATCGGTAAACAGGTGTTCAGTGGCGCACCGGTGCTGATTAAGGGGGGGCAATGTCAAGCGATGTTTATTCCGACGGCACCCGCGATGATGCCGGCACCACCGAACACGCCGGATCCGACGGTGGGCGTGCCCACACCCGGTAAAGGGCGGTTTGTAGTCACGCAGGTCAACGTGAAGGCGGGTTGACGCACCGGAGAAATGGGACGATGCATTCAAGGACAGCAACGATGGCGACAGATCAGCGTGTCAACGATGACGCAACATCGTTCGTGCTGGACGATCGATCAATCGGCGCGCGATTGGATGCTTTCCGCGCGTATTGCCAGCGGCTGCCGTTCCAAGAAGCGCAAGATAAAGACGCGCAAGAAAAGATCATTGGCACATGGGCGCAAGTGCTGTTGGGTGTGGACGCGGGCACGTGGGATCCCAAGTGGGAAGAAAACGAAACCCTTGGGCGTCAGGTAGAACAGGCGCGTCAGAAGGCGGAACAGGCGTGGGCAGTCGAGCGGCAGCGCCTGACCGAACTGTACGAGACACCACAGCAGGCAGACCAACGCCTGCCGGCCGAGCGCGCGTTTTTGCTCGCGTTGATGGGATTGCTGGAGACGCCGCGGGCGCTGCTCAATGCACTGCCGGCGCAGTACCGCGCGCTGTATTACCGGCAGATGCTGGCGCTTAAGCCGCGGGCGGCGCAAGCGGACCGGGTAACCGTGCACTTTACGTTGGCCGATGGGGTGCGGGAATTGGTGCTGCCGGCGGGGTTGCGGCTTGATGCAGGGCACGATAGCGCGGGCAATGCGGTGCAGTATGCGCTCGAGCAACCGATGACGGTGAATGCGGCACGCCTCACGGATATGCGGTGGGTCGTGCGCGATCCGTTGGTGCGTACGGGGTGTCGGGCGCGCGTCGTATATGACGAGGAAGCTGGCATTGTGTGGCCCAGCGAGGGCGTGCGGTTGTTTGAGGCGGCGCCGGTGAAGACGGAAAAAGCTACACAGCTGGAGGCAGACCAAGCAGTAATGAGCGGCCGGATAGTGGGTTCGCCCGTGTTGGCGGTGGCGGGCGGGCAGCGCTCGTGGACGGTGACCTTCAAAGAGGCGCCGCGCTCGGCGATCAAGGCTGAGCTTAGTATTGGGCAGAGGTGGGTCGAGCTTCAGTGCGATGTGAGCCAGCAGAGCACAGAAAACGAACAGAAGAAAAAGACCTTTAGTTTAGGGCCTCAGGCGGGTGCGCCCACGCCAGCGTCGGATCTAGACGGTTTGCAGTCGGCAACGCCACTGCTGCGGCTGACGAGCGAGTCAGGTAAGTCGGTGCCAGAGGTGACGTGCTTAGCCGTGTCAGTGAAGGGCGCGGTCAACGTGCAGTGTGCGACGGACGATGGCACGGCGCTTTCGAACGGCGGCTTGCCGTTTGGCGAGCGGGCTGACAAGGGGCGAGCAGTCAATTTGATTTCCCCAGAATGGTGGCGGTTGGGATCGAAATTGACGCACATCACCGTCAAGCCGACATGGGTTGGGTTGCCGCAAATGTCATTGAATGACTGGTATGGGCCGGATTCGACGCAAAGTACGTCAAACTGGCTTAAGTTGGACGCGAACCTGCATGTCGATTTAAAGAACGGTAAAACGTTGGATCAGTTGGCGACACACCCAAGCGGCAGTCTCGCGCAGCGCGTGACAAATGGGTCCCAGGTGGTCAAGCAGATTGCGGCGGACGAAGGTTATCCGCACAAGCCGGCCAGCAACGCGTTCTTTACTGTGCAAGCGTCGATTGCACGATGCCAGCAAGGTGAGGTGCAGTTGCGGGGCGAAGCATTGCCGCTATTTGGCGGAGGCGAGGCACCAGAACCCAAGCCTTGGACGATTGCGCTGGACGCTGCCAACTTGCCACTCGTGGCGGCACACACGCTTGTCCCCGACAACGACGATCCGGCCGCCTGGCCGTGGCGGGTGCGGATCGAATTGCAACAATCGTTTCTGCACGCAGAATATGACGCGCACCTGCGGACACCGGCGCAAACGATTGTGCTCGAGACGCAGCACGCGATCACGACGCAGGTCCCTTGCTTACAGGATGTCGAAGGACAGAAAGTCCCGAAGCTGGTGGCCGTTGACGTACCGGGCGAGTCGGGTAAGGTTCCGATGCCGGCGATGGAAAACCACACCGAAACCATTCGTACACCGATGCCAGTGATGGTGCCCAAGGCCCAATGGCGTGCGCCGTATGTGCCGCAATGGTCAGGGCTGCAGGTTGACTATGACGCCGTCGATACTGAAGTGACGCAGCAAGTGATTACGCCGTTTGGGTATGCGCCGACTGACGAGCGCGCACTGTTCGCAGGTGCGCAACTGTATCTGGGGATAAAAGGCATCGAGGCGGGCCAATGGCTGACGCTGCACTGGCAACTACACAGCCCAGGCGCGCTCGAGCTGCAGTGGCAATACTTGGCGCCGGGCGAGCGCTGGCAGCGACTACCGGTGGCCGACGGCACCGATGGGTTGAGCATGAGCGGTCAGTGGTCGGTGGACTGGCCAAGCGATGCGAGCAGCACATCAACGAGCTTGCCGGCGGGTCGAATGTGGCTGAGGGCAAGCGTCCAGACGCTGCCGGCGCGCGATCGGAAGCAGCTATGGGTACCGGCGCTGCCGTGGCTGAGCGGATGGGTGACGAACGCGGCGCAAGCAACACGGGCAACCGGGCTTTTTACGCAAGCGTTAAAGCCGGGCAGTGTGACGCAAGCGCTGGATGCGCCGGCTGGGCTGCAGTCGGTTCAGCAGCCGTGGCCGTCAGCGGGCGGGCAAGCAGCGGAGACGCAGGCGCAGTTTGACGCGCGCATTGCGCGCCGGCTGCGGCACCGCGACCGGGGCTTGAATAATCAGGATTTGCAGACCTTACTGCACGAGCAGTATCCGCAGATCCGGGAGTTGGCGGTGCTGCCGCCCACGCACGATGAAAAAGGCGCGTTGCAGCAGACAATCGCCATTATGCCGGAACTGGCACTGAGCGACAGCGAGGACCGGCTGCGCCCGGGTCTAAGTGCGGCGCACTTAAGTCAGATGCAAGCGTGGTTAAAGGCGCGTACGTCGCCGTGGTTGACGCTGAAATGCGTGAATCCGGACTATGTGGTGGTCAGCGTGAACTGGGAGGCCGACTATCAGCCGGGGCTGAGTCGCACGGTCGGCCACGCGCGTGTACAAGCAGCGCTGCAGGCCGCGTTTGTGCCGTGGGCGAGCAAGGGCGACGATGGCAGTTTGCAAGTAATGGGCCGCGCGATCACGCACGGCGCGGTGCGGGACGTGCTGCGTTCGGTGTCTGAGGTTGCAGAGGTGAAAGCGGTGCGTCTAAATGGGGACAATAATACGAATTTCGTCGTCTTGCCTGGGCAAGTGGCCGTGCTCACGTGTGTACCGCTCGAATATGAGGGCTTGACGATCGCCTGGGTGGGGCCCAAGCAAAACGACCAGCAGCCGTACTACCGCGACGTGACGATGGTGGGTAACGGACAGAAACGGGCGACGCTCCGGGTGACGGTGCCCATGCAGGCATTAGAACTGCACGATAAGCCGATCAACACAAAGGCTGAGGTGGAGCTGGTAGACCTGGATACGGGGCTGATACTGCCGAGCCAGCAAAACGACACGGGATTGCGGGTGCAAGGCAAGCAACTTGAGCAGGCTGCATCGACATTGGATATGCAACATTATGCGGTGCCCAAGTGTTCGACGTCGAATCCAAAAGCAACGACCTGCCAACTCGATGTGGTTGCCGGCGAGCGAGCGTGCGGTGTGTATCGACTCGGCGCAGTGGTGAAGCTAAAGGATGTGACATTGCACTCGGCGCAGGCTGAACAGTTCGTGACGCTCAACGTGCACGCTGTGACATTGTCTGATAACGGCTCGTCGAGCAGTGAACTTTCGGGGGCGCGCGATGCCGCTACGGCAACAAAACAATGAGGTTAACGATGGCTGATACCACGAGGCCGGCCACTGAGGCCGATTCAACAGCAGGTGATACTGCGCAGGATCCAATTCACTTTGATACGTTGTGGTCGACCGCGCAGGATGCGCTCACGGTCTATGCGGCAAAACGCTGGAGCGCGCGCGGTGACGCCGATCCCGGCGTGACGCTGCTGCAGGCGCTCACTTTCGCGGTGTCGGATGTGAGCTATCGGCACACGCTACCGCTGGCCGATTTATTGACGCCAGAATCGGTGCCCAAAAAAAGCGCAACGTGCCTGAATCACGGCACTGTCAACGATAGCAGCATCTTTGCATCGGAGTTCGGTCCGGAAACCGCGTTGACTTGTGGCCCAGTGACCCTCAATGATTACCGGCGTCTCCTTTTGGATCTGACCGACACCGATAACGAATCTTCGACTTTTCTGTTCAGGGATGTGCAGATTGCGACTGTGTCACCAGAGCAAAGCTACGCTTACGTCTATGACACCGATCGCTATACGTTCCAGTTTGTAGGGGAAGAAAAAAAGAATAAGCAGAGCTACCGGGTCCCCGGGCAGTACCGGCTATGGGCGACCCTGAATCCTGGTGTGAAAGAAGATGACGCGAAGAATCTCCTGCAAATCTGTTTAGAGGGCAACCGAAACCTGTGTGAATGGGAAATCACCGATATTTACCTTTTAACGCCCACGAAGCAAGAGCCGCAGGTCGTCATCGAGTTAGAAGACGACCTATCGGCTGACCAAACGGCTCAGGTCGTTGCGCTAGCGATCTGGGAGGCCAATGATGCATTACTGCCGTGGCCGATACGTCAATCAGCTGCGGTGCGTCTGGCGCAAGGCGAGGCGGCGGAAGCAGTCTATGCCGGGCCGCATCTAAAACATGGCTGGATTGCCGACTTGCCGCCGTCACGTGGGATGGATGATCAAGGCAAGCTTACGAAGCGTTTAGTGTCGTATTCGTCGCTGATAGTTGCGATGATGACCGTGCGTGGCATCAAGCGGGTGTGTTGGGACAAACAAAACGGGCAAGCATCAAAAGAGGCACTTGAGATTGCCGACAATGCGCAAGTGCAATTGTGGGTCGATCCGGTAAGTGGCCTGTTGGGGGACGCTTCGCTTGGCAGCGCAATCATAGTGCGCAAGCGTGGGCAAACTATCACGGTGAAATCCGGAGCAGTCAACAAGTACCTCAAAGCGCGACTGACGCAGGTGGCACAAGCTAAACGCGATGAGACGAGGCGGGTACCATACGGCCAATACCGGCATCCTGCGTATTACCGCAGCGCTGGATCCTGGTTGCCACCGGTGTATGGCTTGCAGCAAGGGGCCGAGCGTTTCGAGCAGAATTTCAACGCAAAACAACTGCTGCGGTTTCTCCGTCCATTCGAGCAACAGGTCGCGAACAGCGCCGATCAGTTGGAAAAGCTGCCGCGTCTGTTGGCCTTCGATGACCGAGATCCCAAGGCCGCGGTTTGGGGCGCCGCTGATTGGCCAAATGCCGACCAAGATGCGCTTACTCATGAACAATCTGCGTGTGCTCTTCTCGAGCGCGCCACGCTGAAAGAGCAGAGCGAACAACAGTCGCAAGACAATGACAAAGAGTTGGCGATCATTGACTATTTGCTGGGCTATTTTGGGGAGTGCCGTGCGTCACGCACGTTGTTAGGACCTAAACCGGAAGAATTTTGTCACGTGCAGCAAGGATTTTTGCGGCAAGTGACGCGGCTGTCGTACGAGCGCGCGGCGATCAGCATTAGTAATATCTCGGCATTGCAGCGCAAGATTGCAGCGCGCCTCGGTATCGGCGAGGCGCTGTTCGATGAAACGCTGCAACAAGCCGACGCCTCGTTTCCTAACTCGCTGCCCTTTTATTTGATCGAGCAGCAAGAGCTATTGCCGGTTGCCCCCGATCCAAAGCTTGTCAACATGGATTGGAAGGAAGTCAATAACAACGAAGACAAGCGTGACCAGAATGGCAAGCATCTTTTAAGCCTTTCTGTGGGGGATGTAAAAAACGGGCAACTGCGTGTTGGGCAGTTGATCGAGCTACAAGCCAAGCATAATGGAATAACGCTCGAGCCGATCACTGGCATCGTAATTCACAAGGTAAAAACTGGCGACGACGGTAAATTTTCGCAGATCGAAATTGATTTGGAACAGCACCGGCGTTTGCAACGTAGCGTGCGCTTATTGCAGGAATCCAACTACGCATGGCAATGGCGAATCAGTCCGGATTGGTTAAAGCGCGTGGTGTACGACCTTCGCTACATCGATAATAATGTTCCTAAGGACGGCACCGCAACGCTGACGGTGCAGCCGTCGTTTCCGATATGTCTCAAGACGGGGGACCGATTTGCGTTGCGACCTAAAGCGAGATGGCAAAGTGTGGCGACGGCCGGTGAGCTGAGAGAAGTTGAAAGCTATAAAGATATTGTTGTTCAGGTGACGGATAGCGATCCGATACAAGGAACCGTAACTGTCCAATGGATAGGCGCAGGTAATCAATACGTTACTACAGAAAAAAATAGTCGCTTCGAAGTCCTTCCAGTGGATTTAGACAACATCTCCTCGAGCGAACAAGCATGGCCAGATGTTGCTACGTCAGCCCTTTACGGTTGGTCCGTCCCCTACAAAGAAGACACGTTCGCATTCACGTTGAGCGTAGTATTAAATCGAAGCTGGGTGGATCTGCACGGTAATCCAAGTGAATTAAATCAGTGGGTCGAGCAAATAGTTTGGCAAGAGGCCCCTAGTCACCTGAATATCCAATTGCACTGGCTAGGTGATCTGCAATTTAGGCATTTTGCGTATAAATATCAACAGTGGCAAACAGGGGGGCGACCGGTCGGCGATCAGTCATATGGGCTCTTGAATTTGCTTGGTGTGGGAGATCGGCCCACGGATGAACGCGCTGGAATTGGGTTCGTGCAAATCGCGGATCATGGAACCAAAATAAAAATCGAAGAAGATATTCTGAAAGAGAAGACCAGTCCGGAAGGAAAAAATGAATTACGGCAGGCTCGCCTTGAGCAGCAGGTGGTCTACGTCGGGGATTCGGAAGATAATTATCCACATCTACTAAAACCGCTCTCATAAACGGCACACGTTGAGCTAATGGAATAATGTATCGAAATATAAAATAGGAGTACTGAAAATGACACGATCAAAAAAGGATGAGCTGGTAGAGAATTTTAACGCATGGAAAGTACCTGGCGAGAGGGAATTTGAAAAATTGATCGATTTTGCGAGCGTCGCCCTATCGGCGGGCGATGGCCTAGAGGCGGAGTCCAGTGGACGTCTAAAAGTGAAGTGCCCGCCTAATGGCAGCTTGGTGGCCGACAATAAGGGATTAGCGGTGCAATGCGGTGATGGGCTCACAACGGAAAATGGCTCGTTATCTGTCCGGTGTGGCGCGGGCATCATGTGCGAACGGAACAAGGGAACAAATGTCGACGAGTTAAAACTTCACGTCGAGGACAACTCAGGGCTCGTCGATCGCAAGGGGGCGTTGTCAGTGGCGACTGGACCGGGCGTAAAGTCTTTTGCCAACGGCCAACTCGGACTGGACTGCGACAACCAAACATTGGTCATCGAACAAGGTTTCTTAAAGGTGAAGGTGGATCCCGAAGGTGGATTAATCGTTAAGGAGGGCCATCTCACGCTGAACATTGAAAAATTTTTGCTTTAAAACACCATCATGGTATCGATGCGAGGTGTGGGCATAGCGTAGCCGCTGGGACAACATTTGATCTGGAGAGCCAAGATGATGAGCGCGAACAAGCTAAAACGGGAGTTTGTGACGGGCGCGACGCCCAATGAAAAGCATTATCATGGTTTGATCGAGTTGGCGGACATTGGTCGCAAAGCGATCGGGTTACCTGAGGGAGAAGGAGCGGCAGAGCCAGGCAATGGGCTGGATTGGAACTCAAGCGATCGCAAATTAAGCGTCAAACTGAAACCCGACTCAAGCGGATTGTTGGTCAATCCCGAAGGCCTCGCGGTCAAACCCGGGATTGGTGTTCAGCTTGCCGAGAACAAGGTTACCATCGTGGTCAAGGCTGAAAGCGCGCTGAGCACAGAAGGGGGCCTATGCGTGAAAACGGGTAACGGGGTGACAATTGAGGACAACTCGCTTAAGTTGCATGTGGACACGGACAAGGGTTTATCGACGAATGGAGGGATGCTTAACGTAAAGTTCGATACCAACACTCTTAAAGTGGCAGGCAATCAACAACTTAGTATTAACTATGATGAAACATATTTTACAGAGCAAAAGGGTAATTTATCGCTGAATGAGGACCACATCGAAAGGGTGAAAAAAGCATTGGCCAAGGAGGTTATAGAAGCATGTAGGTTAATGTTCGTTTCCACCGATGGCGATGTCGGCGAGTATCCAAAGAATAACCGGGACCAAAAGGCGCTTGCTGCTCAGTTGCAGCCCATCGTCGACGCGATCAAACGTGTCTACGTTACCGATCAAGGATCGAGCGGGCGCGACATCAACACCAGTGAGAGGAGCTTGGCGGACGCGATAGGGAAGCTGCTTGCTCGCGCTTACACCGCAGGCGCGTGGGCCGTCGCGGCAGCGCTGGCGAATAAGCTCGGCGGTGCAGTAATGGAGGCAAGCATCCGGAATTATGCGAAGGGGCGAAACGACGAACCGACTCCAAAGGGCATCTCAGGCTGCGTGGTCGAGATAGCAGAGAGACTTCAAAATACCTTGTTCCCTTCCGTGCATGGGATCGAGTTGCAGACGTTGTTGGTCAATACACGCAAAGTACTGGACTCAATCGAAGCCACAGATGAAGGGTTGTCGCTGTTGTGTGACACGACGAACTCGGAAGTCGTGACCGCAACCATGAGCGGCGGCAAGCTCGAGCTTCAGGGCAACAGTCCGGGGACGGCAACGATCACGATATACACCGTGCTAAACGGTGGCGCAGGCCACTACCGGCTGGAGTTATCCCGATTCGCCGTTACGGTTTTAGAATACCTCATATTGCCATTGGATTACGTGGAGCTAAGCACCGATACCGGGAACGTAAAGCACACGATCAACCCGAAGGCAGCGCCAAATCAACCTGCGGAGCCATTCGTGTTACCACTGCCCGACGGTCAAGCAAAAAGCGGCAAATACATTAAATTAAGCTTCTGCATACCAGTGAGCCTGGTGAATAACATCAAGTTTAAGTCCTCCGGGGAGATTGTGCAGGTCAAGACTTTGCGCCTCATCACCGGCCCCGTAGGCGAAGCCATGAGCAAGCTTACGGTGAGATCTTTGCGCGTCAACCGTAACGGAGATAATATGGATTTCGTCGTAGTATTGTATTTTCAACCTCCATTGAAGCTTATGATGGATGCTGGTTCAGCGGCGGTGTACGAGTTAATTCTGAGTATTGACGGCCAGGCGTGGGGATTCAAATTCACAAGCCATAAATCAGCGTCGTAACGGCAGCAAGAAGGGCTCAGGCGAGTCGCCACCGCCTGCCGCCCTGCAAGGCAGTCAAGTGAACCATCCTGTCGATATGGCCAGCAGACTTCACCCACAATGCCCACCGTTTTCGATATTTCGCAATACGTCGTAGACCCTTGGTGAGGTTACCGCGTCGCGCCTGCCCATAAGGTCGGCGGAGTTTCATTGCATGGTTGGCTAAAGCGCGCGGGGCCACGGCGGCGTAGCCATTGGCGGTAAAAATAAAGCCCAACCAGTCAAAGACTTCGGCTTTGCCAATGAAGATTTTGTCCGGGTGCTGTTCGACTTATAGGAAGGGAAACCGCACGCGAGCACATTATTGATCCAGGTGGGTTTAGTTTGCCAATAGAAAGAAAATGTCAAATATCGGCGTGAACGGGGAGTGGCGGCGCAGCGTGCACAGCCATCGAGTGATGTGCGCTTTGAATAGGTCGTCAAAACAGACGGAAAGCATCCATAGGAGAGGAGCTGAATGACAAATGTTTCCGTGGTTTTTGGGAGCTGTGGCTGTACAGGGCTCGTAGCGTTGAGAAGGATGTACTCAACTGTAGAGTGAACAGGAGTTGCCGTGGCAATGCTTGCTTGAATGAGGATTTTGATGAACTGGATTCAACCATTTTCGAAGGCGAGAAGTCGATCGAGATTAGCTGCCTTCATCCGCCCACTTGCACGTGCGGCGCACCAAACGAGCGATCCGATCGGATCGCTCCATATCGTCCTCCTTTTCTGCAGGTTGTATGTTGGTCAAGCACAACGGCAAGCCATGCCATGCGCGCACGGTGGCATGAGCGGCCGGCAGCGGATAGATAAAAGCGAGCGCGTTCGCACCGTGTGGCCTCGTATGCGGGTCGATTGGACACGATGCGCGATAACCTCGGGGGCGGTCGGGCGTAGCAGGACCGTGTGCGTTGTTCGCTCACGGCTTGGCCAGCAGGGTGTCGACGATGCGTAACCAAATTGACCGGTTACACTTTCGTCTACGTGCGTCATTGAATGATGCGGAGCGTCTACAACGCCGTTGTAGCCTGCTATTTCACGATGCGCTGCGTCCGCACATCGCGCGCGTGATCGAGCAATGCGACGATGGCCGTCTCGACGAGCCGTATCGGGTGGGCCGGCTGGTCATCGACGTGGGTGACATTGTGCTGGCAAGATTTGAGCCGGCGCTACTTGAGCGGACGCTCGTCGAGTTGGCGCGTGCGTTGCGGGCCGACCTGAAGGCGCATGCGAGCGCAGGGACACGATGGGCCGTATTGTCCGAGGATAAAGCGGCGCCATGGCGCGCGACGCGCTCGGACACGCTGCGCGTAGCCACGAAGACCGACACCGTTTCATCCGATTGGGCGGCGCTGCTGCGTTATCTGGACACGGGCGTGTGGGGGGCGCCCGACCGCGCGTTTGACGGGCCAAGTGGCGGCCCCGTACCCAGTCCGCATGCGTGCATGATGCGTCTAATACAAATAAGCCAGGCGCACTCGCGTGATGACACGTCTAAGGCCAGGCTCTTGTTGGCCGAGCGCTGCTTGCAACCATCCGCCCGACACCGGCTAATCGCTGGGTGTGATGGCACCGCGTTGCGCGCGCTAATCGCTTGGTTGATTGCCCCCACGCGCATTCCTTTGTCGCGCCCCTTGTCATTATCTGGCTCTCAAGTCGCCTCAACGACGGCAATTGAAGGGGCACAGCGTCACCCGATTGTGGCTCGGAAGCCGGTCAGCGCACAGCACCTGTCGCACGACGCGACGGCGGCTGCGCTGAGTCCGGATCCCTTGCTCGAGGCGTGCCTCGATGCACTGTTGGCTTATCCACTGACCGAGCCGATGCGGCATATGCTGCGTGAGTTGCTGACGGCCCAGTTCAGCAAGCCGAATTCAGCGCGTTGGCTTACGCACCTGACGGCTGAATTACGTGAACGACTGGCGGTGGCCCTCGACCTGCCAGACGTGCGCCCGACGTCGCCCGCCACGGCATCGGTGTCGCGTGTGTCCAGTTCGGCACGCCACGCGCCATGGGAACGTGACGCGCTGACCGCAGAGCGCGCGATGCGGGACGAGCAGGCGCGCGTTCTCACGCAACGCCGCCCGAACCCGCGCGTTGAAATCGAGCCGCTGATCGTGGCGAACGCAGGTTTGGTGCTGCTATGGCCGGTGTTGCCGCGCCTGTTCCAAACCTTTGAGCTGGTCGATGCCGACAATGGCTGGACGCCGGATGCTGTACGGCGCGCCGTCGCGTTGCTGGACTGGTTGGCGTCGGGGCAGACGCCGCCGGCCGACTGGCGCTTGCCGGTGCCACGCCTGCTATGCGGCTTGCCACCGCTGCCCGACGACGTGCAGCCGATCGACTGGCCCGTGCTGGACGGATCGCAACAGGAAGAGGCTGACCGCTGGCTGAACATGACGCTGGCGGTGCTGCCGGGCCTGCAGCGCTTAAGCGCAGCCGATGTACGCGTGTTTTTCCTGCAACGCACGGGCATGCTGGTGGCAGGTACGAAGCATCTCACCTTA
This sequence comes from Mycetohabitans rhizoxinica HKI 454, assembly GCF_000198775.1. NCBI lineage: Bacteria > Pseudomonadati > Pseudomonadota > Betaproteobacteria > Burkholderiales > Burkholderiaceae > Mycetohabitans > Mycetohabitans rhizoxinica. The sequence goes on along the minus strand of NC_014722.1, from coordinate 2,396,027 downwards.
ACAGTGGAACGGGATGCAACCGATGTGCTGTTGTCCCAGGTGCCATGGCCGCTGACGCAGATAACACTACCGTGGCTATTAAGCCCCATTAAAGTGGAGTGGCTCGCATGAGGATCCTTACTTCTCGATCGCTCAATGCGCCCGAGCCGGGCACTAGGTGGCACTCCTTGGCCGAGCTGGCGGAGGCGCAAGGCGGGCGGGCGCCTGTGAGCGCGGCATTCGAGGCGCTTGGGCCGTGGCTTGAGTACGTCGACCAAGTGCTGCAGCAATTGCTTATCTGGCAGCAGCAACACGAGGACGACCGGCTCAACCTCGCCGGGTTACTCCAGCCGAAAGAACTGCTCGAGGCCACATGCGCGCAACCAAGCGGCATGCCGTATTGGTGCAGCGACGATGCCGCGTCGTGGACAACGCTACATGCGCCGGATGCACACGGGCGACTGGCCGAGGTGATAGAGCGATTCGGGCTCACCTTGTTCGAGACGCAGGTACTGGTGTTGTGTGTGCTGCCGCTATTCGAGCCGCGTTATCGTGTGCTGATTGCCTATTTGCAAGGAGATGAAGGCGCGAGTTGGCCCAGTGTGGAATTTGCGTTGACGCTCTTTAGCGCGACGCCTGTGCAGCGTATTGCGCACCGCCACCTGCTTGGCACAGACGCTGGCGCTTTGGTGCACCACGGCCTTGTCTACTTGGCGGAGCGTAACGGTCGCGCGAGCACCCGCGACGACGCGTCGTACTTGCGCGTGGATGAGACCGTTTATCGCTACTTAAGCGGCGCAGATGCGACATCGCTGCCCATGGCCCTCACACAGGTGGCGCAGTGGTGGTCCGCCTCTCGCTCCGGTGACGTACTGCGTGACGGCCCGTGGGCTGAATGCGCGCAGCAGATCGCAGCGTGCTGTTTTGAGACTGAGCCAAAACGTGTCCCGTTATTACTATTGCACCAAACTGACGGCTGCCTGGCGTTCATCGCGCAGCTGGCGCGCGACGCGGGCCGCCCGGCGCTGGTCGTCAATCTGGCGGCATTGCCAGACGAATCGGACGAGGCGTGGCTAGTGCTGCTCGCGACGCTGCGCGAAGCGCGCTTGCACGGCAGCGTGCTGGTGCTGCAACAGCTCGCCGATGGCGTGGCACGGCACGGGCGATTGCTTAACGCGCTGGCGTCGCGACTGGAGCGACATGGGCAGCCGGTGGTGGCGCTATGGTCCGAGCAGGACGCGGGCGACGTGTTTGCCACCCTGCCGCAGGTGCGTGTAACGCTGCCGCCGCGCACCCGCGAGGACGATGCGCGGTTATTGCGAGCCAGTTTGGGTTCGACCGGTGACGCGTGGGACTTGACGGCGTTGCTGCGTCACGCGCGGGTCAATCCTGACGCGCTCGAGCCTACGCTGCAGGAGGCGCAAGGCTATCGGGCGCTGCGTGATGCACAGGCGCCGCTCACGCCAGCCGATCTGCATCAAGCGCTGCGTGTACGCGGCCAGCAACATTTTGGTTCGCTCGCGCAGCGTGTGGCACCACGGCGCACGTTCGATGACTTGATTGTCAGCACCAGCGTGGCTGAGCAGCTGCACGAGATCGTCGCCGCAATCCGGCAGCGCGACATGGTGCTTGCACGCGGGTTCGCGCACAAAATCGGCCACGCGACGGGCATCAGCGCGCTGTTCTACGGCGAGTCGGGCACCGGCAAGTCGATGGCCGCCGAAGTGCTTGCCGGCGAATTGGGCGTGGAACTGATCCGCGTGGATCTGTCGACGGTAGTCAACAAATATATCGGCGAGACGGAGAAGAACCTGTCGCGGATTTTTGATCTGGCCGGGGCCGACACCGGTGTCTTGCTGTTCGACGAGGCTGATGCACTGTTTGGCAAGCGCAGCGAAGTGAAGGACGCGCAGGACCGGCACGCGAACATCGAGGTGTCGTACTTGCTGCAGCGGTTGGAACACTATCCGGGGCTCGTGGTGCTCACAACAAATAACCGCGGGCATCTAGACGACGCGTTCACGCGCCGGCTAACGTTCATGACGCGCTTTGAAGCACCAGATGCCCATTTGCGAGAAAAACTGTGGCGCGCGATTTGGCCCGCGCAGGTGGCAGTGGACGAGGAAGTGGATTGTTCGCGGCTTGCGTCGGTCACGGAATTGACCGGCGCGGGCATTCGCAACGTCGCGCTGCTCGCGAGTTGGCTCGCAGCCGAGCAGGGGCGAGCGGTCACTCGGGCTGATATTGAGCGCGCGGTGCGCCGTGAATTGAGTAAGACCGGGCGCATCGTGCCGCAACTGTCAGCATGACGCAGTGGCGCGCGGTCATCGGGCGATAAGGTACTAGGATGGAGAACATGGAAAGTAACCAACCCACGCATTTCGCGCTCAGCGATAAGTCGTTACTAATGCTCAATGCGCAAATCGAGATGACCCTGAACACGTATTTACCGAAGCCAGTCGAAATTCGGTTTGACATGCCGGATAAGAACAATCCGCCGGATTGCCCGACGCTGTGTGTATTCCTGTACGATATCCAAGAGGACCTGGAATTGCGGCATGGGCAATCGCGCCAGTACGTCGCAGGGACGGGAAAATTTGATCCTCGACAAGTGAACGTACGCTGTTGTTACCTAATTACGTATTGGGAGCGGCGCCCAGAAAACAAGATGGGGCCGGTTAGTCAACCCATGGTGGTAATGAACGCGGTACTCAATGCGCTGCTCAATGCGGATTGGGACAAGAGTCTGAGGAACAAGCTGAATTTGCCGTCATTCTCAAGAGTCATTGCGCCATCAGAGCATTTGTCAGGCTTGGGCAATTTCTGGCAAGCGTTGGACGACCGGCCTCGGCTATGCCTGAATTTTCAGGTAACGATTCCAATTAAATTAGGACTTGGCCAGGCTGAAAAGGAACAGCCAGTGCTGAATACGCAACTTATGCCATCGGTGGCACAGTCGTGGGAGGACTACGACAAGTCGTTGCTGTTCAAGCGTGTGCTGGTGGACAAAGTACTAGCATTACTGGGTGTGGAACAAGTGCAATTGGCGCGTGTGCAACTGGCGCGTCTGGCGGTGACCTGCGAGTACACAAATCCTAACGAACCGCCGACGGCTCATGTGAGCGGGCTGCTTGATGAGAAAACGCACGAGGTGCTGTCCCAGGTGATTAACGAGAATGAAGATGAGTGGAGGAGGCTCGGCGTGCAGTTGCCAGTGGACGTTAAGGACGTGACTGGGGTGAAAGCCTTTGTTGACGATGCTGGTTGACGAGTGGATACTTCCTTTTCGCGTCTGCAGCGCAACGAGCGTTCCAATACACAGATTGCACCGACAACGAGCTGGGGTTGGCTGTGACAACCTATGCGGATTTTCCGCCAGCAAAATCACTAGGCTAGGGTAACGCGATTTGTGTCATCTAAAAGGTTAGATAAGCTGTCAACGAGGTGAACTATGGGTAAATTTTATAGCCAAAAGTCCAGTCAACAGAAAAAGGCTAGGCGCCTGTATGTCGAGTCAAATCCGAAACATGGGTTGCTGCCTTGACGGCGATGTGTTGGCAACATAGATTAAATTTTTATTGCGGCTGCATTTATTGTTATATTGCGCTTCATGTCTTGCATTTATAAAATAAGGTGAGCAATGCCAAAAAATTTAGCTCAATCAAACCAGGCGAAAGCGAAGCTAAAGCGCCGGGATTATAACTCTGATCAGCTCGATGATGAAGTTGCTGAACCAGCTGTACCTGGTGTTCAGGCTGTTCAACAATTTTTATCAAGCCGACGAAATTCGGGCTTTTCTGAAGGCACTGTGCCTTATGAAGGGGAGGGGGCGATCGGCGAGTTGACTCCTCAGCGAGAAGGTTCTTATGCTAATTTGTTGGAATCAGAACTAAAGGAAAAAATTTTAGGTATAGATAAAAATTTAGAAGCAAATTCATTTGAATCTGCAACTTCATTTTTTAGAGCCATGACGGCAAATGAGTTTGAAATATTGAAAAATTCTAACATTGAGGAAAGTAGTAGGAGCAATGAAAAAGGTTATTATGGATTAAGCAACGGTATAAGGTATGTGTATGAGAATTACTTCAAAGAAGATAATTCTCATTTGGTTGAATTCTATGTAAAAGACTTTGGTGGTGATGAGGAAAAATCAAGTTTTTTAAATTTATTGAGGGAAAAGGTTAAATCTAATATAAAGAAAGGTAAAGATATCACTGAAAAAGATAAAGAAAAAATTAATATTGATTTAAATGTAAAGGCTGAGAATAGAGCGGTTTCAATTGGCTTGGGTCCCAAGGGAACCCAAATTTCTATAAAAAATATACCCATTAAAAAATCTCAGCAAATTAACAAATCGGTTCACAATCATCTGGCTAGAGCTTTGAAAAATTTAATCGATGAAAATAAGGTGGGGTATCAGCTTATAGCAACCCATTCTACTCATGAAAATAAACCCATGAACTTTAAAAATCTGGGAGGGAAAGCCAAGCGCTCGGCAAAGGGACCTGAAGCGTCAGGCTCAGCAAGACTGTAAGAAAAAAATAGTCCTCTGGAAGATGCAAGCATATTGGCAAAAGTGGGAGACTGTGTCCGGACTTTCAGGGGGCTGTTCCAAATCTAGCTGCGCAGAAAAACCGCAAAGTGGAGTTGACCCCGTAGTCCCGGACACGGCCTCACACTACGGTTGATGAATCCACGGTGCGTCGAAACTCGCATGGTGAGCGATATTTCAGCGCGCTATGGGGGTGCTTCTCGTTGTAATGCTCGAACGCAATGGTGAAAGTGAGCACGGCCGTCGCCGCATCCGATTTTGGCAAAAGGCCACGTAATCGCGCTTCATCGTCTTCACGAAGCTCTCAGCCATGCCGTTATTCTGCGCACTGCACACCGGCGTCGTCAGCGGCTTCAGGCCGATTTCGGTTGCGAAGCGGCGCGTTTCGTCGGCCGTATAACCGCAGCCGTTATCGCTCAGCCACTCGATTTCCGAGGGTGCTTGCAGCGCGTTGTCGAAGCGGTTTTCGACGGCCGCCAGCATCACATTACGCACCACGTCGCCGCTATAGCCAGCCGTCGTCGCCACCCAGCTCATCGCTTCGCGGTCGCAGCAATCCAGCGCGAACGTCACGCGCAGCGCCTCGCCATTGTCGCAGCGCAACTCAAAGCCGTCCAAACACCAGCGTTGGTTGCTGCGTTCGACTGCGACCTTGCCATCGTGGCGACGTTGCGCTCGAGGTGGCTGCGGCCTTCGTTGCATCAGCAACGCGTGCATACGCTTGACTCGGTACACGCGCTTGGCGTTGATCAGTGCCAGGCCGGTGCTACTGCGTTCACGCCGCAGGATGCCCTAGACGCGCCAGTAGCTATAGCTGGGCCACCAGCCGGATTTCCTCGACCAAAGCGCCATCGTCCATCCATCGCGACTGGCGTGCATCCCGCCACTGGGCCGGACGCGACAGTTTCGCCACCACATTGGAGCGCGTCACGCCGAGAACTTCGCAGACCTGCTTCACGGATCGTCCTGCGGCAGCAAGGGTGAGCGCGCAATCCACTTTTTTGCTCGCCCGTATTCAACTGCCTCGCGCAAAATCTCGTTCTCCAGGCTCTTCTTGCCAAGCAGTCGTTGCAGCTCCCGAACCTGCTTGAGCGCGTCGGCCAGTTCCGACGCCGGTACGATTTCCTCGCCAGCCTTAACCGCCGACAGGCTTCCGTCATGATACAGTTTGCGCCAGTGAAATAGCGGGTTCGGATTCACGCCGTGTTGGCGCGCGACCATCGAGACCGATTTCCCCGGCTCGAAACCCTCCCGCACCATTGTCAGCTTCTGCTCAGCCGACCAGCGTCGTCGCCGCTCCGGGCCCCTCAACACTTCCATCACTTCCTGCCTAGTGTTAGTCACAAACACAGATCTTATGCCTACCCGCTAGTTTAAGTGGCTGACCTGACCTGCCCCCTTGGTTAGTGCCAGCCGTCTTCTAGCAAAGTCCTTTTAAACCAGCTCCTGGAAAGCGGCAGGAGCATCCGCTGTTGCCCGATATTTCGCCGCGAACTCGGCGGGCGAAAGGTAATTCAGTGCGCTGTGCGGCCGTTGCTCGTTGTAGTCCTGGCGCCACGCGGCGATAAGCGCGCGAGCGTGCGCGAGGCTCGTGAACCAGTGTTCGTTAAGGCATTCATCGCGGAACTTGCCGTTGAACGATTCGATGTAAGCATTCTGCGTCGGCTTTCCGGGTTGAATCAACTTCAGCGTGACGCCATTCGCATACGCCCATTGGTTCAGCGCCCGGCTCGTGAATTCCGGGCCCTGGTCGGTGCGCAACGCCTTGGGATAGCCGCGCAAACGCGCTGCCTGCTCCAACGCTCGAGCAACATACAAGCCCGAGATGCCATGGTCCACAACGATATCGACAGCCTCCTTGGTGAAATCGTCCACGACAGTCAAGCACTTCAGACGCCGTCCATTGGACAGCGCGTCCATCACAAAATCGATTGACCACACCTGGTTTGGTCCGCTTGGCAACGCCAACTGCTCGCGCTCAATCATGGCGCCGTGGCGCCGTCGACGGCGCCGTACGGCAAGCCCCGCTTCACGATAAAGGCGATGCACGCGCTTATGGTTCGCCTGGATACCCTCGCGCTCCATCATCGCGTGTAATCGCCGATAACCGAAGCGCCGACGCTCGTGCGCCAGTTCCACCAGGCGAGCCCTCAGCGCATCATTCTCGTGGTCCAGCTTCGCTTTGTAATGCAACACGCTGCGAGAAAGCCCGACAAGCCGGCAGGCGCGGCGCTCCGAGATATTCACCTTCTTGCGAATCGCCGCGACTGCTTCGCGCTTGGCTTGCGGGCTCAAGGCTTTACCTTGACGACAACCTTTAACGCTTCCATATCGAGCATCGCCTCGGCCAGCAGCTTCTTCAGCCGCGCGTTCTCGGTTTCCAGCTCCTTGAGCCGGCGCGCTTCTGACACCTCCATGCCGCCAAACTTCGCGCGCCACGTGTAGAACGACGCGTCACTGAACCCGTATTGCCTGCACAACTCTTTGACCGGCCTGCCGGCCTCGGCTTCCTTCAGAAAACCGATGATCTGTTCTTCCGTAAAGCGCTTCTTCATGTTCGTCTTCTTCTCCGAAAACGAACTTTACTAAACTCCGGCCGGCCCTGTTTGCCGGGGGCAGGTCAGACCGTGTCCGGTGATTCACGGGGCTGCTCCACAAAGTATCATGCGCGGGCGGCGCGAAGCGAGCCGATGGGGCGGCTGAGCATGGAGCAACCCTAACGGCTTGCCTTCAGACAAGCCGAATCAGGCTAGGGTACTTTGCAATCATCGCATCGTGCGTTACAAGCGGTACGCCTTCGGCAACGGCCTGCGCGATCAAAATCCGATCGAACGGATCGCGATGGATGGGCGGTAGATGTTCGAGCTCCAACGCGTGCGCAGTCACGATCGGCAGTTCCTCGTAGCCAACGTCAAGCAGACTGCGACGCAGCACGCGCGGCTCGACCTGAAAATCGGCGCGGGCCAGGCCGCGTTTGATCACAATCTCCCACAGACTCGCGACGCTAAAGAGCGGCGTGCAGGCCGGATCATCGAGCAGCGCGCGCGCCGCGGCCGGCAGTTCGGGTGCGTCGGCGGCCGCCCACAGGATTAGGTGGGTATCCAACAGCACCTTCATTCAGCGTTATCGTCAAACAACTGTTCAATGTCTGCGGCGCCCATCGTGTCGAAGTCAGCCGGCACGCTAATCTGTCCCTTCAGGAAGCCGATTCGACTGCGATGAACAGGTGCCGGGAGATCAAGTGGCACGACTTTGACCAGAGGCTTGCCGGCTTTGGCGATCACAAACGGTTCACCGCCGTGCACCGCTTGATCAATGAGTCGCGACAGGTGTGTCTTGGCGTCGTGAATGTTATATGTATGCATAATCGCCCATTTAAACTAAACTAAGTTAATTTAGTTTAAATGGGCGATTAGGTTGCGTCAAGCACTTGTAGTAATGGATTTATGAGCATTGTGCGAACATTATGCGCGCAAGCAATCTAGGCAGCGCCCTACCCGCTATCGGCTACGGACAGGCTCGCTATCCCAGTCGGTGCGCTGCTTCGTCGGCTCGTGCCGCTTCGCGTTCAACAAAGCGCTGGCTAACAGTGAAAGGGAAGCCACCGCACCCTTTGCAAAAGGGGTAGCCGTATTTCTTGGTTGAAGACACGAGGCGACATTGATGCGGAAACCCGTATTTTGCGGTTGGCCAACGATACGCGATGCCGACGACGGCCATGGGCGTCCACTCGGTCACCTGGGCGGTGCCGGTCAGACCCGCCAGCGCCAGCAACGCGATGGTGAAGGCATTGAGCGGCTTGCGCACCGACGCGGCGGTAATGGCCATCTGAATTACAAACGCTTTTTCTCGATAAACTCGATCTTGTAGCCGTCAGGATCTTCGACGAAGGCGATCACCGTGGTGCCATGCTTCATCGGGCCTGCCTCGCGCGTGACCTTACCGCCCTTGGCGCGCACCGCGTCGCACGCCTCGCGTGCGTTGTCCACGGCAATCGCGAGATGGCCGAAGCCGGTGCCCGGCTCATAGGCCGAGGTGTCCCAATTATGGGTCAACTCAATTACCGTATGGTCGTCCTCGTTGCCGTAGCCGACGAACGCAAGCGTGAAGCGGCCTTCCGGATAGTCATGCTTGCGCAGCAACTGCATGCCCAGCACGTTCGTGTAGAAGTCCAGCGATCGCTCCAGGTTGCCGACTCGAAGCATCGTATGAAGAAGGCGCATGACGAAATCCTTGAAATGTCGATGGCGTTGCGGGGGGCGCGATAACAGCGTCATACTACGGCTGGCACGGCGCGATACGGCGGGGATTTTAACTCGTGCGGCACGGCTTTGCGCAATGTAGGCAAACGCGCGGGTGAGCCTCACAGCGTGGGCAGTAACTCCATCGGATGGTTCTTCAGCGAACTGCGCGCCTCGCGGAATTCCGGGAAGATCGACGCGACCGTATCCCAGAAACGCGAACTGTGGTTCATTTCACGCAAATGCGCGAGTTCGTGCGCGACGACATAGTCGATGATCGACAGCGGAAAATGGATTAAGCGCCAGTTCAGCCGGATCTTGCCGTCGCTCGAGCAGCTCCCCCAACGGGTTGCCGCCGATGACAGCGCATACGCGCTATGTCGCACGCCGAGGCGTTGCGCATAGATGTCGAGTCGCTCGCCGAACAGGCATCGGGCTTCCTGCTGCAGCCAGCCCTGTACGCGATCCTTGATCTGCTGCGCGTGCGCATCCGGTGGCAAGCCCAGCTCGAGCACGGCCCGTTCGGGGTCATGCCGCAGCGTGCCGCTTGACGACGTGATGGCGATGGTCAACGGCTTGCCCAGGTAGGGCAAGGTCGCGCCATCAGTCCAGACGATCCGAGGCAGCGCGCGTTGTTCCGTGCGTGTTTGCCATTCGGCCAGCTTGGCGAAGATCCAGCGCTGCTTGTCGGCGAGCGCTGCTTCGATATCGGCCAGTGTGGCCCAGCGTGGTGCGGTAACAGCCAGTCCGTTGCCGTCGATCGAGAATCCGATGGTGCGCCGCGCGGAACGCTTGAGCCGATAATCGAGTCGGTGCGAGCCGAGGGACACGCAGCGCAGCCCGCTGCCGTCTGGCAACCGAGTCTCGTTGCGCGGCGTGGCGCCCGTCGGCAGCGATGGCGCCGGCGTCGCGCTCGTCGGTTTAGAAGATGGACGCAACGGCGGCAACAGCGCGGCAAGCGGCTCCACTGGCGCTTGCAACGATGGCAACGGCGCGGCAATCGGCTCCACCGGCGCTTGCAACGGCGCCGACGGTGGTGGCATCGATTCGGCGCCGGGCCAGGGCGAGCAGGCGCCGCCGACGGGCGCCGCGGAGGCGGGCCGCCCGGCCGGGACTTCGACGGATAGGCCTGGCAACGCGTTGCCGCTGTCGAACAGCGGCAGGTCGAGTTGGCGCGAATCGAGTGAATCGAGCGCCGCGCGGCGCGGCAAGGGCGCGTGAGCCATAGCTATCGGGTTCGAAGGGGTGTCGCTGCACGGGTCGCTGGCTACCGTATCGAAGCGTGCTCAGACCGCCTCGGACGACGACGCGCGTTTGGCATACACCGGCGTTTCGTCCTGCGCAGGATACGCATGCGGATCGATGCGGCGCATCTCGGTTTCGATCCATTCCTCGACGCGCGCCATGACTTCGTCAGCGTTTAGGTTGCGGGTGTCGATGGGCTTGCCGATCGACACTGTGACTATACCTGGAAATTTCAGAAAGGCGTTGCGCGGCCACACGTGTCCGGCGTTGTGCGCGATCGGCACCACCGGCACCCCGGTAGCGATCGCAAAGCGCGTGCCGCCAGTCTTGTATTTGCCACGCTGGCCCACCGGCACCCGTGTGCCTTCCGGGAACATGATCACCCATGAACCCTCGGCCATCCGTTCCTTGCCCTGTCGAATCAGCGACGTGAACGCTCTGTGCCCTTTGTTGCGGTCGACGTGCACCATCTTCAGCATCCCGAGGGCCCAGCCAAAAAATGGCACGTATAGCAACTCACGCTTGAAAACATAGCACAACGGACGCGGCATGATCGCCGGAAAGGCCAGCGTTTCCCACGCGGACTGGTGCTTGGGCAGCAGGACGGCCGGGCCATCGGGCAGATTGTCCAGGCCTTCGATGCGCCAGCTCACGCCGACCAGGTGCCGCAGCATCCACAGCGTCGAGCGGCACCAGCCGACGGCCATCTTATAGCGCCGGTTTGCGTTCAGAAACGGGAACGCAATGAAGCAGGCGCATGCATACGGGATCGTGTAAACGATCAAATAAATGAAGAACAGTGTCGAGCGAATCACGTGCATGATGGTGCGATATAAGGCCTTGGACGGTACGAGACGCGTCGGCTCAGTTGGCCTCGGCGGCAAGGAAGTCGAGCGCGAATGCATGCAAGTCCGCATAGACTGTCGTGCCTGCCGGCAGATGGCCCGCATCCAGCGTTTGCTGGCCTTTGCCGGTCAGCACCAGGTGACAGCTGAATCCCAGCGCCGCGCCAGCTTGCAGGTCGCGCAGCGAATCGCCGACCACCGGCGTGCTGGCGGCATCAATCTCGAAGCGCCGGATGATCTGCGCGAGCAGGCCGGGTTTCGGTTTGCGGCAATCGCAATGGTCGGTGGGCGTATGCGGACAGAAGAAGATGGCATCGACCCGCCCCCGCCCAGCGCCGCCAGATTGCGGTGCATCTTCTCGTGTATCTCGTTGAGCGTGGCCATGTCGAACAGGCCGCGGCCGATGCCCGACTGGTTGCTCGCGATCACGACGCGGTAGCCCGCCTGGTTCAGCCGTGCGATTGCCTCGAGGCTGCCCGGGATCGGGATCCACTCGTCGGGTGACTTGATGAACGCGTCGGAGTCGTGGTTGACGACGCCGTCACGATCGAGGATCACGAGTTTCTTTTGCATCGTTCATTCACGCCGTTCGCCAGGAAAAAAATCGGCCGTCACTCATGCCGCAAGCTTTGAGATATCGGCCACGCAGTGCATCAACTCGTGCAGCCGAGCCAATAAGCCCAACCGGTTCGCCCGCAATGCCGCATCGTCGGCATTGACCATCACGTCGTTGAAAAACGTATCGACTGCGTCGCGCAACGAGGCGAGCGCCGACAGCGCGCCTGTGTAGTCGCGTGAGCTTAGCCGACCCTGCACGGTCGGTGTGACGTTGTGCAACTGCTCGAACAGCGCCCGTTCCGCCGGTTCCATCAACAGCTTCGTCTCGACGTGCTGGGCCGCGCCGTCGGATTTTTTCAGGATGTTCGTGATCCGCTTGTTGGCCGCCGCCAGCGATGCGGCCTCGGGCAACGTGGCAAATTCGCGTACCGCGTCGAGTCGGCCGGTGATGTCGTCGATGCGGGTCGGATTTTGGCTCAGTACCGCGTCCACCTCGTTCGCGTCGTAGCCGCGCTCGCGCAACAGACCGCGTAGCCGGTCGATGAAGAAACCGTGCAACGCGCTGGTGGGATCAGCAACTTGCGGCTGGGCCGCGAATTGGGCGTACGCATGCCGCAACAAATCTATCAAGTCCAGCGGCAGCTGCTTTTCGAGCACGATGCGTAGCACGCCGAGCGCGTGTCGGCGCAGCGCGAATGGGTCCTTCTCGCCGGTCGGCTGCAGGCCGATGCCCCAGATGCCCACCAGCGTCTCAAGCTTATCGGCGAGCGCGACCGCGGTGCTAATTGCGGTAGAGGGTAGCGCGTCGCCGGCAAAGCGCGGCCGGTAGTGCTCCGAGCACGCCAGCGCGATATCGTCGGGCTCGCCGTCGTGGCGTGCGTAGTAGGTGCCCATCGTGCCCTGCAATTCCGGGAACTCGCCCACCATGTCGGTGAGTAGGTCCGCCTTGGCCAGCCGCGCGGCGCGCGCTGCCCGCTGCGCGTCGACGCCGACGCTGGGCGCGATCACCGCCGCCAGCGCCTCGAGCCGCTCGACGCGCTGCAACTGGGAGCCCAGCTTGTTGTGGTACACGACATTGGCCAGCAGCGGCACACGTTGCTCGAGCGTCTTTTTCTGGTCTTGCTCGAAGAAGAACTTCGCGTCGGCCAGCCGTGGGCGCACGACGCGCTCGTTACCCAGCACGATCTGCTGCGGCGTGTCGGTTTGCACGTTCGACACGACCAGGAAGCGTGAGCGCAACTTGCCGCCGGCGTCGGTCAGCGCGAAATACTTCTGGTTCGTCTGCATCGTCAGGATCAGGCATTCCTGTGGCACTTGCAAGAACGCGTCATCGAAACGGCATTCGTAGACGATCGGCCATTCGACCAGCGCATTGACTTCGTCGAGCAGTGCCTCGGGCATCAGTACATGGTCTGCGCCCGCGCGCTCGAGCAATTGTGCGCGGATCGCCTCCTTGCGTGCCTGCATGCTGGCGATGACCTTGCCACGCTGCTCGAGCGTGCGCGCATAGTCGTGCGCATGCAGGATCGCGACGTGGCCCTCGGACAGGAACCGGTGGCCGAGCGTGACCGCGTCCGCATCCAATCCGAGCGCCGAGACCGGCACGATACGGTCCGCATGCAGCGCAACGAGCCGGTGCGCTGGGCGCACGAACTGCACGTTTGTGCCGTCCGGCCGCTGGTACGTCATGACCTTCGGGATCGGCAGTTTGGCGAGGGTTTCGTCCAGTGCGGCCTGCAGACCGTCTTCCAACGTCACGCCCGGTGCGGCGTAATTCAGGAAGAACGCCTCGGTCTTGCCGTCCATCGCGCGCTCCAGCTGCGTGAGCGGCATGTCCGGAAAGCCCAGGGCGGCGAGTTTTTTGGCTAACGGCGCGCTCGGCTGCCCGTTGGCGTCGAGTGCCACGGAAACTGGCAGGACTTTTTCGCGCACCTGGCGCTGCGGTGCCACCGCGCGCACGTTACGGATCGTGACCGCCAGCCGACGCGGCGTGCCGAACGGCTCGAACGAAGGTGAGCCGCCGTCGGCGACGTCGATTAGGTCACGCGCGGCGAGCCGCTCAACCAGGCCGTTGGCAAAGGCATTGGACAAGCGGGCGAGCGCCTTCGGCGGCAACTCTTCGGTCAGCAGTTCGACGAGCAGGGTGGATGGTTGACTCATTGGAATGGCTTCTCTTCTGTCGTCTCAGGCGTCGTCCTCGAGCTTGCGCTCGACCTTCAGCGGCGGCACCCAATTGGGGCGGGCAGCCTCTTGCTCATCGGTGACGGTGCCGCGCGCATGCGCGCCGGCCGCCTCGCCCAGCATCGGGAAGCCGAGTGCCTCCCGCGAATCGTAGTACGCCTGCGCAACTAGCCGCGATAGCGCGCGAATGCGGCCAATGTACGCGGCGCGCTCCGTCACGGAGATCGCCCCGCGGGCATCGAGCAGGTTGAACGTATGCGCGGCCTTCAGGATCAACTCGTAGGCCGGCAGCGCGAGCCGTTGCTCGATGATGCGCCGGGCCTCGCTCTCATACGCGTTGAAGAACGTGAATAGCAACTCGGCGTTCGAGTGCTCGAAGTTGTACGTCGATTGCTCGACCTCGTTCTGGTGAAATACGTCGCCGTAGGTCAGCCGGCGCAGCACCTTGCCGTCCGGGCCGTCCTCTTCCCATTCAGTCCATACCAGATCGAACACGTTCTCGACCTGCTGGAGATACATGGCCAGACGCTCGATGCCGTACGTGATCTCGCCGAGCACCGGCTTGCAATCGAGCCCGCCGACTTGCTGGAAGTACGTGAACTGCGTGACCTCCATGCCGTTGAGCCACACTTCCCACCCCAAACCCCAAGCGCCCAGCGTCGGGTTCTCCCAGTCATCTTCGACAAAGCGCACATCGTTTTGCTTCAGATCCAGTCCGAGCGCTTGTAGTGAGCCCAAGTACAAATCCAGGATATTCTCCGGCGCCGGCTTGAGGACCACCTGGTACTGGTAGTAGTGTTGCATCCGGTTGGGATTCTCGCCGTAGCGGCCGTCCTTGGGGCGCCGCGACGGCTGCACATAGGCAGCGCGCCACGGCTCCGGACCGATTGCGCGCAGAAACGTCGCGGTGTGCGACGTGCCCGCGCCGACTTCCATGTCGTACGGTTGCAGGAGCGCGCAGCCCTGTTTGTCCCAGTAGGACTGCAGGGTCAGGATGATTTGCTGGAACGTGAGCATGAAATGCCTTTCAGGCGAAGCGTCTGGTCGTGCGCACCGGCACACGCCGCCGCCCCGGGGCAGGAAAAGTGCTAAAGGGTGAGATTTTAGCGGAAAAGGGCGCGAGACCGATCGCTTTGCCGCGTACCGTGGTCGCCGTTGATGATACCCCTCTTCCATATACAGTACTTGACCGCATCCCAACACATCCGAGCGCACAAGATTTTGTAATGCGAGTTTAGGATCTTCGCTTTTATTCGCATGCGCGGCCAGCGCTGGAGCGGTGTCCCATCCCCAACCCGATCGCCAGCCCGACCAGCGATATGACCAATACAGTGATATTGCCGGCTATGAGGTAGGGCGTCATGCCACTGCGGCCTTGCACGCGTACATCAAGGGCGCCCACTGTGAAGCGACGCAGTTGGGCCTTGACCGAGCCGTGCGCATCGATCATCGCGGTGGCGCCCGTGTTGGTGGCGCGCAGCATCGGCCGCCCGGTCTCGAGCGCGCGCATCCGTGCCATCTGCAGGTGCTGGTCCAGTGCGATCGTATTGCCGAACCAACCGAGGTTTGTCGAGTTGACCAGCACACTGGCAGGTTCCGACTGGCCGCGCAGCGTACGGGCGAGTGCTTCGCCGAAAATGTCCTCGTAGCAGATATTCGGCGCGATCGGCTGCCCGTGTACGATGAACGGCGGCTGTATTGAGCCGCCGCGCGAGAAGTCGCCCAATGGCATCTTCATCATGTCGACGAACCATCGGAAGCCCCACGGGATGAACTCGCCGAATGGCACCAAATGATGCTTGTCGTACCGGTACAGGACCGGCGATCCCGGCGTGATCCCGTACAGCGCGTTGGTCAAATCCTTCGGCCCGTTTTCGGTCATCGTTGCGCCGACAGCACCGAACAGGACCGACGTGTGCGTGGCGTCCACGAAGCGCCGTACCGCCGTGCCGAACTCGGGCGGCGCTTCATACAGCGGCAATGGAATTGCGGTTTCGGGCGTCACGACCAGATCGGCCGGCTTTTCCGTGATGAGCTGCTGGTACAGTGCAATGGCGTGATGCATGCCGACCGGGTCGAATTTCATGCTCTGCTCAACGTTGCCTTGAAGCAGGCGCACTGACAGTGCGGGCCCGCTCGGCTGGGTCCACGTCACGCGTGCGAGCAGCATGCCGCAAGCGAGCAGCCCCGCAGCGACGGCGGCGGGCGCGAGCCACGTGGCCACGCGCGCCCCACTCATACGCATGGCTGCCTGTATGATCAACGCGCCGACGAGCGCGAGGACCCAGCCGACCCCGTAGACGCCGACGAGCGGCGCGAAGCCGGCTAGCGGACCGTCAACTTGCGCATACCCGCTTGCAAGCCACGGAAAGCCAGTGAAGACGGTCCCGCGCAACCATTCGCCCAATGCCCATGCGCAGGCGAACGCCACGCTCGCATGCCAACTAGGCGTAAATATCGCGCATTGCCCGCGCGGTGCGCGACATAAATGCCATAGTCCAGCCGAAAACGCCGGATAAAGGGCCAGATAGAGCGAGAGCAGCACGACGGCGGCACCGGCCATGAGCGCGGGCATGTCACCATAGAAGTGCATGCTTACATACAACCACCACACCCCGCTGACGAATTGACCGAAACCGAATGCGCCACCGGTGAGCAACGCGCCGCGCAGCGTGCGGGTGCGCGAAACGAGCCAGAACGCACAGGCAAAGATCGCTAACTCAAGCCAGCCGCCGTGTGGCGTGGGCGCGAACGCAAGCGTATTCAGCGCGCCGATTGTGCCTGCCAGCGTCAAATGCAGCACCGTCGCACGACGGCTGCGCGACGCATGTTGCAACGGCGGGAAACCCGACGAGGCAGCGCGCGGCGCGGGATCGGCGATCGGCTTATCGACCATCTGTCGGTATAGGAAAGACGTGCGTGGGTGCTGCCCTGGGCTCAATGATCATCGCGGTCGCGGCCCGCGAGCGCGCCGGCTGGCACGTGCTTGGCAAGCAGCATATGGACCTGTCGCGCGTCGCCACGCAGGATCTCAAACACGAAATCGTCGATGCGCACTTTTTCGCCACGGTGCGGCACGCGGCCGAAGCGGTGCGTGACCAAGCCGCCGATCGTGTCGACCTCGTCATCGCAGTAGTGCGTGCCGAACGTCTCATTGAACTGCTCGATCTCGGTCAGCGCACGTACCCGGTAGCGGCCGTCCGGCGTCGCGATGATGTTGCCTTCCTCTTCGTCGAAGTCATATTCGTCCTCGATGTCACCGACGATCTGCTCGAGTACGTCCTCGATGGTGATCAAACCGGCGACACCGCCGTATTCGTCGACGACGATCGCAATATGGTTGTGGTTCGCACGAAAGTCGTGCAACAGCACGTTCAGGCGTTTGGACTCGGGGATGAACACGGCGGGGCGCAACATGCCACGCACGTCGAATTCCTCTTCCGCGTAGTAGCGCAGCAGGTCCTTCGCGAGCAGGATGCCGATCACGTTGTCTCGGTTGCCATCGTACACTGGGTAGCGCGAGTGCGCCTTCTCCAGCACAAATGGAATGAACTGATCGGGGCTGTCGGCGATGTTGATCGCATCCATCTGCGCCCGGGGCACCATGATGTCGCGGGCGCACAGGTCAGCGACCTGGAACACGCCTTCGATCATCGACAGCGAATCGGCGTCGATCAGGTTGCGTGCGTGCGCGTCCTGCAGGATTTCGAGCAACTCCGCACGGGATTCCGGCTCGGGCGAGATGAGATCGGTCAAGCGCTCCAGCAGCGAGCGCGGTTTGTCTGGATGTTTCGAGTGACTTTTCCGACTGGGATACGGGTCGTTCATGTTCAAGCGTCCCGCGGGACCGGACGCGCGATGGAGGTAATCAAAGGATACACTAACCGGAATGCGCATCTGTGACGCCGCGCACGATGGCGGTTGTGGCTGGCCGCACGCCCTCGCTCGAGCAGCGCTCAAGCATTTTCTCGAGCGCGACATCGGGGATGCCGTTCGCCCGCAGCGCCTCGACGGTGCGCGCGACGTAGTCGTGGGTGGTGCCGTAGCGGCCGCTTGCCCGGGCGAGCACGATACGCATGACGTCGTCCGACACGCGGCCAGCATAGGTTGCTGCTTCGCGGCGCATCACGAATGCCAGCGCGCGTACATCGCGCCCGTCATCGAGCATGCAGCGCAGCCACGCGGGACGGTACGAGCCCATCGACATTTCACGCCGCCACAGCACCTGCAGGTGCGGCATCGCACTGTGCCCATCGAGCCGGAACGCAATGCCCGGGCAGCAGCCGCCACGGTCTAGCGCGAGCACCAGGCCGGGCAGTTCGGGCGTGCCACGGTTCACCCGCGACCACAGATACAGGCCCCGGTGATAGCCCATCACGCGTGCCCGGCACGATTCAACTGTCGGCAGACCGGGATTCCAAATCAACGATCCATAGCCGAACAGCCACAAATCGCTCGCCCGGTCCCAATGCACCAGCGTATGCTCGATCGATGCCGCCAGTTCCGCGTCCGTCAACAGTCGTGCGTCGCCGCCGATTGTGGGCGGATAACCCGGTACCGCCCCAGGCGGCACGGCACTGGTGCGCGCGACCGGTGTGCGCGGGCACGGCGGCGCCGGCGCATCGTGCTCGCGTTCGTCAGGTTCGGCGTGGTCGCCACGTTCGTCTTGCATCATTCTCGGTAGGCTTTGGCTTGCTCAGCCCTGTTGCGCGTACGGGTCCGGATAGCCGAGCCGCGCCAGAATATCGGTTTCAATCGACTCCATCTCCCGCGCCTGCTCGTCATCCTCGTGATCGTAACCCTGCGCGTGCAGCACGCCATGCACGATCAGGTGCGCGTAGTGTGCATCCAACGGCTTGTGTTGCTCGCGCGCCTCGCTTTCGACCACCGGACAACAGAGCACTAGGTCGCCACTGACCGGCTCATTGTCCGATTCCCCGTACGCGAACGTGAGCACGTTCGTTGGGTAGTCCTTGCCGCGATAGCTACGGTTCAGCGCGCGGCCTTCTTGCTCGTCGACGAAACGGATCGTCAATTCAGCGGGCGCGAAGAGCGCGGCGCGGACCCAACCGGCGATCCTGGCGCGTGGCAGCAACGCCTTGTGGGCGGCGAACGCCCTGGCCGGGAACTGCACGCTGAGCGTGAGCTTCGGAGCACGGGGCGCGTTCATGCCGAATGCGCGCCGTCCGGATGGCGCTTGGCGTGTGCATCGTAGGCCTCGACGATGCGTGCGACCAGCGGATGCCGCACCACGTCGGCACTGGTGAAATGCGTCAGTGCGATGCCGCGCACGTTATGCAGTACCTGTTGTGCCTCCACCAGTCCGCTCTTGTTGCCCCGTGGCAGGTCGATCTGCGTGATGTCGCCGGTGATCACCGCCTTGGACCCGAAGCCGATGCGCGTGAGGAACATCTTCATCTGCTCGGGCGTGGTGTTCTGCGCCTCGTCCAAGATGATGAACGCGTGATTCAGCGTGCGCCCGCGCATGTACGCGAGCGGCGCGATCTCGATCATCTGACGCTCAAACATCTTGGCCGTCTTATCAAAGCCGAGCAGATCGTATAGCGCGTCGTACAACGGGCGCAGGTACGGGTCAACCTTCTGCGCGAGGTCGCCGGGCAGGAAGCCGAGCCGCTCGCCGGCCTCGACTGCCGGACGCGTCAACACGATCCGCTTGACCTGGTCTCGTTCCAGCGCGTCAACCGCGCAGGCGACCGCCAGGTACGTCTTGCCGGTGCCAGCTGGTCCGACCCCGAACGTCACATCGTGCTGCAGGATCTGCTTCAAGTAATCGCGCTGCGTCGGCGTGCGTCCGCGCAGGTCGGCGCGCCGCGTGTACAGCGTTGGTCCGCGTTCGTCGTCGGGCAGGTCGGCGGCGGCTGATCCGTCGAAGGGATGGTCGGGATCGCCGCGCAGGCGCAACGGCGCTGCTTCGTCCAGCGTCGCGTCGGCGCGTGCGGCCGGCTGCAGGCCGGCGCCTTCGGCACCCGCCGCGCGGGCGCTGCCGCGATTGGCGGCGTGGCCCGGGGCGCGTGCCGGGTGCTCGGCACTGTAGCGCGCCTCGACCAGCGCGAGTTGAATATCGTCGACGGACAGCGGATCGCGCGCGAGATTGTAGAAGTTCTCCAGTGCGGTTAGAGCGACTTTCGCGGCGCGGCCGCGAACCGTGATTCGGTGGCCGCGCCGCGACAGTGTCACATCGAGCGCCTGCTCGATCTGGCGCAGGTTTTCGTCGAGCGGACCGCACAGGTTCGCCAGTCGCGTGTTGTCGTCGCGAGGCGCGGTGAATTCGAGCGTGGGCAGGGGTGTCTTCAAGATGCGTGAGAATGGGCGCCGGTCAATGCGTGCTTGCCGGCGTTAGCGCGAGCTCCCCGCGCAGGGAATGCGGATAGGCGTGGACAATTTCGACATCGACCATCTGGCCGAGCAGGCGGGCGTGCGAAGCCTGCGGCGCCGGGAAGTTCACCACGCGGTTATTTTCAGTGCGTCCGGCTAACTCGTTCGGATCCTTGCGGGCCGAGCGCTCGACCAGGATGCGCTGCACGGTGCCGACCATCGATTCGCTAATCTTTGCCGCGTGCGCTTCGATTGCGGCCTGCAATTGCTGAAGCCGCGCAAGCTTCACGTCGCGCGGCGTGTCATCATGCAGGGTCGCGGCCGGCGTGCCGGGGCGCGGACTGAAAATGAATGAGAAGCTGGTGTCGTATTGCACTTCGTCGATTAGCTTCATCGTCTTGGCATGGTCGTCGTCGGTCTCACCGGGGAAACCGACGATAAAGTCGGTCGATAACGAGAGCTGCGGCCGGATCGCGCGCAGCCGCCGCACGATCGACTTATATTCGAGGACCGTATAGCCGCGCTTCATCGCCATCAGGATCCGGTCCGAGCCGTGCTGTACCGGCAGGTGCAGGTGGCTCACCAGCTTGGGCACGCTTTGGTACGTATCGATCAGCCGTTGCGAGAATTCCTTCGGGTGCGACGTCGTGTAGCGGATCCGCTCGATCCCTGGAATCTCCGCCGACGTACTCGATCAGCGTCGAGAAATCCGCGATCTCGGCGGCGCCGGCGCTGATCGCGCCCCGATAGGCGTTCACGTTCTGCCCGAGCAGCGTGACCTCGCGCACGCCCTGGTCCGCCAGGCCAGCCACCTCAGTTAGCACGTCGTCCAGCGGGCGGGATACTTCTTCACCGCGCGTGTACGGCACGACGCAATAGCTACAGTACTTGCTGCAGCCTTCCATGATCGAGACGAACGCGGTGGGACCTTCGACGCGCGGCGGCGGTAGATTGTCGAATTTCTCGATCTCCGGGAACGAGATGTCGACTTGCGCGTGGCCGCTTGCGCGCCGCGCATCGATCATCGCGGGTAGCCGATGCAGCGTCTGCGGGCCGAACACGAGATCGACGTAGGGCGCGCGCGCGACGATCGCCGCGCCTTCCTGGCTGGCGACGCAGCCGCCGACGCCGATCAGCAGGTCGGGGCGCACCTGCTTGAGTTCGCGCACCCGGCCCAGGTCGGAAAAGACCTTTTCCTGCGCCTTTTCGCGAATCGAGCAGGTGTTGAACAGGATGACGTCCGCGTCTTCCGGGGAGTCGGTTTTGATAAGACCTTCAGCCGCGCCAAGCACGTCGACCATCTTGTCGGAATCGTACTCGTTCATTTGGCAGCCAAAAGTCTTTATGTAGACTTTTTTGGGCATATTGTCGCCGTTCGCAGTCGTTTATCTGGGGGCGGGGGAAAGCCAGAATTATACGCCTAGCTGGTGACATCCCTCATGTTGGCGAAGGTGTGGGCAAAACGATCCACTAGAAAGTCGAGCAGCAAGCGCAGCCGCGGCGGTAAGTACCGGTTGCGTGCGGTGGGCGACCGCGTTCAGCGGCGCCAGATAACCGTGCCATGCCAGGCATCACGATTCGCAGGCGGGGCCCGCGCACATGTCGCTGGCAATGTCCCAGATCGACTTATACGCGATGTCATAGCCACGCTGCCGTTGCTCTGGCAGCGGTCACGACAGTATTCGCGTGGAGTATCGTCGCTTTTGCCACTGTGCTGTCGCTGCAAATGCGCGTGGTCGAGAAGGCGCACGTGGCGCTGAATCTCGCCTCCACACTCAATATCGGGGCGTGCAGCCTCGGCAATGCGGGTGTGGCATGGCTTGGTGGTGGGGTGGTCATCCACGGCAGCGGTTTTGATCGCGCTGCCGTGGACCGCCGCAGCCGTTGCACTGGTGGCGCTCGCGGTGACGCTGCTCGCCGCCGGCGTCAAGCACCACGCCGCGCGTACTGGCCGCGCGCGCACGTGCGACGGCGCGGCGCCCGGTCGCGCCGGCTAGCAGGTGCTCGAGCTAAGCGCTGCGGACATTGGGATCGACGCGCCGGTGCCCGGCCGCTCCAGTGCGCGCCGGAAATCGACCAATTCCTCGATTGTCAGCATCGGCAGCCGATGCTGCGTGGCGAAACGCTCGACATCGTCACCGCGCATCATCGTGCCGTCTGGATTCATGAGTTCGCACAGCACGCCGGCCGGTTTCAGCCCGGCCAGCCAGCATAAGTCGACCGTTCCTTCGGTGTGGCCACGGCGTGCGAGCACGCCGCCGGGTTGCGCACGCAACGGAAACACGTGCCCCGGACGAACGATGTCGGTCGGCTTGGCCTGGTCCGCGATGGCCGCGCGAATCGTGGTTAGCCGGTCGGCCGCCGAGACGCCGGTGCTCACGCCGTCACGTGCTTCGATCGATACGGTGAATGCGGTGCCGTGGCGGCTTTGGTTGGCCGACACCATCTGCGGCAGCGCAAGCTGGCGAATCTTCGTATCCGGCAGGCACAGGCACACGATGCCGCTGCATTCGCGGATCAACAGCGCCATCGTCTCGATCGTAAGCTTTTCGGCCGCGATGACCAGGTCGGCCTCGTTCTCGCGATTGAAGTCATCCTGCAGCACGACAGGACGCCCGTCGCGCATCGCCTGCAACGCGGCGGCGATGCGCGACGGGATCGCGTGTGGATCGGCGTGATAACGGGGGTACAGAACCGAGCCTGTCGGCGGCTCGAACAACGGTGTGGGTTTCGACATGAAACGCTCCTCGCAAGGTTGGGCGAAAAACGTTTCAGGGCAACGGCTGGCAAGAGACAACCGAAGGAAGACCGACACGGGCAGCTGCCCGCACGGCGAACTGGCCGTGTGCGCGCTGTCGGCGTCGTGCCCTCACATCTTCTCTCATCCGGACTATGACCGTCGGCTCTGGCATCGCACCAGATCTGCTGACCCGACGCGGCGTTTGCACGACGCATCGGCGCTCGCGGGCTCGTCGCGCGCCGGCCGAAGGACCGGTGCGCGGCATACCGCCGGTGGGGACTTTCACCCCGCCCTGAAGACGCATTGACGTGCCACCGCGCATCGGTTCGATGACGCACGAGCGGCATCCGGGAGCATACAACAACCCGCGGCGTTGTGCCGCGCGCGAGGCGGCAGCCATGCGTTTGCTCGACATGCAAGGACAGCGGGATTTGCCAACACAGTGCGGTTCATGACGCTGCATCGGCCCACGCCTTCGCGGCACGAATCGCGCGATGCCACGCTGCCAGCCCCCGTTCGACGTCCTCGGCGCGTGCGTGGCGCACGAAACGCCGGTCCATTTGCCATTGCTGCTGTAGCTCAGCAATATCGTTCCAGTAACCGACCGCGAGTCCGGCCAGATAGGCGGCACCCAACGCGGTTGTTTCCTGGATTTGAGGCCGGACCACGTCCACGCCGAGCAGGTCGGCTTGGATCTGCATTAGCAGGTTGTTTTCCACCGCGCCCCCGTCCACGCGAAGCTCGCCGATGCGCAGTCCAGCGTCTGCTTCCATCGCGCGGACCACGTCGATCGACTGGTACGCGATCGCTTCAAGGGCCGCCCGGGCAAGATGGCCGGCCTGCGTGCCGCGCGTGATGCCGAACACGGTGCCCCGCGCGTTGGCGTTCCAGTGCGGTGCACCCAGCCCGGCGAAAGCGGGCACGATGGTCACGCCGTCCGTATGCTCGACCGAGCGCGCCAGCGCTTCGATGTCCCGTGCGTGCCGGATGATGCCCAGTTCATCGCGCAGCCATTGTACGAGTGCCCCGGCGATGAAAATACTCCCTTCCAGCGCGTACGTTACCTGGTTGCCGATCTGCCATGCGATCGTGGTCACAAGGTTGTTGCGCGATTCGATTGGCTGCTCGCCCGTGTTCATCACTAGGAAGCAGCCGGTGCCGTAGGTGTTCTTGACCATGCCGGCACCCGTGCACATCTGGCCGAACAGCGCGGCGTGCTGATCGCCGGCCACACCGGCGAGCGGAATGATTGCGTTAAACAGGCTTGTCTGTGTGTCGGCGTAGATTTGCGAGGACTGGTACACCTCGGGCAGCATCGAGCGCGGGATGTCGAACAGCGCTAGCAGCGCATCGTCCCACTGCAGCGTATGGATATTGAACAGCATCGTGCGTGACGCGTTGGTTGCGTCTGTCACGTGCAACTGGCGTGCGCTCAGGTTCCACATCAGCCAACTGTCGACGGTGCCGAAGGCGAGCTTGCCCTGCGCCGCCTTGGCGCGTGCGCCATCGACATGGTCCAGGATCCAGCGGATCTTGGTGGCGGAAAAATAAGCATCGATCGGCAGGCCGGTCTTTTCGCGCACCGTCGTTTCCAGGCCGCGCGCCTTCAGCTCGTTGCACAAGCCGGCGGTGCGGCGATCCTGCCACACGATCGCATTGTAGACCGGCTCGCCAGTATCGCGGTCCCAGACGATCGTGGTTTCGCGTTGATTTGTGATGCCGATCGCGGCGATCGACGCGGCACTGAGCCCAGCTCCGACCACGGCTTCGGCGGCGACGCCGGCCTGGGTCGACCACATTTCGCGCGGATCGTGCTCGACCCAGCTGGGCTGCGGATAGATCTGGCGGAATTCCTTCTGCGACACGGACACGACATGTCCGCTGTGATCGAACACAATCGCGCGCGAACTGGTGGTGCCCTGGTCGAGTGCAAGAAGGTAGCGGTCGGTCATTGGCGTCTCCTCGAGCTTTCTATTGCCCGCGGCGCCAGGCCGCTGGCCAGGTTACACGTGAACCGCGCGGGCGAGGCGCGCATTGGGTTCGGCAGCGGCATGCGCATCGCCGCCGAATCGCTCGAACCAAGCCCGCACGTTGCCTACTGCCTGGGCGTCCAGTCGTAGGCCCACCTTGGAGCGGCGCCACAGCACGTCGTCCGCGCTGCACGCCCATTCCTCGTCATGCAAGTAGCGCAATTCGGCTTCATACAACCCGGGTGCAATTTCCGCGCCTAGGTCGAACAGCCCTTTCGCGCCGCGCAGCAACCGCTCGACGCGCGTGCCATACGCGTGCGCGTAGCGCAGTGCAAGCGAGTCGGGCAGCCACCGATGACGCGCCGCGAATTGCTCGGCGAACGCCGCAAAGTTCGAGCCGGCGATATCGCCGCCGGGCAGGGGCGCATCGTGAGTCCAGGCCGGTTGCGTGATCGCCAGCGGCCCGCTGAGGCGGTCCAGCGCTTCTTCGGCGAGCTTGCGGAACGTCGTGATCTTGCCACCGAACACCGATAGGATCGGCGCCTGCCCCGGGGGCATGTCCAGGTCCAAGCGGTAGTCGCGCGTGACTGCCGACGCAGCGGCGCTTTCGTCGTTCTCCAGTAGCGGGCGAACCCCCGCGTACGTCCATACCACGTCGGTACGCGCGATCGAGCGCTTGAAATAGCGGTTCACCGATTCGCACAGGTACGCGACTTCGCTCTCGTCGATCTGCACGCGCGAGGCGTCGTCATGGTATTCGACGTCGGTCGTGCCGATCAGCGTAAAGTCTTTCTGATAGGGAATCGCGAAGATGATGCGCTTGTCGGGGTTCTGGAAGATATACGCGAAATCATGATCGAACAGCTTGCGTGTAACGATGTGACTGCCCTTGACGAGTCGGACACGATGCTGCGCGCTCAGCTTCAACGTGTCGGTCAGCAACTCGCCGACCCACGGACCCGCGGCATTGGCGATGGCGCGCGCGCGAACCTGTTGCAGCCGTCCGTCGCGTGAACGCAGTTGCGCGTCCCACGACGAGCCGCTGCGCTGTGCGCTCACCAGCCGCGTGCGCGTTAAGATTGTCGCGCCGCGAAGCTGCGCGTCGAGCGCGTTGAGCACGACCAGGCGCGCATCGTCGACCCAGCCGTCCGAATAGACGAAGCCGCGCGTGATCGAGTCCACCAGCGGCGTGCCGCACGGATGGGTGCGCAAGTCGATGCCTTCTGAGCCGGGTAGCATCTCGCGCCGGGCGAGGTGGTCGTACAAGAACAGCCCGGCGCGGATTAGCCATGCCGGGCGCAGGTGCGGCATGTGCGGCATCACGAAACGCAACGGGCGAATGATGTGCGGCGCGGCGCGTAGCAGAACTTCGCGCTCTTGTAGCGCTTTCCTGACCAGTCCGAACTCGTAGTATTCGAGATAGCGCAGCCCGCCATGGATCAGCTTCGTGCTGGCCGAGGACGTGTGCGCCGCAAGGTCGTCTTGCTCGCATAGCAGCACCTTTAGTCCACGCCCTGTCGCGTCTCGCGCAATGCCCGCGCCATTGATGCCGCCGCCGACGACCAGTAGATCGTAGTGATCCGTTTTGTCCACCTTATCCCTCCGAATGTCACGGCACCGCTGCGCGGTCCGCGCGCTGTGTCCTTGCCTATGCGCGTTTAACAACATTAAATGTTCGTAAACGAAAATTTAGCGAATAAACTTAAAAGTATCAAGAAATTAAAATAGGTGACAGAACGATGGGCGCCCGGGCAACGGAAGAGATGTTCGGCACACATGCCTAGCCGCCGCGTGATGTTTGATGCTGGGAGGGTGCTTGGCCGCCGAGTGATGTTCGACGCTGGGAGGGTGCCCAGTCGCCGGGTGATGTTTGATGCTGGGAGGGTGCCTGACCGCCGGGTGATGTTCGACGTTGGAATGGTGCCCAGCCGCCGGATGGTGTCCGACGCTGGGGTGGTGTTCAGCCACTGGGTGATGTGAGCCGCTGGCGTGGCGAGTTGGGCGTCACCGAAATGATGCCCCAGTGGCTGTGTTTACGGTCCTCGACGCTCGGGCGCGCCCGTGGCAGCGCTGGCGGCGAGGCGGGTGCCGTGCTGAAGCATGCGCGCGCGGCGCTTCTGGTACAGCGCAGCAAAGCTCCATGTGATCTCGCGGGTTAGCCGTGCATCCAGTGCCGTAGACACGGTATCGCGGTTCACCGATCCGCCCGTATAAGTCTTGCCTTCCTCGTGTGTCGCATTGAAGCGGTAGCTGAAGCGCTCGTCGAGCCCGAAACGGCTGCCAAAGTCGGCATGCTCGCGCCATATGTTATCCGAGCCGTAGCCGATGTCCACGCTGCGCACGGGCGTGTCAGTAGGCTTCTTGGTGACGTGGTTGACGATCCCGCCGGGGGCGGCGAAGCCCTGCATGAAGCCAGCTAGCCCCTTTTGCAGTTCGATGCGCTCCAGTTGCTCGTAGGGCAGTGTAATGCCGTAGCTGATGAACGGCATCCCATCGATCCGATAGCCGTTTTGCCAATCGATCTGCAGGCCGCGCGCGGACAAATAGCTGGCCTACGCACTATAGGCATCGTTGTTCTCCAGAGAACCGGCTCAGCGATCATGGCGAACCCTTCGGCAACGGGCGCCGAATCGGCTGACAGGCCCGGGTGGGCAGGCTTCCTGGCGCTCGCGGTATGCGTGGCGGCCACGCGCACCATGAACCCCGGGAATTTGCATTCTAGTCGAGCATTGCAGCGTTGCAACTTGCGGCGCACCATCGAAAGTGATTGACAAGCAAACCGGGCGACGGCGCTCATGCAATCGTGAAATGCTTGTGGCGCGCGTTGCCGTGTTTAACCGGCGACGTGAACGTCGGTGCTCGCCGCCAGAATGACCTCTGCCATCTCACTGGGTGTCGGCGCGTCGGTGAACAGCGCGTCGACCTGGCTCAAATGGCCAAGGCGCACCAGCGCGGGGCGCCCGAACTTCGAATGGTCCGCCACCAGGAACACGCTGCGTGCGTGCTCGATAATGGCCTCTGCCACCCTAACCTCGCGTGTATCGAAGTCGCGCAGCGTGCCGTCCAGTTCGATGCTCGAGATGCCGATTAACGCATAGTCAACCTTGAATTGGCGGATGAAATCGATCGCCATCTCGCCGACCACGCCCTGGTCCCACGGACGGACGATGCCACCGGTGACGAGCACCTCGCATTCGGCATAGCCGCTCATGACCGCCGCGACGTTCAAGTTGTTGGTGATCACGCGCAGGCCGCGATGGCGATTTAGCGCACGCGCCACTTCCTCGGTCGTTGTGCCCAGATTGATGAACAGTGACGCCTGGTCTGGAATATGGCTGGCGGCGAGTGCGGCGATGCGCCGCTTCTCCTCGTGGAACATGCGTTGGCGCGCGGTGTACGACACGTTTTCCGAACTGGTGGGCAACGTGACTCCGCCATGGTGGCGGCGCAGCAAATTCATTTCGGCGAGCCAGTTCACGTCGCGCCGGATCGTCTGCGGCGTGACGTGAAAGCGTGCAGCAAGGTTCTCGACAGTGACGAAGCCTTCGTGCTGAACGCAATCGAGCAATTCCTGCTGGCGTGCATTCAACGTGATGCGCAGGTCTGGGGTCATGTTCTTGTCAGCATGGTCGCGAAGCGGTCCGGTTCCGCGTATTGTAAAGGCCCGCACACGATATATAGCGATTGTTCTTTTTGACACGGGCTATCGGAACTGCCTGGGCGAATGCCCGGTCTGTTCCAGGTCAGCAGAGTCGGGCGCGGCACGTTAAACTGCAACCGATACTACGTAGGTCATGCAGAAGTCGCGAACCGATACCCGGATCAAGGACTGCGAGCAGGGGCGCAGGCATGCCGGGGCGCAGGCTTCGGAGGAAAAAATGCAAACCGACACTCAAACTGTGTTGCCGTGGCGTATCGAGGATATCGATTTGTCGCGGATCGATCGTTCGCGCGCCGCTGTGAACGAGGATTTGCTGCTGCTGTTATGCGCGGCGTCGTTTATTGAAAGCGGCTCGGATTTGTATACCAGTAACCTCAGCGCGTTCTTCGATGGCGACCCAGAAGTGTCCGGTTGGCTGAACCAGCATTGGGAACACGAGGAGTTGCAGCACGGCCGCGCGCTGAAGGCCTATATCAATTATGTTTGGCCAGAGTTCGATTGGGATCTGGCATTTGAACATTTTTTTGATGAGTATTCGAAAACGTGCTCGCTGGAAGAGTTCGAAAAGACCCGGGCGCTGGAAATGGTCGCACGCTGTGTGGTGGAGACCGGTACGGCCACGTTGTATCGTGCGATCAACGAGTGCTCAGACGAGCCGGTGCTCAAGCAGATCACTGACAACATTCGTAGTGACGAGGTGCGGCATTACAAGTACTTTTTCAGGTTTTTCAAGAAGTACAACCAGATCGAGGGTAATGGCCGCCTTGCGGTGCTCGGCGCGCTGATGCGCCGCGTGATGGAAATCAAGAACGAAGATTCAGAGATCGCGTTGCGACATGTGTTTGCGGTCAGATATCCTGCGCAGGTTCGCAACAGCGCCTACATGCGGGAAAAGGTGGCGCGCGTGAACACACTGGTACGCAGGCACATGTCGGCCGACATGTGCGTGAAGATGCTGCTCAAGCCGCTCGACCTGCCTGCGAAGATCCAACCCGGCGTGCATTATCCGCTGGCCAAGATCACGCAGCACGTGTTCTTTCGCTAGCTAGTACGGCGGCGCTTAGTTGACGATCACGGGCGGCCCGCTGCGCGCGGGCCGTCGTTCATGACTTGGAGAAGACGATGACGGATCGGCAGACCGCGCTGATACGGGGCACATTCGATGAGTGGCCCGATGTGCTGCGCGCCTGGTTTGATGGCACGCATTTGCATGACAAGGCGTCGTTTGCGGCCTCATTGATCGCCGTCGATCCGCTCCGCTGGCCTTGCACGTCGCTGCTCAGCGTGGGCGAAATCGTCGTGCCTGATTCCCACGGTGTGCGGTTCGCGCTGTGGCCGCAGTCCCGTACCGCGCGGGCGCTTACCGCCGGCGGCAACGCACTGCTCGAGTTCGTTTTCGAGCACGCGTGGTATCAGGTGCGCCTGGGTGTGAGCACGCCGCGCCGGCAGGACGCGACGACGCTGACCGTGTTCGACGCCGTGCTGGAGGCGGCACAATGGCAGCGCGTCGACTATGCGCAACTCGTGACCGGCGTCACGTTCGAGCTGCTTGAGCCCGCGCGCGCTGCCGTGCTTGCGCGTTGGGACGCGCAAATCCGGTCGATGCTCGCACACGACTAGCGCGATGAGCCCTTGGTGCCGCCGCCGAGTAGCGCACCCGGGCCGCCGTTGCGCCGTGGCGATGATTCGGATGCGCGCGGCTGCCGTGCGTCACGATCCTGTGCTTGCGCCATTCGTTTGTCACGGCCACCGTGCGACGCGGGAGGGGTCGCTTCGCGATGTCGCTCTGGCGCGGTCTGGGGCGCCGCGCCAGAGCGCTTGCCTGCTGGTGCGGCGCCCGGTTTCGCAGCGTGTGTCGCCGGGGATTTGCCCGCCTGTGCGGGCCGCGCGTTGGCGGCTGCTCCTGCCGGCGACCTGGCTGGCGCCGCCGGTTGTGACTTGGCGGCTGCCCCTGACTTGGTCGCTAACCCTCGCTTAGTCACTGTCCCTGTGCGGGGTTTGGCCGCTGGCGCCGCTGATGGTTTCGCCGCTTGGCCAGCCTGTGGCTTGATGCCGGCGCGACGGGGTTCGCGTGGCCCCGCACCGCGCGCCGGCTGGCTGCGCCGCTGGATTGGCTCCGGCTTCGCATTGGGATCCGGTTCGAAGCCGGCAATGACTTCGCGCGGCAGCGTACGCTTGATCAGGCGTTCAATGTCCGTCAGCAATTGATGCTCGTCGATGCAGACCAGCGATATGGCCTCGCCCGTCGCGCCCGCGCGGCCTGTTCGGCCGATACGGTGCACGTAATCTTCCGGAACATTCGGCAGGTCGAAATTCACCACGTGCGGCAATTGGTCGATGTCGATGCCGCGCGCTGCGATGTCGGTAGCGACTAACACTTGCAGCGTGCCGTCCTTGAATTCTGACAATGCCCGGGTCCGGGCCGCCTGGCTTTTGTTGCCGTGGATAGCCAGGGCGCTGATGCCATCCTTCGTCAACTGTTCGGCGAGCCGGTTTGCGCCGTGCTTGGTGCGCGTGAACACGAGCACCTGAAACCAGTTGTGCGCCTTGATCAAATGCGTGAGTAGCTCGCGCTTGCGGTCGCGATCGACCGGATAGATCGTTTGGGTGACCGTCTCGGCGGTGGTATTGCGACGGGCCACCTCGATTAGCGCTGGTGAATCGAGCAGGTTGTCCGCGAGCGCCTTGATCTCGTCGGAGAACGTCGCCGAAAACAGCAGGTTTTGGCGCTGTGAAGGCAGATACTTGAGCACCCGCTTGATGTCGTGGATGAAGCCCATATCCAGCATCCGGTCAGCCTCGTCGAGCACCAGGATCTGCAGGCTGCTCAAGTCGATTGTGCGCTGCTGAAGGTGATCTAGTAATCGTCCAGGCGTGGCCACGACGATATCGACGCCGCGCCGCAGCGCGTCGATTTGCGGGTTAATGCCGACGCCGCCGAACATGACCGTCGAGCGCAGCTTGAGGTACTTGCCGTATTCGCGCACGCTTTGCTCGACTTGCGCGGCCAATTCGCGTGTCGGCGTCAGGATCAGTGCGCGAACCGGTATTTTGCCCGATGTCGCGCGCGAATGGGATAGTCTTTCCAGGATCGGCAGCGTGAAGCCGGCAGTCTTGCCGGTGCCGGTTTGCGCGCCGGCCAGCAAGTCGCCGCCGCCGAGCACGGCCGGAATGGCTTGCCGCTGGATCGGTGTCGGCGTCGTGTAGCCGAGTTCGTTGACTGCGCGAACCAGAGGTTCGGACAAGCCGAGAGAATTAAATGACATGTTGGATGGTGTCGTCACCAGTTCGGCGCGAAACGCGCATCAGTCGCGAACCAGTGCAGTGAAAGTCTGAAGATGCGAGGGCAGGCCGACTGTCGCGATGCCCCGCGTAAGTACAACAGCGTGATAACAAAGACAAAGGGCGCAGCCCGTGGTTCCGGCCGCGCCCTGAGATCGGAGATTCGCGTGGGATCAGTCGAGCGGCGCGGAACGCAGTTCGTTGACCTGCTGCGGTGACACTGGCGTGCCCTTGTTGCCCCATGCCATGCGCAGATACGTGACCACTGCGGCGACTTCCTGATCCGACATCGAGTGCGCGAACGGCGGCATGCCGTACGGCTCAGGATTGGCGTGCGTGCTCGGCGGATAGCCACCATTGAGCACCATGCGGATCGGATTCACTGCCGACTGCATCTGCACCGACTGGTTGTTCGCAAGCGGCGGGAAGTGCGGCGGATAGCCAAGACCATTTTCCGCATGGCACTGCGCGCATTGATCGTTGTAGATCTGCTTGCCTTGCTCGAACAGTTCCTTGCCGAACGCGACAGATGTTTCCAGTTGTATCGTCTCCGGTGCTTCTTTCTTCTGCGGAATCGTCTTTAAATACGTCGAGATCGCTCGGATATCGTCGTCGGTCATGTGCTGCAGGCTGTTGTGCACGACTTCAGCCATCGGGCCGAACACCGCGCCACGCTGCGACACGCCGACCTTGAGCAGGTCCGAGATGTCCTTCAAATCCCAGTCGCCCAGGCCCGCTTCCTTGTTCGACGTCAGCGACGGCGCGTACCAGTTCTGCAGCGGGATTAAGCCCCCAGCAAACGCCGCTGACTGATTCGAGCCACCCAGCGCGTTGATTGACGTGTGGCACATGCCGCAGTGGCCCAGCCCCTCGACTAGGTAGGCACCGCGGTTCCACTCGACCGACTTGGTCGGATCCGGCTTGTATTCGCCCTCGCGGAAGAACAACGTGCGCCAGCCGATCAGCATGTTGCGCTGGTTGAACGGAAAGCGCAACTCATGCTCGCGGCTGGGCTGGGCAACGGGCGCCACCGAGCGTAGATACGCGTAGATGGCATCCGAGTCCGCGCGCGTGACTTTCGTGTAACTGGTGAACGGGAAGCCTGGGTACAGTAACTCGCCGTTCTTGCCGCGGCCGGTGTGCATTGCGCGGTAGAAGTCGTCTGAACTCCATTTGCCGATCCCGTACTGCTCGTCCGGTGTGATGTTCGGCGTGTACATCGTGCCGAACGGCGTGGCCATTGGCAAGCCGCCGGCGAAGGGCTTACCGCCGCGTACCGTGTGGCATGCAATGCAATCACCAGCGCGCGCCAGATATTCGCCTTGCTTGATCAGTGCGGCCTGGTCGGCCGGGCTCGCGGCCATCGCGCTGCCGCCGTGGATATTGTCACTGCCGGACCACAGCACCGGCACCAGTGCCGCGGCCGCTACCGCGATAACGGCCGACAGCGCAAAAAGAGTCTTGCGTTTCATCTCGATGTGTCTCCTGTCGCTGACTGCGGCTCGCTGCCGCATTGCAGCGGCATCTTTGACGAGCGGGCCGGCGCTGGCACTGGGTTGGCCGGTGCGGGTTGCATGGAGAGCCAGTGGGCGACCGCAGCGATGTCGTCGTCGCTGAGCCGGGTTGCGACCGTGTGCATGCAGTCCGGCGCCTTCGCGCGGCGCACGCCGGAGCGCCACGCGCCAAGCTGTGCGCTGATGTAGTCAGCATGCAGGCCCACTAGGCCCGGGATCGCCGGCTCCATGCCGGTCAGCGTCTTGCCGTGGCACGCTGCACACGCGGGCACGTTGCGTGCCGGATCGCCGTTTAGCACGATCTGCTTGCCGCGCGCCAGCGTCGACGCCGAGACGCGCGGTTGCGCCGGCGCCGGGTACGGCGGCCGTTGTTTCGAGTAGTATTCGGCGATCTTGCGCAGGTAATCGTCGGAAAGGTACGTGACCAGGTAGTTCATCGGCGGGTACTTGCGGTGCCCGTCGCGGAAATTGACCAGCTGGTTATAGAGATACTCAGCGGGTTTGCCTGCAAGACGCGGGAAGTAGTCGTTGTCGGTGCCCTGACCACGGTCGCCGTGGCATGCGGCGCACGCGGCGACGCGGGCTTCCATCGAGTTCAGAGGCGGCAGGTTCGCTTGCCCTTTGGCAGCGCTGGCAATGCCTGCGCTGGCAGCCAGAAGTGCAGCCAGCAGCGGGCGCAAGAGGCGTCTAGAAGACACGCGTAACTCCATCGATAATGGGGACCGCATTTGGTAACGCAGGTGGTTTTGGCGAAGGCTTGGCGCGCCTTCCGAATCGCGGCGCCGATTTGCGGCGGCGAAGGTGCTGCAATGCAGCAGGTCATTCTATCACCGAACGGTCATATKGGCCATTTGGCTGGACGTCGCGACGGGCGCCGCGATTCGGTCCTCTGGCCAGTWYTKCGACGATTTGCCACACTTTCTACGCATGGGGTGGTGACCGTCCCGAATCGGACCGTGGCCTGTGCGCAGCCGCTTGTCGTTGCGTTCGGCGAGGCTACTTCAGATAAGATTCGGGTCGGCGATACGTTTGACCCTAAGGCGGCTGCCGGTGGCCGTGCGTAGATCAAGAAGGAACGGGTGAATTCATGGAGTTTGATGCTGGTCTCGCATACCACGCGGTAATTGCTGCCTTCGTGCAACCACAGCAGGTTGCCGCCGCAGGCGCCGCGCCACCCGGCAGCGCGCCGGGCGCGTCGGCGCCTGATGCGCGCACTGCATGGTCGGTGCCGCACCGTGCCGCGCGACAGCCCACCGGCGCCGCTGCCGTTGCAGCCCGCGCGACGAGGCTCGACGATCTGCCGCCCGAGATCCTGCGCCAGATCGCGACGTATACGCCATTTGACGATATTGGAAGCCTGTCCACGGTAGCGCGGCATACCTATTATGCATTATGGGACTCGCGACGCAGTTGGCTGTGCTGCGAGCGTGCCGACAATGTCCGGCAACTCGATTCCAGCCGTGCACATCAACTGCTGGACGAAATCGAGTACATCGGCGGCGCACCGGTGCTGCGCGCCGCGCCACTCCAGGCGCTGTGGCCTCGCATACCGGAGTTGCCGCAGCAATATCAGCCGCACGCATATAAGCGGATCTTCGAGATGGCGAACCGGCTGCCGACGCATGTGGCGCTGCCGATACTCGAAGGGGTGATCGGGACATTACCGGGATTGGCGGTGGAGCACCGGCTGCCGTTGTACGACTTCGTTTACGCGGCCGTCGAACGCAGTAACGTCGACCGAGGCCGATTGTGGGCCATGCTCGCATGGTCGCTCGGCTGTCTGCCCGTGGATCCGCAGCATTTCGAGCGCGAATACTCGGTATTCTTGAACAGGCTGCCATCGTTGGACGCGACCGCGCAAGCCCGCTTACTAACGCAACTGGCGTTACTGCTGCGCGGTTTTTGCGACAACGGCGTGCATTCACAGGCCACGCTGGCCGGATACCATCGACTCGTGTATGACTGGGTGCAGCGGCTGCCGCCATCGCTGCAAGGCATGCCGGTTGGCGCGCTGGCCCATGTCATCTGGTTGCTGCCCGAGCCGCAAATGTCCGCGCATTATGCCGATCTGCGGCGCTTGACGCAGGCGTTGCCAGACCTTCAGCTCGGTCACGCGATGCGGCACCTGCCGGCTGCGCTGGCGATGCTGCCGCCGCAACATCATACAGCCGAGTTTGCGTTGCTCGAATCCATGGTGAACCGCATACCGGCCCAGCATCGGGAAGCGGTCGCGCTGGGCTTGCTCGAAGGCAGCATCGGACTAGGGGAAGCGCTATCCAAGCGCGGTTGGCAATTGGCACTACGGCTGCTCGACAATGGTGACGGCATGCAACTGTTCGCGGTGCTCGACGACTTAGCCGAGCGGGAGTTGCTCCCCCTGCTTTCCGGGCAGCAATGGGCGGACGCGGTCGACGAAATTCTCCAATTTTGCGAACGTAACCGGCTTGGCGAGACGGACCGTACCATGTTGCTGGACTTTATCGCGCGGCACGGTACCGACCGCTGAGCGTGCGCGCTACCCGTTGGCGAGACTGCCGCTCGCATGTCGCCAAACCGGATTAGCCAGCGGTGACCGACGTGCGCCATTTCGCGCACTTTCCGCTCGTCGCCTGTGATGCCCAACCCGGTCCTTGCGCAATCGCGGTCATGCCGTCGTCGAAGAAGCACGGCGTGCTCGACCAATAGAGCCAAGCAAGTCGTTGCACGGGTGGTAGTGGAGGCCTAGGCTCTGCTCTTGGATGAAGGCGTCCATGATTTAATGCATCGATCTGCAGGCCTGCCGCGTCGTTATCCGCCGTCGCCGCGCGAGCGGGCGAGTAGATCGACGACTTCGTCATCGCTGGTCTGCGCAAAATCCGCGTAATACTGCCCCACCGCGCCGAATGCATCCAGTTGAGCAAGACACGCGTTATCGTCCGCCCATTGCGCCACGTGCGTCCAGACTTCACGCGGCGCCACGGGTGATGCGGCGACAAGCTTGGCTGCGCCGGCATTGCGCAACGCGAGTAGCGCGACCTTCATTGTGCTTCCCGTGGCCACGCCGTCATCGACGACAATGATCGTGCGGTGCGCGGCTGGCACCGGTGGGGCGCCGCGCCGGTACTGTGCGCGGCGCCGCACCAGTTCCTGCTGCTGACGATGCTGCTCGCCGATGAGATAGTCATCGCCGGGGCGCAGTGCCACAACGATGTCCTCGTTCCAGACCACTTGTGGTGGATCACCCTCGACGATCGAGCCTAGCGCGAGTTCCGGCTGGTGCGGCGCGCCGAGCTTGCGTACCAGCAGCACGTCAAGGCTGCCGCCCAGCGCGCGGGCGACCTCGAATGCCACCGGTACGCCGCCGCGCGGCAAGCCGACGACCAGCGGCGCGCAATCCCGGTAGCGGGTCAGCGCGCCGGCCAGTGCGCTGCCCGCCGCGCGGCGGTTTGGGAAAGGCAAAAGCGTGGACATCGTGTAGGAAAACCGGGGTTTGCATTGTCGTCAGCACGCAGCACGACGTGTGCCCGCGGCACGGGTTGCACATGCCGCGAATAAGGTTGCTAACGCTGGTCACCGGAGCGCGTGCTCAAGCCCGGCGTTTGCGCGGTTGCGGCAACCACGCTGCACGTCGCGCATCACTGTCACTGTTTGCCCATTCCCAGCTCCGCGCCAGTGGGCGGGTCTGCGACCGGGTCCGACCTGAGCCGCTGCTTCATCGCGTTCAGCGCGGCATCCTCATCCGGTTGCAGTGTCACGCTCGCCTGGCCGTCACCGCCATCGACCGGTACCGGCGGATTCTCGACGAGATTCAGATCGCCGCCCTCATTCCAGGGGCCGCGTACGGGTGCTACGCCGGTCGACATCCTGAAATAACTGCTCGCATATTCTGGCACGGGCGGCAACTTGCCCGGCGGGAAATTCGACGTAATCGAATAAAGCGCTTTTTCGAAGGATTTCTGGTGAGAGACCTCACGGGTCATCAAAAAGCCGAGCGTGTCTCGCACGCCGGGGTCGTCGGTGACATTGATCAGCCGCTCATAGATGATCTTGGCCCTGGCCTCAGCGGCGATATTCGAGCGCAGGTCGGCAGTCGGCTCGCCGATCGTATCGATGTATGCAGCGCTCCATGGTACGCCGGCCGAATTTGTCAGCGGTGTGCCGGCGCCGTACAGCAATTGTGTCACGTGGCTGTCATTGCCGGCGCCATTGAGTTTGCGATAAAGCTCGGCTTGCTCATCGACCGCCTCGGCCAACTCGCCCTTCGCTCCACGGTTGAGCATTGCGACGATGGACCCGATGATCTCCAGATGACTGAGTTCTTCCGTCGCAATATCGAACAGCATGTCCTTGCGACCGGGATCTTCCTCGCTGATGGCCTGCGTGAAATAACGCATTGCTGCGGCCAATTCGCCTTGTGGGCCACCGAACTGCTCCAGCAACAGGTTGGCCAGGCCGGGGTCCGTGCCATTGACCCGCACGGTGTATTGCAATCGTTTGTTGTGGACGAACATGAAGCCTCCTGTGACGTGAAAGGTGTCGCGGTGCTCGCCAAGGCCGTACGCGTAGCGTCGGCCGCCGATTTGCTTGCGCAACACGCGTTCCTGCCAACGCAACGCGAAACCGATCCATGGCGCGGATATTGCTTTAGCGACGTTGCCCGCGGGTTCCGTAGAAGGCGTATGCGAATGTCGGTGCAGCGTCGTCGGTGGCGCGTTCGCGCACTAGCGGTGCTGCTCGTACCGGCGGATATCGTGTACTAAATGTATCGCGGCTAAATGTATCGCGTGTGTCGGCGCGGCTGACCTGTGCTCGCGCAAGCCTGCAAATTGACGTGGTTCACCGCCGGGAACGAACCCTGCTGACGGCTAACGGCGGCGCTTGGTAGATGAAGCCGGTGCCTTGTTTCGAGGGCACGGCGGCAGCCGATGCATGGACACTGCACGGCGTTGGCGTAGGGAACCGACTCGACAGGAGAGGACCGTGCAGTACAACACACCCCAAGCCGGGAGGCAGCAGCCCGGCGCGGAAGCGCCCTGGAGTGAAGGATTCAAGGTGCTCGTCACCGCCAAGCCCGGCGTGGACGGCCGTTTTATCGGTATGCTGAAGGTCGTGCGACAGGCCGATCGCCGCGTGATCTTCCCATTTCCGGGCGCTCCCGAGATTGGCCCGTTCGACACGATTGAGCAGGCGCGTGCGGCGGCGCTCGAATACGGTCGCAAGGTCGTGGCCGACGACCGCCGCAACCCAGAGCGGTGACGCCGCAGCGTCGCCGCAAGGGCGTCGCACGGGCCGGCGCCGATGCGTTCAATCCGACGGGGATGTGCAAATTCATGGCGATTTCCAGCGAGCAGACTGCGCAACAAGTCAGACAGGTACTGGACGGCCGCCGACGCGGCGTGCGCATCCTGCTGCCGTTGGCCGGACCGGCCGTGGTGGTGTCGGTCGCCTACACGGACCCGGGCAACTTCGCGACCAATATCCAGGCCGGCGCCGGATACGGCTATCAGTTGCTATGGGTGGTGCTGTTTGCCAGCCTCGTTGCGATGCTCTTCCAAGGCTTGTCAGCGCGGCTCGGGATCGTGACCGGATGCAGTCTGGCTCAGTTGTGCCGGGCGCGTCTGCGCAAGCCGGTGACCTTGTCGATGTGGGTGGCCAGCGAACTCGCAGCGATGGCCACGGATCTGGCCGAGTTCATCGGCGGGGCCATCGGCGTGGCGTTACTGTTTCACATCCCGCTGCTTGCCGCCATGGTGATCGTTGGCGTGCTCACGTACCTGATGCTGATGTTCCAGCGGCACGGTTTTCGGCCGCTGGAATTGGCGATCGGCGCCTTGGTCGGTATCATCGCATTGGCCTACGTCGCGCAGCTGTTCATCGTGCCGATTGATTGGCGCGCGCTCGGGCACGGTGCGCTCCATCCGTCGATACCGGACCATGCGGCCTTGACCATCGCGGTCGGCATCGTCGGCGCGACAGTCATGCCGCATGCACTCTTCCTGCATTCAGGATTGACCGGCGAGCGCGTCGTCGCGCGAAGCGACGCGGATCGTCGCACGCTACTGCGCTACAGCCGGATCGAGGTGCTCGTCGCGCTGAGCGTGGCGGGATTGGTCAACATGGCCATGGTGGTGATGGCCGCCGGCGCATTCCACCCCGACCATGCACACGTCGCCGAGATTGAGCAGGCGTACCGGACGTTGACGCCGTTATTCGGTACCGCGGCCTCGGCGTTGTTCATCGTGTCGTTAATTGCGTCGGGCTTGTCGAGCTCGGTGGTCGGCACGATGGCGGGACAGATGATCATGCAGGGCTTTGTCGGTTTTCGCATTCCCGTCGTCGTACGTCGCTTGGTGACGATGCTGCCTGCGTTCCTAGTGGTCGCCGCCGGTGTCGATGCGACCCGCGCTCTGATCATCAGCCAGGTGGTATTGAGTCTCACGGTGCCGGTGCCGATGATCGCGCTGGTCTGGTTATGTCGTCATCGCGACGTGATGGGTCGCTATCGGCTCGGTCCGTGGCTTGCCGGATTATCGACGGTGGCCACAGTATTGGTGATTGGCCTGAACGTCGCGCTGATCGTCGATACACTGCGCTAGCCATCCGATTGCGTCTCAACAATGCGACGTGAAGACTTGTCGCCGCACGTGCGGCAGGCTCAGTTGGTCTCGTCGCCGTGACCAGCGACAGCGGCGACGTCATGACATCGGAAACCGTGCCGTTCCGCGCAGGGCAGGGGGCAAACTGATTAATGGGGATGGCCAGCGCGGCTCACGAGTCCGTTGCTCGTCGTGCGGCGCGGACATCCGCGCCGTTACGGCTATGCTCGTTCTTGGCGAGCGGGGCGGGACACGGCCTTGGCTTGCTCGTCGATCCAAGCGTGCATCAGCTTGTAGGTGACGGCCAGAATGACCGGCCCGATGAACAGTCCGACGATGCCAAATGCGATCAGTCCACCGACCACGCCGGCCAACACTAACAGCATCGGCAGATCCACGCCGCGCTGGATCAGCGGCGGACGTATGACATTGTCGAGACTAGAAACGACGAACGCCCAAACGAGCATGGCGACTCCGGCGATAGTCGCATCCTGGTAGAACAGCCAGATTGCTGCGCCGATCAACGGCAGTAGCGGACCGATCTGCGCCAGGCACAGGATGAGGGTGATCGCGCATACCATGCCCGCGCCGGGTATCCCGGCGGCGAACAGCCCCAGACCAGCCAGCGCCGATTGCACGGCCGCGGTCACGACGATGCCCAGCGCGACAGCGCGGATGGCCTGGCCGGCCAGACGCACCGCGGCTGTACCGCGCTCGTCAGCAAGGCGATAGGCAAAGCGCCGCACAGCCCCTGCGGCTGTTTCGCCATGCATGTACAACACTCCGCATAGGATGAGCGTCAACAGCAGATGTATGAGTACGCCACCGACCGCGGTTGCGTGCGACACCATCCATTTCGCGCCGGTGTCCGCGTAAGGGGCAACGAATTCCAGCAGGCCGTCGACGCCAGCGTGGGTGAGCCGTTGCCATGCCGAGGTGATGCGCTCGCCGATCAGCGGCACCTCGTGCAACCAAGCCGGTGGCGGCGCGGGCCGGTAGTCCGGCAGGGCACGGGCGTATTGCAGAATCGTATCAGCGTGAGCCGCGATGGCCACCACCGCGCCATACAGTGGCAACGCGATGACGATCAACAAGGCGGCCAGCATCAACGCAGTAGCCCGGCCGCGTCGTCCGCCGAGCCGCTCCTGCGCGCCGCGCATCAGCGGCCACGTTGCCACGACGATCATCGTGGCCCAGATCAGCGCAGGCAGGAACGGGCTCATGATGTACAGGCTGCCCCCGATTAGCAGCGACAAAATAAAAATGATCAACAAAGCTCGCGCGATGTCTGTTTGCGCTTGCGAATAGTTCATACCGTTGATACCTCCAGCGTGATTGATATGCTGCGCCCGGTATGTTGTGCCCGGTGCGGCGTGCGTAGGGACTGCAACGGATCGAGCCCGGTTCGCGCGTGCATGTTCCGTGCGATGGCGAAAAAACGTGTGCTTATGGCCGGTGTGGCATCACGGTTGCGACAGCCGTGATTTCAACTGGCAATGGAGATAGCCATTAAGCCTTTTCATGCGCGCGACGGTTAACGCGTCCAGGCACATCTGTTTGACCGCGTCCGTGCAGTTCGGCTGCGCGTGCGTGGCGCTGGCCAGCAGCAACGCGGCGGACCAGGTTCCATGACGCATTACGAGGCCGAGCGGCGCTGATACCGCCTCACCTTCCAGATCTCGACCATGTTGTCGACTCAGATGAATGATGTTGGACTTCAGGCGCACATTCTGCGCTGCAATGGTTGACGCCAGCGAAATTCGCCCGCCAGTGCGCTGTTCGGCCCATCCGCCTCCATGCCTCATTCTTTGCGAGTGGTCGAAGAGACGGGAAACGATCGCCAGCTCGAGTCGAATCGTGTTTTCCGCCCGGCCGGCATCGCGGCGCCGGTTCCGATACCGGGCGAAATCGGTTCCGCGAAGGTTAGCGAGCGAACAGTGCCGCTCGTTCGGTACACTCGCCGAGTGGTGCGAGATGCCGGTGGGCATCGTGGCCCCAATCATGGAGCATAGGCCGTCCGCCATTGCTGAGAAGCATTACCGCCGCTATCCGCTGGCCCTGCTGCGCGCATGGCACGACAAGATTAAAGCGTGGATGTTGGAACAGGCCGGCATTGGCCTCAAGCCGAAGCAATGCCCCACGGGGATTGCAGGACGTCAAATAGCGCTATAATGTATAAACGTCGATGTATATCAATGGAGCGCATATGAACCTGCAGGTAGCAAAATGGGGTAATAGCCTTGCGCTGCGCATTCCCGCCGACTACGTGCGGCGCATTGGCATCAAGGAAGGTGACCATGTGCAGGCGAGCCTTACCATCGATGGCGGCCTCTACCTTCGTGCCGCCAGGTGGGACCGGCAAGCCTTTGGACGTGAACTGGAAAAATCCCGCGCCGCCATGCCGATGACTGAATCCGTCATGGAGGAGTTGCGTCGCGGAGCACGTTACTGATGATGATGTACGTCGATACGAGCGTACTGGTGGCGCTTTGCGTGAATGAGCCCAAAAGTGCCGCTGTCGCGCGGTGGTACGCCGGCTGTAACGAGGAATTGGCTTCCGCTGCCTGGTGCGTGACCGAATTTGCCAGTGCATTGGGCATCAAGCAGCGGACAGCCCAAATCACTGGCGAACAAAGCGCGACCGCGTGGCAGGCATTTGAGCGCCTGTGCGCCAGTGATTTGCAGTTACTGCTGGTAGACCCGCCCACGTTCCACCGGGCGGCCGTGTTGACGCTGGACGCGGCAACCGGCCTGCGCGCTGGCGATGCCCTCCACCTCGCGGCGGCCCTCGATGCCAAAGCCAAGGGCATGGCAACGCTTGACGACGTGCTGGCACGCAATGCTAAGCGGATGAAGATAAAGCCGGTGATGTTTTGACCGCCGCCTGACGGTATCAGGCAAAGCCGCGGGCACAGTTGCGCCCACACCTGCTCCGCCTGACCACCGACAACGGCTGGCGGGCACGGTTTCCACTGTGGTTTCTTGGAACGGGGCTTTGGAAACCGGTGGTACGCTCCGATGAGGTGCGCAATCCAATCATGCAGGCGGCGCGACCTTTCCGATCTTCCGCTGCATCATCGGGTCCCGCCGCGAACTGCGATTGATGAAATCCGGTTACAGATGGTGATACGCACTAGAAGCGAAAAAGGGTTACAGGCAAGAAGCACTGTAACCCTTTGACTTATTTGGTGGCGAATCAGGGACTCGAACCCCGGACCTGCGGATTATGATTCCGTCGCTCTAACCGACTGAGCTAATTCGCCGAAAGAACCCCGGATTATGGGCATGCCTAGACGAATTGTCAACGATTTTCGCGTTTTCCTGTCGTGAGCACGTGAACTGTCCGGGTCCTTAGCACGTAATGTGCCCGGTTTTGAGTGTCGTATGGAGCCACTCGTAGGTCGGGCACATTGGTGACAGAAAACCCGGAAAATGAGATTCGAAGAGGTCTACAGCGACTGGCAGGATAAGCGGCTCATTGGCAGAACACGCGCACTC
Organism: Mycetohabitans rhizoxinica HKI 454; assembly: GCF_000198775.1. Classification (NCBI taxonomy): domain Bacteria; kingdom Pseudomonadati; phylum Pseudomonadota; class Betaproteobacteria; order Burkholderiales; family Burkholderiaceae; genus Mycetohabitans; species Mycetohabitans rhizoxinica. The sequence continues at coordinate 2,352,850 of NC_014722.1, read as the reverse complement.
ACACAGGCCGAGGCGGCACAGCTCTACACCGGCTGGAACGTGAGGCAATTTCACAGCGGGTACCAACGTGAGCATGGCGGTACGCGCAGCTATACTTAGGCGAAGAACCCGTTGCAGCAAGCGGGCGAGGTCAACCGCGCCAAGGCCCGTGGCAAAGTGATCGCGCGCCACTGCGCGGGATGCTGGTGCACCAGCACGCCAGTGCTCGTGAATGGGTGCCTGGGCAGGAGTGGGACTGAGTGGACACGATGGACGATGCGACCGGTGAGCATCTGTCGATGTTCTTCTGCGACGAGGAGGGCGCGGCCTCCAGCTTCCACCGGGTGGGGCAAACGATTGCCCGCTATGGCTTGTTTTGCGCGCTTTATACCGACCGCGGCAGCCACTATTTCCATACGTCCCAAGCCGGCGAGAAGGTCGATGCGAACACAGGGACGCAGTTGGACGAGCGCTGGCGCTACGGGTATCGAGTACATTGGAGCACATTGCGGCCTATTGGCCGCAGGCTCATGGGCGTTCAGAGTGGGCCTTCGGCATACACCAGCAGCGCTTACCCCGCGAGTTGGAAGGCAGGCATCACCGACATGCAGCAAGCCAAAGTCTACCTGGAGCAGCCCTACATGCCGCGTTACAACGCCAAGTTCGCCGTGCCGGCCGCTGAGCCGGGCAACGCCTTCGTGTCCTATATCGGCAACGGCTTAGCAGCCATTTTGTGCAAACACTACGGGCGCGTCGTGGGCAACAACAACTGCGTGATGTTCGGGCGGCGGCTCAAATTGCAGAGTTCAGCCGAGCGCACGGGCTCACTATGGCAAGCGGCGCGTGCGGGCGCCTCGCTACGTGAATGGCGCTCTGAGCCCGCTCATGCGTGGCAGTCCGAGATCGAGGATCAGCAGGTCGAACGATTGCCTCGACAGGGCAACGTCGGCCTCGATCCCCGTCTTGACGTAATTGACCGCATAGCCCGAATGGCGGAGTGATCGGATCAGGCCATCCGCGAGTATGCTGTCATCATTCGGCAATGAGAATGCGCAGGGGCGTGTTTTAGTGCCGGCGGCGCAAACCTGTCCCCCTTTCCGGCGTCTCCTTATCGTGCATATTGCAACGACACGCGGTGTTCGGCGCCATACGCACCGGCCCTGCTTCAAGGGTACGTCCCGCGGCGGGAACAGGCATGCCATTTGCGTACCGGATGCGTGTATTTCGCGCTTGCAAACAACACTGTTTTTTTATACAGTATCTGGAGCCGCGCGTTGGCGCGGGCAGCGGTGTCATCCGGGGATGACCGGAATGGCCACGATGCGAGGCGTGCCGCTTCGGCAACAGACTGCCGCTCATCATAGCAAAGGACGATTCATGGAAGAAAGCAAGAAAGGCTCAACTGGACTGACTGCGGAGAAGAGCAAGGCACTGGCTGCCGCGCTATCGCAGATCGAGAAGCAGTTCGGCAAGGGGTCGATCATGCGGCTTGGCCATGGCGAGGCAGTCGAAGACATTCAAGTCGTATCGACTGGCTCACTCGGCTTGGACATCGCGCTAGGCGTCGGTGGACTGCCGCGTGGCCGTGTCGTCGAGATCTACGGGCCGGAATCGTCCGGCAAGACGACGCTTACGCTGCAGGTGATCGCTGAGATGCAGAAAATCGGCGGCACCTGCGCGTTCATCGACGCGGAACACGCGCTTGATGTCCAGTACGCGTCTAAGCTGGGTGTCAACGCGTCGGAACTGCTGATTTCTCAGCCTGATACTGGCGAGCAGGCACTGGAAATCGCCGATGCACTCGTGCGCTCGGGGTCGATTGACATGATCGTCATCGACTCAGTGGCCGCGCTCGTGCCGAAGGCCGAAATCGAAGGTGAAATGGGCGATTCACTGCCCGGCCTGCAGGCGCGACTGATGTCGCAGGCACTGCGCAAGCTGACCGGCACGATCAAGCGGACCAATTGCCTGGTTATCTTCATTAACCAGATTCGCATGAAGATCGGTGTGATGTTCGGCAACCCGGAAACTACCACCGGAGGCAATGCGTTGAAGTTTTACGCGTCGGTTCGGCTCGATATCCGTCGGATCGGCTCGATCAAGAAGAACGACGAAGTCATCGGTAACGAAACGCGGGTTAAGGTGGTCAAAAACAAAGTGTCGCCACCGTTCCGCGAGGCGATTTTCGACATCTTGTATGGTGAGGGGATTTCGCGACACGGTGAAATCATCGATCTTGGCGTCCAGGCGAAGATTGTCGAGAAGGCGGGTGCCTGGTATAGCTACAACGGTGAGAAGATCGGCCAGGGCAAGGACAATGCGCGGGAGTTCCTGCGCGAAAATCCGGATCTTGCGCGCGAGATCGAAAATCGCGTCCGCGAGTCGCTCGGTGTCGTGGCGATGCCGGCCGGCGCAGTAGCCGCCGAGGGCGGACAAGCGTAACGCGAAGTGCGCGCGAAGTGCCCGCGCCCCGCGCCAAGCCTGAAGGGGCGCGCGTTGAGGTATTTGTCACGCCGGGATTACAGTCGTGCCGAACTGACTGCGAAGCTCAAGCGCGACGCCCAGGAAGGCGACAATATCGAGCCGATTCTCGATGCACTCGAGCGGGACGGCTGGCTGTCTGACAGTCGGTTTGCCGAAAGTGTCGTGCATCGCCGCGCGTCCCGATTCGGCGCGGCCCGGATCGTTGGGGAGTTGAAGCGGCACGCGTTGCATGGCGACCTGTTGGACGACATCGGCAATCAATTACGGGAAACCGAATGGGAACGGGCGAAAGCGGTGTGGCAAAAGAAATTTCAGGGCCACGTCGCGCAGTCGCCGGCCGAGCGTGCCAAGCAGGCGCGTTTCTTGGCCGCCCGCGGCTTTTCCCGCGCGGTGGTTTCGCGACTCGTCAGCGGGATCGACGACGAAGCCGGCGATGAATGACGGTCCGCGTAGACCGCGTCGTGTTACGCGGTATGTTGCGCTTCGCCTATGCGTTCGTGGCGGTGAAGCGCGTTCCGGGGTGGGCGCGCGGGTGTCGTCAGGCCGTTGGACCGGTATGCTAAAATCGCTGGGTTTTCCATCCGGCCGTAACCCTTTCCATGCCGCTCCCTCCCTCTGCTCCTCGTCGGGCGCGTCATCGCCGTGCGATTGACGTGCAAGCGTTCGAGCGCGAAGATGGCTTGTGGGACATCGAAGCATGCCTGACCGATTGCAACGTGCGTGACACGCAAATCGCCACCGGTGTTAGGCCGGCCGGGCTACCTATCCAAGAACTTCGGCTGCGGGTGACGATTGATCGTCAGATGAATGTCGTCGATGCGCAGTCGCCGGCGGTGAAATGGGTTTCTTATCCGGGGCATTGCGAAGACGCCAATCCAAGCGATCGCGCATTGATTGGATTGGACCTGCGTCGTGGGCTCTGGCATGCCGTCACTGAGCGTCTTGGTGAGGCGGCGGGCTGTACGCATCTGACCGATTTGCGCGTGCTATCGCCGAGCGCAGCCAGCCAGGCTTGCGTCGGCGAGGTGTCGCAGACAGGCGCGTCAGACACGGACGCAGCCGGCGATGCGATGCCGTTTCAGCTTGATCGCTGCCACGCGTTGAAGCTTGACGGCCCGTGGTCACGCAATTCTATCCGCGCTGGTATGGCCACGCGCCGCGTGAAGTCCGCGCCGCGCCGTGCCGCGTCGTGCGCGAAGCCGCGCCAAGCGCCGCACACAGCGATATTCATTCCAACTCTCAGACTGAAGGGAATCACGCATGAAGATTCACGAGTACCAGGGTAAAGAGATCCTGCGCAAATTCGGGGTCACGGTGCCGCGCGGCAAGCCCGCGTTTTCGGTAGACGAAGCCGTCAAGGTGGCCGAGGAGCTTGGCGGCTCGGTCTGGGTGGTGAAGGCTCAGATCCATGCTGGTGGCCGTGGCAAGGGCGGTGGCGTCAAGGTCGCGAAATCGCTGGATCAGGTGCGTGAGTATTCGAACCAGATCCTCGGCATGCAGCTCAAGACGCACCAGACCGGCCCCGAAGGGCAAAAGGTTAACCGGCTGCTGATCGAAGAAGGCGCGGACATCAAGAAGGAACTGTATGTCGGTCTCGTCGTCGACCGTATCTCGCAAAAGGTTGTGCTGATGGCCTCCAGCGAAGGCGGCATGGACATCGAGGAAGTGGCCGCGAAGACGCCCGAGTTGATCATAAGGTTGCGGTCGATCCGGCTAAGGGCTTGCAGGACGCTGAAGCAGACGAGATCGCCAAAAAAATCGGCGTGCCGGAGGCATCGCTCGCGCAGGCCCGTGCGAACCTGCATGGACTGTACAAGGCATTCTGGGAAACGGACGCATCGCTGGCCGAAATCAACCCGTTGATCCTGACCGGCGACGGCAAGGTAATCGCGTTGGACGCAAAGTTCAACTTCGATTCGAACGCGCTGTTCCGTCACTCGGAGATCGTTGCCTACCGCGACCTCGACGAAGAGGATCCGGCCGAAATCGAGGCATCGAAGTTTGATCTCGCCTACATCTCCCTTGATGGCAACATCGGCTGTCTGGTCAATGGTGCCGGCTTGGCGATGGCGACGATGGATACGATCAAGTTGTTCGGTGGCGAACCGGCGAACTTCCTCGATGTCGGCGGTGGTGCGACGACCGAGAAAGTGACCGAAGCGTTCAAGCTGATGCTGAAGAACCCGAACCTGAAGGCCATCCTTGTGAACATCTTCGGTGGGATCATGCGTTGCGATGTGATCGCCGAGGGCGTGATCGCGGCATCGAAGGCGGTGCACCTGCAAGTTCCGCTGGTCGTGCGGATGAAGGGTACCAACGAGGACCTCGGCAAGAAGATGCTCGCCGACTCCGGGTTGCCAATTATTTCCGCGGACAGCATGGAAGAAGCCGCGCAGAAGGTCGTCGCCGCAGCCGAAGGCAAGTAAGCCGCCGCGCTCACTTCGAGGATACGCATGGTGTCGTTGCCACCGCGCTTTGCGCGAGCTGCGGCGCCGAACGAAAGAGGTCATTACATGTCGATTCTGATCAACAAAGATACGAAGGTCATCACGCAGGGTATTACCGGCAAGACCGGCCAGTTTCATACGCGCGCCTGTCGCGAGTACGCGAATGGTCGCGCTGCCTATGTCGCGGGTGTGAATCCAAAGAAAGCCGGTGAGGACTTTGAGGGCATTCCGATTTTTGGCAGCGTCAAGGAAGCCAAGGCACAGACCGGTGCGACCGTGTCGGTGATTTACGTGCCGCCGGCTGGTGCTGCTGCGGCAATCTGGGAAGCAGTCGAAGCCGACCTGGACCTGGCGATCTGCATCACCGAAGGCATTCCGGTCCGGGACATGATCGAGGTGCGTGACCGGATGCGCCGCGAGAACCGCAAGACGTTGCTGCTCGGGCCGAACTGCCCGGGTGTGATCACGCCCGACGAGTTGAAGATCGGCATCATGCCTGGTCATATCCACAAGAAGGGTCGTATCGGTGTCGTCTCCCGCTCGGGTACGCTGACGTATGAGGCGGTCGCCCAGCTGACCGCCCTTGGCTTGGGTCAATCGTCGGCTGTCGGGATCGGCGGCGACCCGATTAACGGTCTGAAGCACATCGACGTGATGAAGATGTTCAACGACGATCCGGATACGGATGCGGTCATCATGATCGGTGAAATCGGCGGCCCGGACGAGGCGAATGCGTCGTACTGGATCAAGGACAACATGAAGAAGCCGGTCGTGGGCTTCATCGCCGGCGTGACGGCGCCCCCTGGCAAGCGGATGGGTCACGCTGGCGCATTGATCTCGGGCGGTGCCGATACCGCCGAAGCGAAGCTTGAGATCATGGAGTCGTGCGGCATCAAGGTAACGAAGAACCCATCTGAGATGGGTCGCTTGTTGAAGTCGGTGCTGTAAGCGCCGCCGACACGCACGCATTACTACCGGCACAGCCGGCCACCGCGACGCGGTGGCCGGCTGTGTCTTTTTGGCGGCCTGCTGTTGCTGTGGGTTGGCATCAAGCTGATGCAGCCGCAGTCGGATGCGCATGGCAGCGTCAAGGCCGCGGACAAGCTGTGGGCGGCCGTGCGCACCATTATCGTCGCCGATTTCGTGATGAGCTTGGACAACGTGATCGCGATAGCCGGCGCGGCCGATGCGGCTGCATTGGAGCATCGGCTGGGGCTGGTGGTCTTTGGCTTGCTGTTGAGTGTGCCGTTGATCGTATGGGGTAGCACGCTGGTGCTCAAGCTGTTGGATCGTTTCCCGGCGATCGTCCCACTCGGTGCCGCGTTGCTCGGCTGGATCGCCGGCGGCCTGGTCATCGGTGATCCCCTTGTGGCGAGGTTGTTTGGCAACGGTATGCAAGCGTATCACTACGTCGCCAGCGTCGTCGGTGCGCTGACCGTGATCGGGACCGGCGGGTGGCTGAAACGCCGTAGCCGGCATGGCACGGCGGTGCGTGCTCGCTGACGCGCGGACACGGGACGCGGCAGCCAACGCGGCCCGGCACTCCATCACGACGCTGCCGGTGTCGTTCATGGGCGTAGCTCCAATGGCAACCGCGCAACGCTGACACTTGTCCACGGCATGACGATGCTCGCAGGTCCGGTGCACCGGTACCGGCCCTTCGATGCCACCATGCCCAGCATACCGATGGCGGCACTGCGATGTCGCCACGCCCAGCGTGCCGATGCGCCGCGACATGCGAACCTGGATGCGGCTCACGCACGGCACTCCGGCGGCGCAAAACGGGCCGGCAGCGTCGGGCTTGGGTCGGGCACTGGCCCGGGAATCGGAAGCGACGAAGTGGTCTTGCCTGCGGCGAAGCATTCCCAGGTCAGTGTGCCTGTGCCGCTGCGGTTGCTGCTAATGGATACTTGGGCATGGGATGCGTCCAGATCGTCGGATGTCGACGGCATCAGCACGAGCGTGTTTTCGCCGGATGGGGCGACTAGGGAGGTATAGTGGATCGTGATGGCCCCCGTTTTGTCGTCGATGTCGATCGATTCCACGTTACGCGTCGCCGGCGGTCGTGCATAGCCGCTGCCAAGCCGTTGCGCGCCCGCCACGGCATTTTCTGCCACGGCCAGCCGCGCTGGCGCGGCCAACGACAGGCCCTCGCCAACCCGGCTGCGAGTCAGATAGTCGCGGTAGGCTGGGAGCGCAAATGACGCGACGACGCCAACGATCGCCAGTACGATCATGAGCTCCACTAGCGTGAATGCCGCGCATGACGGTGTTGGTCCCCGTACCGCGGGGCGGTCAGAATCGTCGGGCTTCTGGCGGGTCGATGCAGTCATCGGTGCGCTCCTTACTAGGGGCCGCTTCGGGAATCGAACGCGGTCCGATAAATTGTGCGCAACAGGATGAGCCAGCTGTAGTCAGCTAAATAGCCAATGCATCGCCACAGCGGTGCGGAATTTTTGTATAGTGCGCCGGTTTCCTCGAGTCCAACCTGCCATGCCCGTATCGTTGTCGCGATTGCTCACGTTTGGCTTTCTTATCCTGGCCTGGATCCTGCCGTACGCGGTCACGTTACATACGTATCCGATCCCGACCTTCTACGCTGAGTACTCGGCGCTCGCGTTGTACTTGCTGGTCGGGGCATCGATTTTCGCGTGGGTGTTTGCGTCCGGTGAGCGCGCGGCGATCGATGCGCCGCGGGTGGCGCTCGTGCCGCTGCTGTTCGGCGCGTTGTTGTTCGCGCAGCCGTTCATCATCGATACCGTTCAGCCATCGATGAACCTGCTCGGCGGCGGGTTCCTGCTCGCCGCGTTGATGGCGACGCAGACGGGGTACTGGATCAGTTGCCTCGGTTCGATGCAACGCGCGTTCAATGTGATAGCGTACGCGCTGCTGGCAGGTGGCGTATTCGCAGTGTTTTGTCAATTCGTCCAACTATTTCATTTGGAAAACCGCGTGGCGCCTTTCGTGGTCAGCTACCACGTGCAGATAGGGCGGCGGCCGTTCGGCAACATGGCGCAGGCGAACCATTTGGCGACGTACATCGCGTTTGCGCTGGCCGCGGCGCTGTATCTGGTTCAGCAGCGACGGTTACGCTACCCGGTATGGATCGTGTTGTCGGTGGTCTATACAGCCGGTCAGGCATTGACGGTTTCGCGCGGCCCCTGGTTGCAAACCGGTGTCATCGTGCTAGCGGGGGCATGGATGGCGTTTGAAGCGCGTCGCAGTCGCGTCTCTTCTTATGGTGAACGCCACGACACCTGGCGTTCGCTGCGCGACTGGATGACGCCGGTGTTGCTGCTGGTCATTTTCATCGCCGTCAATCTCGCGACGCGCTGGGCCAATGCGTCTTTCAATCTGAATTTGGGTCAGTCCGCCGCCGAACGATTCCAGGATGCTGGCCAGATTGCGCCGCGATTGGCGCTCTGGAAATACGGGCTCGCGATGTTCGACATGCACCCGTGGTTCGGCGTTGGCTGGGGCGAATTTCCGCGCATTCAATACGAACTCGTCGACAAGCTCGGCAGCGTTGAGATCGCGAACAATTCCCATAACATCGTGATCGACCTGCTGGCTAAGACCGGTGCACTCGGACTGGCGATCGCCGTAGTGGGGCTGCTGCTGTGGTTCGTGCGCGTTCTGCGCGGTGGTGAGCGGATCGAACGGGTATTCGGCGTTGCGCTGATCGGCATCCTGTTGATGCACGCGCTGGTCGAGTATCCGCAGCAGTACATGTTCTTCCTGCTGCCGGCGTGGTTCGTGATTGGACTGCTGGAAACCTCGCCGCTGCGGGCGGCGCCCGCCGCCGCCCGGGGAGGGCAGGGCGCGCTGGTATTGGCCGGTCTCGTCGCGTTGTACCCGATCCAGCGCGACTATGCGCGCTCGGAAGTGCTGTATTACGGCTCGAATCCCTATGAGCAATACCGGGCCGATCCGGCGGTGCTATTTTCCGCATGGGGCGAATATGGTTTCGCGACATTGTTGCCATTGGATAAGACCGACCTCGACAAGAAGCTGGCGATGCACCGTCAGGCAATGGCTCTGTTGCCTGGAGAAACCGTGGTGCGGCGGTATGCGGTGCTGCAGGCGATCGCTGGCGACACCGATGGCGCGCTGCAGACCATGCGTCGGCTGAAGGTGTTTGCAGACATGTTGAAGGATTGGCCGGCGCAGCTTGCCGCAGTGTATCGTGCGTGTGACGATGCAGGCAGTGTGCTTGCGCCATTCAAGCAGGCGCTTGTCGCCCGCTATGGGATCATGCCGGCGGCGCCGCCGGAGGACGGCGAAGACAGTGGGGAATGATCGGTATGGCCGGTCCCGCCTTAGCGCGGGACCCGTTTGATGGGATTCGCCGTCCCAGCTGTGCCTATTCTCCCGCCACCCAACTCCCGGACTTGCCGCCGTGCTTCTCGAGCAGCTTCACGTCGGTGATCGTCATGCCGCGATCCACGGCCTTGCACATGTCGTAGACGGTCAGCAGGCCGATCTGCGCTGCCGTGAGCGCTTCCATTTCGACGCCGGTGCGGCTGATCGTCTCGACGCGGACGGTGCAGTGCACGGCCGCTGGCGTTTCGTCTAGGGTGAAGTCGACGCTCACGCGGGTCAGCGCGAGCGGGTGGCACAGCGGAATCAAGTCGGATGTGCGCTTGGCGCCTTGAATCGCCGCGATACGCGCGACGCCGAGCACGTCGCCCTTGGTGGCGCGGCCTTCGCGGATGAGCGTCAGTGTTTCCGCGCGCATCGTGATTGCGCCACGCGCAATCGCGACACGGCGGGTTGCATCCTTGTCGCCGACGTTGACCATCTGCGCCTGGCCGGATGCATCGAAATGGGTAAGTTCTGACATGATAGTGACGGCACGGTATCGTTGCTGGACAGCGGCGGTATGCGGCTTGCGGCGGCTCGCCGATCCACAGAAGGCTGGTCCGGTTCGCGGCGCCTCGGCGTGCAATAGCGATTCACCGAGGCCCGCAGGCATCCCGGTATCATAACAGTGGCACGCGCGCGCACGAGCACCGCGGCGCCCGGGCCTACGTGGATTCATGGTGGTGCGGTGGCCGAACGGGTGCTGCCATTTCGCAGCCGTGTGCCAGAACGTCCTGACCAAGTCAYGCAGATCAAACGTCTTATTGCGTTGTCCGTCATCTTTGCGCTGGTTTGGCCGCGGCTGCCGAGCGCTCAGCCATCTGGCGTGCCCGACACCGTGCGGGCCGGCGTGCGGGTGTCCACCGGCACGCCGGCCAATCCAGTGGTCAGCGCAGCGGACCGTGATGCTGGGCAATATGATTCGCGCTATTGCGATTCGCTAAGCGACGTCTTCGGCGTGTATCGCGGCAATGCGGGCGGCGTCGAGCGCCCAGGTACGTCGAGGTTCACAGGTACGTCCTATGGGCCGCACGTGCACTCGCTGCCCAGCCTTGGCGATGGCTCAGGCGGTTCGTTGTCGCCGCAGGCTGAGCGCAAGCTTGGCGAGCGGGTGATGCGCAAGGTGCGGCATGACCCCGACTACCTGGGCGACTGGCTGGTGCGGGACTATTTGAACTCAGTCGCTTCACGGCTCGCGGCCGCGGCCCGCGAGCGCTACATCGGTGGCTACGTGCCGGATTTCGACCTGTTCTCGGTGCGTGACACGCAGATCAATGCGTTCTCGATGCCGGGTGGCTTCATCGGGATGAACACGGGCTTGATCGTCGCGACACGTACCGAATCGGAGCTGGCGTCAGTAGTCGGCCACGAGATGGGCCACGTGCTGCAACGGCATATCGCGCGGATGATCATGATCAGCGAGCGCAACAGCTATGCGGCGATCGCCGGCATGTTGTTTGGTGTGCTTGCTGGCGTGCTGGCCCACAGCGCGGATCTGGGCTCGGCGGTGGCGATCGGCGGACAGGCGTTCGCCGTTGACAATCAGTTGCGGTTTTCGCGCACCGCCGAGCGCGAGGCGGATCGCGTCGGCTTCATGATGCTGGAAGGCGCGGGCTTCGACCCGTATGGAATGCCATCGTTCTTCGAGCGCATGGAGCGTGGCACGGTCGCAGATGTCGGCGTGCCGCCCTACGCGCGAACGCACCCGCTGACCGGGGAGCGGATCGCCGACATGGCGGACCGGGCTCGCCATGCAGCGTATCGCCAGCCGCGGCAGTCGCCGGAGTACGTATTTGTGCAGGCGCGCGCGCGGGTGCTGCAAAACAAGTCGGCAAGCGAGCTTGCGGATATCGAGCAGCGCCTGCGGGCGCAGATCGATGGCCAGAGCGCGCCGAGTGTGGCGGCGAACTGGTATGGCATCGCGCTGGCGCAAATGCTGCAGGCCCACTATGCGTCCGCGCAGGCTTCGTTGCGCCGTGCGCGAGCGGCATTCGACGCAGTGCAATCGGCGCAGCCGGATGGCATGTCGTCCACGGTCAGCCTGGACGTACTGGACTCGGAAATCGCCCGCCGCGCTGGACGGCTGGACGATGCGCTGCGCGACGCCGAACGGGCGCGGCGCCGCAGTCCGGCTTCGCACGCGGCGATCGACGCGTATTTGCAGGCGATGATCGCCGCGCGCCGGTACGCCGACGCTCAGGCGTTGGCACGGGCGCAGGCGGCCGCGGAGCCGCAGTACAGCGAATGGTGGCGCTATTTGGCGCAAGCCAGCGCCGCGCTGGGTGACACGGTCCAGCAGCGCCGCGCGCAAGCAGAGACGCTGGCGCTCGACGGCGCGTGGCCATCGGCGATCCGCCAACTCAGGCAGGCGCGCGATACGCGGGGTGCGTCATACTACGACATGTCGACGATCACCGCGCGGCTGCGGCAATTCGAGGAGTGCTATCGGGAAGAGCGGGACGACGACAAGCTTCGCGGGTAGCGAGTCGGCAGGCGGGCGTCCTGCCGCACGCTCACGCTATGGGGTCGGCAGGGCGCGTTGTTGCGACCGCGGCGGCGGGGCTGGGCTCGAAATGAAAACGCGCCGGTACATCGACGCGGTCGATGGGCTGGATTCGCAACGGCACATGTGGGCGCCAGACGAACGTATGCGGCTGCCCGTCCTCATCGAAATCGATGTGCTCGGAGAAGAGCGCCAGGTCATGATCGTGTAGCACTGCGACCCGGGCCGGTGCGCCATCATCGATGAACAATACGCCGCCGGCATCGTCGAGGTAACACGCGCAAGGCACGAACGGTGCCCCGGTATGGTCGCGCAGCGTCAGCACGTCGCCGTGCAACGCTTTAGACAAATCCTCGTTCTTGGACATCCTGACGACATAAGGCGTGTACGCCAGTTCGACGTAGACCCGCTGTGGCCCATTCTGGAAGTACCACTGACCATCTTTGTCGCTCTGGTAGTTGCGATTGATGAAGCCGAGCAGCGCCGAGTGCCGGATCGGCGTGCCTGGTTCGCCGTTCGCCTGCGCCGCTTCATCGCGCATGCGCCAGTTGCCGCGCCTGTCCAGCAGCAGCCAGCCGGTGCAGTGCGGGACATCGGGCCATTTAGCTAGTGCTTTCTTGACGATTTCATCCATCGCGAGTCACCGAGCGTAGGGGTGGAAATAGTCGAGCACGCGCCGTGCCAGCCACTCGATGCGTCCTGGGAATGGCCCCGTCATGAAACCGACATGGCCGCCGTATTCCGGTTGCTCCAGTTCGACGGCCGCCGACACGTCGCGTGCTGCTGGTAGCGCATGCGCGGGCAGAAATGGGTCGTTGCGTGCGTTGAGCAGCAGCGTTGGCACCGTGATCTCGCGCAGCAGCGGCTTAGACGCTGCACGCTTCCAGTAGTCGTCCACGTCGCGAAAGCCGTGCAGCGGCGCGGTGACGATGTCGTCGAACGCCCGGAAGTTGCGCGCCTGCAGCGTGGCGGTGATGTCGAATAGGCCGGGATATTGTTGCGCCTTGATGATAGCCTTGCGCTTGAGCGTGCGCAGGAAATTACGTGTGTACAGTAGGTTGAAGCCACTGGACAGCGCGACACCGCCTACGCTCGGGTCCAGCGGCGCGCTGATGGCAGCCGCGGCATCAACCCGTCTGCCAGCGTCCTCACGCCGTTCGCCGAGCCAGCGCAGCAGCACGTTGCCGCCCAGCGACACGCCGGTAACGAGTAGCGGGCCCGCGTGCGCGTCGCGCAAGCGGCGCAGAATCCAGTCCATTTCGGCGCTGTCGCCCAGATGGTAGAAACGCGGCGCCAGATTGATCGGGCCGCTGCAGCTGCGAAAATGCGGGACCACGCCGCGCCAGCCTTGCAGTGCGACGGCCGCCATCAACGTGCGCGCGTAATGGCTGTCGGAACTGCCCTCTAGGCCATGGAACAGCACGACGAGCGGCGCATTTTGCGCCTGTCCGGCGGTATCGAGCCAATCTAGCTCGATGAAATCGTCATCTGGCGTGGTCCATCGCTCGCGCCTGTAGGCGACTCGTGGCGCGCGCGCGAGCAGCGCCGGCACGATCGTCTGGATATGGGCATTCGGTAGCCAGCGGGGCGGCCGGTAGATCAAATCGATGTGGGCCGCCCCCGACGAGCGCTCAGTGTAGCGAACCCTGTCCATGGCGCATCTTCGCGGCGAACTGGCCGGCAGCCTTGTCCGGCATCGGGCTCGCGTGGATATGAGCGATTCGCCATTCACCGCGCTCATGCACGAGCACATAGGTCGAGAACACCATCGTCGCGGGCTCGGTCTGGTCGGCCGGACGGTGTGCCTCGGCGATCGCGTAGACCACGGTGCTCAGGCTGTCGTGGACGCGGATGTCGACCGGCTCGATCGTCACGCGGGCCGCCTCAAACTGCTTCGCCAGCCCGTCGCGGATTTCGCCAAGGCCATGCATATGTGCGCCGTCCGCGCAGATGCAACTGGCGAATTCCTCGTCGATCCACAGGCTCATCGCATGGTCCAGGTTCGCGTCGGCAATAGCTTGGTAGTACGCGTTGAGCGCGTCGGCGGCGGCGTCGAAAAGGCGGGCGAAACGTGGCATGGCGCGTCGATGGGTTCGGTCCTGGCGGGGCGCTCGTTTTGCGCGGCAAGTGCGGCGCGCCCCGGCACAGTTCAGCGGTTGGCAATCAGCATCCCGCGCAGGTCGCCGAATACCTGTTCGGCGGACAACTCGCGCAGGCAATTCAGATGACCGAGCGGGCACTCGCGCGCGAAGCACGGGCTGCACTCAAGATGCAGCCATTGTACCTTCGCCAGCTCGGACAGGGGCGGGGTATGTCGCGGGTCGGTCGATCCATAGAGCGCGACGAGCGGTCGGCGCAATGCGGAGGCCACATGCATCAAGCCGGAGTCGTTGGTCACCACCGCGCTCGCGCGCGTGATTAGGGCACAGGCTTCGCTGAGCGACGTCTGGCCGCACAGGTTGCGCACGTTGGGTGCGCGGTCCGCGATGGCTTGAGCGACCGTGCTGTCCTTGGGCGAACCCAGTGCGACGATCTGCGTGTACGGAAATGACTGGCCGATCATCCGGGCCAGCGCCGCGAAGTGCTCCGGCGGCCAGCGCTTGGCCGGCCCGTATTCGGCACCGGGGCAGAACGCGATCAGTGGCACCCGCGTGTCGAGATTGAACCGGTGCGACACGCGCACCGGCTCGTTCAAGTCGATCTCCAGTCGCGGCGGCGGCAAGTCGGCCGGCAGCTTGGCGCCCGGTGCGTAGGCGAGCGCCGCATAATGCGCCACCATCGGCGCTCGCTCACCTCGCGGCGGATTCGGATGCCGCACGTTCAGCAGCATATAGCGGCTCTCGCCGGTATAGCCGATGCGCAGCGGGATGCCGGCAAGCCACGGAACCAGTGCTGATTTCAGCGAGTTTGGTAACACGTAGGCTGCGTCATAGCCGGCGTCACGCAGGTCGCTGGCCAATTGCCAGCGCTGCCATAGCTGCAGCTTGCCGTGCCCGAGGTCAGTCGAATGGATCTCGCGGATCTCTGGCATCCGCGCGAGCACCGGCGCCACCCACGCGGGCGCGACGGCATCGAGGACGATCCGCGGGTGCAGTCGCTTGATCAGCGCGAACAATGGCTGAGCCATCAACGCGTCGCCAATCCAATTGGGCGCGATTATGAGCGCACGGCGCATCGAGTCAGAAATTCCAGTCAAAAAGCGCTTCGGCCGGCGCTTGCCTGGGGCGCCGGAAGCGGGTCGATTGCGGGGGAAGCAACACGGAGACACTGCGCGCGAAGGCCGTCGCACCGTGGTGCGACAGCTTTCACGACCAGCCTGCGCCGGTGCGTGGCGCTGGGCTCAATGGCCCTTGAGCACCTCGCCGTCGCGCAGTTTATAGCGCGTGCCGCAGTAAGGGCAGCGCGCCTCGCCGTGCGTGACGTCGATGAAAACACGCGGATGCGCGCTCCAGCGGGGCATCGCTGGGTTCGGGCAATAGGCGGGGATGTCCTTCGCGCTGAGTTCGATCAGCGGCATTTCCTTCAATTCGCTCATAGGGTCGATCTTGGGTTCGAAAGAGGCAGGCTCAGACCTGGGTCAGCCAGTGCGCGTACTGTTTGTTTTTTCCCGACACGATATCGAAGAACGCGCACTGGAGCTTTTCGGTGACCGGTCCGCGGCGACCGGCGCCGATCGTGCGGTTGTCCAGTTCGCGGATCGGTGTGACTTCGGCCGCGGTTCCGGTGAAGAACGCCTCGTCCGCCGTGTACACCTCGTCCCGTGTGATGCGCTTTTCGATGACTTCGATGCCGAAGTCTTTCGCCAGCGTGATGATCGTGTCGCGCGTGATGCCGTCCAGGCACGACGACAAGTCCGGCGTATACAGCTTGCCGTGGTTGACGAGGAAGAAGTTCTCGCCGGAGCCCTCGGACACGTAGCCGTCCACATCCAGCAGCAGCGCCTCGTCGTAGCCGTCGGCGGCTGCCTCCTGGTTGGCGAGGATCGAGTTCACGTACCAGCCCGACGCCTTGGCGCGCACCATCGACACGTTGACGTGATGGCGCGTGAACGACGAGGTCTTCACGCGAATGCCGTTGGACAGCCCTTCGTCGCCGAGGTAGGCCCCCCATGGCCATGCCGCGATCGCGACATGGATCGTGTTGCCTTTCGCCGACACGCCGAGCTTCTCGGAGCCGACCCAGATGATCGGGCGCAGGTAGCACGATTGGAGCTGGTTTTCCCGCACGACGTCGCGCTGCGCGGCGATGATCGTTTCCTGGTCGAACGGCACGTCCATCTGGAAGATCTTTGCCGAGTTGAACAGGCGCCTCGTATGCTCCTTCAACCGGAAGATCGCGGGGCCTGCGCTAGTCTGATACGCACGCACCCCTTCGAATACGCCCATTCCATAGTGCAGCGTGTGCGTCAGCACATGGATCTTCGCGTCGCGCCAGTCGATCAGCTTGCCGTCCATCCAAATCTTGCCATCGCGGTCGGCCATTGACATAGGGATTGTCCTCGCAGTGTCTGTCGTTGGCCGTCCGCACGGAACGCGCAACGGCTCAGCCAAAGGACGTTATTTTAGCGCCAATTTGAGTCCCGACGCGCATACGGCGTACCGCTTGCCGTGACCTGCCACTGTTTCTCGTGGCGTGGCGTGCCGTGGCCCGCCGGCGTCCAACAAAGCGGTTAGCGGATCGTCAATGGGTGGTGGATGCGTGGCCGGGCCAGTCTTATAATCCGTGTGCTTACCTAGAGGGAGTCGCCGCTGCAATCGCCGATCGCCAGCCCGCTCCACTCAATTCATCGTTGCTGCCATGTTCCAGCGTTTGTCCGATGTCGACCGCCGCGCCTTTGTCGAGGGCGTGCGCACCTGTGCGCCGACCTTTGCCGCAATGTTCTCCTGGGGGCTGGTGACCGGCATCGCGATGAGCAAGTCGGTGCTGACCGTGCCGCAGTCGCTCGGGATGTCGCTGCTCGTGTATGCCGGCTCCTCGCAACTGGCCGTGTTGCCGCTGCTCGCGGCGAAGCTGCCGATGTGGACTGTGCTGCTGACCGCGGCGATGATCAATACGCGGTTTATCGTGTTCAGTGCCGGCCTGGCGCCCCATTTTTCGTACCTGTCAATGCCGCGCCGTCTGTGGCTAGGCTATTTCAACGGCGACGTGATCTACCTGCTGTTCCAGGCGCGCGGCTTCAAGTCCGGGTATGAGCCTGGTAAGGAGGCGTTTTTTTGGGGCATGGCGGCGTCAAGCTGGATCATGTGGCAGGCGTCCTCGATCATCGGCATTCTGCTCGCTAGCCTTTTTCCAGACGACTGGGGCTTGAGCCTGGCGGGTACGCTCGCGTTGATCCCGATCATGGTGTCGGCGATTGTCGGCCGCTCGACGCTGGTGGCCGTCGTCATCGCGGCGATCGTCGCACTCGTTAGCATTGACATGCCATACCGCCTGTCGCTGCCGCTGGCGATCCTGGCCGCGCTGCTCGCGGGACTCGCCAGTGACACCTATGCGCGCAACAGGTCGGCGAGCGCATTGCGGCGCGCTGGACAGGGCGGCAGGGTGTCGCAATGAACTCGACCGAGATTTGGCTCACGATTGTCGGCATGATGATCGTCACCGGCGTGACCCGCGCCGCTTTCCTGCTGGGCGGCGAGCGCACCGTGTTGCCAGAGCGCGTGCTGCGCGCATTGCGTTATGCACCTGCAGCGGCGCTGATTGCGGTGGTCGTGCCGGATGTCGCCATGACGCCGCGAGGGCTAGCGTTCGCGCTCGACAACCATGCATTGTATGGCACGGTTGCCGGCACGCTGTGGTTTCTGTGGCGCCGGAGCATGGTCCAGACGATTGTCGTCGGGATGTTGGTGTTCACGGCGCTGCGGTTAGGGTGGTCTTGATCGGTCCCCGTTCCCACTCGGGCCGGGCGGGTGGTACTCCGTTGATGGCACCGCCGGCGATTAATGAGCGCCTATCTGAACGCCTATCCCGCGCTGAACATCTATCCTGTGCGCGCTCCGGGTCAGTCCAGGGCTGAACCGGCATGCCACGATTCCGTGCCGGTGATCCAGTACTTTTTGGCAGCCCTGCCGCAACTTCTGATACTTCGATCGCTCCATCCGATGCGCTAGAATGACATGTTCCCGGCGAGCTGCACGGGCCGGGCCGTCCGCTTGCCCGGTGGTTCACCGGATGCGCATCACGCGACGGCGGCGTGCGCGTCACCTCGTCCGCGCCGCGGCTTTACCCTTTCCTCAACTTTGTCAAGCCAACCTCATGACTCAAGTTCTGCGTTTGACCGACCTCATCGCGGACGGAAAGCTCCGCGGCCAGCGCGTGTTCATCCGTGCCGACCTGAATGTGCCACAAGACGATGCCGGCAACATCACCGAGGACACCCGCATCCGCGCGTCGGTCCCGGCGATCCGCCAGGCGCTTGATGCCGGCGCGGCGGTGATGGTGACCTCGCACCTGGGCCGCCCCACCGAAGGGCAGTTTAAGCCGCAAGACTCTCTCGCACCCGTGGCTAAGCGCCTGGGCCAGTTGCTCGGCCGCGACGTGCCGCTGGTGGCCAACTGGGTCGAGCATGGTGTAAACGTGGCGCCCGGCGATGTCGTGTTGCTCGAGAATTGCCGCGTCAACCCGGGCGAGAAGAAGAATTCGGACGAGCTTGCGCAAAAGATGGCCGCGCTGTGCGACGTCTACGTCAATGACGCGTTCGGCACCGCGCACCGCGCGGAGGCGACCACGCACGGGATCGCGAAGTACGCGAAGATCGCGTGCGCCGGTCCGCTGCTCGCGGCGGAACTCGATGCGTTGGGCAAAGCGCTCGGCCACCCGAAACGTCCGCTCGTGGCGATCGTGGCGGGCTCGAAGGTGTCGACGAAGCTGACAATCTTGGAGTCGCTTGCCCAGAAGGTCGACCAACTGATCGTGGGCGGCGGCATCGCAAACACGTTCATGCTAGCCGCCGGGTTGCCGATCGGCAAATCGCTGGCCGAAGCGGATCTGGTCGGCCAGAGCAAGGCGATCATCGACGCGACGAACGCGCGCGGAGCGTCGGTGCCGATTCCGACCGACGTGGTGACCGCGAAAGAGTTTGCGCCGGGCGCCCAGGCGCAGACCAAGGCGGCAAGCGAGGTGGCTGACGACGACATGATCCTGGACATCGGTGCGCAGACCGCGGCCGCGCTGGCCGCGCAACTGGAAAAGGCCGGCACGATCGTGTGGAACGGGCCTGTCGGGGTGTTCGAGTTCGATCAGTTCGGCAACGGCACGAAGACGCTCGCGCAGGCCATCGCGCAGTCGGAGGCGTTCTCCATCGCAGGCGGCGGCGATACGCTCGCGGCGATTGCGAAGTACGGTATTCATGACAAGGTCAGTTATATCTCGACCGGCGGGGGGGCCTTCCTCGAGTTCCTCGAGGGCAAGACGCTGCCCGCGGTCCAGGTGCTGCAAAGCCGTGCGCAAGCCGGCAACGCCGACACATAAACGGGTTGCGGCGCGCGACCTTGTGCCACTTACCGCCGACGCCGCAACATGGCGGCGCGGCTGTCCTGGCCCGGCCAGCCGCGCGCTGCGGCGTGGCGTCGGTGTCGCATCCGCTCCGGGCCATCGCCTCTGCGGCAGCGCTTTATGCAGCGCTTTAACTCAGTCAAGGAGACTCATGCATCGCGCTACCAAGATTGTCGCCACCATCGGACCCGCGTCCAGTTCGCCAGACATCCTGTCGCGGATGATCGCGGCGGGGCTGGATGTTGTGCGGCTGAATTTCTCGCACGGCACCGCCGACGATCATCGCCAGCGTGCTGAGTTCGTGCGGGAGGCTGCGCGGCAGGCGGGCCGTGAAGTGGCGATCATGGCGGACCTGCAAGGTCCGAAGATCCGCGTCGGCAAGTTCGAGAACGGCCGCGTGACGCTCGTGCCGGGCGCGCCGTTCGTGCTGGACGCCGCGTGCGAACTGGGCAACGACGAGCGCGTCGGCCTGGACTACAAGGACCTGCCACGCGATCTGAAGGCCGGTGATATCTTGCTGCTCAACGATGGCCTGATCGTGTTGAGCGTGCAGCGGGTGATCGGCGGGGAGATCCACACGAGCGTGAAGGTCGGCGGCGAATTGTCGAACAATAAAGGGATTAACCGGCAGGGCGGCGGTCTGTCCGCCCCCGCACTGACGGCGAAGGACATGGAGGATATCCGTACGGCTATGGCGCTCGGCGCGGATCTGGTTGCCGTGTCGTTCCCGAAAAATGCGACGGACATGGAGATGGCGCGGCAGCTCGCGAACATCGCCGGCGCGCCGTACGGTCACAAGCCGAAGATGATCGCTAAAATCGAGCGTGCCGAGGCGATCCCGGCATTGCAGGAGATCCTCGATGCATCGGACGGCATCATGGTGGCGCGCGGCGATTTGGCGGTGGAGGTCGGTAATGCGGCGGTGCCGGCGCTGCAAAAGCGCATGATCCGGATGGCGCGGGAGGCGAACAAGACCGTGATCACCGCCACGCAGATGATGGAGTCGATGATCCAGAACCCGGTGCCGACGCGGGCGGAAGTCTCGGACGTGGCCAACGCGGTGCTGGACGGCACCGATGCGGTGATGTTGTCCGCGGAGACCGCGGCCGGCCGGCATCCGGTCGAGACCATCGAGACGATGGCGGCTATCTGCGTGGAGGCGGAAAAGTCCGAGCACGTCGAGTTGGACAAGGATTTCCTGGATCGCACGTTCACCCGCATCGACCAGTCGATCGCGATGGGAGCGCTGTTCACTGCGTTCCACCTCGGCGCCAAGGCGATTATTGCGCTGACCGAGTCGGGCGCGACCGCGTTATGGATGAGTCGGCATTGGCTGCATGTGCCGATTTATGCGTTGACGCCGCGCGTGGCCAGCGAGCGGATGATGGCGCTGTACCGCAATGTGGTGCCGCTGCATCTGGAATCGAGCCTGGACCGCGATACGGCGCTACAGCAGGCGCTCGAGGTGCTGGTAAAGAACGGCTACGCGGTGCGCGGCGACATGGTTGTGTTGACCGTGGGCGAGCCGATGGGACAGGCGGGTGGGACCAATACGCTGAAGATCGTCAAGGTGGGCGACATCGTCTGAGGTTTTCGCCGCTGGGCGCGTCCCAGTCAACGTACAATAATGGCCGATGACCGACGCGACAGCGCCCGATCGAGGCAGCGCGCGGCGCACGGCACAATATGGATGCGCGCGGCCCACGGTAGCGCGGCCAATGCCGGGAAGAATTCTCATTGAAGGAGTGAAACATGCCTCTCGTATCGATGCGTCAACTGTTGGATCACGCGGCTGAAAACGGCTACGGATTGCCGGCGTTCAACGTCAACAATCTCGAGCAGGTGCAGGCGATCATGGCGGCCGCGCACGAGGCGAATGCGCCGGTGATCATGCAGGCGTCGGCGGGTGCGCGCAAATATGCGGGTGAAGCGTTCCTGCGTCATCTGATCGAGGCGGCGGTCGAGTCTTATCCGCATCTGCCGATCGTGATGCACCAGGACCACGGGCAATCGCCGGCGGTTTGCATGGCGGCGATTCGCAGTGGCTTTACCAGCGTGATGATGGACGGTTCGCTGCAGGCCGACGGCAAGACGGTCGCTAGTTACGAGTACAACGTCGAGGTGTCGCGACAAGTGGTCGAGTTCTCGCATGCGATCGGCGTGACGGTCGAGGCCGAGCTTGGCGTGCTCGGTTCGCTCGAGACGATGAAGGGCGACAAGGAGGACGGTCACGGTGCGGAAGGGACGATGACGCGCGAGCAACTGCTCACCGACGTCGAGCAGGCGGCCGACTTCGTACGCGCGACGCAGTGCGATGCGCTGGCCATCGCGATCGGTACGTCCCATGGCGCTTACAAGTTCACGAAGAAGCCGACCGGCGACATTCTGGCCATCGACCGGATCAAGGAAATCCATGCGCGGATTCCGAACACGCACTTGGTGATGCACGGCTCGTCGTCGGTGCCGCAGGAGCTGCTGGCGGAAATCCGCGAGTTCGGTGGCGACATGAAGGAAACGTATGGTGTGCCGGTCGAGGAAATCCAGGAAGGCATCAAGCACGGTGTGCGCAAGATCAATATTGATACGGACCTGCGACTAGCGATCACCGGTGCGATCCGCCGCTATTTCGTCGAGAACCCGAGCAAGTTCGACCCGCGCGACTACCTGAAGCCGGCGCGCGAAGCAGCCAAAAAGGTGTGCCTGGCGCGCTATCGGCAGTTCGGCTGCGAAGGGCAGGCCAGCAAGATCAAGCCATTGTCGCTGGACAAGATCGCTGAGCAATACAAGTCGGGCGCGCTCAAGCAAGTGGTGCGCTGATTCGCCGCCAACTGGGCCGGTGCGTGTTGCCGGTTGCGCGACGCGGCGCCATGCTGCGCTCGGTTTACAATACACGCCGTTCCCGCATTGCCGTGGAACGGCTTTTCCACTTTCTGGGACCCGACGATGCCCTCTGTGCTCTATGAATCCACGCTGAAGTCGCTGCCGCTGCTGGGCCGCGGCAAGGTTCGCGACAATTATGCGGTCGGCGACGACAAATTGCTGATTGTGACGACCGATCGCCTGTCGGCGTTCGACGTGATCCTGGGCGAGCCGATTCCGGACAAGGGGCGTGTGCTGAACCAAATGGCCAATTTCTGGTTCGACAAGCTTGCGCACATGGTGCCGAACCACTTGACCGGCGTGGCGCCGGAAAGTGTCGTCGCGCCCGATGAGGTGCCGCAGGTCGCCGGCCGCGCGGTCGTGGTGCGGCGCCTGCAGCCGATCCTGGTGGAGGCGGTGGTGCGTGGCTACCTCGCTGGCAGTGGCTGGAAGGACTATCAGGCTAGCGGTTCGGTGTGCGGCGTCGTGCTGCCGTCGGGCCTGCAAAATGCGCAACGGCTGCCGGAGCCGATCTTCACGCCGGCGGCGAAAGCGGACATCGGCCATCACGACGAGAACATTACGTTTGCCGAGGTTGAGCAGCGTATTGGCGCCGAGCTGGCCGCTCGCATTCGCGACATCAGCATCTCGCTGTACAAGACGGCTGCGCACTACGCGGCCACGCGCGGGATCATCATCGCGGACACCAAGTTCGAGTTCGGGCTCGATGACGACGGCAAGCTGTATCTGATGGACGAAGTGCTGACCGCCGACTCGTCGCGGTTCTGGCCTGCGGATCAATACCGGGTCGGCACCCATCCGCCGTCGTTCGACAAGCAGTTCGTGCGCGACTGGCTGGAGGCGCAGCCGTGGAACAAGGCGCCGCCGGCGCCGAAGCTGCCGCGCGAGGTGATCGACAAGACCGCGGCGAAGTATCGTGAAGCCCTCGAGCGGCTCACGGGCCAGCCGCTGCATCAATAACGGAGGCGCGGCGATGAACGAAGTCAAGCAGCAAGCACAGCAACCCGTGCAGCCCGGCAGCGCGCACAGTCGCTCGGACCCGCTGGTTGGCGTGGTCATGGGGTCCTCATCGGACTGGGACACGATGCAGCACGCCGTGGCGATCCTGCGCGAGTTTGGCGTGTCCTACGAGGCACGCGTCGTATCCGCGCACCGGATGCCGGATGAAATGTTCGATTACGCGCAGGCCGCGCGCGCGCGCGGCCTGCGCGCGATCATTGCGGGCGCGGGCGGCGCCGCGCACCTGCCCGGCATGCTCGCGGCCAAGACAACGGTGCCGGTGCTCGGCGTGCCGGTGGCCAGCAAGTACTTGCGGGGCGTGGATTCGTTGCACTCGATCGTGCAGATGCCCAAGGGCGTGCCGGTCGCGACGTTCGCGATCGGCGAGGCCGGTGCGGCTAATGCCGCGTTGTTCGCCGTGGCGTTGCTTGCGAGCGCGGGCAGTGCCGGCGCGCCGGTCGACGCGGACGGCTTCGCGTCCAGGCTCGCAGCGTTCCGTGTGCGTCAGAACGATGCCGCGCGGGCGATGGTGTTGCCGGTGGATTGACGCGCCGCGTGGGCCGAGGCGCCAGCGTGGCGGCCTTCGGCATTGAATTGTGTGTCCAGGGGCTCTGCCGCCGACCTAATGATGCTGACAAGATGACAGATGCTCGTTTACCCGTAGGCACGGGTTCATTCTCGACGGCGCGTGCCAGCTCGCCCACATTCGGCGCGCCGGCCTATCCACGCGCGCCCATCATGCCGGGCGCGTGGCTGGGCATGGTCGGCGGTGGCCAGCTCGGCCGGATGTTCTGTTTTGCCGCGCAGGCGATGGGCTACCGTGTCGCCGTGCTGGATCCGGAGATCACCTGTCCGGCGGCCGGCGTTGCGGATCGCCATCTTTGCGCCGCGTATGACGATCGCGAGGCGCTCGCTGAAATGGCGCGGCTGTGCGCGGCGGTGTCGACCGAGTTTGAGAATGTGCCAGCCGCTAGCCTGGACTGGCTGGCGCGCACTACCTGCGTGAGCCCGTCCGCGCAGTGCGTCGCCATCGCGCAGGACCGTATCGCCGAAAAGCGCTGGATCGAGCAGTCCGGCGTACCGGTCGCGCCCCACGTGGTGATCGAATCCCCGGCCGCGCTGCAGGCCCTGTCCGATGAGGCCCTGGCGGCGGTGCTGCCGGGGATCCTGAAGACCGCGCGTCTCGGCTACGATGGCAAGGGGCAAATGAGCGTGTGCAATCCAGACGAGGTACGCGTCGCGCATGCGTCGCTGGGCGGCGTCGCGTGCGTACTCGAGCAGCGGCTGCCGCTCGCGTACGAGATTTCGGTCATCGTCGCGCGTGGCGCGGAGCGCACGACGGCGGTGTTTCCGGTCGCACAAAATATCCATCTTCACGGCATTCTGTCGCAGACGATCTCGCCGGCGCCGGTTGCGGATGCGGCGCTTATCGAGCGGGCGCAGGCTGCGGCGCTGTCGATCGCGGCACAACTGGACTATGTCGGCGTGCTGTGCGTGGAGTTCTTCGTGCTGAAGGACGGCTCGCTGGTGGCCAACGAAATGGCGCCCCGGCCGCACAATTCCGGCCACTATACGATTGACGCGTGCGTGTCGAACCAGTTTGAGCAGCAGGTGCGCGCGATGACTGGCATGCCGCTGGGCTGCCCGCGTCAGCATTCGCCCGCGGTCATGCTGAATTTGCTTGGCGATGTGTGGTTTGCAGACAAGACGCCGCGCGTGCCGCCATGGCACGAGGTTGCCGCGATGCCGGGTGCGCACCTGCACCTGTACGCGAAGGAAGAAGCCCGCGTCGGGCGCAAGATGGGCCATCTGACACTGACTGCGCCGACGCTGGACGAAGCTCGGGCGGCCGCGCGCGATTGCGCGCGCCTTTTGCATATTCCACTCGAATGAGCGGCACCCGGCAACGCAACGACGGGCGTGGCGCGCCAACGCCGATGTCTGCCAACAGCGACGCGCCGATGCTCGGGTGGCCGGCGCCGGCCGCAATCGATGCTGCCGCGCGCCGCCTGGACGCCGGCGAACTGGTTGCGTTCCCGACCGAGACGGTGTACGGGTTGGGCGCGGATGCCCGCAATCCACAGGCCGTGGCGCGCATTTACGCAGCCAAGGGCCGGCCCGCGACCCATCCCGTCATTGTCCATTTGGCGCCAGGTGACGATCCCGGTGGCTGGGTCCGGACGCTGGGTTCGGAGGCGCGCCGCTTAATCGATGCGTTTTGGCCTGGGCCATTGACGTTGATCCTGAAACGGGCCGACGCAATCCCGGACGCGGTGAGCGGCGGGCAGGACTCGATCGGGCTGCGATGTCCGTCGCATCCGGTGGCGCAGGCGTTGCTGCGTGCGTTCTCCGACTTGCAGCACGGCCACGGCGGTGTGGCCGCGCCGTCCGCGAATAAGTTCGGCCATGTGAGCCCGACGACCGCGCAGCATGTGCGCGATGAGTTTGGCGACAGCGTGCACGTATTGGATGGTGGCGCATGCGATGTCGGCATCGAGTCGACGATCATCGACCTGTCGCGTGGCTTTCCGGCGCTGCTGCGCCCTGGGCGAATCACTCCGCAGCAGATCGCCGACGTGCTCGGCGCGGAGCCGCGGCTGCCCGACGGTAGCGATGCCACGGTGCCGCGCGCCTCCGGCACGCTGAAGGCGCACTATGCACCGCGCACGCCGCTCGCGTTGCTGCCGCTCGAGGCAATCCTGTGCGAGGTCGCCGCCCATGCGCCGCATGAACGACTGGCGGTCATTGCGCGCGCCGACCTGCCACAGGCCAAGGCGTTGTGTGCACGGCCCAACTTACAGTTCGTCGCCGCACCCGAGGATCCGCACGTGTATGCGCGTGAACTCTACCGGATGTTGCGCGAGTTGGACGGCGCGAACGTGCTGCGTATCTTCATCGAGCCATTGCCAGCTACCGCCGAGTGGGCAGCGGTCAACGACCGGCTGCGGCGCGCGGCGGCGGCGTTCGAAGCCGGCGTCTGACGCGATCGGACCAGGGTGGCCCGGTCGGGCGCCCCATCGCTGTCCACGCGTGGCTTGCGCGCGTTACCGGGCAATTACTTGCCGATGCCGTGCGCCGCGATCTGCTGTTGCACGAATTGCGCGAACAACTGGTGCGTGCGGGTCGTTGGGTGGATCTGGTCGGCGAACATATAAGTCTGGTCCGCGTTCTGCTCGGTGTAGCTGTCCGGCGCGCACAGTAGCGACGTGCCATACGAGGCCGGATTGGGTACGCCGGCCTGTTGTGCCGACGTGACCATTTTGGTCAAATTGCATGCGGTACCGGTGGCGCCGACCTTGAACCCATTGGCCTGGTAGTGGGCCGCCAGGTTGGTGATCCACGAGAACACGTCCAGTTGGATGACCTTCTGGTCGATGCCGCCTTGCGTGAGCGCTGCCTTCAGCGCGGTGTTGAAGCCGGCCGACAGTTGCGTGAGCCCGGTGCCGCCATCGGCGCTGGACACACCAAGCGGCGTCATGCCGATGTTGGGCAGATTCGCGACGACCACCTTGGTTGCGCCGGCCTGCAGGATCTGGCCGACTACGTGGGCGAGCGCGATGGCCGCCGTCGTGATGTTCTGTCTCGCCACGGCTTGCGTGATTTGGCCGGCCGCCAACGCTTGCGCGTTGCCCAGTACATCGTTGGCCCCGGCCTCGATGAGCACCAATTGGTTGCTGTTGAAGCTGCCGTGCGTCTGCAGGTAGGCGCTAACCTGCCAGGTGACGGGCTCGGCCGTCATGCCAACGCCGGTGGTCGAGCCACTGGTATTGACCGTGGCCGCGCCTTGCGCGTAATCCAAGCCGCCCGCCGCGCTCAGCGGCACGCCGAAGCCTCCCTTAAACGCCGGCGTGAGCGTATCGCCGTAGTATTGCGCGACATTCTGCGTCCACACCTGCCCGGGATTTGTCGTGAAGCGGCCGCCGCCCAACGCGAGCGGGCCGGTGGTGCTCGTGCTGGTAACCGCATAGGTGCCAGCATCGGATAGGCTGTCGCCGAACGTGACCACTTGCAGCCGGATGTTTCCCGCTGGAATCTGCGTCGATGAGTCGCCGCTGGTGCCACCGCCGCATGCGGCGAGCAGCGCGAATGTGGAACATGCGACTGTTGTGCGCACGAAGCGCTGCCACGTGTTCTGCTGATTCTTCATTGTGTCTCCTCGTACGGGTGGGCCGGGCCATCAGGCCAGATAGGTCGTGAGCGGCCGCACGCCACACGTCGCGCGCTTGCCGAGCTGACATCGCGGTGGACTGAATCGATACGGATAACGAAACGTTGCCCGGGCGCCGGCAGCAGCCAAATGGCGTCGAACCGCATCCGCGTCCTCCGATATGCGTCTCGAGCGGCAGGGTGCCGCTCATGCATTGTCATTGTTGTGCCAGGCGTGGGTGCACCGGCGTTCCGTCTCGCTGAAGCCGTCTGAGCGGGCCACGGCAAGAACGGGTTAAGGGTACACCGACTTTGATCGATGTTTATGTCTATCGGCTAGAGGCTTTACTCAATAAGACACGCCGCACTTCGTGTGCCGTCAGGGTTTTTCCGGATGCTTGAAACGCGGTGTCGGCTGACGAGCGTTATCGGGCGCGGTGGTATACCCATTCGAGCAGGGCATCGTGTGCCTGCCGCGCGGCGGCGGCGCGTGGATCGTTGATCAAGCTCACAACCACGTAGCTTTCGCCGTTCGCCGCGGCGACATAGCCGGCAATCGCGCGCACGCCGCGCAATGTGCCCGTTTTGATCCGTGCATTGCCGCCCACCGGTGCCCCGGTGAGCCGGTGACGCATCGTGCCGTCCACGCCGGCAATGGGCAACGACGCGACGAAAGCCTGCGCGACAGGGCTGGCGTTGGCCGCCACCAGCAGTTTAGCCATCGACGCCGCGCTGACGTGCTCGTTGCGCGACAGGCCGGAGCCATTGTCCAGTTTCAACTCGGGCATGGCCAGCCCGCTCTTGGCCAGAAAGTCGCGGATGACCTGTGCGCTGCGCGCGGGCGTGGACGGCACCGGCGGGGCGAGCGTGACGGGCAGGTGCGACGCAATCGGGCGCGCTCCGACTGCGCCGATCGACAGGAATAGATTGCGCGCCATCGTGTTGTTCGACAACTTGTTGATGTCGTTCACGATCGTCGATAGCACTATCCCGCGATGGGTGGCCACTGGGTGGGCGTTGGGCGGCGTTGCACCTTCGCGCACCGTGCCGGTGAAGGTGCCTCCGGTCTGCTTCCACAGTGCTAGGAAACCACCGGCAAAAAAGCTCGAGTGATCCAGTGCGGCCATGTTGACGGTACGCTCGCCACAGCGCCTCGGATAGCCGCCGCTGAACACTGCCTGCACGATGCCTTGCGGCGTCGGCTTGATGGTCGGGGTCACGCTTTGCAACACGCCGGTGCACGCGCCGCGCGTCTCGCGCAACTGGTTGACGATCTTCAGTTGCGCGAGCGCAGGCTTTACGTCGATGGCTACGTCGCCGCTTGGCGACGGATTCAGCGTAAAGGACAACGACTTGAACGCATACAGCAGCGGATCCGGGCCGACGTTGTACGGTGAGGTGGTGTTCTCGTCGAACGCAGGCAGGTCGCGTGTGGATGCGTCAAACCATCGCTTGTCCAGGACCAGGTTGCCGTTTAGCGCGATGATGCCTTGCTTGCGGATCTTGTTCACCAGGTCGAGCAATTCCTCCGGCACGAGCTTCGGATCGCCTGTGCCCTGGATATACAGGTTGCCGTGCAGTACGCCGGAGGCGTCGATGCTGCCGTCCCGGTACGCGCTCGTGCGCCACCGATAATCCGGGCCGAGGATCGACAGGCCGGCGTAGGTGGTCACCAGTTTCATCGTCGATGCGGGCAGCATAGCCTTGCTCGCATTCCACGCGAGCAACGGCCGCGTGTCGCCCACGCGCTGCACGACGACGCTGACCGACGAGAGCGGCACCCGCGCACGCGCAAGACCGGCCATTACCGGCGCGGGCAGCGGGCCGGACGCTACGTTGGCCGCGCGGCCCGCAGTCTTGCCTTTGTAGCGTTTCGTGCGAGTCTTGGCGCACGAAGCGTTGGCTGCCGCGTTGCGATTTACCTTGCGACTTACCTTGCTCTTGGCCCGCCATTGCTTGGCCTGGGGCTTCGCGTCGGCAAAGGCCGGCGTGGGCACGCTTGGCAGTGCAACCCATGCCGCACACGCGAGCATCACGGCCAGCCACCGGCGGCGCGACCGCTGTGCCGCACCGTCCGTTTGCCGCGGGAGGGTCGTGACGCACGCAGCGCCCTGGCGGACATCGACGTTATGGCGGTGCAATCGGACAGCGAACAGGAATGGGCAGCCGAAGCCGGGGCGGGTGAAGCGACCAAAGAAAGCGAGCGGATGCGGAAGCATAGAGAAGCGCGAGCGATCAAAACGCGCTGACGCCGATATGGTGGCCAGTTGCGCGCAAAGCGCTCATTGTAGTGACAATAGGACAGGCCGGCGGCTCCACGATACAAAAATTCGACATGGGGCGATTCGACACGGGGAGGCGATACGCCGGATCGGTGTGGCGACAAGGATAGAATGTGCGCATGGCTCATTTGTAGATGAACGAACGGTCGGCACTATGCGTGTTTTACTCGTCGAAGACGACTCGATGATCGCCGAAGGTGTGCGCAAGGCGCTGCGCGCGGACGGCTGGGCAGTGGATTGGGTCCAGGACGGCGCCGCGGCGATCCTGGCCGCTGACGGCGAGCCGTACGATCTGATGCTGCTCGACCTCGGATTGCCTCAGCGCGATGGCCTGGACGTGCTCAAGACGGTGCGTGCCAAAAAACATGTGTTCCCAGTGCTGATCGTGACCGCCCGTGATGCGGTGGCCGATCGCGTCAAGGGGCTCGACGCGGGCGCGGACGACTACCTGGTCAAGCCGTTCGATCTGGACGAGCTTGGCGCCCGCATGCGGGCCCTGGTGCGCCGCCAGGCCGGTCGGGCCGAGACAGTGATCCGACACCGCGGCTTGACGTTGGATCCGGCCGCGCGCGAGGTCACGCTCGAGGGTGTGCCCGTTGCATTGTCCGCGCGCGAGTATGGGTTGCTCGAGGCGCTGCTCGCGCGGCCTGGCGCGGTGCTCTCCAAGAGTCAGCTTGAGGAAAAGATCTATGGCTGGGGCGAGGAGATTGGCAGCAATACGGTCGAAGTCTATATCCATTCGCTGCGCAAGAAGCTTGGCGCGGAACTGATCCGCACCGTGCGCGGGCTGGGCTACATGATGCCGAAGGCGTGACGCGGGCCGATGAATTCAATTCGCCGACAACTGCTGATCTCGCTGATTGCGGTGCTGCTGGCGGGCTTCGGCCTGGCAGGCTGGCTCACCTTTCGGCAGGCCCGGGCCGAAGCCAATGAGCTGTTTGACTTTCAATTGCAGCAAACTGCCGCGGCGTTGCCATCGGAGCCGTTCAGTTCCGCGTTCGGCGCGGGCGATCCGGAAAGCGGCGGTGTTGTGATCCAGATCTGGAGCCGCGAGGGCGTGCAACTGTACTATTCGCACCCGCGCGCGCCCCTCGCGCCGCGCGCCAGGCTGGGTTTTTCGACCGAACACACGTCCGGTGGCGACTGGCGGGTCTACAGCGCGGTGGTGGGCGACAATGTCGTGCAACTCGCTCAGCCGATGAGCGTGCGCAGCCGGCTGGCGGCGGAAGTGGCGCTGCGTACGCTGTGGCCTTCGCTGATGCTGTTGCCGCTGCTGGGCGTGGCCGTCTGGCTGGTCATCGGTCGCGGGCTGAAGCCATTGCGCCGCGTGGCGCTTGCGTTGGACACGCGGCAGCCGGACGCGCTCGACCCGTTGCCGGACCAGCGGCTGCCCAACGAGGTGCAGCCACTGGTGCGCGCGCTCAACGGATTGCTCGAGCGGCTGGCACATGCGCTGGATACGCAGCGCGCGTTTGTCGCCGATGCCGCGCATGAGTTACGCACGCCGCTGGCCGCGTTGCAGATCCAGGTGCAATTGCTGGAGCGTGCGCGGGACGACGCGGCGCGGCGCGAGGCGACGGCGGACCTGAAGCACGGGGTCGAGCGCGCGACGCGGCTGGTCGAGCAATTGCTGGCGCTCGCGCGTGCCGAGCCCGGCGCGGACTGCGCCAGCGCAGGGGCACCCGTGTCGTTGCGTGCAGTGGTCGAGGACAGCGTGCGCGCGTATACGACGCTTGCCGCGCAACGCGGCGTGGATCTGGGCATGGATGGGGCCGCGGACGCGACTGTGTTCGGCGACCCCGACGCGTTGCGCATGATGATCGGCAACTTGGTTGACAACGCGGTCAAGTACACGCCAAGGGGCGGGCGCGTCGACGTGTCGACCGATGTCGACGGCGCTGGCCGGCCGCGCGTGCAGATCGTTGACACCGGGCCCGGCATTCCGGCAGCGGAGCGCGCGCGCGTGTTCGATCGGTTCTATCGGATGCCGGCACGCGATGAGTCGCTCGCACAGATCTGCGGCAGCGGGTTGGGCCTGGCCATCGTGCGTGGGGTCGTGCAGCAGCACGGTGCGTCATTGCAGTTGGACGACGGGCCGGGCGGATGCGGATTGCGCGTCAGCGTTACCTTTACGCGGCACCCGGGTGGCACGCGCGAAGCCTCTCGGCCCCGATGTGACGGCCCATGAAAAACGCCGGTGTAACAAAGTTTACTGGCCGCGTGGTTCGCTGGAACCGTATGCCGTTGATCGGGTCGGTACAGTAGGGGAGGTCCGTGTGCGCGGCGCGCCGCGGATCCGCCGTCCTTAAACCAGCCAAGGAAAGGAGTGACACGATGAAAAACCGCCATCAAAGGGGGCTTGCCGTGCTGGCGGCCAGCTTGCTCGGCGTCACCGGCTTTGCCACGCGGGTCCACGCGCAGGACAGCAACGGCGTGCCGCCGGTCAGCACGCAGGGCGAGGTCAGCTATACGTCGGGCGGCATCGGGTTGGACGAGTCGCAGGCGTTGCGCCGCGAGATGCCACATTGGCCGCTCGCGTTGCGATTCACCGGCTCGCGCAACGAATACCTGGCCGACGTGCAGGTGACCATCACGCGGGCGGGCGGCCAGAGCGTGCTCGATACGATCTCGCAGGGTCCGTACATGCTGGTCAAGCTCGCGCCTGGACGCTACACGGTACGCGCGCAGTACGAGGACACGGCACAGACTAAGTCGATTAAGCTGGAACGCCACGCGACGCTTGCGTTCCGCTGGTCGCAGCCGTAAGCGCGGCGCGTTTCGCCGGCGCGACGCACGAGGTGCGGCAGCGTCATTTTGCCGAGAATAGGTGCCACGGCTGCGACTGTGTTGCCGTGGCTTTTTAACGGAGGTTCGGATGTATGCATCGTCAGACGAACACCCGATTACCATCGTCAGTAATCCGCACCGCGTTCGCGTCATCCAGCAAGGTGTCACTTATGCGGATACGCTGCACGCGCTGACGCTTCACGAGACCGGCCTGGCGCCGGTCCAATACCTGCCGCGCGCGGACGTGAACATGGCGCGGCTGACACGATCGGCGCATCGTACCCATTGCCCGCACAAGGGCGACGCAAGCTATTTTCATCTGAGAACCGAGGACGGCATCGTCGAGAACGCGGCGTGGAGCTACGAAGAACCGTTCGATGCGCTTGTCTCCATCGCTGGCTATATTGCGTTTTACCCGGATCGGGTCGATCAGATTGAGCAGACATCGTGACGGCCACCGAACGCGACGCCTGCCGCGCCCAAGTGGCAGCTCGGTGCCGATGAGCCGGTCAGCGCCTCAAGCGGGGGGCGGTGAGTGTCGCCGGGCTGTGCAGCATCGCGAAACCACTGTCTGCGATACGCTCCGCTTCTTGTGCCAGCGCGATCGACGTATGGTCAAGCAACCAATCGCGCAGGATGCCGCCGAAGAACGCATGCAGCAACTGGGCGCCGCGCCGCGGATCCAACTCGGCGGACAATTGGCCCTTGGCCATCGCATTGCGCAGCCCGACCTCCAGCCGCGCGCGGCCATCGCGGGTCGCGTTACGGTGACGCTCCAGCACGGGGCCCATATCCTCGGTGTATTCGCATTTCGTGAACAGGATCTCGAAAACCCGCCGGCTGCGGGGATTTTGTGCGGCATCGCGCAAGCAGAACACGAATACGTCGCGTAGCCTGCCAAGCGGATCCTGTTCGCGCGAGTCGATGGTGGCCTCGACCAGTGTTTCCATTGGCAGCGTGACCCGATCGACCATCGCGGTGAACAGGTCGGCCTTGTTTTTGAAGTGCCAGTAGATCGCGCCGCGCGTCAATCCGGCGGCCACGGCGACATGCGCAAGTGACGTGCGCGCCACACCCCGTTCAAAAAATACTATTTCGGCCGCGTCAAGAATGTGGTTGCGCGTCTCAAGCGCTGCTTCCTTGGTCCTTCTCATGGTCTCGTTGTTGCGCAAGCGCTGTTGCGCAAATTGCAGGGCCGGCACCAGCGGCCCGGATGAATTGCACACAATGTGGGGCGGTGTGCAATGAATGACTTTAGAAGTGTACGGTAATATACATTCAGCAATGAATGTATATACAATAGCACTCGTTGATCGTCAGGCCAACCGGCGTTTTCCTCCCCGATTGCACGACACGCCGGGTACGGTTGCTGACCGGCGCGCGCGGATAAAGTGAAGCTCACCGCGTGCTCCCGCCATATGCAACCTAGGCGGTGCATTTTGGTTCCGGGCGCCGCAGTATTTGCGCACGGCCTGTGATCAGGCGTCGGCAGACGCGCCCCGGCAGTTCTAGGCGCGGGGTCCTTCCAATTCTTAGCCACAGTCAGATACAGAGGTGCGTTCCATGCGCGTCGATTGGGTTCGAGTACGTTTTTTCCCCGCTACCGCGGCGGCCGCGGTAGCCGCAGCTTTCGTGCTTGCCGGGTGCGGCAAGAAGCCAGCCGCTCCACCGGCGCAAGTACCCGAAGTCGGCGTGGTGACGGTGGAGCCCAAGCCGGTGCCGGTGATTACCGATTTGCCCGGGCGCACCAGCGCGTACCTCGTTGCGCAGGTGCGCGCGCGCGTGGACGGCATCGTGCAGCGCCGCGAATTCACCGAGGGTAGCGAGGTCAAGACCGGCCAGCGGCTGTACAAGATCGACCCGGCGCCGTACGAGGCCGCGCTCGCCAGCGCGAAGGCGTCGCTCGCCAAGGCGCAAGCCAATCTCGCATCGACCCGTGCTCAGGCGGAGCGCTTCGAGGTGCTGGTCGCCTCGAACGCGATCAGCAAGCAGGACTACGACAATGCCGTGGCCGCCGAGCGGCAGGCCGAGGCGGATGTCGCGGCCGGCAAGGCGTCAGTGCAGACAGCTGCCATCAATCTGGGCTATACCGACGTGGTATCACCGATTAATGGCCGCATCGGTCTGTCCGTTGTCACGCCGGGCGCATACGTGCAGGCGAACCAGGCCACGCTGATGAGCACCGTGCAGCAACTCGATCCGATGTATGTCGATCTGACTCAATCAAGTGCGGATGGTTTGCGATTGCGGCGCGAGATCCAGCAGGGGCGCTTGCGCACCCAGGGCTCGAACAGCGCGAAAGTGCAGCTGATGCTTGAGGACGGCACGTTTTATCCGATCGAGGGCAAGCTGCAGTTTGCTGACGTGACGGTCGATCAGTCCACCGGCTCGGTCATCCTGCGGGCATTGTTTCCAAACCCGGATCGCGTGCTGCTGCCCGGTATGTTTGTGCGCGCGCGCATCGTCGAGGGGGTGAACGAGCGGGCAATTGTCGTGCCGCAGGTCGGTATCACGCGCGACCAGAAAGGCATGCCGACCGCGCTGGTGGTCGGCCCAGACAACAAGGTCGCGCTGCGCCAGTTGGTTACCAGCCGAACCCATGGCGCGAACTGGATTGTCGAGAGCGGCCTGAACCCGGGTGAACGCGTCATCGTGCAGGGCACCGAGAAAGTGCGCCCGGGGGCAACCGTCAAGCCGGTGCCCGCGCAACTGCCGCCCGAAATGACGGCGAGCCCGTCGCCCGGCGGGGCGCCGGCCGCATCTGGCGTGCAGCCCGCCGCGCCCCGCGGGGCCAGCCAGGCTGCCGCGAGTGCGCCGGCCGATGCAAGCGCCGCGCAATAATCCGAGGAGCATCGCTTCATGGCCAAATTCTTCATTGATCGTCCGATCTTTGCCTGGGTAATCGCGATCATCCTAATGCTGGCGGGCGTCGTGTCGATCTTCCAGTTGCCCGTCGCACAGTATCCAACGATTGCGCCGCCGGCGATTCAGGTTAGCGCGAACTATCCGGGCGCATCCGCGAAAACGGTTGAGAATACCGTCACGCAGGTCATCGAGCAGCAAATGAGCGGGCTGGATCACTTGCTGTATCTGTCATCCACCAGCGACGACTCCGGGAGCGCGACGATCACGCTTACGTTCGCGCCGGGCACGGATCCGGACATTGCACAGGTCCAGGTGCAAAACAAGCTGCAGCTGGCTACGCTACTGCTGCCGCAAGTGGTGCAGCAACTCGGCACAAAGGTGACGAAGTCGAGCAGCAGTTTTTTGCTGGTCATGGCGTTCGTGTCGAAAGACGGCAGCATGTCGAAGTACGACCTCGCAAACTATGTTGCCTCGAAAGTGCAGGATCCGATCAGTCGGATCGATGGTGTTGGCACGGTCACGCTGTTCGGTTCGCAATATGCAATGCGCATCTGGCTCGATCCGACCAAGTTGACGAACTATAGCCTGACGCCGATCGACGTACAGCAGGCGTTGCTGACGCAAAACGTGCAGGTCGCCGGCGGCCAGCTTGGCGGCACGCCTGCGAAGCCCGGACAGATGTTGCAGGCAACCATCACGGAGGCCACGCTGCTGAATACGCCGGAGCAGTTCGGCAACATTTTATTAAAAGTGAACCCCGACGGTTCACGCGTGCGGTTGAAGGATGTCGCGCGCGTGGAGCTTGGGGGTGAAAACTATAATTTCGATACCAAGTACAACGGTCAGCCCACGGCGGGCTTTGGCATTCAGCTGGCCACTGGCGCGAACGCGCTGGCCACGGCCAAGGCGGTGCGCCAGAAGATCGACGAGCTGTCGAAGTACTTCCCGCAGGGGCTGGTCGTTGAGTACCCGTACGACACGACTCCATTCGTCAAGCTGTCGATCGAGGAAGTGGTCAAGACGCTGTTCGAGGGTATCGTGCTGGTGTTCCTGGTCATGTACCTGTTCCTGCAGAACCTGCGCGCGACTGTGATCCCGACGATCGCGGTGCCGGTGGTGCTGCTCGGCACGTTCGCGATCATGAACGCGGCGGGCTTCTCGATCAATGTGCTGTCGATGTTTGGCCTGGTGTTGGCGATCGGGTTGCTGGTGGACGATGCGATCGTGGTGGTGGAAAACGTCGAGCGGGTGATGGCCGAGGAGGGCCTATCGCCACGCGAGGCGACGCGCAAGGCAATGGGGCAGATCACCGGCGCGCTGATTGGCGTGGCGCTCGTACTGTCGGCCGTGTTCGTTCCGGTGGCACTGTCCGGTGGCTCGGTGGGCGCGATCTACCGGCAGTTCTCGCTGACCATCGTCTCCGCGATGGTGCTGTCGGTGCTGGTGGCGTTGATCCTGACGCCGGCGCTGTGCGCGACGATCCTCAAGCCGATTCCGGCCGGCCATCACGAGCAGAAGACCGGCTTTTTCGGCTGGTTCAACCGCACGTTCAACCGCAGCCGCGACAAGTACCACGACGGCGTGCAGCATGTGATCCGACGCTCCGGGCGCTGGCTGATCATCTACTTGGCCGTGATCGTCGCAGTGGGACTGCTGTTCATGCGGCTGCCGACCTCATTTCTGCCCGATGAGGACCAGGGCATGATGTTCGTGCTGGTGCAGGCGCCGTCCGGCTCCACGCAGGAGCGTACTGCCAAGGTGCTGCAGGACGTGCAGCACTACCTGCTGGAGGACGAGAAGGATATCGTCGAGTCGGTGTTCACCGTCAACGGCTTCAGCTTCGCGGGCCGCGGGCAGAACGCTGGGCTGGCCTTCGTTCGCATGAAGGACTACTCGCAGCGCCACGCGTCGGATCAGAGCGCACAGGCGCTGGTGCATCGCATGTTCGGTCACTTCGCGACGTACAAGGACGCGATGGTGATTCCGGTTAATCCGCCATCGATTCCGGAACTCGGTACCGCATCGGGTTTTGACTTCGAGTTGCAGGACCGCGGTGGCCTGGGTCACGACAAGCTGATGGCCGCACGCAACCAGTTGCTCGGCATGGCCGCGAATGACCCGATGCTAGCGTTGGTGCGCCCGAACGGGCTGAACGACACACCGCAGTTCAAGATCAACATTGACCGGGAGAAGGCGCAGGCGCTGGGCGTGTCGCCGTCCGCGATCGACCAGACGTTCTCGATCGCATGGGCATCGCAGTACGTCAACAACTTCCTCGATACCGATGGCCGGATCAAGAAAGTGTATCTGCAGTCGGACGCGCCGTTCCGGATGAATCCGGAGGACTTGGCAAACTGGTACGTGCGCAGCGCGTCGGGCACGATGGTGCCGTTCACGTCAATCTCCACGGGTCACTGGACCTTCGGCTCGCCGAAGTTGGAGCGCTACAACGGCATCTCGGCAGTCGAGATCCAGGGCCAGGCCGCACCGGGCAAGTCCACCGGCCAGGCGATGGCGGCGATGGAGGCGATTGCCGCGAAGCTGCCCGCCGGCATCGGCTTCGAATGGACCGGCTTGTCGTTCCAGGAGCGCCAGTCGGGGTCGCAGGCGCCGATCCTGTACGGGATCTCGATCCTCGTCGTGTTCCTGTGCCTGGCGGCGCTGTATGAAAGCTGGTCGATCCCGTTCGCCGTGATCCTGGTCGTGCCGCTCGGGGTGATCGGCGCCCTGTTGGCGGTGACGTTGCGCGGGCTGGAAAACGATGTGTTCTTTCAGGTGGGCCTGTTGACCACGGTGGGCTTGTCGGCGAAGAACGCGATCTTGATTGTCGAATTCGCCCGCGAGCTGCAGCAGAAGGAGGGCATGAGCGCGATGGCCGCAGCGATGGAAGCGGCGCGTCTGCGGTTGCGTCCGATCCTGATGACCTCGCTAGCGTTCATCCTCGGCGTGTTTCCACTCGCGGTGAGCAGCGGCGCAGGTTCGGGCAGCCAGCACGCGATCGGCACGGGCGTGATCGGCGGGATGCTGACTGCAACGTTCCTGGCGATTTTCATGATCCCCATGTTCTATGTCGTGATCCGCGATCGTTTTGGCTCGGACAACAAGCCGGCGGGTGAGCCGACGCCGTCACGCATCGAAGGTAACGGCTCGAACCAGCAAGGGCATTGATATGAAACCGATGAGCAAGCTTCCGATCTGCGTGGCCGTTGCCGCGCTGGTATCGGCGTGCACATTCCAGCCGAAGTACGAGCGCCCAGCGCCGCCTGTTGCATCGACGTTTGCGCAGAGCGGCGTCTATGCGACGCAGCCGCGTGTGGCGCCCGGCCAGCAGGGCGCCAACGGCGTGGCCGCCGCTGATATCGGCTGGCGCGAGTTCTTCAACGATCCGCGCTTGCAGCGACTGATCGAGTTGTCGTTGAACAACAACCGGGATCTCGCGGTCGCGGTCTTGAAGGTGCAGCAGGCCGCCGCGCAGTATCGCGTCACCCGCGCGGACCTGTTTCCGACACTGGACGCGGTGGGCCGCGAGACCAAGACGCGTACGCCGAGGAATTTGTCGTTTCTTGACCGCACGATCAGCAACCAGTATTCGGTTGGCTTGTCGGCGTCATGGCAGATCGACTTCTGGGGCCGCGTGCGCAGCCTGAAGGATCAGGCGCTCGCGCAGTATCTGGCGACTGCCCAGGCGCGCAAGGCCGCCGAGATCCTGCTGGTGTCGCAGGTTGCCGACCAATACCTGGCGGTGTTGGCCGCGGACGAGCAACTCGCGGTCACGCAGCGCACGCTCGATACTGCGAGCGCGTCGTATCACCTAGCGAAGCTGCAGTTCGACACCGGTATGGGCTCCGAGCTTGACTTGCACCAGTCGCAGGGGATTGTCGAGCAGGCGCGTGCCAACCTGCAGGCGCAGCAGCGCGTACGCGCGCAGGCCGAGAATGCCCTCGTGCTGCTGGTTGGCCAGCCGCTGCCGGAAGACCTGCCGGCCGGCCTGCCGCTGCATGCGCAGAGCCTGCTCGCCGATATTCCGGCCGGCCTGCCGTCAGAGCTGCTCACGCGCCGTCCGGATGTGATGGAGGCCGAGCAGAGGTTGCTAGCGGCCAACGCGAATATCGGTGCTGCGCGTGCCGCGTTTTTTCCGAATATCTCGTTGACCGGCAACTTCGGTACGCTATCGCCGACGTTGGACGGGTTGTTCAAGCCGGGATCGGCTGCCTGGGGCTTCACGCCGAAGATCGACTTGCCGATTTTTGAGGGCGGGTTGAACGTCGCGAATCTGCAATTGGCCGACGTCGGCAAGAAAATTGCGATCGCGCAGTACGAAAAGGCGATCCAAACTGCATTCCGCGAGGTGGCCGATGGCCTGGCCGCGCGCGGCACGTATGATCAGCAGATCCAGTCATTGGACCGCTATGTAGCCTCGCAGCAACGGCGGCTCGAGCTGTCCGAATTGCGGTATCGCAATGGCGTTGACAGCTATCTGAATGTGCTGACTGCACAAACCGATCTCTACAGCGCGCAGCAGTCGCTGATCTCGGCGCGGTTGAACCGGCTGACGAATCTCGTTGACCTGTATCAATACCTCGGCGGTGGCTGGCTGCAGCACACCGGCGATACCCCGCGGCCGGCTGACGCGCCGGCGTCGCTGGGTGCGGCGAGCGCGCCCGTGGCAGCGTCGGCGAGTGCTGGCTAAGTGCGATGCGCGGTCCGGTGCGGCGATTCGCACCGGACCGCCCGGTCGTAACGAGAGGTACCATCACGCTAGACTGTACCGGCTTCGTTGGAGTAATCCGGTCGCATTCAGTTATTCAGTTGTATCCTGGTCATGCCGAACCGTACCGGGATGCACGATGCGGGTGCGCGCCTTTGCGATGCGACTGCGTGCGGTCATGGCCGCGCGCGGTGGCGCGTATTTGCTTCGAAGGAAATGTCATAGATGAGCGCCGGCCTGGACCACCGCAAACGCTGGCTCGCGTTGGCGGTACTCTGTCTTGGCGTGCTGATGATCGTGCTCGATACGACGATCGTCAACGTCGCCCTGCCGTCGATCCGTGCCGATCTTGGTTTCACGGAAACCACCCTGGTGTGGGTCGTCAACGCCTACATGCTGACCTTTGGCGGTTTCTTGCTGCTAGGCGGACGGCTCGGCGACCTGTACGGTCACCGTCGCGTATTCCTGGCCGGCATCGCATTCTTCACCGTCGCGTCGCTCGCGTGCGGGTTGTCGACGACGCAGCACGCGCTGGTCGCCTCGCGCGCGGTGCAAGGTCTGGGCGGGGCGGTGGTGTCCGCGGTGTCGCTGTCGCTGATCATGAACCTGTTCACCGAAGCGGGCGAGCGCGCCCGCGCGATGGGAGTGTACGGTTTTGTATGCGCCGGCGGTGGCAGCATTGGCGTGCTGCTTGGTGGCCTCCTAACAAGCGCGTTGAACTGGCACTGGATTTTCCTGGTCAATCTGCCGATCGGCATCGCGGTCTATGGGCTGTGCGCGGCATGGCTGCCATCGCGCCGTGCTGAGGCGCCGCCGGCACGCATGGACATCGGTGGCGCGATCACGGTGACCGCGTCGCTGATGTTGGCCGTCTACGCGATCGTGAACGGCAACCAGGCCGGTTGGTTCTCGCCCACGACGCTCGGATTGATCGCATTGGCCGTTGCGCTGCTCATCGGCTTCATTGTCATCGAGGCGCGGGTGCGCGCGCCGCTGATGCCACTCGGGTTGTTCCGCCTGCGCAACGTTGCAGTCGCGAACTTGGTTGCCATGTTGTGGGCCGCAGCCATGTTCGCTTGGTTCTTCATCTCCGCGCTGTACATGCAGCGCGTGCTCGGCTACAACCCGCTCCAGGTGGGGCTCGCGTTCCTACCGGGGAATCTGATCATGGCGTTTTTTTCGCTGGGGTTGTCAGCCCGGCTGATCATGCGCTTCGGAATCCGCCGTCCGCTCGGCGTCGGCTTGCTGGCTGCGGCGCTCGGATTAGCGCTGTTTGCGCGCGCGCCGCTGGACGGCGGCTTCCTGCTGAACGTGCTGCCCGGCATGGCGCTATTGGGCGTGGGCGCGGGCATTGCGTTCAATCCATTGCTGTTGGCCGCGATGAGCGAGGTGGATCCATCCGAATCGGGACTCGCGTCCGGTGTGGTCAATACGGCGTTCATAATGGGGGGCGCGCTGGGACTGGCCGTGCTGGCCAGCGTCGCGGCGGCACGCACCGACGCGCTGACCGCGTCCGGCACCGTGGCGCAGGCTGCGCTCAACACCGGGTATCACGCCGCATTTGGCATCGGTGCACTATTTGCGTTGCTGGCCGGCGTGCTCGGCTCCACACTGCTGCGCGTCAAGTCGCCCGCGCCCGATGCCCATGCGGCGCTGACCGATTGATCGCGGCCCGGTGGACATGATGCTGCCGCGCTCAGAATGCGAAGCGGCCGATGATGAACAGCAGGTTGCCTGCATTGACGCTGCCCAAGTGCGGTATGAACAGACCCATCACCGAAGCGCGCCGGTATCGGATTGACGCGACCGGCGGCAAGCAGGGCGGGATGTCGATTGCAAGGCGCTACAGCGGGCGCCGCCACCGTACCAGCAGGCTGGCGCCGTACGCGATGGCGGACAGCGTGGTGATCCAGAAGCTCGTCGGCCAGTCGGTGTAGAACGCCAGCGTGATGCCGCTCCATGCTTGCGCAAGTGCGAGCAGGGCCGCGCACGCGACGCCGGTGCCGATCCGCGTCGTGAGGTTCTGCGCGGCAGCGGCCGGCCCGACCATCAGTGTGAACACGAGCAGCACGCCGACAATTTGCGTGCATTGTGCGACCGCGATGGCGACAATCGTCAGGAACAGCACCGATACGGCGCGCAGCGACACGCCTTTGGCCTCAGCTAACTCGGGCTGCAGGCTCGAGAAGATCAGCGGCCGGGCGATTGCCGCTAACGCGGCAAGGGCCAGCAGCGCCAGCCAGGCGAGCGATGCCAGCACGCTG
Source organism: Mycetohabitans rhizoxinica HKI 454 (assembly GCF_000198775.1). Lineage (NCBI taxonomy): Bacteria > Pseudomonadati > Pseudomonadota > Betaproteobacteria > Burkholderiales > Burkholderiaceae > Mycetohabitans > Mycetohabitans rhizoxinica. The sequence goes on along the minus strand of NC_014722.1, from coordinate 2,310,653 downwards.
GGGCTCACGCCCAGCACGTTGCCGAACAGCAGCGTGGTGACCTGCGTCGCATAGGCGGTGAAGAAATGCAGGAACAGTAAGCCGGCGCCGAGCGACAACGATAGTGTGATGCCGATGGCGACGTCGCGTCCAGACAGGCGTTCGCCGAGCGCGCCCATCGCAATGCCGGCCGCGACTGTGAAGCCGATCATGCCCCACAGTGGTGAGACGCCGAGCAGCGCGGCGCCGGTGGCGCCGGTGAAGCCGACATGCGACAGCGCATGTCCTGCAAAGGTCTGCTGGCGCATCACCAGGAAGAAGCCGACGATGCCGGCGACGATCGCGACGATACCGGACGCCGCGAACGCGTTGATCATGAAATCGTATTCAAACATCGTGTGTTCCGCGGCGCGCGAGGGCGTGATCAGGCTGGCGTGCTATTGACAGGTGATCAGGGCCGTGGCCGTGGGCAGCACCGTCGTCATCTTCGTGTGTGTGTTCGCGCTTCTCAATTTCCACACCGCCAGACATCACGAAGATCCGTCCGGCAAGACGCATGACGTCGATTGGCGCGCCATACAATCGTGACAGCACCGGTGGCGTGATGACCTCGTCGACGGTGCCGAGCGCGGCGCGACCGTTGCCCAGGTAGAGCACGCGGTCGATCGCGTTGAGCAGCGGATTAAGCTCATGGGCGCTGAATAGCACGGTGATGCCCAATTGGCGCTGTACCCGCCGCACCAACTCAACGACGCTGGCTTGGTGGTTTGGGTCCAAGCTGATCAGCGGCTCGTCCAGCAACAGCAATCGAGGCTGGCCGAGCAGGCATTGCGCAAGCAGTAGGCGTTGGCGCTCGCCGCCGGACAGTTCGGCGAGCGGCCGATCAGCCAGCGCCAACGCGCCGACGATCGCCAGCGCGTCGTCCACCGCCCGGTGTGTGCGGCCTCGGGCCAGCGCGATCCCCCAGCGGTGCCCGTCAACCGCGCATGCCACGAAGTCCCGGCCGGACAGGCGTCGCGCCGCCGGGGTGCTGCGCACCTGCGGCATGTAGCCGATCGCGGCATTGCCGCGCGTGACGGGCTGCCCGAGCACGCGTAGCGTACCGCGGGCGGGGGGCACGAGGCCGAGCAGTGCACGCATTAGCGTGGTTTTGCCGGCACCGTTGGGACCCAGTACGCCGATGAACTCGCCGTTGCCCACCGTGAAGCTGACATCGTCGAGCAGGCGGCGCGGGCCCAATTCGAGCGTGACACGATCGAGCTCGATCGCTGGGTCAGTCATTGAAACTGTCCTTGCAATGCTTTTTCCAAGGCGTCGAGTTGCTCCAGCATCCATTGCCGATACGTCTTGCCGTGCGGCTGCGTTTCGGTGACGTGCACCGTCGGCACATGCGACTGCTGCGCAATCTTCAGCAGCCGTCGGGTTGACGTGTCGCTGGCCTGGCTGTTGTAGATCAGTACCTTCACCTGCCGCGTCCTCAGGTCGCGCTCAAAGGCGGCGATATCGGCCGCGCTGGGCTCCGTCTCGTTCATTGCCGCAAGCTGAAAACGTTCGTTGCGCATCGTCAAGCCGATGGCCTCGGCCATGTAGCCGAACACAGGTTCCGTCGCGGTCACCGGCGCGCCTTGATAACGTTGTTTCAATGCGGCGATTTTCTCATCGATTGGCTTCAGCGAGTCGATAAATTGTGTCAGCCGGATGGCATAGTCGGTCTTGTGCGCCGGATCCGCTTGCACGAGGAATGCACTGACCGCGCGTGCCACTGCCGGCATGGTCGCGGGTAGATACCACAGGTGCGGATTGTCACCTGGCTTCTTGCCGACCAGCTCGGCGGCGATGATCTCGGTGCGCGGCTGGCGGCTGGCGCGCGATCCGGCGAGCAGCTTGGGCAGCCATGGATCGTAGTTCGCGCCGTTGTAGACGACCAGTTGTGCCGAGGCGAGCGCGCGCGCGGTCTTCGGGCTGGCTTCGAACAGGTGCGGATCTTGGTCGGGGTTGCTCAGGATGCTAGTGACCGACACATGCGGGCCGCCCAGCGCCTGGACCAGTTCGCCATAAAAATTCTCGGCTGCGACGACTTGGATCGTCGGAGAGGCCGCAGCGCATGCGGGTGCGGCGGCCAGTAGCGGCAGGCAGAGGGCGATCGATGCGGCAACGGTCGCGACAAGGCGTTTCATCAAACGGCTCCGGATAGGCCCGCGACGCGGCGGACCGGGATCGACGAAGGGCCCGCTCCGACGGCGGCCGGGCGCGGGCGTGCTGGCGTCATCGCACGAGAATAGATGATATAACATAACATTTTATGCGGTGGTATAACATAACAGCGCGCCGACATGCCGACATAACAGCGCACCGGCGCCGCTCACCTTCGTATCGGGGGCCGTGGCCAGCGCGTTTTGAGGAACGTTGATGCTGAACGAAATGATGGCTTCTGCTATCGTCCCAAGCATGCAGACGATCCTTTCCGTATCCCACCTTTCGAAGACGTATGCGTCCGGATTCCGGGCGCTGCGCGACATTAACCTCGATATCCGGCGTGGCGAGATCTTCGCACTGCTTGGGCCGAACGGCGCGGGCAAGACGACGCTGATCAGCATCATCTGCGGCATCGTCAATCCGAGCGCGGGCCGCGTGACGGTGGACGGCCATGACATCATCACCGATTATCGCGCCGCGCGCACCACTATCGGGTTGGTGCCACAGGAGTTGACCACTGACACGTTTGAATCGGTCTGGGGCACGGTCTCGTTCAGCCGCGGCTTGTTCGGCAAGCCGGCCGATCCTGCACATATCGAGAAAGTGCTCAAGGCATTGTCACTCTGGGATAAGAAAGACAACAAGATCCGCACGCTGTCCGGCGGCATGAAGCGGCGCGTGATGATCGCCAAGGCGCTGTCGCACGAGCCGCGTATATTGTTCCTGGATGAGCCGACCGCAGGCGTGGACGTCGAATTGCGGCGCGACATGTGGCGACTCGTGCGCTCGTTGCGCGACAGCGGTGTGACGATCATCCTGACCACGCACTATATCGATGAAGCGGAAGAGATGGCCGATCGCATCGGCGTGATTCGCAACGGTGAGATCATTCTTGTCGACCAGAAGGCCGAGTTGATGCGCAAGCTCGGCAAGAAGCAGCTCACGCTGCAGCTTCACACGCCGCTGCAACGCGTGCCGCAGCAGCTTGCCACCTATCGGCTCGAGCTGGCGCGCGGCGGCAACGAGTTGATCTATACCTATGACGAGCGCGCCGAGCACGCGGGCATCATCGAGTTGCTGCACGCACTGGATGACGCGAATATCGCGTTCAAGGACTTGCAGACGACACAAAGTTCGCTGGAGGACATCTTCGTGAGCCTCATGGAGGCGCGCCGTGAACCACAACGACAGGAGGCGCTGTGATGAATGTATATGCGATCCGTGCGATCTACCGCTTCGAAATGGCGCGTACCTGGCGCACGTTGATGCAGAGCATCGTGTCGCCGGTGATTTCGACGTCACTGTATTTCATCGTGTTCGGTGCGGCCATCGGCTCGCGCATCCAGCATGTCAACGGCGTGAGCTACGGGGCATTCATCGTGCCCGGACTGATCATGCTGTCGCTGCTCACGCAAAGCATCTCGAACGCCTCGTTCGGCATCTACTTTCCGCGTTTCACTGGGACGATCTACGAGCTGCTGTCCGCGCCGGTGTCGTATGTCGAGATTGTGATCGGCTATGTCGGCGCGGCCGCGACCAAGTCGATCATGCTGGGATTGATCATTTTTGCGACGGCCCACCTATTTGTGCCGGTCCAGGTCAACCATCCGGGCTTTATGCTGTTGTTTCTGCTGCTGACCGCGTTCACATTTGCGCTGTTTGGCTTCATCATCGGCGTGTGGGCCGACAACTTCGAGAAGCTACAGGTCGTGCCGCTGCTGATCATCACGCCGCTGACGTTTCTTGGCGGCTGCTTCTATTCGATCGACATGCTGCCGCCGTTCTGGCGCACGGTGGCGCTGTGCAATCCGGTCGTGTACCTGGTCAGCGGATTTCGCTGGAGTTTCCAGGGCGAGGCCGAGGTGAACATCGGCGTATGCGTGGGCGTGACGATCGCATGCTTGGCGTTGTTCGTGGCGATCGTCGCGTGGATCTTTAAGACCGGGTACCGCTTGAAGAGCTGAGCAGGCCGGCGCCAGCGTTGCGTGCTTCGCGATGGTGATCGGCGCCGATGAACGTGTCCATCGCCGGCACCACGAACAGGGTGAACAGCATGCCGATCGACAATCCGGCGAAGATTACCCGACCCATCGCGTTGCGCGCGCAGTCCGCTCGCGTCCTGGTCCCATGCGGTCAGCGCGTCGCTCAGATGACTGAATCCCACGGCGCGGAAAGCCGCATCGCGCAGTTGATGATGCCGACCATCGAGTAGGTCTGCGGGAAGTTGCCCCACATCTCGCCGGTGACCGGATGCGTGTCTTCCGATAGCAATCCGAGATGGTTGCGTGCCGCTAGCATCGCTTCGAAGATCGCGCGCGCTTCTTCACGACGGCCGATCCTGGCCAGCGCGTCGATGCGCCAGAACGTGCAGATGTTGAACGCGGTTTCCGGCTTGCCGAAGTCATCCGGTGCTTCGTAGCGCCGCATGTAGGGCCCGTCGCACAGCGAGCGCTCGAGCGCCTCGACAGTGGATACAAAGCGTGGATCCTTCGGGTCGATCATGTTGACTTCGGCCATCAGCAGCACGCTCGCATCCAGATCTTGGCCGCCGACACTTTCCGCGAACGCGCCGCGCGCCTCGTTCCACGCGTTATTCAGCAGGTATTCGCGGATCGCGTCGGCGCGCCCGCGCCACAGCATCTCGCGCTCGGGCAGCCCGAGCGTATGCGCGATCTTTGCGAGCCGGTCGCAAGCGGCCCAGTTCATCAGCACCGACGACGTATGGATGCGCGCGCGCGAGCGCAGCTCCCACATGCCGGCATCCGGCTTTGTATAGATTCGGTAGGCATTCTCGCCGACGGCCTCCAGGTGCTCGAACTCGAACAGGCCGGCTGGGCGTATTAGGCGCCGGTCATGGAAAGCCTGCGTCGCACCCAGGATGATGTTGCCGTACACGTCGTGCTGGAAGTGCTCGTGCGCCTGGTTGCCCACGCGCACCGGCGCGTGGTCGCGGTATCCGCCCAGATGCTCGACGATCGACTCCGGAAGCGACGCTTCCAGGCCGATGCCGTATAGCGGTTTGATATGCCCGCCCTTGGAGCGCAGCACGATGTTGCGCAGCCAGCGCAGGTAGTCCTCCATCGTGCCGACCTCGGACAGACTGTTCAGCGCACGCACGACGAAGAATGCATCGCGCAGCCAGCAATAGCGGTAGTCCCAGTTGCGGCTGCTGTTCGGTGCTTCCGGAATGCTGGTGGTCATCGCGGCGATGATCGCGCCGGTATCCTCGAACAGCGACAGCTTCAGCGTAATTGCCGCGCGAATCACCGCGTCCTGCCACTCCAGTGGTATCGCGAGCCGGCCGGTCCACGTGCGCCAGTACTGGATCGTGTCCTGCTCGAAATCGCGCGCGGTGTTCTCGATGCCCGTGGCAAGCGTCTCGTCCGGTCCGAGGATGAAGTTGATCTCGCGATCGAGCAGGAACTGCTGTTCCGCGACGATGTAGGACAGTGGCGCGTCGGTCGTGAGCCGCAGCGTTTGCGCGGGGCCGACATAGCGGATGTGGTGGCTGCCGTGCGTGATCGCCGGTGGCAGCCGGCCCCAGTCAAAACGTGGGCGCAGCCGTACTGTGATGCGCACCGCGCCTTGCAGCGGCTTCACGCGGCGCACCATCGTCGTGGGGCGGAAATAACGTCCGCGCGAGTAAAAGCGCGGCGCGAAATCGGTGATCTCGATACCCTGTCCGTTCTTATTGTACAGACGCGTGCGCAGCACCGCGGTGTTTGGCTCGTAGGACTGCTCGCCACGCACATAGTTCTCGAGCTCGATGCTCCACAGGCCGGCGTGGTCCGAGGTGTCGATCAGTGCGTTGAAGACCGGATCGCCATCAAAGCGCGGCAGGCAGCTCCAGACGACGCAGCCCATCCTGTCGATCAGCGCGCTGAACGCGCAATTGCCGATGACGCCGACATCGAGCGAGCGATGGGGGGTGGCACGGGAGGGGAGCGTCAGGGATGACTCGGTGGAGGACAGGATCATCGCGAAATACCTTGGTGTTCTAAGTTGGGATGGAGCAGACGCGTCCACGGCGCGCGGCACGGCCATGGCCGCACCACGCACCACGCGCGACGCGCAGCGTGCAGTCTGCGCCAGCGCCGCGGTGTCGCGCAAGGCTGACAGCACGGTTGGTTGTGAAATCGACACGCGCAGACAGATCAGCGCAGACGTGACCGGCTATCCGGTCATCACGATCGAGCTGGAAGTCGAGGCCGCGCTTGGTGCGGCATGGCTCACCGGCCTGGGCGCCGGGGGATACGCGACGACTCAATCCGCGGCTGGGCCAGGCTGCGCGAGCGCGCCGTGCTGGACGCCGCGCGGCATGCGTACTATGCTCAGCTGTTTGACCTATACAAATCGTTGTGCCTGTCACTGAAGGAGGCGATGCCCCGGCTGCGCGACATCAAATAGACGGCGCCCGCACGGTCCGCTAAAGCGAGCCGACCGAGTCAAATACCGGACCTTGTACGTAGCGCACATCGTATTGCTGCAGTAACTCGAACTGCGCGTCGTCCATGACGTGCGTGAAGATCAGCGGGATCTTCAGCCGGCTCGCGTAGCTCACCAGTGGCTTGACCACTGCATCGCGCAACGCCGAGCCCGAGTTTATCTTGATGAAGTCCAGCCGCGCCATGTCTGACACTGACAGGATTTGGCCGGCATTGGGCAGGTTGCCCGCGACCTTGAAGCCATAGCTTTGGTAGCTCTTGGTCAAGTGGCCAAGAAACGTGCGATGCGCGACGGCCGCCTCCGGCAGCTCGATGACCACACGCGCCGGATTCAAGCCGAGCGACACGAGCACGGTCGAGAAATGGCGCCCGTGGTCGTACTTGACGCTCTTCAATAACCGTTCGTGCACGTTCAGGAACAGCAGACCGCTGCGCTGCACGCCGAAGAAGTTGATCGCGTGTACAAGCCGCGACAGCCGATCCAGTGCCACCAGGTCCTGATCGTCGACGGTCGAGTTAAACGGATCGCGCACCGGCGACGACTCCGCGCCTGCCGGCGCGGCCTGTGTTATCGCCTGGTAACCGATGTCGTCACCGAAGCGGTCTGCCGCGTGCGCATCGGCGGCCAACGATTGCGGAAAGCCCCGCGAGCCCACGTCGAAGATCGGCTGGTACTGGCTGGTCAACTCCAGGCCATGATGCCGGCCGCGCGCCGTTGTGCCCGCGTGCAGCAACACGCGCTCGGCGAAGTAAGGATGGCGTGCCGCGGCGGCGGCGAGTTCAGAAAGAGTCGGCGGAATCATTATCGAAATAGTAGCAGTCGCCGTGGCTGCCGCATCGACAAAAAATGCTATTTGACTCACGTAATATGTGGCACAGCTGCGGGGCTGGGCCGAGGACTGACGCAATCCGGCGCAACGCGGGTCTGGACGCGACGATCGACTATCAGAATGTGACTTTTCGCTATCAGCGCTAGCCGGATCAGGCCGTGGCCGCGCCCGCTGAGTATCCGGGCGTCGTGGTCGGCACGGGTTACGTCGGCTTAGCCTGCGCGATCGACCTGGCCCAGCAGGGCGTGCCGGTGGTGCTCAACAACGACAACACGCTATCGACCGGATTGCACGCGATTTGCTTCGCCAAGCGTACCCTGGAGATTTCGCTCGGTTGGGCTGCGGCCAGCGCATGCTCGACAAGGACATGCGCTGGAACGTCGGCAGGGTATTTCTGTATGACGAATTGATCTATACATTCAATCTGCTGCCGGAAACAGGCTACACGCGGCCCGCGTTCATCAATCTGCAGCGGTACTACGTCGAAGACTATTTGGCCGAGCGGGCGCAACACCTGCCTAATCTCGATCTGTGCTGGTCGAACAAGGTGGTCGGTCTCGCGCAGGATGGCGCACACGTGACGCTGACGGTGCAAACGCCCGATGGCACGCATGCGATCAACGCGCGCTACGTGAGAACGGCAATGAACTCGTCCTGACCGGATGGTGCCAGGGCGATGGTGGTGCCAGGGCGACGAGTACCGGCTCGGTTTTGGCCGTTGCAGCCGCACGGTGCTGTCGGCGTTGAAGCTTGACTGACGCGGCCGCGCCCGGCGGCATGCCGCCGGTTGCACGCTGGCGCGCTGGGGGCCAAAGGTTGTTGATACCAGCGGCTTTCTGTTCGGGCTGGTGAATCGGGCGGTTTACCGGCTCGTTTTTAGCCTTGCGTCGCAGTCCGCGCAGTGCGCTGTTCCCACAGATGCGCGCAGATAAATATGACGACGCCGGCAAACAGCACGCCGATCAGCGCGTCAGGGCTGCTTGTGCGCATCAGTGTGCCGGCAATCATCGGCCCGAAGCAGCTCGCCACGCTCCACGATGCGCCGATCAACGAGCTAGCGGTGACTAGCGCCGGGCCACGAAAACGTTCGCCGATCGCCGCCAGCGACAACGTGTAGATTCCGCCCGCGGCCGCGCCGAGCACGATCAGCACAGGCCAGCGCAGCCACGGCTGCGCGGCGATCACCGGCAATGTCGGCAGCAGCAGCGCCACGACCAGCGCGGCGCCCAAGTGCACGCGCGCCCGGCCGACGTGATCGGCCAGCCATCCAAGGGCAAATGCGCACGCCGTATCGCCGAGCAGGATTGCGGAGCCGAACACAACGGCCAGTTCCGTTGCGACACCATGGTGGACCGCGAACAACGGCAGTAGCGACAAGGCGAGTGTATCGAACAGCGCAAAGAAGCCTGCACCGACCACCAGTGCCGGCATGCGGGGTAGCACCGTTTGCCAGGCGCTATGGGGCTCGTCGTCGGCCGGGCCGATGTCGCGGGGGATGCGCATCACCCACAGGCCCGGCAGCGCCAGCAGGAAGATCGCGCCGCACAATGCAAAACGCCATCCCGGGTAGTCGGCGATCATGCTGACCAGCAGCGGGCCAGCCATCTGGAACAGCGTGAAGTTGGTCGCGTACAGCGCGACGATGCGCCCACGCGATCGATCGTTGGCGAGCTGGTTTACCCAGGCCTCGGTGATCGTGAACAGCAGCATCAACGCGGCGCCAGCGGTCGCCCTCAGGAGTGCCCAGGCAACGAGGTTAGTCGTCAATTGCATCGCAAGCGTCGCGATTGACGTTATCCACACCGTGACGATGATGGCACGCCGGGCGCCGATACGTGACGTGATGCGCGCCGCGAATGGCACGATCGCGATACCGCCGCCCGCCTGTGCGGCGGTCAGCATGCCGACCACGTGGGAACCATAGCCGGCCTGCATCAACGCCAGGGCGGTCAGCGGCAGCGTGGCGCCGATGCCTAGTCCGACGACGGCAACGCTGACAATCAACGCAAAGAAGTCGCGTGTAAAAATAACTTTCATTCGTCGTATTATGAGGCCGGCGTACCAATGGTGGCAGGCCCATTATCGTGGCGCCGCGCCCGCGGCTGATCGCAGCAGGCGGCGCGGGTTGTTCAGGCGCTCAGGAGGGTGTCACGCAGGCCGGCGCGCGCCGATCCAGACTGTAGGACCAAGCTGCCAGCACAAGCGCACCGAGCGCCATCGCGATGCCCACGTAGGGTAGCCAATGCAATGGCCAACCCGCGCCAATCGCGGCGCCGCCCAGCCATGCGCCGCTGGCATTGCCAAGGTTGAATGCCCCCTGGTTTAACGTCGAGGCGAGGTTGGGGGCGGCGCTTGCCCGTTCGACGATCAGCATCTGGACCGGTGGCACCACGGCGAAGGACAGGATACCCCAGACGAACACGGTGGCCATGGCCGCCGCCGGAAGCTTCATCGTGAACGAGAAAACCGCCAGCGCACATGCAATGCTGAGCAGGAGCGTCTTAAGCGAGGGCAGCAGTCGCCAGTCCGCCAGCCGGCCGCCGAGCGTGCTGCCGACCGTCAGGCCAAGGCCGAACAGCAGCAGTACCAACGTCACGTGATGCGGCGTAAGTCCAGTGACGTCCTCGAGGATTGGCGTGATATAGGTGAACACCGAAAACAGACTCGCCGACGCGAAGACGCTGATGCCCAGCACCAGCAGCACCTGCGGGTTCTTCATCACGTTGAATTCGTGACCGAAGCTGGCCCGCTGCATCTCGATCTTCGCGGGCAGCCACGCCCCGAGTGCGGCGGCGGCCAACACCCCGATCAGCGTAACCGCCCAGAATGTCGCGCGCCATCCAGCCATCTGCCCGAGCGCGGTGCCCAGTGGCACGCCGAGCACGTTCGCCAGTGTCAGGCCGGTGAACATCAGCGCAATGGCCTGCGCGCGGCGGTTCGGCGCGACCAGTCCCGCGGCGACGACCGACCCGATACCAAAAAATGCGCCGTGGCAGAACGCAGTGACGACGCGGGCTCCCATCAACACCGCATAGTCCGGTGCAACCGCGCATAACAGGTTGCCGACGATAAACACGCCGACCAGACTCATCAGCGCACGCTTGCGGGGCAAGTTTGCCGTGAGCATCGCTACGATCGGCGCACCGATCGTGACGCCCAGCGCGTATCCAGACACCAGCATGCCGGCGGCCGGAATCGATACGCGCAGGTCGCGCGCTACGTCCGGCAGCAAGCCCATGATCACGAACTCGGTGGTGCCGATGCCGAAGGCGGCAATGGCGAGGGCGATGAGCGGCAAGGGCATGAGCAGGCTTCGTGGTAGGGAACCACGGTCCGGGGCGCGCGGGGTATGTGCACGGAGGCCGTGAAGCGCCATCTTACTGTATCTGGGGAAACCCTGCTGCTGGACGTCGTCGATCGCGACTCGCCGTCGATCGCGCACAAGTCATGTGCCGCGCGGCCATCAACTCATATTGTGCCGCCGTGTCGCCCGGTACCGGCGGACGGCGAATTGCCGGGCATCCGCGAGCCCTTCGTCGAGCGCGGCCCGATAGCCGCTGGCCCCGTTACGCATGAGCGCCAGCGCCAGGTCTGGCAGTGGCGCGTTGTCATAAGCCGACCGGCGGTCGCGCACAGTGCCGCCCGCGCCTTGTAGCACGGCCACTGACGCTCGTGAACCGGCGTCGAGCGCTTCGAATGCCTGCCGCAGCGGCGTCGCATAATCGATGGCGTTGCGCGCGTAACGCCGCTCCAACACGATTGTCGTGGCCGTGCCTCGACGTTTGGCATGCATGGACGGGCTGTGATGGGTGGAGATGATGGGCGCGCCGGCCCCATAGTGTCGCGATTCACCGTGCTTCACGCAGGCTGCGATATCAAGCGAGCTTCCGATGCTTTGCCGTTTTGCGCGAAAGCCTCAATGGGCCGGCGCAGGAGCCGGCAGGTTCTGCGAGAAAGGCGTATACCGTTTTTAACGGCGGCCGCGGATGGCGACGAGCGGGCCGGACGGGAACGGTACGTTTTTTGAGTCACTAGTGCGGATTGTCAACGAGCGTTCATCCTGGGCGTGATGTAATTGCTGCCGTGCTGGGCGACGGCCGCGGTACGCCGCAACGTGACATTCTCGCTGCGTCGTATTTTCCCGCCGAGGTGCACGAGCGCGAAGCCGATGCGCTGGCCCAGTGCTGCGGCTATCACGGTGACGCCGAGGAATACCTATCGCATGGCGTCACGGATTGATGCGGTGACGTGGCACGCCGGGTGCGAGCAGCGTCAGGCCGGAGGCGTGGTCGGTTAACTGACGCGCCACTCCCCTGTCGAAAAAGGCCATGGCGCCGCAGGGCGCGATGCCGGTTGCGCCGTGGCGTGCGGACTCTTCGTGCTACTGGCCGAGCCGCTTACATTGTCGCGTGTGACCATCGCGTCGGCCGGATGCTGTCGTTCTGGCATGCCGCGGCCTGCGTTGCACTGCTGCTGCGATGCAGGGGTGCCTTGCTCGGCGTCATAGCCCCTGTCGTCGGCTTGGCCGTAGCGTGCGCAGACGAACTCGACGAATGCGCGCGTCTTGGCCGCCATGTATTGCCGCTCCGGGTAGACCACGGACAGCGTGGTCTTGCTTTCCAGGATTTCGCAGTCGGGCAATAGCTGGACCAGCCTGCCGCTGGCCACGTCACGCTCGACCACGCGCTGCGGCAGCAGCGCGATGCCCATGCCGCCGACAGCCGCGGCGCGTAGCATCTGCGCACTGTTCACCACGTAGACCGGCTCGGGCATCGCCAACTGGTACTCTGCGCCGTGCGCATCGCGCAGGCGCCAGAGCCGGCTGCGGTCACTGTGCGATTGCGCCAGCAACGACAGCGCAGGCAGGTCATTCGGCGCTTGCGGCGCGACGTGCTCGAGCAGGTAATTCGGCGAGGCGACGATCACCGACGCGCACGAACTCAGGATCTGGCTGGAGAGTCCATTGCCCGGTGCCACCGCGGCTTGCACCAGCCCAACGTCGTAGTTGTCGCCGAGCGCGTCCACGGCCTGGTCACCCAGCGTGACATGTAAGCGGATCCGCCCATGACGCTGGCGGAACCCTTCGACCAGTCCGATCAGTTCGTCGCCAAGCGATGTCGAAGCGGCGACACGCAACGTGCCGCGAGGCTCGTCGTCTCCGTTGACCACGGTTGCTTCGATGAAGTCAAGTTCCTCGAGCAGTCGACGACAACCCTGTAGGTAAACGTATCCTGCCTCCGTCAACGACACGTTGCGTGTCGTGCGATTGATGAGCCGCGTGTTCAGGTGGGCTTCCAATGTCGCGATAGAACGCGTGACCAAGGCATTGGAGACATTCAGTTGCTGTGCCGCGCGCCGAAAACTCTGTGTTTCCGCGACCCGGGTAAACACGCGCATGGCCTGGATCTGATTCATTCTGAGCTCGTGGTCGAGAAAGATTATGTTTGACAGCCGATTGTTTTTCCCATATTAAAGTTGCCCGGCCTTCGGTGTTCCGTTGGGGAAATCCATTCGGGATCTCAGACAGTTTATAGAGGATTGCGGAGTCCAAGCAAACGGGGCGCGACAAAAATCGACAATTCGTCAGCGGATTGCATCAACGAATGGACGTACCCGCGGCGCGTAATGTGCTCTGATATCGCGTTATTGCCCCAGTATCGTGGCCCTTTCATGCACCCAACCTCCTGTACATCGGATGGATGCGGCCCCGGCGTTCTGTGTAAGTTATTTCGAAAATTTCAACAGGCACAGGCAATTTTGCTCCGTTGTTGCATTCAATGAGTAACCATTGCATACGTGGCCATTGACAGGCGGCAAAAGATGAATATCTTCACCGGTTCGTTTGGCTTTGCCACTTTATCCGTGAGGCGGCCGACGGTTGCCACCGCCGGAAAACAGCTTGCGCCTATAAGATTACGGGCTGTTTCAAATTATATCGGCGAACTTGTGCCGCAGAATTGCTGGTGCCTAAAAGGCATCGCCGTCGTGCATTTTGGGGTGGCATTACCCCGTTGTGTTCGGATTTTTTATTTTCGATTTCGATATTCGTTTCAATTAGAAAAATTTTTCCTATATTGTTTCGATTTTGTTTTCTATTGGCGCAATGGAGACGGCAGCTTCGCGAAGCTGCTCACTTAGGCCGGCGAAGTGCCCGGTCCATTTTGTCGGCGTGCCCATACAATACTCAGCACAACGGCGACGCATGCGGCGACTGCGGCAAACAGATCGATCGATTTATACCTGAAGGCGCCGGCGATCAGTCCAGCTAGGGGCCCGGTGATGCCCAGCGACAAATCGAAGAGCACGGAATAGGCGGACAACGTTGTGCCGCGGCTGTCCGGTGGGACTTGATGCAGCTACGCGGTGGCGGTCAGCAGCACGCCACTTGCGCCGCATGCGAGCAAGCCGCGCATGACGGTTGGCCCGACAACTAGACAGCACCGGCGCAAGACGGGCGCTGGCTGGCAGAGAGTGGCACGCACCCTCGACGCGCATCGGGGCGCGAGGCGCCCGCCGCCGTAGCGGTTGGACGGTATCATCGAAGGCGGTCGTCACAGGTTCGCGGCGGGCATGCCGTCGCCATCAGGCGGCCACCGTGCCGGCATCGCAACGATGATAGCGTGCGACCGCCGGTGTGTGTGTCAAGCCTCTATCGGACGTGGATCCTATCAGTCGGCGGTGTCAATCTGTGCACCATGCTTGACCCTGGGGCCGCGCGGCGCCGGCGACCACGTCGGACGCTGCGTCGCGCCGCCATCGATGATCACGATATAGCGCCCGGCCCAGCGCGATGCCTCGCGATCCGGCTTAAGCACCCACAGGAAGTGGCCTTCCCGGATGCGCGTCTCATAGTCAGCATCTAGTATGCCGTAGTGATCCAGAAACGTGTTGAGTGTGCCTGGGATTCGGATACAGCCTTTCGAGTGCCGCATGCCGAGCAGCGATTCGAGCCGGTCGGGATCGGTAGAGTGCATTTGCAGCCGCATCTGGCTCGTTGCGCGAGGACCCCAGCCGCGCTGTGCCTGCGCCCATCCAAGGTCGTAAATTCGCTGGTCGTGCGCGCCATAGCCGCGAATGCCATTATCGTTGAGCGTGCCTTCGGCGCGAAAGTCCATATTGTCCGGAGTATGCCGGAACACTCCGAGCGGCGTGATGAAATGGTCATAGCGACCCGGCATGCCGGTGGAAACAGGCGATGCGCCGATCACCTGCCAAGGGTCCGACGACGCCTGACGCCACATCAACACAAATGCTTGTACGAACGGATTGCGGTCCACGACGGCGACGAATTCGTTTGCCACGTCAGGCAAGCCGGCTTGGACGAGCGCGTTCTGCAGCAGTTGCCCATAGTGCGCTTGGGCAGTGGCGGGTATCGACAAGGTGCGGTTGACAGTCTGCTCATATAGTTTCCGATAGTCGAGCGCGGAGAGCACATTGGTATAGCGCGGCAGTATGGGGGTGTCGCACGGCGGTGCGTGGGTGGCCGAGGCCGTGGGTTGGGCCGGTGGCCGCACGGGCGACGAGGCCGGCGTTTGCACTGGAACCGGCACCGATGATGAGCCAACGGCAGATGATTGCCTCGGGGCAGCCGGTTGCTTGGGGGCAGTGGATGAGCCCGGGGCGGCCGGTGAGGCCGGGGCAGCCGACGAACCTAGGGTAGCCGACGAGCCCGAGGACGTAGATGACCTGGGGACGGACGACGTAACAGGTGTGAATGCCGTTTCGATTACCGATTTGACCGTGTCGAGGGTCGATTGTGCGCTCGATCTCGGCCGCAACGCAGGCTCGGCCGCTGTTGCGCCGGCGCTGGCGTCGGACTGCTGTGATGAGCCTACCGCGGGCATTGGCGTCCAGAGCGCCAGCGCAATCCATGCGAGCGTGAGCATACGGCCGTGCAGTAATCTGGCCGAAGTGCAGTCGAACTGAGAGAGGCCGCAAGCCGGGCGCTGTGCGTTGTGCGCTGATTGATGGAGAACAGGGGAAGGGTGGTGTGTTTTTTGCATCGCCGATAGACCGTGCTGCACCGCCGGAGTTCGCGCCACTTGCCGGCGTGCCGCTGGTTACGCGGCGGCGCTCGATCCCAAAGTGCCGGAACGCAGCGGCGGCGCACACGCGGCCGACATCAACCCGAATGCCGATATAGGGGCCATGGACCGTCCCGGCAAGCCCGCACGGGTTTCGTCGACGACGTCTACGTATGTATGGCGTATCGCGCATTCGACAATGGGTCGACAGCAGTGCGCGGCCCCGATAGAATCGCGGTCCCGCGATCTCCGACGGCCTGCCGCAATGGACTATCAGGCGATCCTCCATAAAATACAGCACGACATCACGCCGTGGCTCGGCAAAGGCCGCGTCGCGGACTATATTCCCGAGCTTGCGAAGGTTGACCCGTTGCACTTCGGCATGGCCATCGTCACGTTGCGAGATGAGGTCTTCTGCGTCGGCGACGCTTGGGTTCCGTTCTCGATTCAAAGCATCTCGAAATTGTTTGCGTGCACCTTGGCCTTCCAGTTGCAAGGCGACGCGTTGTGGCAACGTGTCGGCCGGGAGCCATCGGGCAATGCGTTCAATTCACTGGTGCAACTCGAACATGAGAACGGGGTGCCGCGTAACCCCTTCATTAATGCAGGTGCCCTGGTGGTCACCGACGTGCTGTGCCGGCGTTTCGTCCAGGCGGAAACAGCGCTCGTGCAATTCATGCGCCGTCTGGCCGGGCGCTCGGATATTGACTACAGCGCCAATGTCGCGGAATCGGAGCTCGCGCATTCGGACAGAAATCGCGCGATGGCGCATTTCATGAAGAGTTTCGGTAACCTGCAGATGTCAGTGGACACCGTGATCGACGCGTATTGCCGGCAGTGCGCTATCGAAATGAACTGCGTCGACCTGGCTAGGGCGGTCTTATTCCTGGCCAACGGCGGCGTGGTGCCACACAGCGGCGAGCGCGTGCTCGGCGCAAGCCCGGCGAAACGGTTGAGCGCATTGATGCTCACTTGCGGTACGTACGATGCCGCCGGGGACTTCGTCTACCATGTCGGATTGCCCGCTAAGAGCGGCGTCGGTGGCGGCATTGTTGCGGTATTGCCGGGGGAACTCGGCATTTGCGTGTGGTCTCCTGCGTTGGACGCGAATGGCAATTCACTGGCCGGCATGCAGGCGCTCGAGTGGCTGACGACACTCAGCGGACGGTCAATATTTTGACGCGTCGCGCAGGCCTGGCGCGGGCGGCGCCCATGTCGCGGCAGCGGGAATACATCGCATTGGATCGCCGATACGGCTCGGGCGGCGTTGATACTATGATGCTCTATAAGGATGGCGGGCCAGCCGTTGCCGGAGTGGAGCCCGTCGTCGAAGTGGATGCTGATGCTTGAGATGCAGGTGTCGAGGCCGAAGCCGATGCGGGTGCCGACGCCAACGCCGACGCTGACGCAGGTGCCGCGTTAGGCGTTGCGGGGGACACCAAAGCCTGGGTCGATACTGGCGCTGGCATGAATGTAGGGGCTGGCGCTCGAGCGGGGTTGGTATCCACGTTGGAAGCCGGGACTGCAACGGCGCCCGACGCCGCGGTGGAAGCCGATGCTGGCGCAGGTGTTTGTGTTGCTTCAGTCGCCGCGGCGGCGGCCGCCTCGACGCTTGTGCCGGCCAAGCGGGCCCGCAGGGGCATGGCCGACGGAGTCGACACCACGGGTGTGTTCATCTTGAGCGGGGCGTCGGCTGGGGTGGCGGCTGGTTCGAGCAGCGGCGCAACCGGTTCCTTCTCGGCGGCCTTGGCGGCAGCTGGCGACATTGCACTGTTTAGCAACATCGACGTGCCCATCGGCATGATCAGCCTGGAGTCATGAATCGGCCAGGGCCGTACCGCGACGCGCAGCATGGGCGGCGCGATGTGCATCGTTGCGGCGCTGTGACATGTGTGGTTGCGATGCTGAGTATCGTGAGTGCGTAGCGACGCGCCGTGCCTGTCATGCTATTGTGGTTGATAATGCAAATAATTATCATTAGTATTATAGTCCGTTCCAAGTGCCCGCGCTGCCCGGACGAGGGCTCTAGCGCGCCTTTTTCGCCGTAACTCGTAGGCATACTTATCAATGACGCGTAATAAAAAGACTTATCGCGCCCTGCTGATCGCCACTTTATTCGTCAGCGTAAAGTCGGGTTTTGCCCAGGACGGGGTTGCCCAGCCCGTGCTGCCCACGATTGCGGTCAGCGCGTCGGCCGAGCACGGATCATACGATGCAAGCCGTTCGCGCGCCGGGACTAAGACGGACATGTCCTTGATGGATGTGCCGCAGACCATCAACATCGTGCCACGCGCGGTGATCGATGACCAGAATGCGGCATCGATGCAGGACACGTTGCGCAACGTGCCGGGAGTCGGCTTTTCGGTCGGCGATGGCCAGCGCGATCAAATCACGATCCGTGGCTTCAACAGCATCACGGACCAGTATGTCGACGGCATACGTGACGACGCGATGTACTATCGCGATTTATCCAATGTGCAGCGGATCGAGGTCTTAAAAGGACCGGCAGCGGTACTGTACGGGCGCGGCTCGGCAGGGGGCATCGTCAATCGTGTGCTTAAGCGGCCACAAGCCGAGCCAGTGCGGGATATCGGCGTGATGCTTGGCACGCGTGGCGAGCGTCGCGGTGAAATCGACATGGGCTGGAACGTGAATGATGCGGCACGCTTCCGTATCACCGGCGCCGCTGAGAATTCGCATAGTTTTCGCGATCAGTTCGCGTTGAACCGCCAAGCAGTCGCGCCTTCGGCGCAATTCAAGCTGAGTCCGGATACGGTAGTGAACGTCGAACTCGACTACCTACACGATCGCCGCACGTCTGATCAGGGTTTGCCCGCCTATATGGGGCGGCCGGTCGATGTGCCGATCAACACTGACTACGGCTCTGCCGATGCGGCGAATAGCTCGTACAATGACGCTTTGGCGAAAAGCGCAACGGTGTCGCTCGATCACCGTTTCAGCCATTCGCTAGCTTTCCACGGCGCGCTGCGGGCCTACGATTTCTCACTGGAGCGGAAAAACTATGTCACGTTCCAGCCGATCAAGGCGGCAGTGCGCCCGACCGTCACGCTCGACCAGTCGACGCGCCAGCGGACCGAGCATGGCGTGGATGGCGTCTTTGAGTTGACGCAGCAAACGACGCTGCTCGGCATGCGCCACGACCTGCTGTATGGGATCGAACTGTCGCAGCAGCAGAAATTCGACACGATCTATGGCGTATCGAAAGTGGCAACGTACGATCTGTACCATCCACAGTTGATCGATCTACCCGGCGTGCCGCCCGGGAGGCCGGCGCGCACGAATGCTGCGACGGTCGTCGGCTTGGCCGGTGTGTATGCGCAGGATCTGATGACATTGACACCGCAGTGGAAGCTGCTCGCTGGCCTGCGCTTTGACTATTTGGATCAGATTCGCCACGATTACACGTCGTCCAACGTGAATCTTGCACGTACCGACCGCGCATGGAGTCCGCGCGTCGGACTGATCTACGAGCCGCTCGAGTGGCTGACGCTGTATGGCTCGTTCAGCCAGTCTTTCTCGCCGCTTGCCGATACCCTGATCAGCTCGGGTGCGTTCGCCAATGGTGCAGCGCTGGCGCCGCAAAAGACCACCGCATACGAAATTGGCTCGAAGTTCGACCTCGGTGGCAAGGCGACGGCTACTGTTGCACTGTTCGACATGCGGCAAACGAACCAGCAAATCGGCGATCCGGCCAACCCCGAGTATGCGCTGCCGATCGGCACTCAGCACGTACGGGGCTTCGAAGTCGGCTTTTCTGGCGAAATTGCACCAAAGTGGTCTGTCTACGCCGGTTATGCGTATTTGAACGGCACGGTTGACGGATCGCCGCAATCGACGGCGGCTGGGCTGACGCTGGCCAGCAACACGCCAGGCCTGATGCCACGCCATAGCGCGAGCCTGTGGCTCAAACGCGAGCTTCCCTACGGCTTTTACGCGGCCGCCGGCGCACAGTTCCAATCAGCGCGCTACGCATCTGCGAGCGATCAGGTCACGCTGCCTTCGTTTACCGTATTCAATTTGGGCGCCGGCTATCGCAGCAAGAAAATGGATGTGACGCTGACGCTGGACAATCTGTTCGATCGCCGCTATTTCATCTCGGCGCATGGCAATGCCGACATGTTCAACATGCCTGGCGAACCCCGTACGCTGACGGCCACGGTCAAGTGGCATCTGTAAGCACAATGCTGTGCGCTAAAGAAAATTCGGGTTCTTGAAATAGTCCTCACCCGTCCATATAATTAGCACTCGCCGCACGTGAGTGCTAACAACCCGTGCCATCAGGGCGCCTGGCTTGCCGGGTGCCAACGTTAAAAAAGCGTTCTTCAGCCTGAAACACAAAAGGAGTATGTATGAACCTTCGTCCTTTGCACGATCGCGTCATCGTCAAGCGTCTGGACCAGGAAACCAAGACGGCGTCGGGCATCGTGATTCCCGATGCAGCGGCTGAAAAGCCTGATCAGGGCGAAGTCCTGGCCATCGGCCCGGGCAAGCGTGATGACAAGGGCGCGCAGATCGCGCTCGACGTCAAGGTGGGTGACCGTGTGTTGTTTGGCAAGTATGCTGGCCAAACGGTCAAAGTCGATGGGCAGGAGTTGCTCGTCATGCGCGAAGAAGACATCATGGCGGTCGTCCAAAAGTAACGGTCGCAGTTCGGCTTTCCAAAGATTTCAAGGAGTTAGAAGATGGCAGCTAAAGACGTTGTGTTTAGCGATTCCGCCCGTGCGAAGATGGTCGAGGGCGTGAACATTCTCGCCAACGCAGTGAAGGTGACGCTCGGCCCGAAGGGCCGCAATGTCGTGCTCGAGCGCAGCTTCGGCGGCCCGACGGTGACCAAGGACGGTGTGTCCGTCGCGAAGGAAATCGAGCTGAAGGACAAGCTGCAGAACATGGGCGCGCAAATGGTCAAGGAAGTGGCTTCCAAGACCAGCGATAACGCCGGTGACGGTACGACGACGGCGACCGTTGCATCGCGCAATCGATCGTTGCGCGAAGGTATGAAGTATGTCGCCTCGGGCATGAACCCGATGGACCTGAAGCGTGGTATCGACAAGGCGGTTGCCGCCGCAGTCGACGAGCTGCGCAAAATCAGCAAGCCGTGCACGACGAGCAAGGAAATCGCGCAAGTCGGCTCGATCTCGGCCAATAGCGACACGTCGATCGGCGAGCGCATCGCTGAAGCGATGGACAAAGTCGGCAAGGAAGGTGTGATCACCGTTGAAGACGGCAAGTCGCTCGCCGACGAACTCGAAGTCGTCGAAGGCATGCAATTTGACCGCGGCTACCTGTCGCCGTACTTCATCAACAACCCGGACAAGCAAGTCGCCGTCCTCGAGAACCCGTACGTGCTGCTGCATGACAAGAAGATCTCGAACATCCGCGACCTGCTGCCGGTGCTCGAACAAGTGGCCAAGGCCAGCCGCCCGCTGCTGATCATCGCGGAAGACGTCGAAGGCGAAGCGCTTGCGACGCTGGTGGTGAACAACATCCGCGGCATCCTGAAGACCGTCGCGGTCAAGGCGCCTGGCTTCGGCGATCGTCGTAAGGCGATGCTCGAGGACATCGCGATCCTGACCGGTGGCCAGGTCATCGCCGAGGAAACCGGCCTGTCGCTGGAAAAGGCTACGCTGCAGGAGCTGGGCCAAGCCAAACGGATCGAAGTCGCGAAGGAAAACACGACGATCATCGACGGCGCGGGCGAAGCGAAGAACATCGAGGCGCGTGTGAAGCAGATCCGCACGCAAATCGAAGAAGCGACGTCGGACTACGATCGCGAAAAGCTGCAAGAGCGTGTCGCGAAGCTCGCGGGCGGCGTGGCAGTGATCAAGGTCGGCGCGGCCACCGAAGTCGAAATGAAGGAAAAGAAGGCGCGTGTCGAAGACGCGCTGCACGCCACGCGTGCCGCCGTTGAAGAAGGCATCGTGCCGGGCGGTGGCGTCGCGCTGATCCGTGCCCGCACTGCGATCGCCAGCGTCAAGGGCGAGAACGCCGACCAAGAGGCCGGTATCAAGATCGTGCTGCGTGCGATGGAAGAGCCGCTGCGCCAGATCGTGGCGAACGGCGGTGAAGAGGCCAGCGTGGTGGTCGCGGCTGTGGCGGCCGGCAAGGGCAACTACGGCTACAACGCAGCGAGCGGCGAGTACGGCGACCTGGTCGAGGCCGGCGTGGTCGATCCGACGAAGGTCACGCGCACCGCGCTGCAAAACGCGGCGTCCGTTGCTGGTCTGCTGCTGACGACTGATGCGGCGGTGTGCGAGCTGCCGAAGGAAGACGCACCGGCACCGGCCGGCATGCCGGGCGGCATGGGTGGCATGGGCATGGACATGTAAATTCGGCTCGCCGGATGGAGTCCGAGCGGCGCCCCGTGGCGGGCGCCGCTCGCCCGACTATAAAAAAACCCGCATCGCTGCGGGTTTTTTTATAGTGCGCCGACTGCTGCTGCCCGCTACCGGTCACGGTGACCAACACAGAGCGGTGTCTTGTCTCGCGTGAATGTTAGCGGGGCTCAGGTCAATGACGCAACGCGCCGGCGGGCGTGTTCGGCTTCGCAGCCGGCGGACTTTGACCTTCGTCTGTGGTGCGGGCCCAGAAGAAGCGGTCCAGCATGTATCCGCCCATGCCCGGTCGATAGGCGTGCTTGATGGCCTGGTGCACGTACTCCTGCGCCTCGCGCACTGCCTCGCCCGGGTCTTGACCATTGGCGAGCAGTGCCGTAATCGCAGCGCCCAGCGTATCGGCAAGCCCAATCAGCCGCTCGCTGCCGCGGTCCCATGCATCCTGACGGACCTGACCTTCTTCGCTGAACAACGTGTTGAGCAGTTGCGAAGGCCGCGCGTCGGTACACAACACGTATTCACAGCCCTGCTCGAGCAGGTGGGCGATGGCACTGTCGAGCGTGATCGGATCGGCATCGGCATCCGGCTGCGCCAACTGCATGAGCGTCGCCGGGTCTGCGATCAGCAACGTCGTCTGTGGCGCGAGCAGTTCCGCGATCGACTCGCGCAACTCGTCGCCGGCCAACACATGCTGCTCATCGAGCGTGAAGTCCGGAACCAGGATCAGCGGCAGATCGTCATAATCTGCAACAACTTCCGCAATTGCGCTGACAATTTCGGCCCGTGTTGTCGCGCCGACTTTAAAGGCGGCAACTGGCATGTCCTCGAGCAGCATCCGGGCTTGCGACGCGACCGCCTCGGGGTCCAGGCCGGTCACGTCGCCGGCGGCCGCCGAATCGCGCACCGCATAGCCGGTCAACACCGACACCCCATGGCAGCCGATGCTGGCCAGCGTGAGCAGGTCGGCCTGCAGGCCGGATGCGCCGGTCGGGTCCGACAGGCCAAAGGTAAGAACAATTGGAGGGGTGTCGCTGGACATGGAAGGCGTGAAGCGTTACAGGGGGATGGCGAAGGCTGCGGCATGAACCCGCGTTTTCGAATCGGCCGGCCGCGCTGCATAACCGTTGCTAGGCAGCGACGCGGCGACAAGGTACCATCGTGCCTTTCATTGTAACGGATCACTCATTCGACGCGGCAACAAGATGGAATACAAGAGCTGGATGTGCCTGATTTGCGGTTGGATCTACGACGAAGAAGCTGGTCTTCCGGAAGAGGGGATCCCGCCCGGCACGCGTTGGGAGGATGTCCCGATCAACTGGACGTGCCCCGAGTGCGGTGCACGGAAGGAAGATTTCGAAATGGTCCAAATCTGAACCGCCGAGCGCCAACACGTTGCATCGATAGCGAGTGGTGTGCACGCGCATCGATTGGGGGCATGGAGTCCCCGCTGTCGCTCGATAACCTCGTCCTGGTTGCACGACCGATGTCGGCGGCCGTTCTGCATCCGATCAGCCGCCTGGAGGCGTGGTTGCTCCTGCGCGTGCGGTGTGAGCCACGCGCTGTTTGCTGGTGCTAGTGCTGATGCCGGTGCTGCGAGCCCATGCTGACGACGCGCCGGCGTTGCTCGAGCAGGTCGGCGGCTGCCTGAACGAGCTGCAGGATGGCGTCATGGAGTTGAAAGTTCCAGACCCTTAAGACGGCTGGCTGGCCGCCGGTGCGTTGCGCTGCCCGCGTTTCGACTGCGGCAGGATGGCAGCGACGTTGCGCAGGCCCATGCCAAGCGTGTGATTGCACGATTGGACTTGCTGCTTGCGCAGCACGCGCGCAGCATGAGCTATGCACCGTCCGGATTGGTGCGCGCCACGCTCGAGGCGGCGTGGCAACGTACGCGCTGGGCTGTGCGGGGAACGGGCGAGACGCTCAAGCGGCGGTTGTACCAGATTGCCGTCGGCATTCCGCTGCCCGATCCAGCTGCCGTGCTGTTCGACCTGGACAGTGCAATCGAAGGCAGGCCGGCGCGTGGCCGGGCTATAGTGGAGTCGGCAAAGTGCCATCATCGAAGTCGCTAGGGACCCCCGGGTCTTTGCTAAAATCTGAAACATGTCAAAGACCACTGATCGCATCAACCTGACCAACCAGTTCCTGATCGCCATGCCAAGCATGGCTGATCCCACTTTTTCCGGAACGGTGGTGTACCTCTGCGATCACAGCGAGCGCGGCGCGTTCGGGCTGGTGATCAACAGACCGACCGATATCGATCTGCAGGCGCTGTTTTCTCGCATCGATCTGAAGCTAGAGATCGAGCCGCTGTTGCACGTACCCGTCTATTTCGGCGGGCCGGTGCAGACCGAGCGCGGCTTTGTGCTGCATGAGCCGGTTGGCAGCGGCAACTATACGTCGTCGATGTCGGTGCCCAGCGGGCTGGAAATGACCACGTCGAAGGACGTGCTCGAAGCGGTCGCGAACGGCAACGGGCCCAAGCGCTTCTTGCTGACGCTTGGGCATGCTGGCTGGGGCGCGGGGCAGCTGGAGGACGAGATTTCGAAGAATGGCTGGCTGACCGTCGAGGCGGATCCGAAGATCGTGTTTGACGTGCCGGCCGAGCAACGTTTCGACGCGGCGCTCGCGCTGCTGGGCATCTCATCGACGATGCTCTCCGGCGAGGCAGGCCACGCATGAGTACGGCGGCGGCCACGCTGCTCGCGTTCGACTACGGACACAAGCGCATCGGCGTGGCGATTGGCAACACGCTGACTCGCTGCGCTCGGGCACTCACGACCGTCGAAAACCGCAATCGCGAATACCGTTTCGCCGCGGTGGGCGAGTTGATCGGCCAATGGCAGCCGCTGCGGCTGGTCGTCGGGCTACCAGTGCATCCCGATGGCGCACCGCACGAGATGACGCGGCAGGCGCGGCGTTTCGGCAATCAACTTAATGGGCGCTTCAACCTGCCGGTGACCTGGGTCGACGAGCGCTATTCGTCGGTTGCGGCCGAAGCGGCAGGCGCGCGTGGTGCCGTCGTGGACGCACAGGCCGCCTGCATCATTCTTCAGCAGTATTTTGACGAACAGAGCTATCCGAGAGCCGATGATGAGTGCCGCCATTGCGTCGATTGACGCGGAACAGTTGTATCGCGCGATGCGCGACCCGTTGCAGGCTGCGTTGGGCGATGCGATACGCTCGGGCACAACCGCGCTGGCGGGGATCTATAGCGGCGGCGCGTGGATTGCCGAACGGCTTGCCCAAGACCTGGGCGCGGCCTCTTTTGGCGTCGTCAATGTCGCGCTGCACCGCGATGACTATGCGAAAAAAGGCCTGCACAGCCAGGCGCAGCCCACGTCGTTGCCGTTCGGCGTCGATGGCATGCGCATCGTGTTGGTGGATGACGTGTTGTTCACCGGGCGCACGATCCGTGCCGCGATCAACGAGCTGTACGATTACGGCCGCCCGGCGTGCGTTGAGTTGGCCGTGCTGGTCGACCGCGGCGGCCGTGAGTTGCCGATTGCCGCGCGCTTCGCTGGCGCGGTGCTCGACGTGCCGGCGACCGAGACGCTCGTGTTGCGGCGTGACAGCCACGGCGCGCTGGCGTTCGTCACCGAAGCGCGAGCGTGGTGACGACAGCGTCGCGCCTATGGGCGTACCGCGCGTTGGCTAGTGTTGCATTGCTTATTTCATCCGGTGACGGCTACGCGGCTGTCACCCCGTTCATGATCGAACCGCGCTATCCATGAATACCGCTACTCCAGAGCCCGCCGAACCGACGCGCACCGCCGCGCCGCACGCTGATGGGCAGCGCCCCGCCGCGCCAGCACCCGGCGCATTCTGCCCGGGTTTCCTGCGCGGCCACCCGCAATTGAATCGGCATGGCGAGCTCAAGCATCTGCTGACGATCGAGGGCCTGCCCCGCGCGGTGGTCACGCATATCTTGGATACCGCGGCCCAGTTCGTCAGCGTGACGGACCGCGATGTCAAAAAGGTGCCGTTATTGCGCGGTAAATCGGTGTTTAACCTGTTCTTCGAGAATTCGACGCGCACACGCACGACGTTCGAGATCGCCGCGAAGCGGCTGTCCGCAGACGTGCTGAATTTGAACATCAATGCGTCATCGACGAGCAAGGGTGAGTCGCTGCTGGACACGATCAACAACCTGTCGGCGATGCATGCGGACATGTTCGTCGTGCGGCATGCGCAAAGCGGTGCGCCGTACCTGATCGCGCAGCACTGCGCACCGCACGTGCGTGTGATCAATGCCGGAGACGGTCGCCACGCGCACCCGACGCAGGGGCTGTTGGACATGTACACGATTCGCCACTACAAGCGCGATTTCACGCAACTGCGGGTGGCCATCGTCGGCGACATCCTTCATTCGCGCGTCGCGCGCTCCGATATCCATGCGCTGACCACGCTGGGTGTGCCTGAGATCCGCGCGATCGGACCCCGCACGCTGCTACCCGGTGGGCTGGAGCACCTTGGCGTGCGCGTTTTCCACGACATGCAGCAGGGCTTGCGCGACGTTGACGTGATCATCATGCTGCGTCTGCAGAACGAGCGCATGAGTGGCGCATTGTTGCCGTCGGCGCAGGAGTACTTCAAGACGTGGGGCCTGACATCGGAGCGGCTCGCGTACGCCAAGCCCGATGCGATCGTCATGCATCCGGGACCGATGAACCGCGGCGTCGAGATTGAATCAAGCGTCGCGGACGGCCCGCAGGCCGTGATTTTAAACCAGGTCACGTTCGGTATCGCGGTGCGCATGGCGGTGATGGGCATCGTCGCGGGTAACAACGACTGAAACGCAGCAAACACAGCGGCAAGCATTCGAGAGCATGTCTACGAGCATGAAGATTCATATTAAGGGTGGTCGCGTTATCGACCCGGCGGCGGGCACCGAGCAGCAGGCGGACATCTGGATCGCCGATGGCCGCATCGTCTCGATCGGCGCCGCCACGGCGCCATTGCACGATGCGCAAACCCTCGATGCCACGGGGCTGGCGATCGCCCCGGGACTGGTCGATTTGTGCGCGCGGCTGCGCGAGCCGGGATACGAGTATCGCGCGACGCTGGAGTCCGAGATGGCCGCGGCGCTAGCCGGCGGCGTGACTAGCCTCGTGTGCCCGCCCGATACTGACCCGCCGCTGGACGAGCCGGGGCTGGTCGAGATGTTGAAGTTCCGTGCCCGCAATTTGGACCAAGTCCATGTGTATCCGCTCGGGGCATTGACGGTGGGCCTGAAGGGTGAGGTGATCACCGAGATGGCCGAGTTGACCGAGGCGGGATGCGTCGGCTTCACGCAGGCGGAACGGCCGATCGTCGATACTACGGTGCTGCTGCGGGCGCTGCAATACGCGAACACGTTCGGCTACACGGTCTGGTTGCGGCCGCAGGACCCGTACCTGGGCCGAGGTGGTGTCGCCGCCAGCGGACCGGTCGCGTCGCGGCTCGGGCTGTCGGCGGTGCCGGTGGCCGCCGAGACGATTGCGTTGCATACGATCTTCGAGCTGATGCGCGCGACGGGCGCGCGGGTTCATCTGCAACACTTGTCGTCGGCGGCAGGCCTCGAGTTGGTGCGCGCGGCCAAGCGCGAAGGGCTGCCGGTCACGTGCGACGTCACAATCAATCACGTTCACTTGATCGACGTGGACATCGGCTACTTTGACGCTCAGTTCCGCGTCGATCCGCCGCTGCGCTCGCACCGCGACCGTGATGCAATCCGCGCGGCGCTCGCTGACGGCACCATCGATGCGATCTGCTCGGATCATACGCCTGTGGACGACGATGAAAAGCTGCGGCCCTTCGGTGAGGCGTCGCCCGGGGCGACCGGACTGGAGTTGCTGCTCTCGTTGACGCTCAAGTGGGCGGCTGAGGAGAAGCGGTCGCTGGCATACGCGCTGACCAAGGTCACCTGTGCGCCGGCTGGGTTGCTCGGGTTGCCGGCGGGCAGGCTCGAGCCCGGCGTCACTGCGGACCTGTGTATGTTCGATCCCGCCGCGCATTGGCATGTTGAGCCGCGGGCGCTGAAAAGCCAAGGCCACAATACGCCGTTCCTGGGCTACGAATTGCCGGCGCGGGTGCGCGCTACGATCGTCGCGGGGCGCGTCGCGTACGACAGCGGACTCCGGCAGGCGTGAACCGGTTATCAGTCGCATGGCGCAAGGCACGGCTCGTCGCGCACGTGCTACATGGCGCATGGACGGTCGCGACGCGCTTTTCGCGCACCGACGATGACGGCCGCCGGGCATTGACGCGACAGTGGAGCCTGCGCTTTCTCGCGCTTGCCGGCGTGCGGCTCGTCGTACACCATGACGAGCGTCGCGTTGACGCAGGCACAATGGTGGTCGGCAATCACGTCTCGTGGCTCGACATCTATGTAATCAATGCCTGGCGGCCGACACCGTTCGTCTCCAAGGCGGAGGTGCGCGCTTGGCCGGTGGTCGGCTGGCTGGCCGCCAAGCTCGATACCGCATTTGTGCAGCGCGACAAGCGCAGCGACGCAAAGCGGATCATGCACGAACTGGCGCAGCGACTTCAAAGCGGGCGGCCGATCTGCGTGTTTCCGGAGGGCACGACGTCCGACGGTGTTGAGGTGCTGCCTTTTCATGCGAACCTGTTCCAAGCTGCGGTGTCGGCCGGTGCGCCGGTCCAACCGATTTGCCTGATGTACGAGGATGCGCATGGGTGCCAGTCCACCGCGCCCGCGTATGTGGGCGACATCACGCTTGGGCAATCGTTGGGCGCGCTATTGCGCCACGGGCCGTTGACCGTGCACCTGTACATCGGCGCCGCGCTCGAGGCGGGGACGCAGCGACGGGTCGTGGCGCGTGATGCGCAACGCGTGGTGAGCGATGCGCTGAGCGAGTTGCAGCAGCGTGTAAAGCCACCGCTGATGCGGCCGGTGCTGGCGCAGGCGCCGACGTATGCGAAACGGCAGGGTGACGCGCGATCGTGCGATTCGGCGTCGCCCGCCGCTCCGACGTTGGGCGAAGAGCCGGACCGCGCCGCGATCTGAACGCCTCAGCGTTGCTTGTCGCAGTCGATTTGGATCACGGTCCGGCGCCGTGGATCGGCGTCCAATCGTACGGCGGACAGCTTTCCTCCCCAGACACAGCCCGAGTCCAGCGCGATCACGTCGTCGCGCACCACCAGGCCGAGCGCCGCCCAGTGGCCGAACACCACCAGCGTGTCGGCGCTGCGGCGCTGCGGCACATCGAACCATGGCATGAATCCAACCGGTGCGGCATTCGGGCTGCCGTTTGCGCCAAATTCCATCCGTCCGTGCGCGTTGCAAAAGCGCAGGCGTGTCATTGCATTGATGATCACGCGTGAACGCGCGTCGCCTTGCAGCGTATCGCGCCACGTGTCCGGCTCGTTGCCCCACAGCGACTGCAGGAACGCTTTCCAAGCGTCGCCCCGCAGTTGCGTTTCAATCTCGCGCGCCAGCTCGAGCGCGACGCGGGCATCCCATTGCGGCAGCACGCCGGCATGCACGAGCAACCGCTGCCCGTCGTAGTGCGCGAGCGGTCGATGCCGCAGCCAGTCGATCAAGTCGGCGGCGTCCGGCGCGGCGAGGATGTCATCGAGCGTATCGCCACGCTTGGGGCGATGCACGCCAGCCGCGATCGCCAATAAGTGAAGGTCATGGTTGCCGAGCACGGCCACGGCACGATCGCCGAGTCCGATGATGCGGCGTAGTGCTGCAAGCGACGTGGGGCCACGGTTGACTAGGTCGCCGGCGAACCACAGTTGTGTATCGGCCGACGGACCTAGCTTGTCGAGCAGCCGATCCAACGCGTTGCAGCAACCCTGGACGTCGCCGATGCCGATCGGTGGGGGGGCGGCGGCGTTGTGGCCGGGGCTGGCTACGGCGTCCGGTTCGACCATGTAGTTGGTCGGCAGCGATTTCAAAATGCGTGTAAATGACTTCATAAGGGTCGGCTGAATAGGCGCCAGAACATCCATTCGGCGCTCGTTTTTTAGAGTATGTTAAAAATTCTCAAGTGCTCAATATCGTGCACTAGCATCTCGCCTGTGCCCTTAGAGCGTCAATAAAAGATCACGGGCTGCAATAGTATCGGCATTCGCATTTTTCTGTGTCGCTCAAGCGGGGCGCCGGCGCCCTTGCTTTATGGCTGGACGCCTCGCGTCAGCCAGCAACCGCGCGTGCTGCTTCACACTTTCTCGGGGATGGATAATGACAGACGAAACGCAGCGGGCCCTGCAATACAACGCAGATTAGCAATGTTTCCCAGGTCAACAATGTTCGCGCCAATGGCGGGGATTTCTCCACGCGCTGGCCGAGGAATTTGCCGCGCAACTCGATGCGCAGCAACTGCGTGCGTTGACGGGCCGCATCACAGGCGTGCCAAGCCTCGCGGCTGTAGTGGCGCCCGCATGGCGACGCGTTTCCCATGCGGCAACGGCAACTATACGTCGTCGATGTCAGTGCCCAGTGAGCTGGAGAGGGCCGCGTTAAAGGACGTGCTCAAAGCGGTCGCGAACGGCAACGGGCCCAAGCGCTTTTCGCTGACGCACGGGCAGACTAGACGAATAGCGATGAGAGACTCGATGATGATTGCCGGTACCCCTTCGATCGATGCAGAAATGCTGTATCGTGTGATGCGTGACCCACTGTGCGCGACGCTGGGCGACGTGGTCCGCTCGAGCGCGACTGCGCTAGCAGAGATTCACAGCAGCGGCGCATGATTGCCGAACGGCTTGTGGGGACCTTGGCGCGGCATCGTTTGGCATGGTGTTGCTGCTCTCGTTGACGCTCCGACGCATGCTTCACGGCCATGGGCGTACAGTCGGCCCGATGGGGGCTGTCAGCTCCTCCTTTATAATTTACTTTTAAATACTTGTTTTCGTGCACTGATTCGGCCCAAGCCGCGATAGGGGTAGCGGGCTCGTGCACATCCGTTGGCATCTAGACCGAAGGTAGTTCAATGATTCTTGTAACGGGAGGCGCCGGCTTCATTGGCGGTAATTTCGTTCTCGACTGGCTGCAACGCAGCGAAGAGGCGGTGCTCAATGTGGACAACCTAACGTATGCCGGCAATCTTCGCACGCTAAAGTCACTTGAAGGTAACCCGTTGCATTGGTTGGCGCGCGTCGACATTAGTGATCGGTCTGCATTGGATGCCTTGTTTGCGCGACACGCGCCGCGCGCGGTGGTCCATTTTGCTGCGGAAAGTCATGTAGACCGCTCTATTCATGGTCCAGCAGCGTTTGTACAAACTAATGTGGTTGGTACCTTTACCCTGCTTGAGGCAGCCCGTGCGTATTGGAGCGGCCTGAGTGCCGATGCGAAAACTGCATTCCGTTTTCTGCACGTATCAACCGACGAGGTCTTCGGTTCATTGTCGCCGGATGATCCGCAATTCTGCGAGACGGCGCCGTATGCACCGAACAGTCCGTATTCGGCGACTAAGGCCGCGTCGGACCATCTCGTTCGTGCATATCATCACACGTACGGCTTACCCACTGTCACGACACATTGCTCGAACAACTACGGGCCTTATCAATTTCCGGAAAAACTGATCCCGTTGACGATCGTTAGCGCATTGGCGGGCAAGCCACTTCCCATTTATGGCGACGGGCAAAACGTGCGTGACTGGCTGTACGTGCGCGATCACTGCTCGGCAATACGCAAGGTGCTTTTCTACGGCGAACCTGGCCAAACATACAATGTCGGCGGTTGGAACGAAAAGACAAATATTGAAGTCGTGCAATCGGTGTGCGACCTGCTCGATGCGCTCAAACCCAAAGCCAGTGGTTCGTATCGTGATCTGATTGCCTTCGTCGCGGATCGTCCAGGCCACGATCGCAGATATGCAATCGACGCGCGTAAGATTGAGCGCGAACTCGGCTGGAAACCCGCAGAGACATTCGAGAGCGGTCTGAAAAAAACAGTTCAGTGGTATCTCGATAACCAGGACTGGGTTAACGAAGTGCAGTCCGGCGAGTACCGCCAGTGGGGCGCAGTTCACTACACTTTCAATGCGCGTGATGGTCGAGGTCGTTAAGCATGGCGAGAAATACACGTAAGGGAATCATTCTTGCCGGCGGATCGGGTACGCGGCTTTATCCTATTACGCTATCGACTTCCAAGCAATTGCTGCCGGTGTACGATAAGCCGATGGTTTATTATCCGCTGTCGACGCTGATGATGGCCGGAATTCGAGACGTACTCCTGATTTCTACACCCGATGACATACCGCGCTTCGAGGTTATGCTGGGAGATGGTGGGCAGTGGGGGATGAACATACAGTATGCAGTGCAACCTTCCCCCGACGGTGTAGCTCAGGCATTCATTATCGGACGACACTTCATCGGCAACGATGCTTCGACGCTTATTCTGGGTGACAACATCTTCTATGGTCACGATTTGGTGAAGCAATTGGATCGTGCTAATGCGCAGCAGGAGGGGGCCACTGTATTCGCGTATCATGTACACGACCCAGAGCGCTATGGTGTCGTGGACTTTGATAACAACTTTCGTGCGTTGTCGATCGAAGAGAAGCCGGCTAAGCCTCGCTCCCACTATGCTGTCACAGGATTATATTTCTATGATAACAATGTCTGTGATATTGCAGCATCGATTAGGCCTTCGGCGCGCGGCGAGCTCGAAATTACCGATGTGAATTGCGCGTATCTCAGCGCTGGCAAGCTCAATGTTGAAGTTATGGGACGTGGCTTTGCGTGGCTTGATACGGGAACACACGACTCGCTCATTGACGCGGCGACGTTCATCGCGACGCTTCAAAAGCGTCAGGGACTTGTTGTCGCGTGTCCCGAAGAAGTCGCGTACCGCCTTGGATGGATTGGTGCAGACCAGTTGCGCAAGCTTGCAGCGCCCCTTGCGAACAGCCAGTATGGCAAATATTTGCAAACAATATTGACAGATCAGATCGCATGGCAATCCAGGTAATTCCTACTTCGCTGCCCGACGTTAAGCTCATCGAGCCGCAAGTGTTTGATGACGCGAGGGGCTTTTTATTTGAAAGCTTCAATGCACGCGATTTTGCACGACTGGTTGATGCCAATGCAGTTTTCGTCCAGGATAATCACTCGCGCTCGGCGAAAGGCGTCTTGCGCGGACTGCACTACCAGATTGAGCATGCGCAGGGTAAGCTTGTGCGCGTCGTGCATGGAGAAGTCTTCGATGTCGCAGTCGATATTCGACGAAGTTCTCCCCACTTTGGTCAATGGGTTGGCGTGTATTTGTCCGCTGCGAATCGGCGGCAGCTATGGGTGCCGCCCGGATTTGCTCATGGCTTTCTGACGTTGTCCGACAGTGCCGAATTTTTGTACAAAACCACTGATTACTGGTTTCCCGAGTTCGAGCGCAGTATTTTATGGAACGACCCGGAACTGGGAATCGAATGGCCGCTACAAGGCGATCCTGTTGTTGCTGCAAAAGATGCCGGTGGTAAGCAGTTGAGTGAAGCGGAGCTGTATGCATGACGGTCGTTGAGCGGAAACGTCGCAGCGAAGCGACGATTCTGGTGACAGGTGTGACGGGGCAGATTGGCTCTGAATTGGTTCGCACAATGCAGGGCTTGGGCAAAGTGGTCGCTGTTGATAGGGCCACTTTTGACTTGACCGAACCAAATCAAATGCGTGCCGTCATACGCGCGATCAAACCCACCGTGATTGTGAATCCAGCGGCTTACACGGCAGTCGATGCTGCGCAAAGCAATCCCGATTTAGCAATGCAGGTCAATGCGAAGGCCCCTGGTGTGTTGGCTGAGGAAGCGAGGCGGGTGGGGGCTGCGATGATCCACTATTCGACGGACTATGTCTTCAACGGCGAAAAGGATTCACCGTACGTTGAAGAAGACGAGGCTGACCCCAAGAATGTTTATGGCTTCAGCAAGCTGGCCGGAGAGCGGGCAATTGCAAGCGCCGGCGCGCACCATCTAATCCTGCGCACAAGCTGGGTCTATGGCATGCGTGGCAGAAACTTTTTGCTGACGATGCTGCGTCTCGGAACAGAACGAGACGAAATCAAGGTTGTGGCTGACCAATTTGGCGCGCCAACATGGAGCAACACCATTGCGACGCTGACCGCACATATCGTATCCCAGGCGCTAGCCGCCCATGATACGCGACAATGGTGGCAAGAGCGCTCAGGCCTTTATCACCTGACCGCAGCCGGCTCGACATCATGGCATGGTTTTGCCAAAGCCATCTTTGATGCAATAGCGTTGGAGCGTGTGCCGACTGTGATGCCGATACCATCATCTGACTTTCCCACACAAGCGGAGCGACCTGCGAATTCTTGTTTGTCTAACGGTAAGTTGGAGCGCGTGTTTGGCTTGCAGTCACCGCAATGGGACCAGGCGTTGAAGTTGTGTCTTCAAAGCCACGCTCGGCTCCGCGATCATCCCGTCAGCTGACGTTTTTTAAAGGCGGAATTCTCTTAGCAAAAAGGCCTGCCCTGAGCGGACAGCCTATATTGGAAGAAAACTGCGCCATCAGTCAAAGCGAGCGCGGGTTCGATCAATGTCAACGACAGCATCAACAGTGTATGATACGCGGTTACCCTAAAGCAATTCATCGATTTCCGCCAGTGTGACTCGAGGCTAGCCCCCAGGCAAGGGCTGATTTTATTCGTGCGAGCGCGACCATTCCTATTTGGCAGTGATTGTCCACCGGCATTCGGTTCCCGTTGCAGGATCCCAGCCAGATTACTGGCACGCCGCGTTGCCCTCAAGCTCTGTCTCCATAGCACCGTGAATGCATTTGCTTGGTTGCAGTGCAATTTCTCGCAGGATCGTGACAGCACTCCCACTAAGAGCACCAGTAAACTTCGGTTAGTCCATTACCAGCCTATCCCTCACGGAAACGTGTTTTCTGAGATACCATCATGCAAGCGAACACCCATCAACTCCTCCAGGACATTGTCTGGTCCACGGCCGAGGTTGGTGCCCCGGATGCGCTTTATTTCCGGGCAACCCCTCGAAACGCTTGGCGTATCCGACCCGAAAGCGGCGCAGCCTGGTCGGGAGATCCGGTCGAGATGGACGGGACATTAGATTTCAGCACGTTCTTCGGCGGTTTCTCACTCACGACGTGGTGCCGTGAATGCGGATTGAACGGAATCACGCTCGAAATCGCATTCGAAGGCGATGCGCTGCTCACTATTTGGCATGACAATGGGCGCGAGCCCCGTCAGTTACTGTGGTCTGGGGACGTCGAGGCGCTGCCGCGCATCGATTCCGGCCATGTTCACGTTAACCTGAACGGCCTGGCAGGAAAGAGCGGGCTGCTGTATCCTGAGTTTCAGCCAACCTCGCCCCGCTTCACGCTAAAATCGGTGCGATACATGACCGACCAGCCGCCGCGGCGCAAGGTCAGGTTGGCAGTGGTAATGCCGACGTTCAAGCGGGAAGCTTATGTCCGGCGAAGCATGGCGCTACTCGAGCGCATCATCCGCGCTAACCCTGCCGGCGCGATCGAACTCATCGTGGTCGATAACGGGCAGACGCTTGAGCGTGAGGCTCCGCCTGGCATCCGGATCGTGCCGAACCGGAATTACGGCGGCGCGGGCGGCTTTGCTCGAGGCGTGATCGAAGCGCTTTCGGAGCAGGATCCTTTCACCCATGTGCTGTTTTGCGACGACGACATCGCCGTCGAACCGGACTCCTATGCCCGCCTGTTTAATCTGCTGCATTATGTCGGCGACGACAGGATCGTCGCGGGCGGTATGCTCAACATGCAGGATAAGGGCAAGCTGCACGAGCTCGGTGCACGCGTCCGTGGCCTTCGGTTCTGGAGCGTCAAGGGTGGCGCAGACCTGACCTCCCAGGAAGACGTCATCCGCTACGATGAACCCGAGTACGCGACCTTCTACGGCTGGTGGTTCACCTGCTATCCTCTCGCGCAACTGCGCGAGAAGCTGATGCCGTTCCCGTTCTTCGTCGGCTTCGACGATGTGGAAATGGGCATGCGCCTGTCGAACGAGATGTCGACGGTCACGCTCACCGGGATTGCCGTATGGCACGAGGAGTTTCACAAGAAGGAAACGAATTGGCGCTGGTACTACCATGCACGCAACGGTCTTGCCGCCAATTACATATACGCTAACGATGACCGCGCGGTCACGGATGTATTCCGGCAAGTCCTCGGCGCACTGCTGACGTATCGTTATGAACGGGCGGCTAACCTCCTCGATGGTGTCCATGATGCGCAAAAGGGTCCGCAGTTCATCCGAGAGCTCGTACCTGACGAATTCCATGCGGCAAAGGCGAAGGCGCAAAAGCAGCTTATGCGCCCTGTTTCCGCCATGCAATTCGTGTCCGAGAAGTTTGCGCCTAAGATGGCAAATAGCCGACTGCGCAAGCTGCTCGTCATGGCGACGCTCAACGGCCACCTCCTTCCGTCTTTCATGATGCGCCGCGCTACGAATGCGTTCGACGATGGTTGGGCAATCGAACCCCTTCACTCAATGCGGCTGCAAGCCATCTTTCGCAAGCCGACCGTGCTATATTACGAGCCAACTACTCACCAGGGCTTGCTCTGTTCGATGGACCGCAAGCAGTTCTTTACACTGGCGATACGCGCAGCGAAATTGTACGCAAGCGTGAAGATCAACGCATCGAAAACCCGCCGACTCTGGCGTTTTGCCGGTAAGGAGATCACCTCAGAATCTTTCTGGAGGACTTATCTCAGTCTTCGAAAACAGGCTGACGCATGATTGACACGGATCGCGTTTAATTCATTGAGACAAAGAAATGTCAGGCGGGGTTTTTTAACCGGTCTCGATCACATGACCGACGCACGTCGAGTATGGATTCTCGACTATTTGTCGATCTTCCGCGACTCGACCGTCAGTGCAACAGGCTTCGTTTCGGATACGATTACCTGCAACGACGAGGGTACGCGCCTCATCGAGCGTGCTCGACAAGGCTCATGGGTGATTGGTCACGAAATTCCCTCCCGACTTGCTGCGGTGCTGACTGCACACGAGGTCACTTACGTTGACATTCGCGTGTCGCCGTTCCGCTTTCTCGCGCACGACTTCATCCTTGCGATGAGAACAAACTGCCCACGAATCTTTAAGCACATATTGCCGTTCAGGATTTTGGATGCACACCTTAAATTTAGCGCAAAATCCCTCGAGCTTTCATTTCGATACCGAAATCTGGGTCAGCATTCGATTCCTGAAAATTCTGCTGTCGTCCTGACAGACCAGCATCCCAACCGACAGTATCCATTGCGATGCTCCGTGCGCGCTTGAAGACTATCGAAGCCAGCTCATTGATATTTCTGCACAGTATTCACACGTCTTCTATCTCGCCCGCTGCAACGACTCCGTCGACGACAGGCGTTTCCTTGAAGCAATGGGCATTCCCAGACTCGATGCGAATCTTTATGGCGTTTTGAGTTCGGCAAACGTTTCGACGGTTGTAGGAATTCGTGGTGGTGCGCTCGAGGAAGCGTATTTTTGGCAAGTGTGCACGCGTGCTGGACCAGATCACGACGCCGATCTCATGTGACGGTGCGCAATTGGACACACGGCACTTCATCAACGTTTCAGTTGCGAACGTGATTGCGTCGACATTCTGGAAAACGTTGTACCGGTCACGCATCTCCAATTTGGTGCTGCGACTCTTAAAGCCCTCGCGGCCGGCAGTCCAGCAGATGTCTGATTTTCTGCGCAGAGCGGTCAACATCTGGAACGCAGCCGCAGCCGGATTGAATCTCGATACCGGAGTGGGGCACACCCTCGTCGGTCAACCAATCTCCAGTTTGTGGGATTTGCAAGAGGCAGGCATATTGAGGCGAGATTCCTGCAAATTTCGACGAGGTTCGGATGGGTCCGAAGACGCCGGTGCCAGAGGGAGATTTGTTTCGCCAACCGCTGCGCGAGCAGATCAACTTGAAGCATCCGTTGGTTCGTCTGGCCGATCTGATCGACTGGGACCGACTAGGTAGCCTATGAAGTACAACGTCAATGGCTGGCGGCGTGACGGCCGGCCGTTCATCGTGAAGACACTTGGCCGCCTTGGTGCTGATATATCCTGGCCTGAAACAAGGTATAGCGGAACCGTGGTGCTGGTACATTTCCATAGTACTATGAGGCCCCAGAATAAAAAGGTTGGCGTTTCTTTTTACCACATCGTAGGTACGTTCTCGCTTATTTCGAAGCTCTTCGGTTAACCTGCTAATCGACTTGCTGTGAGCTTGAACATGCTCGCTTATTCCTACGTGATAGAAGTGATCGTACCGTGTTCGAGAATTACACGACGGGTTGCTAATCTGTCAACGAGCCCGAGATCATGCGTTGCAATGACAAGGATACCAGCATCACCAACGAACTTTTCAAGCCGCTCTTCAGCCTTTTTCTTAAAGTGCTCATCACCGACGCTCATCCACTCGTCCATCAACAAAATCTCTGGCTTGAGGATGGTTGAGATTGAAAATGCTAATCGAAGTGTCATGCCGGATGAATATGTGCGGACAGGCATATCCAGAAAATGACCAAGTTCGCTGAATTCGGCTATTTCTTCAGATAATGCTTCAATTTTTTGGGGCGTTAACCCAAGAAATAGTCCACGCAAATACATATTTTCATAGCCTGTCGATTCACCGTCCATTCCAAGCATAGAATCGAGCAAACTGGTCACGTGTCCCTCTACTACTACCGTGCCTTCTTCAGGAACATATACACCGGCAAGTACCCGCAGTAACGTTGTCTTGCCAGCACCGTTTCCACCGATTAGTGCAACCCGTTCTCCTTTTTCAATGTTTAGGCTGATATCGTGAAGTGCTTCTACTATAGTTTTTTTTGTCGGATTGTTGTCAACGAACCGACCACCGGTTGCCGCCGCCATTACCGTGCGTTTGAATGAGCGCGCTCGGGCATCATAGATCGGGAAGCGGACCGTTACGTTTTCAAGTGAAATACGCATTTATTTAAACCTTGTCAGAGCCAATATGTGACTCTATGTCGATACCTTGCCAGCATATATGCTGCAATTGCGGTCCCAACGATGGCCATTGCAGACGCTCGAATCCAGATTGCCGCAGCGGGCATTGCGCCAAGCAATGGTTCGCGCATTAGCTCCAATAGGTAGAAAAATGGATTTAAATGGAGAAGATTTTGCCTTGCTTCCGGCAGCTGTTCTGCCTTCCATATAATCGGGGTAAGGAAGAACATAACCTGAATTAGGTTGCTGATTACGGGTTGCATGTCTCGAAAGCGTGTACAGAAAATGCTAACCAAGCAACCAATCCAAAACAAGTTCGCTAGTACCAGAACTGCGGCAAATGGTAGGCACAACAAACTGACATTCAAGTGCACTGGAAGGACTGCCCATATGAACACGTATACGAGAATATTGTGTGCAAGAATAATTGTATGCCGATACATAACCCGGAACACAAACATGGATAATGGTAGCTTCATCTGGCGAAGATAATGAGAAGAGGCGGAAAATGCTTCGCCAAAATCATTAATCTGCCCGGAGATGAATCCCCAGAACATTAGTCCTAGTGTCAGGTGGGGGATGAAGCTTGCTGGATCGTAACTGAAAAGTGCTCCATAGAGTGGTCCCATTGCAGCAATCATCACGCCCATGCTGACCGTTAACCACAACGGTCCCAACATAGAGCGACGATMACGCTGACGGATGTCCTGCATCACCTAGGGCTAGCCATAGTGTGCGTTTACGCAGTCTTTCCTTGACGTCTTTTATTGCGCTCGAATAATCCACATTCAGTAGCTGAAAAATTGAAAACGAAATTGTATTGCGGTGGATATCCAGCGTCGCGCTATGCACGTGAGCTAGATATCGCTAAATAGCTCGTTATATTCAACTGCGGCTGTTCCGATTTTCTCCTTTACGTCGCATTCCGTAAGCAAATTAATCGGCCAAAGCCTTCGACGCGTCGCTGTCGAGCGTGTCCAAACAGTGTCATGAGGAGATGTGTGCTTTAGATATGGCTTTACAGCCCCGCTAGCCGATGATTGTACGTGCTGAAGGTTGTACCGGTGGGTTCCCTACAATAGACTCAAATCCTGTTTAAAGTTTGCCAAGGTTGCCCATGTGCGGACGGATGCTTTAGAAACTAGCGTATTGTACCCCGAAAAGCCGAATGCCCGAAATTTTGCTTCGGGGGAGTGGGGCGCTCAAAAGGGCAGACTAGTGTCCTTCAGCAATCTAAATTGTGAGATGCCTGCTATCTCGAATGGAGCGTCGCCATAGGCTAAGCGATGAGATCTTGTGATCGCGTAGGGCTACGTATGCGTAGCGGACCATCGGTAGCCATAATCGCCACGGCCGGGCTCGACCATAGTGACGAAATACCGCAAGTTGATTGCGCAGGGTGTAGTAGTGCTTGATGCCAAATGGACCATGTCGCAAACGGGCCAGCGGCGAACGCATATGGTCGACAATACTACCGGGCGCTAGCAGCACTTTCCAGCCTCGTTTGCCTAGTCTTAACGAATATTCAGTATCGTCATACGCGAGAAAGAACTCATGCAGAGGCAATCCGACCTCGACGGCTGCGTGCGCGTTCAGCAGAAAGCCAACAAATGATGCAGTGTCTATGCCAGTAAATTTTGTCTGGTAAGCCGAAAATGGTACGGATGGCTCTGCCAACGTTGCTGGATCGAAATTGCGCCGATGCTGGGGAGCTAATTTGCCAAATTCCCACACAGCTGAACATACGGCGCCGGTTCTCGGTTGCGCGTCGTGGGCTACGTCGATGAGTTGTGCAAGTGCATTCGGACGAGCGATCGCATCATCGTCCATCAACCAGATCCAA
Source organism: Mycetohabitans rhizoxinica HKI 454 (assembly GCF_000198775.1). Taxonomy (NCBI): domain Bacteria; kingdom Pseudomonadati; phylum Pseudomonadota; class Betaproteobacteria; order Burkholderiales; family Burkholderiaceae; genus Mycetohabitans; species Mycetohabitans rhizoxinica. Next base: position 2,270,052 of record NC_014722.1, on the reverse strand, counting down.
TCGGCGCCCGCTGCTAATGCGGTCTCGATGCCGACCGCGAATCCGCCTGCACCGCCAAGATTTTGTTCAAGTCGGCAGACTTTTACATCGCTACGAGTTGCCAATAACTGCTGTGTTTCCATGCCACTAGCATTATCGACGACGATGATGCCAGAGGGCGGCCGGGTCTGCCCGACTAGCGCGTCGAGTGCTTGAGCCAGCAATTGTGGACGATCGCGCGTTACGACGACGGCTACAATGTTCACTGCAACGGCTCCACAACAAACGCTGGCATTGGCTCACCTCGTTGCTGCGCAACGAAGAACCTATCCGCTGTTTCCAGCGCCTCTTGAATCGTGACGTGCATATCGAGGTAACGATACGTGCCAAGCCTGCCAACGAACGAGATGTTGTGCTCGCGACGGGCGAGTTCAACATAACGCGCTAGCAAGGATTTTTCGTCAGCTAGACGAATCGGATAGTATGGAACATCGTTCTCCCCACAAAATCGGCTATGTTCTTTGAATATCAAAGTGCGTTCGTGCTGTTCCCACGGTGCGAAGTGTTTATGTTCGGAAATGCGCGTCCATGGCACGTCCACGTCGCAGTAATTGATCACCGCATTGCCTTGATAGTCGCCATCGTGCCGGCTTGCTTCGAAGTCGAGAGTACGGTAGCCGAGTCGGCCTTCACCGTAATCGAACCAGCCATCGATCGGTCCGCTGTAGAAGATGTGGTCGAAGCCGGCTGCAAGTGTACGATCGAATTTGACATTCAGTTGCAAACGAATGTTTGCGTGATCCAGCAACTTTTCTACGATAAACGTGTAGCCGTGTTTCGGCATTCCTTGAAACGTGCTGTTATAGTAATTGTCATCGTAGTTGAATCTTACTGGTAAGCGTTTAAGGATGTTTGCAGTGAGTTTCGATGGTTCCAAACCCCATTGCTTTTTAGTGTAGCCTTTAAAAAAGGCTTCATAAAGGTCGCGCCCAACGAAGCGTAAAGCTTGCTCTTCAAAATTGCAGGGTTCTAAGATCGATTGGTCACCAATCGACCCGATAAAGCGCTGGGCCTCATCGGGAGAGAATGTCTTGCCGAAAAATTGATTAATGGTCAGAAGGTTGATTGGCAACGTATAAACTCGACCTTTTGCAATTGCTTTTACGCGGTTTACAAATGGCATAAACTCGTCGAACTCGTTGACGAATCGCCAGACTTTTTCGTTGCTTGTGTGGAAAATATGCGGGCCGTATGTATGGACCATGACGCCCGTCTCTGGATCGCGTTCTGAATGACAGTTACCTGCCACATGCGCCCGGTTGTCGAACACTTGTACTTGGTAACCGTGTGTGGCGAGGCGGTGGGCGATTACGGCGCCGGAGAAGCCCGCGCCTACAATACCAATCTTTCGCATGAAACAATCTTTCGATCCCCTGTCGGGGAGAGTCAAACTTCGATGTACGCCGCCGTAAAGCGGCCCGTAGCCGCCTATGATAACTGATTGCGTAGCGGTGGGGGCGACTATGACGGAACCAGTGGAATGAACCGCACCGGCAATCGTGGAGGCAGGTTGGTTTAAATGAATGCAGGCACGTCAGCGGCATTTTGGGTTGCCTGTAGTTGTTTCCTTCATCCTCAGCGGGCAGGTTATAGCCGAGCGGCTCCATCAGCCGATGATGGCTGTACCAGGTCAGCCACTGCAGTGTTGCCAGTTCGATGGATGCCCTCGTTTTCCAAGGGGCGCGCTGATGAATCAGCCCGCCTGTACAGGCCGTTGATCGTTTCAGCCAGCGCATTGACGTTCCTATGTCAAGTAGTGCGCCCCGAATCGGCCAAGTTGCCCAGAATGAGCGGGTACAGTTCCCTGGCGATATAGCGCTTCAGGCAGCGATGAATTTACTTCTTAGACATGTCCTCCTTAGTCCGTCGTTCGACGTAAGCCCGTGTTCTCGAATCGCTGCGCATGCGCATCATGGCAATGATCAACAAGGCGTTGTTTGCAGCGCGGTCGCCGTCCCGGTTCAGGCGATGTCGGACCGTTTTGCCAGAAGACGCCTACAATGGGCTTGTGTCCTAGAGCGCTGCGAGTGCAGCTTCACTTTTCAGGCGTTTGGGATTAACGCCCGCAACAGCAACAAGCACTGCCGCTGTCTGAGGCTCGGCGCCAAATCGTTGTGGAAGCCGGCTGGCATGCTGGAGGGCTAGCCGCTCGAGCATCGTATCAAGCGTCTTGATCTCTTCCGCAAGCGCAGCCTGGTAGCCAGCGTTTGCAACATAGGTGTATCGCCTAACGAGCGCAGCCGTGCGTAGTTTGCAATGCATTCGGCAGTACCGTCTTCAGAAGGCGTTCGCGGATGTCCTGTGGAGCACTCACCAACAACGCCCGCAACTGATTGATCGCCTGCGGCTTGGCTTTGACGGCGCTGCAACGAGCAACGGAAACAGCTCGCATCGCTTCGGCCGCTCCAGACTACTCTTTGGGAATTGCCGTTGCTTTTCCGGCGAGGACTCCTCGCGCAGCCTTTTCCGCATCGGTGGAATCGGACTTTCCACGCAATCGGCGCGTAGCTCGATCAGAACGATTAACCTTCAGCACCTCGACATCGTGATCGTGCAGCACGCGTGCTAGGCCTGAGCCATACGTGCCGGTTCCTTCAACGCCAGCGCGGTGCAGAGGGCCGAGAGGATTTGCCCAAGACAGGAATTTAAGGTATTTCGCCGTTTCGGTAGACACCGACAGCGTTCCGAGGAGCTTTCCTGTTTCGCTGATTACTGCTCCGACATGCGTGTCGACGCCCAGGCCTTTTTAACAGTTCATTGGCTTTCTTCAAGATGTCGTGTTCAAGCCGCAATTGCCGGATGTCGCCTCGAAGCGATTTGACCGCTCCAGTACTGCCCGTTCAGGGGGTGCGGCGAATCGTTGTGGCGTTTCATGGATGCCGGAACCTCACGACCAAGTAATTTATTTTTTCAGTTATATAATATCGGCCTGTTCACGCCTGTCCTTTGAGCAACCACGCGCGTACTTTCCTCTCGAGTGCACAGCTCGATGACTGCCGACTGCTTCAACTTTCGGGGATGCGGTATGCCTTCAGCTTTGCCGACAATGCATTTCCTGGTTCCAGGGCGCAGCTCGTTGACCCAGGCTGCGAGCGTTCCCCGCCCCAGATATCACAATGCCCTCAAGGTTCCAGAAAGGCAGTGACCATAGTTTAAATATTGCTCGACGGCCGCTTCTTCTGTTCGACAGAGTACTTCGGCCTTGACTGCACATAGCGCGCCGGCAGATCATGACATCGTTCGTACTCTCGATGCCAGCTTTTGAGAGCATTTTTTGTCGGGTAGCCCAACTGACGGATGGTAGCAGCGTTGCGTTTCCCGAGTCTTATGGACAGCTCAACCGCTCGAATGCGCTCTTCGTACGAGTACTTGGACTACCTCCAAGTAGTCCAAGTTTGTCTGCACCTCGGAAAAGTAAATTTTCAACTAACGTTGACAGTTCGACGCGAATGCTCGCGGTAAAATAGCAGCGCAGCACGGCGTGGGAAGGCTGCGTTGCGGCTGCCTCGATGGGGCGCTTCGATTAACTTATACATTGTAGAGCGCCATGCTGATCTCCGTTTCAATTGTCACCTATCGTCAGCCGCTGGAAGTTTTGCGCAATACGCTGACAAGTCTTGGCGCCGCATTGAGACGCTTGGAAGGCCTGAAGGGATTAGCCACCCAGCCTTACGCTATGCTGACACTGGTTGATAACGGTACAGACCTACATAATTTAGACTATAAATCTGCACTCGCAGATTTCAACATTAAAGTTTCGGTCCTCTCCGGCCACGGTAATATAGGTTATGGACAAGGGCATAACCTGGCTATCAATGGCGCAAAATCGCGTTTTCACTTGATATTGAATCCAGACGTTGAAATTGATGAAGATGCGTTTTGGAATGCAATTAATTTTCTCGACAAGCATGCCGATGTCGGACTGATAACGCCGCTGATCGTCGGTGGTGATGGTGCCCAGCAGTACCTCTGCCGCCGCTATCCCACCGTCACCGATTTACTATTGCGTGGATTTGCTCCTCCAGCGCTTAAAAGGTGGTTTGATTATCGTCTTGCCAACTACGAGCTGCGAGAAATCCTCAACAGCCGAGACGTGGTTTGGGATCCCCCAATCGTAAGTGGTTGCTTCATGCTATTTCGCACCGACATTCTCAAGAAACTTGGCGGTTTTGATCCACGCTATTTTTTATACTTCGAGGACTACGATTTGAGCCTGCGTACTCACGCCGTTGCGCGGATCGCATACGTGCCGTCCGTGCGCATCGTGCACCACGGCGGCGGAGCGTCGCGTAAAGGCGTTAAGCACATCGGTATGTTCGCCCAATCAGCGTTTAAATTCTACCGCCGCTTTGGCTGGAAGTGGATATGACCAGTTTCGTCGTAACCGGAGCGAATGGATTTGTTGGTCGGCGGTTATGCCAAGCGTTGCTCGGACTCGGTGGCCGGGTCACCGGGGTGGCTCGTCATGGTCAGCCTGCTTGCGAAGGCGTACATAATTGGTTGAGTGTAGGAAACGATTTTGATGGGCTGGAACGGATGTGGCCGCGTTGCATCCGCAGCGACTGTGTAATCCATCTCGCCGGCCGCGTTCATATTATGCACGATGAGGCTGCGCACTCGCTTGCCGCGTATCGTGCAACTAATGTTGACGGCACAGTTCGCGTTGCAAAAGCGGCGCGCGCCGCAGGAGCGCGCCGCTTTGTCTTCGTCAGCAGTATCAAGGCGGCGGGCGAAACGGATGGCGGTAGCCCTTTAAAGGAAACGGTCACGCCTGCGCCGGTCGATCCCTATGGCTTGTCGAAGTTGGAGGCAGAGCGAGCGCTTACCCTATTCGGGCGTAGCACCGGCATGGAAATTGTCATTGTGCGCCCACCGCTAGTGTATGGGCCGGGTGTGCGCGCCAATTTCTTGCACTTGATGACAGCGATTGACCGCGGGATTCCATTGCCACTTGGCTCCGTCGATGCGCGCCGCAGCATGGTCTTCTTAGATAATCTTGTAGATGCATTGATACATTGCGCGCTTCACCCATCTGCCGCAGGAGAAACGTTTCATGTGAGCGATGGCTCGGATTTGACGGTGGCGGAATTGGTGCGGACGCTTTCACAGCAGTTGAATGTGCCCACGCGGCTTATTCCTGTCCCGGTGCGGATGCTGCGGATTGGGGGCCGGCTTACCGGCCGCTCAGAAGCGGTTGAGCGTCTAGTCAACGACTTGCGGCTCGATATATCGCATATCAGCGAAGTGTTAGGGTGGCGTGTCCCATACTCTATTGAAGAAGGCTTGATGAAAACCGCTATGTGGTATCGAGCGACTCACTGAAACGAATGTCTCTTATGCAGGGTTTAAATCTCTCCCCTTTGGAGACGTGCGTGCTGCTCGCCATGGCTGGGCTGGTCGCTGTTATTGCTATCTTGGCTTACCTACTCCAAACCGGCCTCGCGTGGCGTCTCGCCACAGATGTGCCGAACCACCGCTCGCTACATGTGCGGCCAACGCCACGCGTCGGGGGATGGGGTATCGTTCCTGTCGTGGTGGTACTCATCTGGGTGAGCGCACCAAAGCTATGGATGCCGGCCGCAGCGGCAGGTTTGCTGGCGGCGCTGTCACAGATTGATGACCGGCGCGGCTTACCTGCTCGGATGCGTTTTACTGGTCATTTGATTGCGGTGGTGTCGTTAGTGTTTGCCTATCGGACGCCTGTCCCCTGGTGGGAGCTGGTGCTCATGGCATTCTTGCTGTTGTGGCTAGTTAACCTTTACAACTTCATGGACGGTGCGGATGGCCTAGCGGGGGGCATGGCGTTATTTGGATTTGGCGGCTATGCATACGCGGCACTTTCCGCCAACCATCCGGACGTACAACTTGCCGCCGCGAGCGCAGCGATCTCCGGTGCTGCGGCCGGTTTCCTGCTTTTCAATTTCCATCCGGCCCGGGTCTTTCTAGGCGACGCCGGATCGATCCCGCTTGGATTTCTTGCTGGAGCGCTTGGCTATTGGGGATGGAGAGGCGGAGTCTGGCCTGTGTGGTTTCCGGCGCTGGCATTCGCCCCCTTCATTGGCGATGCTTCTGTGACGTTGCTGAAGCGGTTGTGGCGCGGCGAGCGATTTTGGCACGCCCACAGAGAGCATTACTATCAACGGATGGTGCGTTCGGGGTTGGGGCATGCGACTACGGCGCTAATTTGGTATGGGGTGATGGTGGCTGGCATAATGCTCGCCATCGTCGCTTTGCGGTTAGTTTCCCTATATCAGTGGATGGCAGTGTTCGGCTGGGTGCTGGTGCTTGTGGCGATGGGTTATTGGGTTGACCGGCGTTGGCGTAGCTACGTAGCCAGTTCCACTCTTGTTGAAGGTCTTGGTGCCGATGATCAAACTTAAAGCCTCATGGCTATCAACCAGTGCTTTTGCGTTTGATTTATGCTCGGTTGCGCTGGCCTGGGCCTGCGCCTACATCATCCGGTTTAATGGAGCGGTTCCGGACGATTTCCGCACCGGCGCGTTGCATGCACTGGTTTGGGTATTGCCGCTGTATGGCGCCATGTTTCGACTGCTTGGCCTATATCGCGGCATGTGGGTATTCGCAAGCTTGCCGGACCTGATGCGGATCGCCAAAGCGATCTGTTTCGGCGCCGTGCTGGTGATGGTTGCGTCCGTGATGATCCAACCGGTTCCTATCATTCCCCGATCTGTGTTGGCTGTCTCGCCGATGTTGCTTTTTCTGGGAATGGGCGGCGCTCGTGCGATCTATCGTGCAGCGAAGGAGTTTTATCTATACGGTGGGCTGGTCGGCCAAGGCAAACCAGTTTTCGTATTGGGAGCTGGCAATGCGGCGGCAAGTATTGTCCGTGAGCTAAAACGGTCGGGAGAGTGGCGGCTGGTTGGCTTGCTGGATGATGATCCTGTGAAGCACGGGCGTGAGCTTTATGGCTACCCAGTGCTTGGACCTATATCCGAACTGAAGCGATTTGCCGCTGAACTGAAGGTTGGGCACGTTATCATCGCAATTCCGTCTGCGTCGGTCGACGCACATCGACGTATCGCGACCGCGTGCGTACGGGCAGGAATCCAAGCCTTTGTTCTGCCGAGACTGACTGCATTGACGCAGGGTCAGTCGCCGTTGTCCAGAGTTCGTCAAATCGATCTGGAAGACCTGCTGGGACGCGATCCAGTGTCGATTGATACCGCACATGTCGAAGCGTTATTGAAGGGCCAAGTGGTGATGGTGACTGGAGCTGGCGGATCAATCGGGTCGGAATTGTGCCGGCAGATCCTGCGCTTCGGTCCCGTTCAACTGATTGCTTTTGACTTGTCCGAATATGCGATATACCGACTCAGCGAAGAGTTGCACGACCATTACCCAGACGTGTCGATCAAACCGGTAATCGGCGATGCCAAGGATTCTTTGCTGCTGGACCAGGTTATGGCCAGGTACGCGCCTCATATCGTTTTTCACGCCGCCGCATACAAGCATGTCCCGCTGATGGAGCAGCTTAACGCATGGCAGGCAATACGTAACAACGTGCTCGGCACGTATCGTGTTGCCAGCGCTGCAATCCGGCACAAGGTGTGCCGTTTTGTGCTGATATCAACCGACAAAGCCGTTAATCCAACCAACGTAATGGGTGCCAGCAAGCGGATGGCGGAAATGGTCTGCCAGGTGTTGCAGCAGAGCACGCATGTAACCAAGCTTGAGACAGTGCGCTTCGGCAACGTCCTAGGCAGTGCAGGCAGCGTGATACCGAAGTTCCAGGAACAGATCGCGCGTGGTGGACCGGTGACCGTCACGCATCCGGGCATTACCCGCTTTTTCATGACAATTCCCGAAGCGTCGCAGTTGGTGCTGCAGGCGTCGAGCATGGGGCAAGGTGGGGAGATCTTCCTGCTTGACATGGGCCAACCGGTACGTATCGCCGACTTGGCGCGTGACCTGATCCGGCTGTATGGTTTTAACGAGGACCAGATAAAAATCGTCTTTACCGGCTTGCGGCCTGGCGAGAAGCTGTACGAGGAGTTGCTAGCCGACGAAGAAACGACGATTCGCACGCCACATCCGAAGTTGCGTATCGCACGGGCGCGTAAAGTACTGAATAACTTACTGGATGATCTGCTGCCATGGTTGATGCAACAGCGGATCCTGTCCGATGACGAAGTACGACGTGATTTGAGACGCTGGGTCCCCGAATATCAGCCAACTGGGGGCGCGATGCTGCACAGTGTGCCTACCAAAAATCGCGCTTCCCATGCCGCCGGATAGCACGGCCTCTATAATGCGTCAGCGCTCAGCCAGTTCCCTTCTTCGACTAGCGATGGTGGCTAGCAATGTCGCGGTCGTCAGGGCGTAAAACGCTGCATTCATCACAACCGCGAAAACATCGTTCGTCAGTCCAAACACGAAGGTTCCCAGCACCATAATCAGGCCCATATATGCTGCATTTGTAATGGTCGGGTCTGAATGTCGTCGGTATTTCCAAAAGTATCGTAGTGGTCCCCCATAAAGCAAGAGAAGGCAGACAAGGCCCACTGTACCCGCCTCGGCAAGCATAGACAGTATTTCATTATGCGCAAGGTGCATATGGAAATCGGACACCAAATGGTTATACTTCGGAAAATGCATCATGCCTTCCTTTAATCGGCCTTTTCCGACACCGAAGACCGGCTGTTCGGCATACAGTTCCAGTGATGCTTTCCATAATTCAAGACGTATGCCCGTCGACGATTCGGTGTTGCCTGCTGAGAGCTTGCGTATGTCGGATTCAAGTGCGCTCACGCGTTCTTGAACCATATTTGTAGTCGAAAGCGCGCCTAGTGCTGCTATCAGTAGCAGTACTAGCCCGGCTGCAGTCCAACGATTGGACAACCAATGCCGTCCGGCCATCGAGGCCCACACGAGCACGGGTAACGCTATCCAAGCGCCGCGTGCGCCGGACAGGTACGAGGCGTAGCATCCACATAGCAGGGCAATGATTTTAAGAGCCCATTCGCCTAACCAGATTTTCCGGTCACGTTCAAGTGATGCAAAGGCAAGAAAGCCAAGCAGCAGGGCCGTTCCGCCAAAAGGGATGGGGTTCATGAACGCATTGCCGAGGCGTTCGGGCATGGACCAAGAGCCGGTGTGCAGCACCTCATAAAGCGCCCAGGCGCCAGTTGCAATGGCTCCGGCAACGAAGCCCCATTGTACCAAGCGGAGTCGGGCGGATGGCAGTGAGGCGAGCAGGAGGAAGCTGGGTACAATCAAACCAAACCGTAGTATGGAATCAAATGCCGATAGCTTGGCTGTGTGCAGTACGAGTACTTGAAATAGGACGGCCACCGGCAACGCCAGCATGCTAATAAGATAAAGTCGGTACTCGCGCCATATCGATCGACAACGTTCCCAGTTAGCCGGATGCGCTGTCCAACCTAGCGCCAACATGAGCAAAGTGAAATAGCAGTAACCGGTCCCCCCCTGCATTGTCAGCACTAGCGCAGGTGAAAGAATGATCGCGGCTGTGGCGACCCCTGTGACAAATCGGTTCGGGTACATGAATACGAGGCTGTGGGTTGTTCTTCAGCGCGGCGCGGGCGATGGCATCCTCGATGGACATGCCCGGCATCTTGCGTACAGGGCGCTCATTATAACTGCCGCCTCCGCGTCGATTGGCCACGCCGGCCATTAGCACGCGGACGGTCAATGGCGTGCACTTAAGCAGTTGGCTCGGTAGGCGCAACGTCGCAAAGGTCCGCGTGCTCCGCGGCTGCGCAACTCGGTTCACCCGCTGCAGCACCTTCTAGTCTCCGAAGCGGATCAGGTAGCGCTCAGCAATGCCGTACAGGGTGTCCTTCGGCTGCGTCCGATAGACCTCGATGTTGTCGGCGCACCGGGTCTCGCATGCAGTGCGTCGTGTGAACGCAGCTGCAATTTGAGCGAATCATTGAAATATGCGTGTCAATTAGATAAGCGTGTCAATCGTGTGCGACGGAATATCCACGTCCTGTTTCCAGTTTCGCTCAAAAATGTGCGATCGTGACAGTGGTCGCGCGAGATTGCGAAACAGCAGTAGCGCCAGTTCAAACGCCTTGTTGGTCAGCGATGCCGGCGTGTCACGCACCTGCACCGGCTGCAGCGCGCTGTCGAACGTATAGTCGCCGAACTGTTCGCGCGAGCCCGACACCGACTGCCGGTACGCGTGACGCAGCAGCGTTTCGACGCACGCTAGCAGGATTTGCGCGGACACCGGCTGCACGATGTAGTCGTTCGTGCCGGCGTTGAGCATCGACACGATATCCGTCTCGTAGCTGTGGCTGGTCATGAACAGCATGGGCAGGGTGGGAGGCAGGTTTTGCCTGGCATGTCGGGCACGTTCCAGTCCAGCACCAGCAGATCGAGGGTTTGCCTGAGCAACGGGTGCACGAAGGCCTGGCGTTTGGAGAATGAATGGCACATGTGCCCAGCTTTGCTCAGCGTTTGGCAAATGAATACCGCCTGGCTTGGGTCATCGCCCAGAACGCTGATTCTCATCCCGGCATAGCGGCCGGCGCACCGAGACGAATCAGCGCGGGCGCTTACGAAACACAAGCCAGCGGGGGGCCTTAAAGCGCACGATGCTCACGTACAGCCATACATAGGTTGCCACGAACAGCACGACAAAACAGAACAGGTGGACGGTGTGTCGCCAGAACAACGTTGCCGGGATCACAGCGATCAGGCAGAGCAACCATAGGTACGGCGAGGTCAGCGAATTGCGCCGGGTCAGCTCCCGTGCGGTGCGCGCGCCCACCACCCAGCGCATCAGCCGCTTGTAGACGAGCATGTGCAAATGCACGCCGTCCGGAATGCCTGGCGACATCCCCCGCACGAACCGCTTACGGTAGATCGAGAAACAGACCTCGAAGATCGGATACATGAATAGCAGCAGCGGATACCACGCGGAAACGTCGCGGTTGCGCATCACGAGCAGGATGGCCAACTCCGCCAGCATGAAGCCGATGAAATACGCGCCCCCGTCGCCCAGAAAGATCAGTCCGGCCGGAAAGTTCCACAAAAAGAAGCCAATGATTGCCCCCATCATGACCAGCGAGCCGGACAGCACGATCGGGTCGTGGACTTGGAATGCGACATACGCAAGTGAAGCGAACATCATGAAGCCGACCATCGACGCGAGTCCGTTGAAGCCGTCGATGATATTGATCGCATTGGCCAGACCGGCGACTGCGAGCACCGAGATGACCGCGGATACCCACGGATACGCGAGTGCAAAATCCAGCCACGGTACGCTAATACGGGTAATGGCCGCGTCGAGCAGCCAATACGCGAGTGCTGCGGCGACCATGGTCGCGACGAGCCGCGTAAAGGGGCTCACGCGCCTGGTCAGGTCCTCGATCAGCCCGGAGGCGAACGCGGGCAAGCCGCAGGCGGCCAGCAGCAGAATGCCGTCGGCCACCGATGGATACGCGCCGCGCAGCTGCATAGCGCCGCCCGCCAGTCCGAGCAGGATGCCGACGCCACCGATGCGCGGCACGGGCCGAACATGGAATTTTTGTACGCCCCTCAGATCGGTATCGGTCGACAGGTGCTGGTGCGTGTTCGCGTAACGGACGATGGCGAGCGTGACCAGCAGCGAAATCAAGAAGGCAATGGCGAAGCTGAGCATGGGTACTGCGTCTCCTCGCAAGGCTTAGGCGTAGCCGTTCGGATTGTTCACCTGCCAGCGCCAATGATCCGCGCACATCCTTTCGATGCCATGCTCGGCGCGCCAGCCGATGACCCGCTCGGCCGCCGCCGGATCCGCGTAGCAGGCCGCGACGTCGCCGGGACGGCGCGCGACGATCTCGTACGGGACTTCGCGGCCGCAGGCCCGCTCGAAGGCACGCACCACGTCCAGCACGCTGTAGCCCTTGCCGGTGCCCAAGTTCACGGTAAAGCTGCGGCTCTGCGCGAACAGTGTATCAAGTGCGGCAAGGTGTCCGCGCGCGAGGTCGACAACATGAATGTAGTCGCGCACGCCGGTGCCGTCCGGCGTATCGTAGTCCCCACCGAAGACCCGCAAACGCGGCAGCTTGCCGACTGCCACCTGCGCGACGAATGGCATTAGATTGTTCGGGATGCCGTTCGGGTCCTCGCCGATCAGCCCGCTCTCGTGCGCGCCGACCGGATTGAAATAGCGCAGCGTGGCGACCTTCCAGCCGGTATCGGCGTGCGCCAGGTCGCGCAGGATCTGTTCGGCCATCAGCTTCGTCTGGCCGTAAGGATTAGTTGCGGACAATGGGAATGACTCGTCGATCGGCACGCTTTGTGGCACGCCGTACACGGTGGCTGACGAGCTGAACACGATGTGTTTGACATCATGCTCATTCATCACGCGCAGCAGTGCCAGCAAGCTGTCCAGGTTGTTCGCATAGTAGTCCAGCGGTTTTTGCACCGATTCACCCACCGCCTTGAGCGCGGCAAAGTGAATCGCGGCGCGGATCGGGCGGTGTTCGAACACTTGCCGAAGCGCGCGGTCATCGCGCGAGTCGGCTTGGTGGAACTGAACCGTCTTGCCGGTGATTCGCTCGACGCGGCGCACCGCGTCAACCTTGCTGTTGACCAGATTGTCGATTACCACGACATCGTAGCCCGCGTTGAGCAACGCCACGCAGGTATGCGAGCCGATGAAGCCCGCACCGCCGGTGACCAGGATCGTGCCTTGATTCGTCATCGTTGTCCTCATGTTTGACGGGCACGCGCACGAAATAGTGCGCGCTTGATGGATTGCAACACCGGGTACGGCGTCACGCAATGCAGCAGGTTCTTACCTAGGCCGAGCCACCAGTAGGGATTGGCCGCCTCGAAGTAGGCAAGCTGCAGTCGCAGTGTCGAGACGATCTGCGTGCGTCGCTTTGTAGCACTGATGCCGCCTTCGTTCAGTTCGTAAACCAACCCGACTTCGGGCAGGTTCGCGCAGTCGTGCGCGCGCATTAGCCGCAGGAACAGGTCCAGGTCCTCGGCCGCGCGATATGCCGCGCGATAGTTGCCGGCCTGCTGGACCGCGTCCACGCGCAGCATGATTGTCGGATGGAGCAATGCGGTGCGCGCAAAACGCTGCCGCCGTATGTCGGCCGGCTTGCTCGGCGGGGTCAACGTGAACAGCGGCGCGCCGGTGCGCGTGGCGACCTGTGCCCACATGCCGACTGCGGCCACGTGCGGATGCGCATCCAGATAGGCGGCTTGCTTCGCCAGCCGGCGCGCACAGGCAAGATCGCCGGCGTCGATACGGGCCGCGTAGCGCACCGCGCGCGCTGCCAGTGCATCGATGCCGGCGGCCAGCGCCCGCTCGATCCCGCCATTGCGCGCCAGGCGCAGGACTTCGACCGACAGGCCATCGATAGCGGGCGCGATGATCGGCGGCGTGCTGCCGTCGTCGACAATCAGCACGTGCACTGGTGCTGGCTCTTTGAACGAGCGAAGCGTGCGCTCCAGGTCGGCTTGGCAATTGTAGGCGGGAATCAGCACGCTCACGCCCGCGAGCTCGTTGTGATCAACATCGTTCATGGCTTAAGCTTGAGCCGGATATAGTAGAAATTCACCGCGATCGCCGTGATGTAACCGGCGGCCAGTCCGCCTAGCGCGCCGCGTGCGCCAAATGTCGGGATCAGGACGAAATCCAACGCGAGCGCGACGGCCAGTGCCAGTATCCATTTGACCAGCAAGACAAATTTGGCCTGGTATTTGAGCACGACCAGATTGCCGATCGCCTCGATGCCGGCCGGCACCGATAGCCAGACCGCCACGCGCAGGATTTGCGCGGCGCCGTCGAAGCCGGGTCCGAACACGATCCGCACGACCCGGTCCGCCGTTAGATCCAGCAGCAGCGCGCCGGCGCCCATCAGCGCTGCTGTCATCCATAGCAGCCGTCCCATATTGCGCCGCAGCTGCGATAGGTCGGCGACGCGATAGACGAATGCCGGCGCAAGCGTTTGCGCAAGCATCAGCGCGAGCGCAATCCAGTTCTCATTCAATTGCTGTGCGGCGGCATAGTGGCCCAGTTCGGCAAATGACACATAGCGCTCCAGCACCAGCCGGTCCAGCTTCAGGAACAGGTACATGCAGACGAGTCCGAGCCAGAAAACCGTCCCGGCGCGGCCGAACGTGCGCAGTAGCGCGCGCTCCACACGCCAGTCCAAGCGGCCGTGGCGCGCGCGGTAATAGACGAGCAGCACGGAGGCGACAATCGCCGCCTCCGCCACCCACAGCCATGCGAAGCTGGCCGCCGACGCGGCGGCGTGCACCAGCAGCCAGACGCCACCGGCTTTGGCTAGCGCGGCGACCATGTTCGTGATCAACTGTGGCTTGGCATAGGTGATACTTTGCAGCCACGAATTAATCACGCCGACCAGTGGCTCGCGCAGCAGCATCGTCACGGCCAGCGCGGCCAGTATTGCGCCGACGGTCGGCTCAGTCAGTCCGGCAGCGATGCTGGTCCACGTTAGCGCGAGCGCAAGCGCCGATACTGCAAAGCGCAGCGCGAACGCGCTGCCGAGGATCGTGCCCAGGCGTTGCTCACCGCCGTGCACGATCATGGGGACTAGGATTTCCGCGCCGCACACCCAAGTCAGGGGTGCCAGCACGAGCAGCAGCGTGTTGGCATACTGCCATTTGCCGAACAACTCCGCACCGAAGTAGCGGGCGAGCAGACCGCTGATCAGGATCACGACCCCAATTTGCGTGAGCCGCTCCAGGCCAAGCCAACAAAGGTTGGCGACCGCGCGGGCGACATCCGGATTGTTCTTGATTCGGTTCAGCATGCGCCGGCGGGGCGGATAAGTACGCGTCCTGACGTGGTGTGGACCGCCATTTCGGCGATCATGACCTTTACCCACGTTAAAATGACCAGACAAAGGGGTCTGAGTAAGCTGCAATTATAGATTGGATCCGGTCCCGAACCGGCGGCCCGTGAGCGGCACTGCGAACAGACTGCGTAGGTTCGTTGTGCGACGCTTCGGCGGCCCCTCGAATTTTCGTTTCCAACAGGCACTCACTCATGATTTCTCAATCGATTTTCAAGGCTTACGACATTCGTGGCGTCATCGGCAAGACGCTTGATGCCGATGTGGCGCGGCAGATCGGCCGCGCATTCGGCAGCGAAGTGCGTGCGCAAGGTGGCGATGCGGTGGTGATCGGTCGCGACGGGCGCCTGTCGGGTCCGCAGTTGTCCGCCGCGCTGGTCGATGGCCTGCGCGCGGCGGGCGTGGACGTGATCGATATCGGCTTGGTGCCGACGCCGCTCGGCTATTTCGCGGCCAGCGTGCCGCTCGCAGGGCGGCAGGTGGATTCGTGCATCGTTGTCACGGGCAGCCATAATCCGCCGGACTACAACGGCTTCAAGATGGTGTTGCGCGGCGCCGCGATCTACGGCGAGCAGATTCAAGCGTTGTATAAGCGCATCGTCGAGGGCAATTTCGCCACGGGCGCCGGCAGCTACAGCGAACATGACGTGCGCGATGCCTACGTCGAGCGGATCGTGTCCGACATCAAGCCGGCTCGGCCGCTGAAGATCGTCGTCGATGCAGGCAATGGCGTGGCGGGATCGCTTGCGCCAAGGCTGTTCAAGGCGCTCGGATGCGAGCTGGTTGAGCTGTTCTGCGAGGTGGATGGCAATTTCCCGAACCATCACCCGGACCCGGCCCATCCCGAAAACCTGCAGGACGTGATTCGTGCGCTGAAGGAGACCGACGCGGAGATCGGCTTTGCGTTCGACGGCGACGGCGATCGGCTCGGTGTCGTGACCAAGGACGGCCAGATCATCTATCCGGATCGGCAATTGATGTTGTTCGCGCAAGAGGTGCTGTCGCGCAACCCGGGGGGGCAGATCATCTATGATGTGAAGTGCACGCGTAACTTGGCCAAGTGGGTACGCGAGCAGGGCGGCGAGCCGGTGATGTGGAAGACTGGCCACTCGCTGGTGAAGGCGAAGCTGCGCGAAACCGGCGCGCCGCTCGCCGGAGAGATGAGCGGGCACGTGTTTTTTAAGGACCGCTGGTACGGTTTCGACGACGGTCTCTATACCGGTGCACGGCTGCTGGAAATCCTGTCGCGTGTGGCTGATCCGAGTCAATTGCTTAACAGCTTGCCGAACTCAATCTCGACGCCCGAATTGCAGCTCAAGCTTAACGAGGGCGAAAACTTCGAGCTGATCGGCAAGCTGCAAAAGCATGCGACGTTCGACGGCGCCGATGACGTGATCACGATCGATGGCCTGCGCGTGGAGTACCCAGATGGTTTCGGGCTCGCACGCTCATCCAATACCACGCCTGTGGTTGTGATGCGCTTTGAGGCTGACAATGATGCCGCGCTCAAGCGGATCCAGGAGGACTTTAGGCGTGTGATCATTGCGCAGAAGCCGGACGCAAAACTCCCGTTCTAGGCGGTCCGGCACAACGCGGCCGTCGGGCCGGGCGACCCGTCTATCGGTGCCGCGTGGGGCCGGCCTACCGACGATGCTCGGGTCCGACGCGATAGCTGTGTCGATCCGCGCTACAATTCGCTACTTTTCGCCCGGCGGTCCAGAGCCTGCCGGCAATCCTCTTTCGCCGGCGACATGGCCGGTGTGGTTCCCGTAGCGTATTGATCCGCGTGCAAAAGATTCTGATCGTTCGGCTGTCGTCGCTGGGCGACGTCGTTCACAACATGCCGGTGGTCGCCGACATCCGGCGGCGCCATCCCGATGCGGTCATCGACTGGCTGGTCGAGGAGAATTTCGTCGAGCTTGTCGAACTCGTCCAAGGCGTGCGTCGCGTCATCCCATTCTCTCTGCGTCGCTGGCGCAAGCGGCCGCTGTCGGCAGCGACGTGGCGTGAAGTGCGGCAATTCAGGCGCACATTGTCCGCTGAGCAGTACGACGTGGTGATCGATTGCCAGGGATTGGTCAAGAGCGCATGGGTCGCGAGCTGGGCACGCGGCAACCTCGTCGGATTGGGCAATCGTACCGACGGTGCCGGCTATGAGTGGCCGGCACGCTGGTTCTACCGCACGTGTGTGCCGATCGAGGCGCGCACGCACGTGGTCGAGCGCTCCCGGCAACTGGTCGCGCGTGCGCTCGGTGATCCACCGCCGCGAGCCGATGGGCAGAAGCCGCGAGCCAATGGACAAAACATCGATTTCGGCATTGACCGGCGCCGTGCGGCGCTCGAACTGGCGCGCACGGGGCTGAACTTGCCGGTGCCGTACGTGGTGTTCGTGCATGCGACCTCGCGCGAGGACAAACAATGGCCGCAACGCTGCTGGATCGAGTTGGGCCAGGCGCTCATTCGCCGCGGCGCGTCGATCGTGCTGCCCTGGGGCAGCGACGTCGAGCGTGCGACCAGCGAGCGGCTCGCGCAGCCATTCGGTGCCGCCGCGCTCGTGCCGCCACGCCTGTCGCTGCCGGCGGTTACCGGGCTGATTGATGGTGCGGCAGCGACCGTCGGCGTGGACACCGGTCTGGTCCATATCGCCGCGGCGCTCAAGCGCCCGACGATCGAGTTGTACAATTTCGCGACGGCATGGCGCACCGGCGGCTATTGGTCGCCTGCCATCGTCAACCTGGGGACGGCGGGCGCCTCGCCGGGCCTTGCCGACGTCAAGCGTGCACTGGCTGGCTTCGGATTGCTGTAGCGATATGTTCATGAGCGAATCACAAATCATCGAGGTCCAGACCGCCGATTGGCACGGGCAACACTTGTTGGTGCCCCGCGAGACGCTGCTGGCCGCGGTTGAGTCCGGCAAAGTGCTGTATTTCCCCCACTTGCGTTTTGTGATCGAAGGGGGAGAACAAGCGCTGCTGGATCCGGCGATCGCCGACCCCAAGCGCAAGAACATCAGCTTGGCGCCCAATGGCGGCGCGTTGCACGGCGCGTCGGGCGATGCGGTCACGCAGTCGGCCGTGCGTGCGCTGGTGTCGCGTTACCAACTCAATGCACGCGAACTGATCGACGGGCTGTTTCCGGAATATACGGGCAAGTTGCGCGTCGCGCCCACCAGCCTGCGGTTGCATCGTGTCGAAACACGCAAGACGTCATGGCGAAAGGACGACAGCCGGCTGCACGTGGATGCATTTCCGTCACGGCCGAACTATGGCGAGCGAATCCTGCGCGTGTTCACGAACGTCAACCCACACGGCGAGCCGCGCGTGTGGCGGGTCGGCGAGCCGTTCGAGGACGTGGCGCGCCGGTTCCTGCCTCATATACCGAAATTCGTGCCCGGAGCCGCATGGCTGTTGCAGCTGCTGCATGTGACCAAGACGCGGCGCAGCGAGTACGACCATTTGATGTTGCACCTTCATGACGCGATGAAGGCTGACCTAGACTACCAGCGCAACGCGCCGCAGCAGACAGTGCCGTTTGCGCCGGGCAGCGTCTGGGTGTGCTTTTCGGACCAGACGTCGCATGCCGTGATGTCCGGCCAATTCATGCTCGAGCAGACCTTCTTCCTGCCGGTGCGCTCAATGGTGCAGCCGCAGCGCGCGCCGCTGGGCATCCTGGAGCGTCTCGCGGGCCACGCGCTCGTCTGAACCGTTGGCCGACGATCGATGCTAAGAATTCTATATCGTGCACTCTGGTTCATCGTGGCACCGCTGGCCGTCGTGCGCCTGGTGGCACGCTCGCGGCGCGAGCGCAGCTACATCGAGCACATTGGCGAACGGTTCGGCCATGTGGCGGGCCGCGCGGCGCACGACGACGCCCCGCTGGTTTGGATCCATGCGGTGTCGCTCGGTGAGACGCGTGCCGCTCAACCGCTGGTGCAGGCGCTGCTCGACGAGCGTCCCGACGCGCGGGTGCTGCTCACGCACATGACGCCGAGCGGACGGGCGATCGGCGAGCAACTGTTCGGCTCGCGCGTGTTGCGCTGTTATTTGCCCTATGACATGTGCGGTCCGGTACGGCGGTTCCTTCGCGTATGGCGTCCTACATTGGGCATCGTGATGGAAACCGAAGTGTGGCCGACGCTGATCGACGAGTGCCGCCATGCGGGCGTGCCGCTGGTGCTGACCAACGCGAGAATGTCGGAGCGCTCATACCGGCGCGCCTCGCGTTTTGGCGCGGCGGGGCGTCAGGTATTCGGTGGCTTTACGCGCGTGCTGGCGCAGAGCCCGGCCGACGCGCAGCGCCTGAGCGCGCTTGGCGCGCGTGACGTCGCGGTGCTCGGCAACTTAAAGTTCGATATGGAGGCCCCGGCCGAGTTGGCCGAGCGCGGCCGTGCCTGGCATGCGGCAATCGGCCGGCGGCCGGTGTGGGTGGCGGGCAGCACGCGCGAGGGCGAAGAGGCGCTCGTGTTGGACGCATACCGCCAACTTGGCGTTGCTGATGCGCTGCTGGTGCTGGTGCCTCGCCATCCCCAGCGCTTCGATGAGGTCGCGGCGCTGGTCGAGCGCGCCGGACTCAAGCTGGCGCGCCGCTCGCAGTGGGCCGGCGCATCGGTCGCGCCGGGCTCGTGCGAAGCGGACGCAATTGAGCCGCTGCCGGCCGACGTGCAAGTGTTGCTCGGCGATTCGATGGGCGAGATGCGCGCTTATTACGCGGCGGCGGACGTGGCCTTCATCGGCGGAAGCTTGCTGCCATTCGGCGGCCAAAACCTGATTGAGGCATGCGCTGTCGGCGTGCCGGTCGTGATTGGCCCACATACGTTTAATTTTACCCAGGCGAGCGCTGACGCAATTGCGGCCGGCGCTGCGCTGCGGGTGCAGGATCCGGCCACGTTGGCGCGCGCCGTGCGTACGGTGCTGACCGATCGTGCGCGCTGTGTGACGATGGGCGCCGCCGGGGCCGCGTTCGCGGCGCGTCACCGTGGCGCAACCCGTCGCACGATCGATGCGCTAGAGGCGTTACTGCCGCCTGTCAAGCCGTGAACAGGCTGTTCTTCTCGATGAAGGGGGCACCTCGTTCAGTCTGCTTTGCTCGTTCAAATTCGTTATCGCGAATGGTTTGTCATCGCGAATGTTGCGGGTGCCCAATGTCATCGCGTCGAGCGATGCGCTAGTCATCGGCGCGCGATCTGTCTTGTCGATGATTAGCAAGGCGCCATTCATGATGGTAGGGGCCGGCAGGTCGCTCTGGTTCTGCGTACTCCCGTGCTGGCGCAGCGTCAGTTAGTTGTACATTTCAATGACGGGCGATGGTCCGATACGCACTTGCGGGCGGCGTGATGTCCATCAAAGCAGGCAGTCTGTCGCCTCGTCAAAATGACGTTTAATGATGCTTAATTGGCGATGTTGTAATGGTGTTTGTTCACGTTGCCATGCTGTCATGCGATAAGCAATGCAGTCTGATCGCAGCATGCCGGTCAAGCGAATGCATGTGATTGAAGAAGCGTTGGCAAAAACGCTATCGTATGTGGCGGATATAAAAATAGTTGCGTGTCCCACTATCTACTGGCTGCGCTCGTTATGTTAAGGATTCGTCTTATTTTCACCAACTCAGCGTAGTGGGAGTATGGTGTGATAGTGCAAGCCAGTTCGCTGCATGCGGATTTCTTCCAACGCTCGACGGAAGTTATAAAACATGGTGGCGTGGTGCGCCAAGGAGGTCTTTATGACAGCCGATTTAAAGACGACCGGTTGTTTCACCCCCTTTTTATCCTTTATCAAAAAAGCAAGAAATAGCGGTAAAGGTTGTAAGCCGGAGAAACCAAGTATCAGTGCCAGCACACCGGCCGCTAACAGTAGGCTGAATGGTCTGGCGCCGTTAGGGCAATTATGCCTTGCTAGACCAGAAACCTTACGGATGGACGGCTATCCTGTACTTTCAAAACATGATGATCACAGCGAAGACGGCGTACAGATTAAGCGAAGCAGACCGGTAGCATGGAGCTTTAATGCGATGCCAGCGCCTCGTAACACCTTGTCTACGTTGTTATCGAGTCAGAGGAAGGCGAGATCAACGGCAGCATTGACGTCGCGCTCTGCTACTTTGATACAGCGTGGGCGGGCGGGGAGCAATGGTTTGTCTACCGAAGTAGAAGACAACAGCACTTCATTGTCGAACGGCGAC
This sequence comes from Mycetohabitans rhizoxinica HKI 454, assembly GCF_000198775.1. Taxonomy (NCBI): domain Bacteria; kingdom Pseudomonadati; phylum Pseudomonadota; class Betaproteobacteria; order Burkholderiales; family Burkholderiaceae; genus Mycetohabitans; species Mycetohabitans rhizoxinica. The sequence continues at coordinate 2,249,029 of NC_014722.1, read as the reverse complement.
AAGGCTAATGCGACGCAAATGCAGGACTGGACTGCGGGCGTATGGAAGAAACTGAAGCGTTCGAACTCAATGGTCCCATTGCGAAAGCGACTGCCCCGGCTAACTCGCTCCAAATCTGACCCCCTGCCCCTTTCACACGCCGAACTACGCAGGCAGATGGAACTTCAATACCGTCAGTTGCTTAGCACGCCGCTGAAAAAACTCAAGGACGCCAAAGCCGTAGAGGCAACCGTCCCAGCGCTGGTGAGCTCGGTGAAATGGGCGGAAAGCACAAATGACCCAACACTGCCTCTTTTCGTCGTTCTATGTGCGGCCTATAAAAAGGTTTGTGTGACAAACGGCCTCCCTAAGTTAGCCGACAGACGGAAGAGATGGAAGAAAGACGTCGAGGCATTTGAAAAAGACGCGGCTGATGGTGGAAAATGGGCGCCGTTCAGGGACCAGTACAACCAATACATAGCAGCACTAATTGAAAGGATTGCCGGACAAAGTCATCGTGCAACGGAGGTGACCGGGACCCTCGTTACTCGTTCTCCCAACGCGAGTTACTCGTTCCCCCAGCGCGAAGTCGATACCGTCGTGGACATCGACCCGCGCGTACGACGGTACCTCTTTGCCGTGAACGGTTGGGGCGTTCCGAAATAGCCCAACCCCCGCAATTCGTCATCGCGCCGGACGATGAATGCAGGATGCCCAACTGGGTCGGCCTTTTCTCCGGCACAGCCAACCACAGCGTACGAGGGTCGATGCGAGTGTGCCGGCGCTAGTTCAGTACGTCGGCACCGACGGATCAACTTGCCGCGACCACGCATCGATACCGCCTTGCAGGTTATAGACGTGCTTGAAGCCGCGTGCCTCAAGGAACATGCCCACGTTCGCGCTGCGGGCGCCATGATGGCAGATGCAGACAATCTGCGCGTCGTCGTCAAGCTCTTCGCTGCGTGCCGGAATGTCCTTCATGGGGATATGCACGATACCGTCGAGCCGGGCTGTCGATACCTCCCACGGTTCGCGCACGTCGAGCAACACGGGTGTGGCACGAGATGGGTCGGCAAGCCAGGCGGCGAGGTCGGAGGCAGTGAGGTTCTGCATGGCTTAAAACTTGAAGTGAGGCGGCTCGACCGCGTTGGTGAGAGGTGGGACGAACGTCTCGAAGACGTCGGCGATCCGGTATTGCTTGTCGTCCACACGGGTGACGATCTGTGCGCGCATGACTGGTGCCACGCCGACGAATGCCGCGAGCCGGCCGCCAATCTTCAATTGCTCCAGCATTTCTTGTGGCAGCATCGGCAGCCCGCCCGATACGCAGATGACGTCATACGGCCCTTGCGCGGGCCAGCCGCGGGAACCATCGCCGGTTTCCACTTGTGCATTGGTCACGTCGTTCGCCGCCAGATTGTCCCGGGCCAGCTCCGCCAGTTCCGGGACAATGTCCAGCGTCAGCACCGAGCGCGCGCGATGCGCGAGCAGCGCCGCCATATAGCCGGAGCCGGCACCAATCTCCAGCACCACCTCGTGCTTTTTCACGGCCAGCTCTTGTAGTATCCGCGCCTCGATCTTCGGCAACAGCATGTGCTGGCCCGCCGGCAGCGGCACCTCAAGATCGGCGAACGCAATGTTGCGATAAGCAGCAGGCACGAAATGCTCGCGCTTGACGATCGCCAGCAGGTTCAACACGTCCTGGTCCAGCACCTCCCATGGGCGGATTTGCTGTTCGATCATGTTAAAGCGTGCTTGCTCGATGTTCATGGTGTCTTGACGGTTTGAATCGACGAAGGTAGGCGTTGGAATTATACTCGACCCTTTGATGGCGTTGCCGGTTCCTTCGTCGCAGGCCCTCGTCGCAGGTCGTTGCTGTAGATCCCTGTCGCAGGCTTGATCGTAGGTCCCTGTGGCAAGTTTGGTGTCGTAGGCCGCACGTGCGGTACCGCTCCAATGCGCCGGCTGCGTAGCCGCTCGTCCATTGCCGGATTACATGAACTGCCGTTTCAGCTGCGGTGCCTGTTGCATCGCGCCATCCATCTCCAGTCCAATTCCCGGCATGCCGGGTGGTAAGCCCGCGGGCGTGGCGTGTGTCCAGCTGGATGCAGACATGCGTTGCCGGATTTTTGACGCACCTGACAGGCCGCGGTGCTGCAGTGGCCTGCAGGCGTCTGAGGAAATGTGCGGGCGCTCCCGCGCCTATGCGCTGCATTGGCTGACGCGGCTCGAGCGACTGACCGTCCCTTCGGCGTAACAGGTGTGTTGCGCCGGCACGTCGTTGAACGTGGTGCCCGAGCCGTAGTGAGCGTTCGGCGGCGTGTGCGAAACGCGTGTCAACGGTATAGACTGTTGTGCCGGCTGCCGCAAGAGGGGCGGTCGGCGCACTTGCTCGCTGCTCGGGTCGCCCCTGCAGTTGCCGGCGAGCAGCGTGGTGACGTCGCGGCTGGTGCCGGGCAGTGCCGCGTTCGGCATCGGCTGTCGCTTGACGGGTTTCTGTCTGGTGCCTGCGCTCGTGACACTCGGCGCCGGCTATCCGAAGGCGACGGGTTTCGTGGCGGCGATGATGGCCGGCATGGCCGTCCGTCTTCGCGATCATCTCGCGGCGATATTCGGAGGGCTGCGTGCGAGCCGAAAGAGGAACATTGCATGATTGAAACGGTGGTCCGCGCACTGGTGCGGGCAGCGGTCACGCTATCGTTGATCGCGCCGCTTGGCGCGGTGGTGACGATAGCCGTGGCGCCCGGTGTCGCGCACGCCGGAATTTTCCCGTTCGTGCCTGATCATTACACGTTCTCGCAGCGGCAGGTGCAGCGTGCGATCGAACGCAAGTTTCCGTATCAGCGCAGCGTCGGTTCATTGCTAGACCTGACGCTGGCCAGTCCTGTCGTCGCATTGCGCGCGGACGCCAACCGCGTCATGGTTACGGTCGACGCACACTTGGCCAGTCCGTTGCTGGGGCGTCCGGTGGACAGTGTCGTGAGCTTGTCCAGTGAACTGGCGTACGACGCGCCTAGCCGCTCGGTCGTGCTGCGCAATCCGAATGTTGAGCGAGTCGACGTCGGCGACGACGCGGCACCGTACGTGCAACAGATCCATGCTGCCGCATCGATTGCCGTAGCCCAGTTGCTGGCTGACTACCCAGTTCACACGTTCAAGCCTGAACAATTGCAATTTGCCGGACAGCAATATGAACCCGGTACAATTAAAATTCTTTCAGATGGCATACGCGTGCAGATCGTCGAGAAGTAGCGGCGTCGCGCGCCGCCGCCCCAGCTCAGGTTGCTTCTTCAAAGGACGATGGGATGGATCTGCTGCTGTTGCTCAAGGCGCTGGTGCTTGGCCTGGTGGAAGGCTTGACGGAATTCCTTCCCGTATCCAGTACAGGACATCTGATCCTGGTGGGCGAATTAATTGATTTTACCGGCGACGGCAGCAAGGTCTTTGACGTTGCGATCCAGTTCGGCGCCATCCTCGCGGTGTGCTGGGAATATCGCGAGCGTATTGGCCAAGTCGTGCGGGGCCTGACTACCAAGCCGCCAGCCCGGCGTTTTGCACTCAACGTAATCGTCGCCTGTCTTCCCGCGGTCGTGATGGGGCTGCTGTTCGAGAAGCACATCAAGGCGCTGCTGTTTTCGCCGGTGCCGGTGGCGGTTGCGCTGATCGTCGGCGGCATCATCCTGCTGTGGGTGGAGGCGGCGCATCGCCGTCGTGATGGCGCCGCGTATGTTGCTCGTGTGCAGTCGATCGATGAGTTGACCGTCGTCGATGCATTGAAAGTCGGGCTCGCGCAATGCTTCGCACTGATCCCCGGCACGTCACGTTCGGGGGCGACGATCGTGGGAGGGCTGCTCACCGGGCTGGAGCGGCGTGTTGCGACTGAGTTTTCGTTCTTCCTCGCCATCCCGTTGATCTTTGGCGCCACTGTGTACGAATTGGTCAAGGCGCGCGACGCGCTGAGCGTATCGGACATGGGTCCGTTCACGGTCGGCTTCGCAACCGCGTTCGTCAGCGCATTCGCGTGCGTGCGCTGGCTGTTGCGCTACATTGCGACGCATGACTTCACGGTGTTTGCGTGGTATCGGATCGGTTTTGGACTGCTGGTGTTGGGTGCCAGCTATCTGGCGGGTGTCACGTTCAGCCACTGATCCGGGATGCTCAACGCTTTGTGAACAGCAGATCCCATACGCCGTGGCCAAGTCGCAGTCCGCGGCGCTCGAATTTTGTCACCGGACGATAATCGGGGCGCGGTGCATAGCCGCTTGCTTCGTCCGATGCATTGGTGAGCGTCGATTCCGCACGTAGTACGTCCAGCATCTGCTCCGCGTAGTTTTGCCAGTCCGTCGCCAGATGCAAATAGCCGCCGGCGCGCAGCCGCGACGCGAGCAGCTTGACGAACGGCGGCTGGATGAGCCGGCGCTTGTGGTGACGCGCCTTATGCCACGGGTCGGGGAAGAAGATGTGTATGCCATCCACGCTGTCCTCGGCCAGCATATGCGCGATGACCTCGACCGCGTCGTGCTGAATCACGCGGATATTGTTCAGTTGCCTTTCCCCGATCAGCTTCAGCAGCGCTCCTACGCCCGGCTCGTGAACCTCGATGCCGAGAAAGTCGTCGCCTGGCCGCTGTGCGGCGATATCGGCGGTTGTCGTGCCCATGCCAAAGCCGATCTCGAGCACGCGCGGCGCATCGCGACCAAAGATCGCATCCCAGTCGAGCGGCGCGCCGGTATAGGGCAGCTTGAATCGCGGACCCAGTTCGTTCAGCGCTCGTCGCTGGGCGTTGGATAAACGTCCCGCTCGAGTCACGAAGCTGCGGATACGGCGCAGCGGCGGGGTTGCCTCGGTGGCGGGTGTCGTGCCGTGGCCGCTGTCTTTGTGGGCTTCATTGTCGGCACGCTTGTGCGCGGCTGCGTCGTCGTGGCGATCGGAAGGGTCGTGAGTCATCGTGCGGCGTTTGCGGCAGACCGTCCGGCGCGGCAAATACGTCGGGCCGGTGTGCGGCTGATAAGCAAAAAGCCGTTCGCATATTGAACGGCTTTCGGTGTCTTGGTGTGGGCGATGCGGCATGAACGCATGGTCCCAGTCATTTCGGCGAAAGTAAAATCTTCGCGAAGAGCGGGGATTGTGGACCGGTTTTGCTATCCCGTCAACCGGCGGGTGCGATGCGCGCCTGGCGTGCGTTCTGGGGCGAGCAACGCTAGCCGACAATCTTGATCCATACAGGTAAGCCGATGGCGCACGAATGAACCCGCTGGCGTTCACCATGCTGCAATCGGTTTGCGGGGCGGCGGACAAGGCCATGCGGCTCACGTCGCGCAAAGGGCTTGAGCATGTGTCCGTCAAGCACAAGGCGACGCTGATCCTTCATTTGCTGGCCGACTCCAATCCGATACCGATGGCCACCCTAGTCGGCAACAATGAGGCGTCCCGAATCTCGATTCCCATTGCGTCTGTCCATCAGTTGCCCGACGCGGCGGCGCACGAGCAGCAACCGTCCGCGCAGTAACTCGACGATTACTAACCCGCTATATTCATCGCGATCCTGGCGGCTTATTCGTGTGAGTTGAACCGTTATCGAGTAGGAATGGCGTGGGATGGGTGCGCACCAGTCTGCAGCGCTGGCCGAGCGAGCCCGGCATAGATTTGCATAATTAAATTTGATAAAGCGCCGCTGGTATGAGGCGTTCCAACCTCTTTGGCCAATCAAGTAAGATCTGATTGGCTTGTCAGTTCTCTAGTAATACAGACGCCGGCAGTAGTCGCGCGACTTTGTGGGGCGGTGTGGCTGAACGTACGCCGCGCCTATAGTGCCACTTTTGCTTACGACGGAGCGGCGTTTTGAACGGGCCGACCGTTTGTAGTGGACTTACTGCACTTGCAGGGCTGAAATCGTGAGGTGGAGCGGGCGATGGGAATCGAACCCACGTCTCCAGCTTGGGAAGCTGGGGTAATGGCCATTATACGACGCCCGCGAAGCCGATCATTTTACAGGGGTTTTGGCGGTTTGGGGAGCGCAGTGTCGTGGCGGTGTCGTGAGCGCATGGGTTATCCGGGTCTGTAGCATGTCGCTTTTATGGCCATGGTATGGAGCCAACCACTGGCCGGGCACGTTGGTGGCAGGAAATTGAGGCTACCTCAAATCAGGACCGTTCTAAAGTGGAAATTTCCGGCTCTTCGGGGTGGGCCGGATCGGCCCAGGCCCGTACTGACCGCACGGTCAATCGCATACAGGTTTTCTAAATGCCCGATTCGGTTTCAAGAGTACTGGCGTCATTCGCTATGTCGGCCGTGGTGCGTCGGCCATGGCGCGAACGGTGAGCGTCGATGCGTAATAGAAGCCACGACGCGTCTAGTTCTACGGAGGCGCCACCCGCGTGCGCGTGTATCGCCCATCATGCTTAAAATCCGAACATCGTCACCGACACGGTGACGCGCGTGACGATCATCAATAATACCTCGACGATCACGAGCAGCACCAACGGCGACAGATCGATGCCGCCGAACGTGGGCACCACGCGGCGCAGCGGGTTCAGCAACGGCGCGGTCAATTGCAGCAGGATCGCCATCGCCGGGGAGCGCGGGTTGACCCACGAGAGCAGCGCCATGATCAGCGTCAGCCAGATCGTCAGGTTCAATGCCCACTTGACCATCGTCAACAGCGCGATGATGAATCCAGCAGGCAACAGCGAGGTCGGGTCACCACCGGAGACGGTCACCATTAGGACAATGAACACGATTGCAGTGAGCCAGGCGGCGAACAGGCTCGTCCAGTCGGTGCCACGCGCGGCCGGAATGACCCGACGCAACGGCAGCACGAGCCAGTTGGTTGCCTGGAAAATGCCCTGCGAGACCGGGTTGTACGGCGTGAGCCTGACCACATGCAACCACGCGCGCAGCAGCAGCGCGGCACCGAACAACGTGAAAATGGTATTGAGCAGAAAGCGGGCAATATCCCCGAACATCTTGTTTTCCTTCGAGTGGCGCAGCCGACGAGTTGTAAGGTACCGGACGTGACGTGTCAAGGGCGCGGCGGCACGCGGCCGGATCGCTGCGCCGTGCCATCGTGGGGTGCCGGTGCGTCCGTGCCACGCTGCAGCGCTGTCGCGACGGTGGCTTCGATCGCGTCAAGCCCGGGCGGCGCCGGCGAGCGTCGGCGCGCCAGCGCGGCCACTCTGCGCGTGAGCATCGCATAGAGCGCCATGTGATCTTCGCCCAACGCGGCCAAGGTGTCGAGCTGGCTGCCGATCACTGAAACGTCGCCGCGCGACACTGGTCCAGCGATCGCGCCGGACAGGCCGTTGTCACGCACCGATTGCAGGGTGCGCTCGAGCATGGGCAGCAATGCGGCCAGTGCGACATCTTCATCCAATCCGATATGTTTCCAGAGTGTGACGTTTTCGTACAGCGACGCCACCGCGAAGCTTGCCGCGTAGCTCGCCGCGCCATGATAGAGCATTCGCGTACCAGACGGGATCGACAGCGGCACGCAGTCCAGGGCGCTGGCAAGCGCGCGCAGCGTGGCGTCCAGCGGCGCCGGAGCTTCGATCGTGATGGAGCAGCCCGCCAGCCGGTCCACGTCAGCCGCGTGTCCGGTGAACAGATACAGCGGATGGAAGCCGCCCGTCAAGACGCCTTGGGCTCGGGCCGGCTCGAGCAACTCGACGCTGGATGCGCCGCTGCAGTGCACGAGCGCACATGAACTGGCCCGCGCGGGGGAATAGCACAGTTGAGTGGCCACCGCGCCGATCGCATCATCCGGCACCGTCACGAAGACCAGCTCAGCGGCCTCGATAACGTGTCTCAGATCTGAGACGATTGGGCACCGTCCTGCTCGCTCGGCAAGTTGCTTGGACGATTCTTTTGAGCGGCTCATGACCGCGGCAATCCGGTAACCGCGTCGATGCCATGCCGCTGCAAGGGTTTGGGCGAGCCGTCCGGCGCCGATGAAGCCAATAGTCGGATGAGGCGGAAAAGGCATGGTTCATGCTTATGTAACAAGAATGGTGTCCATGATAGACCAGTTATGTATTGCTTCGCGTCAAGCGTTATAGCGACGCACTGGGTGCGCCCTTGGTTGCCGCTTGCGCGTTGAATATGGCAATGCAAGGCGTTTGAATACCTAACCAGGAGATTTGCGCCATGAGCCTCTTTTCGTATCGGAAACACCTACGATTCCTCAATACGACCCAGCGCCGCTTGTGGTGGGAGCAAAGGATGCGCTTGACGCCGCGCGTGCGGATCGGTGGCCTGTATGTGCCGCCGAACGTAAGTCGCGAGTTCGCTTATGTAAAAGTGGGCTGATGGTGTGGCTACCCAGTAGCGGGCGGGCGTCGGGTAAGCGGCGAGCCTCGGCTGGTGGATCAACGGCTGGCAGATCAACGGCTGGCGGGCCAACGGTTGGATGTTCGCTTGGGATAGGTTGCTCTTGTAATGGGCACGCCCCTTCACGTTGATCACTGCGCGCGTCAAGCGCGGCTCCTTGAGCTGTCGAGCGAGCAGCGAGCCGCCAACCAGCGTGCCCAACACGATGGCCCGAAACGATTTGTCACAGCGCGTGCTGGTCGGACGGCCTAGGGCGTCACGCGCATGTAATGTCCCCAGTTGAGCTCGACGAAAAATGCCCGTAGGCGACGGGCGCCCGGGTGATCCAGTAACTTTGTAAATAAACTTTAGCGACTTGCGACATCCTAGTCAGCCAATGTGGCGTGGCGAGCATGGCGAGTTGACCAGGTGCTGCTCGCTCCACGTGTCAGCCGCCGCGCGCTCGGAATTCGATGATGGCGAGGCTGCCGGTAACCCCCACTGACTGCCTGTCTCGCCTGCGTCCTTATTGCATTTTGCAACAATTGAGCCCGACCGTGCGCGCGAATTTTCGGTACATTGCAATGGTGGTGCCGTAATAGACGGCATTGTGTTCAGGAGAGTGTAGTGAAAAAGATCATCCCGATCCTAGTCAGTGTCGCTACGCTGTGGGCGGGGGCGGGCGCCGCGCAAGCACATGTGTCAATCGGCGTGGGGATCGGAATTCCCGCTCCGGTGTACGCTACTCCAATCTATACGCCGCCGCCGATCGTCTATGCGCCGCTCCCGCCTCCGGTGGTCTACGCACCTCCACCCCCGGTCGTCTACGCACCTCCGCCTCCAGTAGCTTATGCGCCGCCGCCCGCGGTTGTGGTGGGCGGCTATGGCGGCTATTACCGGCCGTGGTATCCCCATCCTCATTGGCCCGGCGGTTACTATCGGCGCTGGTAGCGGGCGGCAGGCCTGCGCCGTCGTGATGATGTCAGGTTGCCGCGTGCATGCCCGTTGGCGCCATCCTTACCCCAGGCCGATCTCTGTCCATAGCGCATCGACACGCCGCTTGACCGCTGCGTCCATCACAATCGGCCGGCCCCATTCGCGGGAAGTCTCGCCGGGCCACTTGTTCGTCGCATCGATGCCCATTTTGGAGCCGAGTCCGGCCACCGGCGACGCAAAGTCGAGATAGTCGATTGGTGTGTTGTCGACCAGCACCGTGTCGCGGCTCGGATCCACACGCGTCGTCAGGGCCCAAATCACCTCTTTCCAGTCGCGCACATTCACGTCGTCGTCCACCACGACAATGAACTTCGTATACATGAATTGCCGCAAGAAGCTCCAGACACCGAACATCACGCGTTTGGCGTGGCCGGCATAGCTTTTCTTCATCTGCACGATGGCCATCCGGTAACTGCATCCTTCCGGCGGCAGATAGAAGTCGGTGATCTCCGGAAACTGCTTTTGCAGCAGCGGCACGAATACCTCGTTCAGCGCGACGCCGAGCACGGCCGGTTCGTCCGGCGGCTTGCCCGTGTACGTCGAATGGTAGATCGCGCCGCGCCGCATCGTGATGCGCTCGACGGTGAACACCGGAAACCACTCCTGCTCGTTGTAATAGCCGGTGTGGTCGCCATAGGGGCCCTCCAGTGCATGTTCGTAGCGGCCGGCCGGTCCGGCCACGCGAGCGCGCGGCGACACGGGTCCCGGCTGTGCCGGAACGTCTTGCGCTGCGCCTGCATCGGGATGGATGAACCCCTCCAGGATGATTTCCGCGCGGGCTGGCACTTGCAGATGCGCCAGTCCGGGCGTCAAGCAGTGGGCCAGCTCGGTTTTGCCGCTGCGCAGCAAGCCGGCGAACTGATATTCGGACAATGTGTCGGGTACCGGCGTGACGGCACCGAGAATCGTCGCCGGATCGGCGCCGAGCGCGACGGCGACTGGATAGGGCTGGCCAGGATGGGCTAGCGCAAATTCGCGAAAATCCAGCGCGCCGCCGCGATGGGCGAGCCAGCGCATGATCAGCTTGTTGCGCCCGATCACTTGTTGCCGATAGATGCCCAGATTCTGACGCGGCTTGTTCGGCCCCCGCGTGACGGTGAGGCCCCAGGTAATCAGCGGCGCTGCGTCGTGCGGCCAGCAGGTTTGGATTGGCAGCCGCGCCAGGTCGACATCGCCACCTTCAATCACGATCTCCTGGCAAGGCGGTGCGCTGACCGTGCGGGGTGCCATGTCCCAGACGGCCTTGGCCAGCGAAAGTAGCCGTGTCGCATCCTTCAGGCCCTTCGGCGGCTCCGGCTCCTTCAGCGACGACAATAGGTGACCGATATCGCGCAGCGACGTTAAGGCCGCGTCGTCAGCCTCGGCATCGACGCCCATGCTGAGCGCGACGCGACGTGTCGTACCAAACAGGTTGCCAAGCACAGGCATCGTGTGCCCGGCCGGATTCTCGAACAGCAGCGCGGGGCCGCCCGCATTGAGCACGCGGTCGCATAGCTCGGTCATTTCAAGCACTGGCGAGACAGCGGCGCGAACCCTTCGCAGTTCTCCCAATGCTTCGAGGCGGCTCGCAAAGTCACGCAGGTCTTTGTATTTCATCACACTATACGAACGTTGCCGGCCATGCCGGGCACAAGGGGTACATTTTAGCTTGTGTGCGTGCGCGACACATTTGTTGCAAATTGGACCACTTGCCGCCCGGGGCACGCGGCATGCTTCATCTCCACGTATTGACTGTTTCCTTTATAACTAAAGGTATTGACTTTTCGAACCCTTAGTTTTGACGCTCTATAAAACCCTGCTAGAATCCGACTTTATCAGTGGTGGGACCGCCTTGTAGTCCGCCATCCTGTTTGGCGCTTCGCGTCACGCCGACTCTACTCGCTAAGGGCGGCGCAAACTGACCTCGGCTGGCCCAATACGCCGGCTTTTTGGTGCGGGTGGCCCGCGCGGCTTGATTGACGCGCGCGCAGTGTGTGTCACGAATCCTGACGCCCCCGTCTCCGCAGATGGCACCTCGCCATCTCTTCCCGGCATCGTCTCGCGGCTAACCAACGCAGGCGACGCCTTGGCCTGTCGTGCACATCGGCTGCGACTGCGCTTGCGTGCTCGCACGGATGTCGTCGTCGCTGCAAAGCACGGCGCGACCGGCCATGAACCCTGGGAGCTTGTGAAGTATGAATACTTGGTTAGGTTGGCGACCGAAGAGCGATGTTGTGCAAACGGTACGCGAACTGCTACGCCGCGGCACGCGGCTTTCTTCCACGCTGTTGAGCCTCGTCGGCGCGCTGGCGGTGCTCACGAGCCTGGCATTGTGGTGGCAGCCGGCGCTGCGCGGCACCTTGGCCGCGAAGGTCATGCCGTTGATTGTGGAGGCGGTGCATAACGGCCCGGCGCGATTGCTGTCTGGCCAACCGTTGCCGCCGTTCGCGCCGCACGCCAGACCGGAGGGCGACGCTGCCCCGCTGGGGATGACGCCCGTATCCGCTACGCCCGGCGGCAAAGGGTTCCTCGCGGCGACGCTCGATCTGGGATATGACGACCTACCCGGCAGGGCTGGTCTGGGTCCGGCCACGCTCAACGGGCTCGATCCGCGCACACTGCCGTCGGTCGGTACGTTGGCCCGGCTCATCCCGTCCGAGCGTGTTGCCCCCGATGCGCGGGACGATCGCGTGCTGGTGTCGGCGCATGAGCAAGCGCTGGTTACCGCTTACCTTGCACGGCGCTATCGCGTCGCGCAGGAGCCGGTCCGCCAGTTGGTCAAGGCGGCGTTTAACACCGGCCGTGAGGTCGGGCTCGACCCGCTGCTTTTGCTGGCGGTGATGGCGATCGAATCAGGATTCAACCCGTATGCGGAAAGTGGTGTCGGCGCCAAGGGCCTGATGCAGGTGATGTCCAGGGTTCATTCCGACAAGTTTGATTACTTCGGGGGACAGAGCGCCGCGCTGCAGCCGCTGGCCAACATCAAGGTCGGAGCCTTGGTGCTCAAGGACTGTATTGCTCGTGGCGGCTCTGTAGCGGGCGGCTTGCGGCGTTATGTCGGCTCGACATCGCCGAACGACGGTGGCTATGGCGCGAAGGTGTTGGCCGAGCGCGCGCGACTGCGGGATGTTGCGCGCGGACGCAGGGTGCCAGTTAACGCCCCGCAATCGCCTGCGCCAATGCTCGCATCGACGCCGCCGCAGACCAATGCATCGACGCAACGAGTGCCGGTCACGCTGGGTGCTGAGCCTGCGGCGGTCACGCAAAAGGCGCTTGTCGGCGCTGATACGCATGCGCAGAATGAAGCTGGCGCCAGTACCGTGTCGAAACATACCGAGCAGTTGGCCGATATTGGCGCTTGATCGGTGGCGGGCGCGCTGCACAGCCGGTGGGGAAGAGGCGGCGGCAGCGCCCAATTACGACGCGCCAAACAGGGTGTGTAGCCGTGCGATAGCCTGTTGTAGCCGCTCGTACGACGTCGCGTATGAAATTCGCAGGTAGTCGTGCGGCGCCTGCACGCCGAAGTCCAGGCCCGGCACCATGCTGACCTTCGCTTCTTGAAGCATCGTGGACGCGAGCGCCGCGCTGTCCGACGCAGCCGGGTGCGCGATGCCGCGGCAGTTCGCATAAACGTAAAACGCGCCATCCGGCAGGACCGGTATGCCGAAACCCAATTCGCGCAACGCCGGTACCAGGAAGTCGCGCCGTCGCTTGAACTCGAGCCGCCGTTGCTCGTAGATTTCGAGTGACGCGGGCTCGAAGCATGCGAGCGCCGCGTGCTGCGCGAGCGCGGACGCGCAGATGAATAGATTCTGCGCGAGCTTCTCGAAGGCCGGCACCCAGTGCAGCGGCACCACGAGCCAGCCCAGGCGCCAGCCCGTCATGCTAAAGTACTTCGAAAAACTGTTTACGGTCACGACATGATCATGTGCGCCGTGTAGTGACAGCGCCGAGACGGGCGGCGCATCATAGGTCAGTCCCTGATAGATTTCGTCGACAATTGCGAAACCGTCGTGGGCGCGGACCGTATCGACAATGCGTTGCAGTTCGCTCGCGTCGATCGATGTGCCGGTAGGGTTCGACGGCGACGCGAGCAGCACGCCGCGTGTGTTCGCACCCCAATGCTGCTGCACGTGCGCCGCGCTTAATTGAAAGCGCTGCGCCGCGTCGCTCGGCACTAGAACCGCCCGGCCCTCGAAGGCGGTGACGAAGTGACGGTTGCACGGATAGGTCGGATCCGGCATTAGCACCTCGTCGTCGCGATCGACAAGCGCCGCGCAAGCGAGCAACAACGCCGCGGAGGCGCCGGCTGTTACGACGATGCGTGCCGGTTCGACATCGACGTTGTACATACGCCGGTAATGCATTGCAATGGCTTCGCGTAACGGCGTGATGCCCAGCGCCGGCGTGTACTGCGTGAGGCCTCGGCGCAGTGCCGAGGCTGCCGCTTCGGCGACGGCCGGTGGAGCCGTGAAATCGGGCTCGCCGATGCTCATGTGAATCACGTCATGGCCTGCCTGCTCGAGGCGGGTGGCTTGCTTGACGAATTCCATGACCTGGAATGGCTCGATCCGCTCGATGCGTGAAGCGAGCCGACCGGCCCGGGCGGTGTCAAGCAGATCCGGCATCGAATCAGTGTCGGTCATGCAGCATTCCTAGCGGACGCGACAGCGCGCATTCAACCGCGAGCCTTGACTTCGTCGGCGCGCATGGTCACCGCGAGCTTGTCGAGGACGCCGTTCACATACTTGTAGCCGTCGGCACCGCCAAATGTCTTAGCCAACTCGACGGCCTCGTTGATCACAACCCGGTACGGGATCTCGAAATGATGCTGGAATTCGTATGCCGCAATGAGCAGCACCGCCCGTTCGACCGGTGACAGTTGGTCGATCGGGCGATTCCAGGAACGGCATGAGCGCTTCAGTCAGCGTCGCAGCCTGCTTGATCACGCCATGTAGCAGCGCATCGAAATGGTCGCGATCCGCTTTGTCGAAGCCGGGCTGCTCGCGCATGGCTGCGTCGATCTCGCCCGGCGCCGCGCCCGACAGCAGCCACTGATACAAACCTTGCGTGGCCAACTCGCGCGAGCGACGGCGAGCACTTCTCGTTGTCATGCTCGATCCTCGTCTGCTGCTTCGTCTTCCTCGTCCTCGTCGTCATCTTGACCGAGTTGGTCGAGAGCGGACGATAGGTTTGCCATTTCCACCGCAACGCGTGCCGCATCGCGGCCTTTCTCGGTCATTCTCGCGATCGCCTGCTCGTCGTTTTCGGTGGTCAACACCGCGTTGGCGATCGGCACGCCGAAGTCCAATGCAATCCGGCTGATGCCCGCGCCGCTTTCGTTGGATACCAGCTCGAAGTGATAGGTCTCGCCGCGAATCACCGCGCCGAGCGCGATCAGCGCGTCGAACTGGCCGCTCTCGGCGAGCTTTTGCAGTGCGAGCGCAATCTCCAGTGCGCCGGGCACCGTGACGAGCAGCACGTCCTCGCCCGCGACGCCAAGGCGCTCGAGTTCCTCGACGCAGGCGTCGACCAGCCCGTTGCAGACCGGCTCGTTGAAGCGGGATTGGACGATGCCGATGCGCAGTCCGTCACCCTCGTGATTCGGTTGATATTGTCCGATTTCCATGAATGTTCCGTTGATGTGTGGGGCGGGGCGGGACGCCGGCCGCCGGGCCATGATCCAGAATAGGCAGATACCGCGCGCGTCGCCCTATCCGTGCGAACGCGGGCCGCTGCCCGCGAATCCGTGTGCTGCTGCCGGCATGGGCTCGAAACCGGTGACCTCGAGGCCGTACCCCGACATGCTGCCCATCCTGCGCGGATTCGACAAGACCCGCATTTTGCCGACATGCAACTCATGCAGGATCTGCGCGCCGACGCCGTACGTCTTGAAGTCGACTGGACGGCGCTTGAGTTCGGCTGCCTTATCCTGCCGCTCGAATGCCTCGAATACATCCAGCAGTCGCTCGCCAGACTCGTGCACGTTCAGCAACACTACGACGCCGGTTTTCCGCCGAGCAATCTCGCGCAGCGCCGCATCCAATGTCCAGGAGTGTGTACTGACACCCGTTTCAATCAAGTCGAGGATCGACAGCGGCTCGTGTACCCGCACCAGGGTCTCGACCTCAGGCGAGGGTTGCCCGCGCACTAGTGCCAGATGCGGCGCGCCGCTCGGCTTGTCGTGGAACAGCACCGCATTGAACGGTCCGTGCGCGGTATGCATCGTGCGCTGCGCCACGCGTTCGATGATCGATTCGGTGCGACTGCGGTACTGGATCAGGTCCGCGATCGTGCCGACCTTCAACCCGTGCTGCTCGGCGAACTCGACGAGGTCGGGCAAGCGGGCCATCGTGCCATCGTCCTTGATCACCTCGCAGATCACCGATGCCGGCGTGAGCCCGGCCAGCGCCGTTAGATCGCAACCGGCCTCGGTATGGCCGGCGCGCACCAGCACGCCACCGGGCTGCGCCATGATCGGAAACACGTGTCCAGGCTGCACGATATCCTCGGCTCGGGCATCGCGCGCGACGGCCGCCTGGATCGTGCGCGCGCGGTCGGCAGCGCAGATGCCGGTGGTCACGCCTTGCGCGGCCTCGATGCTGACCGTAAACGCCGTGCCGTATTGCGTGCCATTGCGATGCGTCATCAGCGGCAGGTTCAATGTGCGGCAGCGCTCCTGCGTCAGCGTCAGGCAGATCAGCCCGCGGCCATAGCGAGCCATGAAGTTGATCGCTTCCGGTGTGACGAAATCAGCGGCCAGCACCAAGTCGCCCTCGTTCTCGCGATCTTCTTCGTCGACGAGGATGACCATTCTGCCGGCCTTGAGTTCGGCAATGATCTCTTGCGTGGAAGCGAGTGTCATGGTGGGCGATGGTGGCATGATAGGAAAACCGCTATTTTACGTCAGCACTGCGTCAAGAGCCGATTTCTATGCTGGTTCTGCGAGTACGGAGGCAATGAAGCGGGCGACGCCGTCCACACAGGATACACACTCATCGGTATAGCCGATCCGTGCAAAGGCGCTGGCGGGGCCGACGCATACCAGCGGCTTGCGCCAGCGTCGCGCCAACGAGATTTCGTCGGCGGTGCCGTGGCCGCCCGGCAACGCGACGATGACGTCGCTGCTCAGCACGTTGACGTGGTTGCGACTGGCGCGATTCGGCGGCACCCCGGCGTCATGACGGGGCAGTGGCGTGATGATCGGCAGATCGACAAACCGATTCGGATAGCCGTCCAGCGGTACGAAGCCGGCTACCGGATCGGCGCGTGTGGGCACGATTGCAATTGAGCGGCCCGTGCGTGGGCTGACGCTGCAGAAGCCGCGTGCGACGCTGAGCATCACGCCCTGGCCGCCGCCGGTCAGCAGGTTGTAGCCGTTTTCGGCGATCCATCGGCCGAGCGGCTCGGCCAGTTCCGTCCAAGGCTCGGTGCCCGAGCCCATTACACCGATTGTCTGGTCAGCATGAGGAGGCGACGACGTGATAATGACGAGGGAAGTACACCAAGGCGTCAATTGACGCCGGGCCGAGCCGCAGATTGAATACATCGGCGACGATGACGCTATGCGCGCCATGTCGAGTAACGTTCGCGATGCGACAATCGAATGTGGCCCATGCGTCGTCGAGCACCGGCGCGCCAGTGTACATCGTGCGCCAGCGCGCGTGCCTGACCAACGTGATTTGGCCGTTGAGTCGCGATTCGATCGGATAAATTGGCGATACTATTGCGCAGGCCGGTGATTCCCACCACCCGTGGCCATGACGGCAAGCGACTTTAAACCGGCGTTGCGGCGCATGCAGTAGAGCGGCGACTTTGAATGCGCGTTTGCTGTCGTCGCAATGATCGTCAATACCGCGTTTGACGAAGTGCGTCGCGTGGCCATCGAGCGGTTCGATCACCCCACACACGGCTGGTTTTGGCGCGACGCCGGCAGACGATCAGCCCTTGAAAAACCCGATTACTTCAATGATGGGTAGCCGTTCTGAGACGTGCTGAGCATCCGCTCGACATACCGCGCAATCATATCGACTTCGAGATTGACTGCGTCGCCAACGCGCAGGTGCCGTAGCGTGGTCATCTGTATCGTGTGCGGGATCACGTTGATCGAGAACTCGCATCCATCGTCCTGGTCCTGTACGGCATTGACCGTCAGGCTGACACCGTTGACCGTGATGGACCCCTTGTACGCGAAGTACTTCGCGAGCGAGGACGGCGCGACGATGCGCAATTCGTGCGACTCTCCCACCGGCTCGAAGCGGCTGACCTGGCCGAGCCCGTCGACATGTCCGCTGACTAGGTGGCCGCCCAGGCGTTCATGCGCACGCAGCGCTTTTTCGAGGTTCACTTCGCCGGGCTGGGCGAGCCCGGTGGTGCAGTTCAGCGTTTCCCGCGATACGTCCACCTCGAACTGCGTCGATGTCTTGTCGACGACCGTCAAGCACGCACCTTGCACTGCGATGCTGTCGCCCAACCCGACATCGGACAGATTGAGCGTGCTGGCGGCGATCGATAGGCGCGCGCCGTCCTCGACAGACGCGCCCAGCGGGGTGACCGATTCAATGCGGCCGACCGCCGCGACGATGCCTGTGAACATACGAGAATCCCTTCATTGTGAGCGCGGCTCGCCCGTTTGCAGTGCGTTGTCGGATTCGGCCGCCACGAGCCTGGCGAGGACCCGTAGATCCTCGCCGATCCGCTCGATCGAATGATATTGCAGCCGTACTCGTTGATCGAGCGTCGGCGGCGGCTCGAGGTTGAACATGCCGGTCGCGTTGCCAAGCAGGGCCGGGGCGATGTAGAGCAGCAGCTCGTCAACGCAGCCTTCGCGCAACAATGAGCCGTTGAGCTTGTAGCCCGCCTCGACATGCAATTCGTTGATGCCACGCGCAGCAAGCAGCCGTAGCGCAGCCGGCAGGTCAACCTTGCCGGACTGGTTCGGTAACGCAATCACTTCGGCGCCCGCCGCGCGTAACGCATGCGCACGCGCGGCGAATGCTGCGTCGTCGCGCGCGCAGATTACCAATGGTGGCGCGCCGGTTAGAATCCTTGCATCCAGCGGCACGTCCAGACAGCTGTCCACCAGCACGCGCAGCGGTTGGCGAGGCGTGGACACCGCGCGCACGGTCATCTGCGGATCGTCCTCGCGCACTGTGCCGATACCGGTAAGGGTCGCGCACGCGCGGGCGCGCCATGCGTGTCCGTCCGTGCGCGCGGCACTCGACGTGATCCACTGGCTTTGACCGTTCGGCAACGCGGTGCGACCGTCCAGCGTCGCGGCGATCTTAAGTCGCACCCACGGAACGCCACGCGTCATCCGCGACACAAAGCCGACGTTTAACTCCTGCGCCTCGTGCGCAAGCAGTCCACAGCGTACGTCCACGCCCGCATCGCGCAGACTGGCCAGGCCACGGCCGCTGACCTGCGGGTTCGGGTCTTCCATCGCGGCAATCACCCGCGTGATGCCGGCCTCGATCAGCGTATTCGCGCAGGGTGGCGTGCGACCGAAGTGGCTGCAAGGCTCCAGCGTCACATAGGCGGTGGCGCCGGCGGGGGTGTGCCCGCGCAAGCGTGCGTCTTTCAGCGCGCAGATTTCCGCATGGTCTTGTCCGGCCGGCTGCGTGAAGCCTTCGCCGATGACTTCGCCATCCTTGACAAGCACGCACCCCACGCGCGGGTTCGGCGACGTCGTATATAACCCGCGCTCGGCGAGCACGAGCGCGCGCTGCATCTGCAAGCGATCAAAGTCTGAGAACATGGCAGGGTCGGCGCTCAGCGTTGCAGCGCAGTGAACACGGTGCGGGCGATCGACAGCGTTTCGTCGATGACCGCGTCGTCGTGCGTGATTGACACGAAGCCGGCCTCGTATGCCGAAGGGGCGAAATGCACGCCGGCATCGAGCATTGCGTGGAAGAACGCGTTGAAGCGGGGTACGTCGCAGCGCATCACCTCGGCAAAGCTGCGCGGCGCCTGCGAGGCGAAATACAGGCCGAACATGCCGCCCAGCGAGTCCGCGCTGAATGGCACGCCCGCGTCGCGCGCGGCGGCCTGCAGCCCACCGGCGAGCCGCGCAGTCTGCTGGGACAGGCGGTCATAGAAGCCGGGCGCCTGAATCTGGCGCAGCGTTTCGAGGCCAGCGGCGACCGCGAGTGGGTTGCCTGACAGGGTGCCGGCCTGGTAGACGCCGCCCAATGGTGCCAGGTGTGCCATGATGTCGCGTCGGCCACCGAACGCGGCAATCGGCATTCCGCCGCCGATCACCTTGCCCAGGCAGGTCAGGTCCGGCACGATATTGAATAGCTGCTGCGCACCGCCAAGCGCGACGCGAAAACCGCACATTACCTCATCGAAGATCAGCACGCTGCCGTGCTCAGTGCACTGCTTGCGCAACGCGGCGAGGAATTCGGCCGACGCCCGCACGAGATTCATGTTGCCCGCGACCGGCTCGACGATAACCGCTGCGATTTCCTTGCCAAATGCGCCGAATGCTTCGTTCAACTGCTCGACGTTGTTGTACTCGAGCACGGTGGTGTGATGCGCGATGTCGGGCGGCACACCGGCCGAGGTGGGGTTGCCAAACGTCAGCAGTCCGGACCCGGCCTTCACAAGCAGGCTGTCGGCATGGCCGTGATAGCAACCTTCGAATTTGACGATGCGGCTGCGCCCGGTGAACCCGCGGGCGAGCCGCAATGCGCTCATCGTGGCCTCGGTGCCGCTCGAGACCATGCGGATTTGCTCAATCGATGGCATGAGGCGGCAAATCTCCTCGGCGATTTCGATTTCCGCCTCGGTCGGCGCGCCGAATGAGAAGCCCGACGCGAGCGCGCGCTGTACCGCGGCCAGTACGTCTGGATTGAGGTGTCCGAGGATCATCGGCCCCCACGAACCGATGTAGTCAATGTAGCGCTGCCCATCTGCGTCCCATAAATACGGGCCGTGCGCGCGTGTGATGAAGCGCGGCGTGCCGCCGACCGAGCGGAAAGCGCGCACCGGCGAATTGACGCCGCCCGGAATCGTGAGCTGGGCCCGTTCGAAAAGAAGTTGGCTCTTGGACATCGAATCCATCCCGCATTGCAGCAATGACATCCATGCATTGTACCGGAGCGGTGCGCGGCGCCGGCGCGTACAATGAAGTACTTAATTTATGAAATGTTTTGTGCGCGGTTTCCCGCAGCGTCTCCATGCCTGATTCCCCGACTGCTCGCCGCCGGCCCGATTGGCGCTTGATTCTCTTGCTTGGCGCGCTCGCCGCGTGTGGCCCGATCTCGATTGACATGTATCTGCCGAGCCTGCCGTCGCTGGCAGCGGCATTCGACATCAGCGCCTCGGCCGCACAGGTGACGCTGACCAGCTTCATGTTCGGCTTTTCGATTGGTATGCTGCTGTATGGCCCATTGTCCGACGTCTATGGTCGGCGCCCGGTCTTAATCGGCGGCATCGTGCTGTATGGGCTGGCCAGTATGGCCTGTGCGCTCGCGCCGTCGATCGGCTGGCTGATCGCGGTGCGCTTCCTGCAGGCGCTGGGCGCCGGCGCGGCGTCGGTGCTCGCGCGCGCGATTGCGCGAGATGTGCATGGCCCCACCGATGCGGCCCGCGTGCTGTCGATGCTGGCCATCGTGACCTCGATTGGGCCATTGCTTGCGCCGCTGGTGGGCGGGCAGCTGCTGCTGCTCGGCGGCTGGCGTGCGGTGTTTGGGGCGCTGGCGCTGTTTGGCGCGGCCTGCGCCATCACAGCGGTGCGCAAGGTGCCGGAAACGTGGCCGCCGCACAAGCGGCATGAAAACGCGCTTACCGCGTCATTCGCCGTGTACGGGCGCTTGCTGACCGATCCGGTGGCGTGGGGCCATATACTTTGCGGCGGTATGGCGTTCGCGGGCATGTTCGCGTATATCACGGCCACGCCGTTCGTCTACATCGATTACTTCCATGTGTCGGCGCAGGCCTATGGGTTGTTTTTTGCGCTGAACATCGTCGGCATCATGGCGGGGAATATCCTCAATGTGCGGCTGGTCGGCGCGCTCGGCGCGCTGCGCATGATCTCGGTCTCATCGCGGGTGTGCCTGCTCGCCTCGCTTGGGGTGTTCGTGGCCTGCACCACCGGCTGGGGTGGCCTATGCTCGATCGTCGCGACACTATTTTTCGTGGTTGGCATGGTCGGTGTGCTCGGCGCGAACTGCACAAATGATCTGATGCACCGCTATCCGCGCAACGCCGGCGCGGCGGCGGCGGTGTTCGGCGCGATGCAACTGACGCTCGGCGCGCTGTCGAGCCTGGCGGTCGGCGCGTTGCAGGACGGCTCGCCACGCGCCATGGGGATCGTGATCGGTGCCTGTGGCGTGTTGACCTATATGGGATATCGGCTTATGGCCCGCTCGCACCGGCTGCCGGCCATGGGTTGAGGCCGACTAACGATCGAGTGTCGGCCAGCGGCAGCGGGCGTGCAGGCCATAGGGCACAAGGGCCGGCGACGCTCCGGTCAAGCGGGTTTCAGTCAGCCGTATTGCTCATTGCGCGCTTGGTCGAATGCGACGCGTCGCCGCCACTGTCAGCGGGTGCATCGCCGGGCAGCGTCTCGATCAGCGTGTCGAGCAGGCGGTAGGCCTCGGCCAGGGTCTTCGCACCGATCTTATGTTCCAATGACCGGTATTGTTCGTCGATCAGCGGACTAATCCGCTTGACGAGCGCTTGGCTTTGCGGCGTCAGACTCACGATCACTTTGCGCTGATCGGACGCGACGCGCGAGCGGCGGATCAGCCCGTCCCGATCCATCCGTTCAAGCACCCCGGTCAAGCTCGGACTGAGAATGCAGCAAACGCGCGCGATCTGCCCCGCTTCCATTTCCTGACGCGGATGATCGTTCAACGCGCGTATGATTCGCCACTGCTGCTCGGTCAGCGAGAACTGCTTGAGCACCGGGCGGAACATGCCCATGACGCTTTCGCGCGCCTGGAGTAGGAGCATCGCAAGGTTGCGATGGTTAAATTCACCGGTCATCGTTGTATGGAATCAGGCGGGTGGCGAAGCAGCCTATTATACGTTCCACAACGCAGCGCTCTCGCGCGGTGTCCGATCCTGGCGCCAATCATGCTGATCGGTATAACAGCCATGCAACTGGCGCATCACCGGGCGTCGCGTGGCGATGCGCGGCGCAGCAATGCGGGCAGGTGATGCGTATTTGCGTGGGAGGACGAAAAAATGGTTGTGCGCCAGCCGTCATGCAATGCGTGGCTAGGTCTTCGGTGCGCGGAATTTTATTGTTTCTCGCCTCCAGAACACCAATGAAACTAGGGCCCGCCTTGCCGGTCACGAGGTCATGGCCGCGGCGACTGCCACGTTTCATGACGAACGGTGTTGAGGGACCATTCGCTGGCCGCTGCCTGACCGCCAGGTTGCACTGCAACTGGTTGATAAGACGAAGCTTTCTTTGCCCTGATGGATCGCTTGATATCGCTTGATTGGGATTGTAGTTAAACTACAATTTAGTGCCAAAATATTTTTATCGGGCTACGATCGATTGCGCGCCTTGCGCGACGGCCTGTCCGAGCCAGGTTTCCAACGTCACCGTCAACACACAATGCAAGTTGATCCAGGCTTTACGTTCGTCCTTTTCGGCGGCACCGGCGACCTGTCGATGCGCAAAATCCTGCCGGCGTTGTACCAGGCGCACCGCGGCGGCATGCTGCCTGCGGCAGGCAGAATCGTTGCGGTCGCGCGTGGCATTGGCGACCGCGATGCGTACGCGCAATGGATGCACACGCACGTGCGCCAGCACGTGAAGCCGACCGGCGACGATGCCTCGTGGAACAGCTTCCTTGAGCGCATCTTATTCGTGCAGATCGACCTTGGACAGCCGGACGACTATGCGCTGCTACGCGAGGCGATTTCACCGCTGCCCGGCATTCGGGTGTTCTACCTGGCTACTGGGCCGTCACTATTCGTGTCGATCTGTCGTGCGTTGGCGACCGTGGGCTTGAGCGATGGCGCGCGCATCGTGCTGGAAAAGCCGCTTGGCTACGATCTGGAGTCGTCCAATGCGATCAACGACGCGGTCGGCGAGATCTTCGCGGAAGGGCAGATCTACCGGATCGATCACTACCTGGGCAAGGAGCCCGTTCAGAACCTGCTCGCGCTGCGTTTCGGCAACGCACTGTTCGAGCCGCTGTGGCGCCGCGAGTGGGTCGAGAGCATCCAAATCACGATTGCCGAGGAATTGGGCGTCGAGGGACGGGGCGATTTCTACGACCATACCGGCGCGTTGCGCGACATGGTGCAGAACCATCTATTGCAGCTGCTATCGATCGTGGCGATGGAGCCACCTCACTCGATGGATGCCGATGCGGTGCGCGATGAAAAACTGCGTGTGCTGCGCGCGCTCAAGCCCGTCGAGCGTCGTGACATCAGTCGCGTCGCGGTACGTGGCCAGTATCATGCGGGCGTGGTCAAGGGTGTCGCGGTGCCCGCCTATGTGACCGAGCACGGCGTGAGCGCATCAAGCACGACCGAGACCTTCGTCGCGTTGAAGGTCGAGATCGAAAACTGGCGCTGGGCCGGCGTGCCGTTTTTTCTGCGCACCGGCAAGCGGCTTGCCGATCGCGTCGCGGAAATCGTCGTCAACTTCCGCGCGGTTCCACACTCGGCGCTCGGCCCGATGGCGCTGTGCAATGGCGCCAATCGTCTGGTGATCCGGCTGCAGCCCAACGAATCGATCCGGCTATATTGCCTGGCCAAGCAGCCCGGTGAGGGGATGAACCTGCAAAGCGTGCACCTGGATCTGGCGTTCGACCAGTTCTTCAAAGAAGATCGCATGGAAGCATACCAGCGCCTGTTGCTAGATGTGATTAATGGCCGGCTGGCATTGTTCGTGCATCGGGACGAGCAGGAGGCGGCGTGGAAGTGGGTCGAGCCGATCCTGGAAGAATGGGCTCGTCCCGGCACGTCGCCCAAGCCGTACGCAGCGGGGACGTGGGGACCGGCTGCGGCGAGCGCGATGCTCGCTCAGCATGGTACATGCTGGCTCGAAGAAGAGAACTAGCCGGTGCGTTGTGTTTGCTTGAATAGCAGGAATCGGCCCGTCCGCCATGTCGGTGGGCGGTCGCAGGAAGTACGGAGGAGAAGTGATCGAGCTTCACGCTTTTGATGACCCGCGCGCGCAGCAAGACGCGCTGTCGCAGGCGGTCGGCGACGCGCTGCAGTCGTCGCTGGCCGCGCATATCGGCGCGGGCCGTGCCACGCTCGCGGTGTCGGGCGGCACCAGCCCGCGACCGTTTTTGCAGACTTTGTCGCGACGCCCGCTCGACTGGGCGCGCATCGACGTTACCCTGGTCGACGATCGCTGGGTCCCGCCGATGCATGCCGACAGCAATGCGCGACTCGTGCGCGACACGTTGCTGCAGCACGCGGCGCGCCAGGCCGTGTTCCGGTCGCTGGTCGACGTCGATCAAGCGCCCGCTGCCCACGTCGCGGCACTCAACGCGGATGCTTCGCGCGCGCTGCCCGACGTGGCCGTGCTCGGCATGGGAGAAGATGGCCACACGGCGTCGATCTTCGCCGACGCGCCGCAGTGGGAGCTGGCCACACAAACCCGCGAGCGCTATGTGCTGGTCGAGCCGCGGCAGGCGCCGCATCTGCGGGTCAGCTTGTCGCTGTCGGCGCTCAGGCAAATCGGCCGGTTGTTTCTGTTGGTCTCCGGGCAGCGCAAGCTGGATGTGCTGCGCGCTGCGATCGAGCATCCACAGCACAACGCCATCTCCAAGCTGGCCAACGATACGGGAGTCAACGTCGATGCCTACTGGTGCGCCTAAAGCGGTGCTCGCGCGCCAGAGTCCACATTCGGATGGCCCGCGGCTGCTTGCCGACATAGGTGGCACCAATGCGCGCTTCGCACTGGAATTCGGACCGGGACAGATTGACGGTATCCGTGTGTATTCTTGCGCGGATTATCCGGGCATCGCTGCGGCGATCCGCAAGTTCTTGAAGGACAGCGGGGTCGGTCGCGTGAACCACGCGGCCATTGCGATTGCCAATCCCGTCGATGGCGATCAGGTGCAGATGACCAACCACAACTGGAGTTTTTCAATCGAGGCCACGCGTCGCGCGTTAGGTTTCGATACGCTGTTGGTGGTCAACGACTTTACCGCGTTGGCCATGGCGCTGCCGAGCCTGTCTGATGCGCAACGCGCGCAGATTGGCGGCGGCGTGCGCCGGCAGAACAGTGTGATCGGGCTGCTCGGACCTGGCACGGGGTTGGGCGTGTCAGGCTTGATTCCCGCAAACGAGCGCTGGATCGCGCTGGGCAGTGAGGGCGGGCATGCCACCTTCTCGCCGCAGGACGAGCGCGAGGATCGGGTGCTGCACTATGCGCGCAAGAAGTGGCCGCATGTGTCGTTCGAGCGGGTTTGCGCAGGACCGGGACTGGCACTGATCTACCGCGCGCTGGCCGAGCGCGACAACAAGCGGCTGGACACGCCGCTCGAGCCGGCCGACGTGGTGCGGCGCGCGCAGGCGGCCGAGCCGCTCGCGTTGGAGGCAGTGGAGTGCTTCTGTGCGGTGCTTGGCACGTTTGCTGGCAATATTGCAGTCACACTCGGCGCGCTGGGCGGCGTTTATATCGGCGGCGGCGTCATCCCCCATCTGGGCGAGTTGTTTTCGACTTCGCCGTTTCGTGCACGGTTCGAGGCGAAGGGCCGTTTCCAGGCGTACTTGGCGAATATCCCAACCTTCGTGATCACCGCGCAATATCCGGCCTTGCTCGGCGTGTCCGCGATCCTGGCCGAGCAGCTCGGGCATCACGCCGGCGGCGGATCAGCCGCGTTCGAGCGCATCCGGCAGATGCGCGACGTGCTCACGCCAGCCGAGCGGCGCGTGGCTGATCTGGCGTTGAACCACCCGCGCTCGATCATCAACGATCCGATCATCGACATCGCGCGCAAGGCCGAGGTGAGCCAGCCGACCGTAATCCGCTTCTGCCGCTCGCTTGGCTGCCAAGGATTGTCCGACTTCAAGCTGAAGCTGGCCACCGGCCTGACTGGCACGAACCCGGTGAGCCACAGCCAGGTCCACCTGGGCGACTCGGCGACTGACTTTGGCGCGAAGGTGCTCGACAACACCGTGTCGGCCATCCTGCAGCTGCGCGAGCAGATGAACTTCGATAACGTCGAGCGCGCGATCGACATGCTGAACAGCGCACGGCGCATCGAATTCTACGGCCTGGGCAATTCGAACATCGTCGCTCAGGATGCGCACTACAAGTTCTTCCGCTTCGGGATCCCGACCATTGCATACGGTGACCTGTACATGCAGGCCGCGTCCGCCGCGTTGCTGGGCAAGGGCGATGTGATTGTCGCCGTCTCCAAGTCCGGCAAGGCGCCGGAGTTGCTGCGCACGCTGGAGGTGGCGATGCAAGCTGGTGCGCAAGTGATTGCAATCACGTCGAGCAACACGCCGCTGGCCAAGCGCGCGAGCGTCGCGCTGGAGACGGACCCTATCGAGATCCGCGACGCGCAGCTGTCGATGATCTCGCGTGTGCTGCACTTGTTGGTAATCGACATATTGGCGGTCGGCGTCGCGATCCGGCGCGCGTTACCCGACGCGGGCATGCAGCAGGTGGTCGAGGCGGTACGTGGGCATGCCGACGAAGACTGCGCCGCGGTGCTGGACTGGCTCAGCCACGGCGCGGCATTGGAACGGCGCGATACGCAATAAAAAAACGGTACGGTCCATGCCGATCCGCACCGATACGTGCCTCTCGCAGCAGTGTAAAAACTGGGGCCGTTCGCGTGGCGGTGTGGTGGCGGCCCCCTCTGTCATTGCCGCGCCAGCCAATGGCTATTTTAGGCTGCCGGATAGGAATTGCTTGAGCCGCTCGCTCTTCGTGCGGCCGAATACCTCGTGCGGCGGCCCTTGTTCTTCAACGCGGCCCTGGTGCAGGAACATCACATGGCTTGACACGTTGCGCGCAAACGCCATTTCGTGCGTCACGACAATCATCGTGCGGCCTTCTTCGGCCAGCGTCTGCATCACCTTCAGCACTTCGCCGACCAACTCGGGGTCCAACGCCGAGGTCGGCTCGTCAAATAGCAACACATCCGGGTGCATCGCCAGCGCGCGGGCGATGGCCACTCGCTGCTGCTGCCCACCGGACAGGTGCGATGGGTATTTCTTCTCGACTGATGCGCCGAGCCCAACCTTGTCCAGGTACTGGCGCGCCCGCTCCTGCGCCTGCGCGCGCGACAAGCCCAGCACATGCACGGGTGCCTCGGTGAGGTTTTCTAGCACCGTCATGTGCGACCACAGGTTGAAGTGCTGGAAGACCATTGCCAGCTTGGTGCGCACGCGTTGCAACTGCCGGGTGTCGATGACTTTCAGGTTGCCGTTGCGATCCGGCGCGGTCTTGACCTCGACGCCGTCTACATAGATCCGGCCCGCATTGGGCTGTTCCAGAAAGTTCACGCATCGCAGGAACGTGCTCTTGCCAGAGCCTGACGAACCGATGATGCTGATCACATCGCCGGCCTTGGCTTTGAGCGAGATGCCCTTGAGCACCTCATGGCTGCCATAGCGCTTATGCAGATCATCGACGAACAACTTGGACATGGGCGAATTCATCGCGTGTTGAGCCTTTCGCGGATTGAACTTATTGACCTTGCGGCCGCAGATAGGCCAGCCAGCGCTGCTCGGCGCGCCGGAACAGACCCACCAGCGTGAACGAAATGCCCAAATAGAGCAGCGCGGCGATGCCGAACGCCTCGAACGATTGATACGTGGCCGAATTGACGTCGCGTGCGACCTTCAAGATGTCCGGCACCGTCGCGGTGAAGGCGARCCGTGGTGGCGTGCAGCATCAGGATCACTTCGTTGCTGTAGTACGGCAGCGCCCGGCGCAGCGCCGAGGGCAGGATGACGCGCCGGTAGAGCGCGAAGCCGGACATGCCGTACGCGCGCGCGGCCTCGATCTCGCCGTACGGCGTCGCGCGGATCGCGCCGGCGAAAATCTCGGTTGTGTAGGCACAGGTGTTCAGCGTGAACGCTAGCAGCGTGCAGTACATTCCCTGTCGGAAGAACGCATTGAGAAAGTCGTGCGAACGCACGAACTCCAGACTGTAGATGCCGGTGTAGCACAGCAGCAGCTGCACGTAGAGCGGGGTACCGCGGAATACGTAGGTATACAACCAGACCGGGGCGCTGATCCATTTGTGTCGAGATACGCGCGCGACCGCAAGCGGAATCGACAGGCAGAAACCGATGCCGATCGACACGACCAGCAGCCACAATGTGATGGCCACGCCGGTGATGTTGTAGCCATCGGTAAACAGATAGGCTTTCCAGTAGGTATGCAGCAGTTCAATCATCGTCGCGCCCGGGTATCAGAGATCCGCACGGCGAACGCCGGTTGAGTAGCGGCGCTCCAGGTACAGCAACACGACATTGGAAAGCGTCGTGATCGCTAAGTAGATCGCGCCGGCGACGACCGTGAAAAAGAAGAAGCGCATCGTGCCCTTGCCGGCGTCCTGCGACGCCTTGACCACATCGGCAAGACCAATGATCGATACCAGCGCGGTCGACTTGACGAGCACCTGCCAGTTATTGCCGATGCCGGGTAACGCAAAGCGCATCATCTGCGGGAACATGACCCGCGAAAACGCTTGCCAGCTTGTCATGCCGTACGCCGCCGCCGCCTCCATCTGGCCGCGCGGCACCGACAGGAACGCGCCGCGGAATGTCTCGGTGAAGTATGCGCCATAGATAAAGCCCAGCGTCAGTACACCGGCGGTGAATGGGTCGATGTCGATCTGCTCGATCTGCATCAGGTCGGTTAGGTGATTCAGCCAGATCTGCATGCTGAAGAACACCAGCAGCATCAGCACCAGATCGGGCACGCCGCGGATCAACGTGGTATAGACCGTGCCGACCATGCGCGGCATGCGGCTGCGCGAGAGCCTGGCTGCGGCGCCGAGCAGCCCGATCATAAAAGCGACCGCGAGCGACAGCAGCGACAACTTGATGGTTTGCCACGTGCCCGCTGCGATGACCGGGCCATACCCTTGCAGGAACATGGTGAAGTCAGTAGCCTAATGTCTAATAATGAGTCAAATATCCGGCGCACTTTGGGACAACCGCTTATGTCAGTTGGCCAAAAATGCGCGCAACACGATGCCGGTGCGCAGCATGCTTGTGTGATGCTCGATACGCGAAGGGCGGTATTCTAACTCAACGGCACACGAGGACCGCCACGCGTGGGGCGGGCCGGGCTGGCGCAGCGCCGGCCCGGCAGGGGCGTTTATTCGGGTTGCGCGTCAGCGGCCGCCGGCGGTGATACCTGGGCGGGCCATACGCGTCGCGCGCGCTCCAGCACTCATGCATCTTCGCCTGCCTCTGCTCCATTCGTGCCCAGTGCGTCTTCAGTATGCCGCTGCCGGTCGTTTTTGCTGATCGTTTAGCGTATTGTAGACGTTCAGCTACGCGGCCACGGTTTGCTCACGCAATTTTTCGCGCTGTGCGGCGAGGCGCTGCTGCGTCGCGTGCCCTCAGTGCAGCGTTTGTTACGCGCGATTACGTCTGGCTGACGCAGTAACAACCGGTAACGACGGATACGCATTGCAGCGGCGATCCGGTCCGTGGTAACGGTAAACTGCCGCTTATGGCTACTCAAATCCTCGTAATCGACGACGATCAGGAGTTGCGCGACCTGTTGCGCGATTATCTGACCCGGCAGGGCATCGAAGTGTCGGTACTGCACGATGCGGCTTCACTGGAGCGGCGGCTCGAGCGGGAACGGCCCGACTTGATCGTGCTCGACCTCATGATGCCTGGCGTGGACGGCTTGACGGCGCTGCGGCAATTGCGCGCCGCGGGCGACGACATTCCGGTGATCATGCTGACTGCGCGTGCGGACGACGTCGACCGTATCGTCGGGCTGGAGCTGGGCGCGGACGACTATCTCGGCAAGCCGTTCAACCCGCGCGAGTTGCTGGCCCGCGTGCAGGCGGTGCTGCGGCGGCGTCGCAGCATTCCGTCGGCCGCGCCGGAGCAGCGCGAGCCG
The DNA here is from genome assembly GCF_000198775.1 of Mycetohabitans rhizoxinica HKI 454. NCBI lineage: Bacteria > Pseudomonadati > Pseudomonadota > Betaproteobacteria > Burkholderiales > Burkholderiaceae > Mycetohabitans > Mycetohabitans rhizoxinica. The sequence continues at coordinate 2,218,734 of NC_014722.1, read as the reverse complement.
TTTAACTTCGGCCGTTTCACACTTGATTTTCAGACCCGCTCGCTCATGCAGGACGGCAAGCCTGTGGCTTTGTCGGGCAGCGAGTTCGCATTGCTGAAGATCTTTGCCAACAATCCGATGCGCACGCTGACGCGCGAGCGGTTGCTCGAGTTGCTGCACGGGCCCGAGTACGACGGCACCGACCGCGGGATCGACGTGCAGGTGTGGCGGTTGCGGCGCACGTTGGAGACCGATCCGTCCGCGCCGCGTTTCATCCAGACAGTGCGCGGCCGTGGCTACGTATTCGTGCCGGACGGCGAAGGCCATGCGGCGTCCGTTTGATTCGTTGTTCGGACGGCTGGCATTGCTGGTGGTTGGCGTGCTCCTGCTCGCGCATTTTGCATGGTTCGCGCTAATCCGGTTGCAGCGCAGCGAGTGGCAGGCGCGCTATGCGGTCGAGGAAACGATGTTCCTGATCGAGGCAGTACGCCAGCACGTCGAGCGCACGCCCGAGCAACCGCTGCCGTCGCGAGTCAAAGTGGTGCCCGATACCCCGGGCGTGGCGTCCCCGGCGGATCCGCCCGTGCCGCCACCGGTTGAGCATTTCCTGTCTGAACTGGAGGATCGCTTGCCGCCCGGCACGCAGATCCGGGCCAAGGGCGGCAACAAGCCGTCCAGCCTGTGGGTGCTCGAACCGGGGTTTAAGCGCTGGATCGTCGTGCCGCTGCAACCGTTGCGTTCGCCGCGCCGTCCGTTGGACCGCACGCTGATGTGGCTTGGGCTGATTTTCACTGGTGCGGTGCTCTCGGCGCTGTTCGCCGCCTGGCAATTGCAGCGCCCGTTGCGCACGCTGGCGCAGGCTGTCGCTCGGTTCGGTCGCGGCCTGCCCGTCGCCCCCGTGCGCGAGCGCGGCCCACTCGAGTTGCGTCAGCTCACGCGCGGCTTCAACACGATGGTCAGCAATCTCGCGCAGACCGACAAGGACCGCAATGTGATGCTTGCCGGCGTTGCGCACGATTTACGCACGCCGCTGGCGCGGTTGCGGCTGCGCGCGGAGATGCTCGACGATGTAAAGGCGCGTGACGGCGTCGTGCGCGACGTCGACTCGATGACCCACATCGTCGATCAGTTCCTGGTGTTTGCGCACGATGGCACCGATCGCAGCGAGCCAGTCGGCGTGGACCAGCAGTGCGACCGTATAGCGCGGACCTATCGCGCGGTGTCGCCGTCGGCGCACGCCGTCTGCACCGACCTGCGCGCCGGCCCGGACTTCGTGCTGCCGGCCGCGACACTGGAGCGCGTGTTGTCTAACCTGCTGGACAACGCACATGCCTACGGTGCGCCGCCCGTGGTGATCGAAACCGTCCGTACGGCGCGAGGTTTCACGTTGACGGTCAGCGACCAGGGTGGCGGCATTTCGCCTCAGGACCTGCTCAATGCAAGCCGTCCGTTCGTGCGGCTGGACCCGGCGCGCGGCGGCAACGGTCATAGCGGGCTCGGGCTGGCCATCGTCGAGCGGCTCACAAACCGGCTGGGCGGCGAATGCCGACTTGGCAACCACGAGTGCGGCGGCCTGCGCGTCGAACTGGCGTTTCCGGCTCAGTCGGGCACCGCGCAGGCCTGACTCGCGGCGTGCATCCGCGCGCGCGGGGACGGCATGGCCGCGTCAATTACCGAACAGGGCATTTAATGCCGCGGCGGCTTCGCTGTCGATCGTGTTGTACGTGACGCTGTTGGCCTCAAAAATATAGTGCGTGGTGTACTTGCCCAGTCGTGCCAGGATCTCCTCCTGGATCACGTCGGGCGCCGCGTCGAACTTCAGGTACCACGCGGTCGACGATAATCTCGTTTGGAAGGCGCCGTATTCGGCCATCAGCGCGTCAAACTCATGGGCGTCCTGGTCACGACAGATGATGACGAGATTTCCCTTCATGTGGCCTCCTGCATTCATTCAGTGACCCATCATGATAACCGCTAACAGCGGCCGCGCCGCGCCGCGCGTGCGGCGCGCAAGGTAATCGATGCGGCTGGGTCCCCTGAGCTGCGTGACGCGCGTGCCGCCTCTGCGCAACGGCGGAACAATTCAAACACGTTAAAAGGTTGTAACGGTCAGGGTGCTTAGTGTAGTGTCGGGGCGGTCTTAAAAATGGGCGGCGTTTGCCATCGCGCTCCGGCGCGGCGGCGCGGTCCATCCGCATGCCCGAGAGCGCCGGGGAGTTTGTCTGATGGATTTCGGTTTTAAATTCGGTTTTCGCTTCGATCCGAAGCGCGACGCCGCGGCGTCCGCTTGGCGCTTGTTGCCCAATCGGTGGGATTTCGTGGCCTTTCCGCTGATCATCGGCCTGATCGCGATGGCGGCGATCGGCTTCGAACAAACGATGGCGCCGATCTCGACGCTGAAGACCCAGGCGATCTCGCTGGACCCGATTTATTTGCCGGAATATGCGCTGCGCACCACGTTGCGGATGCTCGCCGCGATGCTCGCCGCGTTCGTGTTCACGCTCGCTTACGGCACGCTTGCCGCAAAAAGCCGGCGAGCGGAGAAAGTGCTGGTGCCGATGCTGGATATCCTGCAATCGGTACCGGTGCTTGGCTATATCTCGTTTACGGTCGCCTTCTTCATTGCGTTGTTCCCGACGCGGGTCGCCGGAGCGGAGTGTGCGGCGATCTTCGCGATCTTCACCAGCCAGGCCTGGAACATGACGTTCAGCTTCTACCAGTCGCTGCGCACGGTGCCGCGCGACCTGGACGAAGTGTCGCGCGGCTTTCACCTGACGGGCTGGCAGCGCTTTTGGAAGCTCGAGGTGCCGTTCTCGATGCCGGGCCTGATTTGGAACATGATGATGTCGATGTCCGGCGGCTGGTTCTTCGTCGTCGCGTCTGAGGCGATTACCGTTGGCAACCACACGATCACGCTGCCCGGCGTGGGTGCGTACCTGGCGCAGGCGATCACCGAGCGCAATCTGCCGGCGATCGGTTGGGTAATCTTGACGATGACGCTCGTGATCCTCGCGTACGATCAGTTGCTGTTCCGGCCGCTGGTCGCGTGGGCTGACAAGTTCCGCATGGAGAACACCGCATCGGCGAGCGCGCCCCAATCGTGGCTGCTCGACCTGGTACGTCGCACCCGGTTGATTCACCAGTTGCTGGTGCCGGCCGGATGGCTGTTTGCACGCATGGCGCGCTTGCCGCTGCGTTGGCGCAAGCTGCCGCTGGTCGGGCCCGCGGTGGGGCCGCACCGCAAGCCCTCACGGCTTGGCGATCTCGCCTGGGGCGGGTTGGTGCTGGCTGGCACAGTGTACTTGTTGTGGCGCGTCATCGGCTATGTGAGCACCGGCGTGACGTGGGATGAGGTTTGGCACGTGCTCGCGATGGGGTGCATAACGTTGGCACGCGTGCTCGTGCTATCGCGATTGCCTCGGTCGTATGGGTCCCACTGGGCGTGCTGATCGGCTTGCGTCCGGCGCTGGCCGAGAAGCTTCAGCCGCTCGCGCAGTTTTTGGCGGCGTTCCCGGCCAATCTGCTGTTCCCGGTATTCGTAATCGTGATTGTGCGTTTCGGGCTTAATCCAGACATCTGGCTTTCCCCGCTAATCGTGCTGGGCACGCAGTGGTACATCTTGTTCAATGTGATCGCCGGCGCGAGCGCGTATCCGAACGATTTTAAGGAGGCCGCGACCAATTTTCGCATTCGCGGCTGGCAATGGTGGCGTCAGGTGATGCTGCCGGGTATTTTCCCGTACTATGTGACGGGGGCGATCACCGCCTCCGGCGGCGCGTGGAATGCGAGCATCGTGTCCGAAGCGGTGCAATGGGGAGATACACACGTAGTCGCGCATGGGCTCGGTGCTTACATCGCGCAGATGACCACGAACGGCGATTATCCCAAGATCATCCTCGGCATCGCGATGATGTCGTTGTTCGTCACACTCTTCAATCGCTTGTTGTGGCGTCCGATGTACGCCTACGCCGAGAACAAGCTGCGCCTGGATTGATCAATACGGTGGTTGCCATGCAAAATCCCACGAATGCCGCTGCGCCGGTCACAGTAGCGCCCGCCATGAGCGCGCCCACGCCCGGCGATGTCCTTTTGTCCGTCGACCACGTGCGGCGTGGGTTCGAGAAGACCCAGGGCGAGCTGCTGGTGCTCGACGACGTCAACCTGTCGATCCGCGAGGGCGAGATCGTCGGCTTGCTTGGACGCTCCGGCTCCGGCAAGTCCACGCTGCTGCGCATCATTGCAGGGCTGATTTCGCCGTCGGGGGGCGAGGTGTCCTATCGCGGTCAGCCGCTGCGGGGCCCAGCGGAAGGCGTCGCGATGGTTTTCCAGACCTTTGCGCTGTTCCCGTGGCTTACCGTGCTGCAGAACGTCGAAGCGGGCCTGGAAGCCCAGGGCGTACCCGCGCGCATCCGGCGTGAGCGCGCGCTGGCTGCGATCGACTTGATCGGGCTGGACGGGTTCGAGAACGCGTACCCGCGCGAGCTGTCCGGCGGGATGCGCCAGCGCGTGGGCTTTGCCCGTGCGCTGGTGGTGGATCCGACGCTGTTGCTGATGGACGAACCGTTCTCGGCGCTGGACGTGCTCACCGCCGAGACGTTGCGCACCGACATGCTGGACTTGTGGACGCAAGGCCGCATGCCGATCAAGGCCGTGCTGATCGTCACGCACAATATCGAAGAGGCGGTGTTCATGTGCGATCGAATCCTGGTGTTGTCGTCCAACCCGGGGCGCGTACTAGCCGAGATCCAGGTGCCGTTCAAGCATCCGCGTAACCGGCTCGATCCGGCGTTCCGCCGCCTGGTCGATGACATCTACGCGAAGATGACGGCGCGTCCGAGCGCCGGCGCGCCGCGCAAGGGCCTGGAGCTGCACAGCTGGTTGCCACATGTGTCGACCAACTTGATGGCCGGCTTGATCGAGACGCTGGCGACCGCACCGTACCACGGCCGAGCCGACATGCCCGAGATTGCCCGCACGTTGCACTTGGAGGTCGACGATCTGTTTCCGATTGCTGAAGTGCTGCAATGGCTGGGCTTTGCCGACGTGCGTGAGGGCGATATCTTCCTGACGCCGCCGGCCCGTGTATTTGCCGAATGCGGTACGCAGGAGCGCAAGATGATGTTCGCCGATCATCTGCTGCGCCACGTGCCGCTGGCAGCGCGGATCAAGCGGGTCCTCAATGAACGGCCCGGCCATCGTGCGCCGCGGGTGCGTTTCGAGCAGGAGCTCGAGGACTACTTGTCGGATAGTGCCGCGGAGGAAACGCTCGACGCGGTCATCAATTGGGGTCGCTACGGTGAGATCTTTTCGTACAACGACCAGACTGAGATCTTCAGCCTGGAGGACGTTGAATCCTGATAGGCGTCGAGCCTTGAGGGGACGTCAGGTCTTGATAGGGGCGTCGGGTCTTGAGCGCGGCTGCTATTGCAGCGAACCTCAGTGCTCGACGGTCGGCTCGGCGACTGCCCACTTCCAGCGCCCGCCTTGTCGGCATGCGCTGGCAAACTACCAGCAGGCATGCATCTGCGGGTCGCGTCCGTTGCCGCGTCGGCGAAACCGCCAATCGACTGAGCGCCGCGCAGCGCGCATACGGCGGTCAGCGTCGCGATGCCAGCCGTGCAGGCGCCGGCGCGGACGCGCGCGGAACGATCATTGCCGTGCTCTCCAGCGCGGCATGGCCGGCTTCGCCGACGCCTAGCGCCATGCATTGCCGTCGCGTCAAATCGCCGCGACATAAAACCCGTCCGCGCTCCCGCCGTTGCCCGACGCCTTTTTCGGCGAGTCGACCGAAAACACGATTTCCTTACGGTCCAGCGCACCGGTGCTGATCACACGGCTGACCGTGACGCGACCTCGTTCGTGGAGCTCGATCTGCACTACATGCGGGCTGGCCCAGGGGACCTTTGGCCCATCGGAGCGACCCGGCGGCGCGCGCGATCTTGTCCTGGTAGACGCTGCGCCGCACGTACGCAACGGCTCAGCCTTCGTTGCTCTCGGGTGAGTCCGCGCACGCCTGTGCCTCGTACGTGCCCAGACGGTTGTATAGCGTCTTCAGGCTGATGCCCAGGGTTTGGGACGCGCGCCGCTTGTCGCCGCCGCAGTGCTTCAGGGTTGCCAGGATGATTTGCTTTTGCGCGTCGGCAAGCGGCGTGCCGACCCAGATGCTCATTGCCTCACCTTGCAGCACCGGCTTCTTGACCCGCGACGTCAGATGCGGGTGCTGAATCTCAACGGTTTTCTCCGCCAGAATGAAAGCACGATAGACCGCATTTTTCAATTCGCGCACGTTACCCGGCCACGAATAAGTACGCAACGTGTCGAGCGCGCGCTTGCTGAATGCCTTATTGGTATTTTCCTGTGCGTTCAACTCGGCCAAAAAATGCTGCGCGAGCAGTTCGCGGTCGCCATCACGTTCGCGCAGCGGCGGCGCGCGCAACGGGAAAACCGCAAGCCGGTACATCAGGTCTTCGCGCAGCCCGTTTTCCTTGACCGCGGTAGCTGGGTCGCGATTGGTCGCGGCGATCACGCGCACGTTGGCGCTAATCAACTCGTTGCCGCCAACCCGATAGAACGTGCCGGTCTCCAACGCACGCAGCAGCTTGACCTGACGCACCGGCGACATCTCGGTGACCTCGTCTAGAAACAGCGTGCCGCCGTGCGCATGTTCGAAGTAGCCGATGCGGCCTTGCACGGCGCCCGTAAAGCTGCCCTTTTCATGGCCGAACAACTCGGCCTCGATCAGGTTGTCCGGGATGGCGCCGCAATTGACCGCGACGAACGGGCCCTGCTCGCGGTGGCTGGCGTCATGGATCGTGCGCGCGATTAACTCCTTGCCGGTTCCGGACTCGCCGACGATCAACGCGGTCGCGTCGGTGGCCGCGACCCGCTCGATTTGCTCGTACAAATCCAGCATGGCGTCGGACGAGCCATACAGCAGGCCGAACGACTTCAGGCCCGGCACGCTCGGGTGCGGGAACTTAAGTGATTGCTGTTCATCGGACGCTACTAGCGCGTCCGCCTCGCTTGACGACATGGTGTATTGCTTTCTGGTGCAAAGAACCCTATTTAACCACCCGCGCCAACCCAGCCGCAATTGCTTATTTTGAAGCGTCAGGTGTTTTGGCGTAAACGAATTGCGTTTTGAGCGGCCGACCGGAAGCGGTTACACTGGGTGCCCCGAGCGTGTCGATTATTCTTTATAATCAAGTTTACGCACCGAATAAGACTTCTAAATGGCAATTATTACGCAATTGGCGTAATAGTCCTGGATGGGGCAAGCAAATTTTTCAAATTGGCAGGACGGCGGCACGTCGCATGCGCGTTGACGCGCAACGTCCGTGGGGGCTGCCGACTTGCCGCTTTTTTCCGGACACGATTCCTTTCTCATGCCGCATATACTGATAGTCGATGACGACCCCAATTCCCGTAATGCGTTGGCGGAGATCGTCACGGGCGATGGTCTGACCATCGCGATGGCCGGCGACGTGCGCGAGGCGCGTATCCAGATCGTCAGGCAGGTGCCAGACGTCGTCTTTACCGACTTGAAGCTGCCGGATGGCAGCGGCGTGGACTTGTTCAACGATCTGGATTTACGCTCCGGCGTAGAGATCGTGGTCATTACCGGGCACGCCACCGTGGAGTCCGCGGTCAGTGCGCTGAAGATGGGCGCAACGGATTACCTCGTCAAGCCGATCAATGTGCAACGGGTTAAGGCGATCCTCGGCAGGATCCCGCGTACCGGCGACCTGCGCGCCGAGATTGGCACGCTGCGTGGCGAGTTGCGCCGCTTTGGGCGTTTTGGCTTGATGCTAGGCAATTCGGCGGCGATGCAGCAGGTCTATGACCAGATCAACCGGGTGGCGCCGACCTCCGCTTCGGTGCTGCTGGTCGGTGAATCCGGCACTGGCAAGGAAGTGGCCGCGCAGACCTTGCACGAGTTGAGCTTACGACGCAAGCAGGCGTTCCTGGCCGTCAATTGTGGCGCGGTGTCGCCGACGCTGATCGAGTCGGAAATGTTCGGTCATGAGCGGGGTGCGTTCACTGGCGCGGACCGACAGCACAAGGGCTATTTTGAGCGCGCCAGCGGCGGTACGTTATTTCTGGACGAGATCACCGAAATGCCGATCGAGTTGCAGGTTAAGCTGCTGCGCGTACTCGAGACGGGCGTATTCATGCGGGTCGGTACTACCAAGGAGATCGAGACCGACGTGCGGCTGATCGCGGCGACCAATCGCGATCCCGAGCAGGCGGTGCTCGAGGGCAAGCTGCGGCTGGATCTTTATCATCGGCTGAACGTATTTCCGATTAGCCTGCCGCCGCTGCGCGAGCGCGGTAAGGATGTCGAGTTGCTTGCACAGAGCTTTCTGGACGAACTCAACCAGCGCTACGGCACGGACAAGCACTTTCCGCCTTCGGTCAAGGAAACGATGCTGTCGTACACGTGGCCCGGCAATGTGCGCGAACTCAAGAACTACGTGCAGCGCGCCTACATCATGTCGCCGGCTGATTCGTCCGCGACCGCATCGGTGCCGCTGCAGATCTCGTTGTCCAAGCCGTCCGCTGGCACTGCGGTGACCATCCCATTCGGCACGTCACTAGCCGAAGCGGACCGCCAACTGATTCTGGCCACATTGGAGCAATGCGGTGGTGTGAAGACGCGGGCTGCGGAGATTCTCGGCATTAGCTTGAAGACGCTGTACAACCGCTTAGTCGAATATGGCGATGACGCGCGCAACGCATCGGGCGAGGACGCCGGCGACAGCGACGACGCATCAGAGAACGTCGGGACGAAGTACGCCGATAACTGACGGATAGATAGGCTTGGCCGGTGATTGATGAACAGGCGTTGGGGCGTGAGCGGGACTGAGCGGCCGGTTCTTCAGCAGCAGGGGGTAGCCGGCATATGCGTTGCTAAAGGTCGTATTATCTCTTTTGAGGAAGCGACCTATGTCAACGCTCGAATGGCGCGCCCATGCGCCGCAACCCGATCCACCCACGCCCACGCCGCCGCATCCGCCCGAGGTGCCGCCGCCGGACATGCCCCCGGACGAAGCGCCGCCTGACCCGACGCGCGATCCACCCGGGCCTGATATGCCGCCGATTGGCGATCCGCCGCCGCAAGGCCCGGACATGCCGCACGTGCAAGCACCGACGTTCCACGCGTCTTGACGGCGTCGCCTGCGTGGGCGCGCCGCGCGCTCAATGGCTCGCGCGAACATTGATCTAGGGACTCACGCGACGACACAGGCCGCGGCGCCCGGGAAGGCTCGTCAGTTCACCTGTCGTTGTAAGGGTTACAACCCGGGGCGTAACGCTTACTGCGACATGCGAAGACGGTGCGAAAGCCCGCCGGACGGGTACGCTACAATCAGGAACCACGCAGTGCAAGTTGGAGGCGCAATGAGCCGACCAAACACACAAGCCGGCCAACGGCCGGACCGGTTGCCGACCACCGGCACGGGTAACGCGGGCGACCACGAAAACAGCATATCGGCCGGGCAGAACCGGCCTGCACCCGACACGCCGGCAGATGGCGTCGACAACCAGGGCGGCGCTCGTCGTGCCGACCTGGACTATCAGCGAGAAATCGGGACAGAGCAGGACGCGTAACGCGAGTCTGGCCATTTCCTTGGGGCTTTGCGCTATCGCGCCCTTCGGGGCGTGGATTGTGCTCGGCCTTTTTTTGTGCACTGCGGCAATCGGCATGAAACTTGCATGATGGTGCCGGTCGCTTCATTTAAACAGACAGCAGGTGGCAATCCCTATGAGCAGATTGATCGTGGTATCCAATCGGGTCGCCCCGGCGCAGGAGGGCCGTCCCGCGGCAGGAGGGCTGGCAATCGGCGTCTACGATGCGCTGAAGGAGGCCGGCGGCGTATGGTTTGGCTGGAATGGCGAGATCGGCAGTGAGGCGGGCAAGCCCACGATCGAGACCCGAGGCAACGTGACCTACGCAACAGTCGGCCTTAGTCGGCGCGACTATGACCAGTACTATCGCGGTTTTTCGAACGCGACGCTGTGGCCTGCTTTTCATTATCGAAACGACCTGACGCGGTTCGACCGCGCCGATTACGAAGGCTATATGCGCGTCAACGGGATGCTCGCCCGGCAGTTGCAGAAGCTGGTTCGGCCGGACGACCTCATCTGGGTGCACGACTACCACTTGATCCCGTTCGGCAAGGCATGCCGCGAACTCGGCATGCGCAATCCGATTGGGTTTTTCCTGCATATTCCGTTTCCGGCACCCGAGGTGCTGCATACGATCCCGCCGTACGCCACACTGCTCAAGGCGCTGTGCAGTTACGACGTGGTCGGCTTCCAGACGGACAGCGATCTGCAGTCTTTTACTGACATCGTGCAGCGCGAATTCGGCGGGCAGTTGCTTGGCAATGGGATGGTCCAAGCATTCGGCCACCGATTCAAGGCCGCCGCGTATCCGATCGGCGTGTACCCGGATGCCGTTGCGAAAGCTGCGCAGCAAAACGCCAGCCGCAAGCAGGTGGTCGGGTTGCGCGACAATATGCGCGAGCGCAAGCTGATCATCAGTGTAGATCGGCTCGACTACTCGAAGGGGTTGGCCGAGCGGCTTCAGGCATTCGAACGGCTGTTGCTGGATTCGCCGAGCCTGGCTGGGCACGTGTCACTGATGCAGATTGCACCGCCTACGCGTACCGACGTACAAAACTACCAGTCGATTCGCAAGAACCTGGAGGCGGAGGCGGGCCGGATCAACGGCCGTTTTGCCCAACTGGACTGGACCCCGATCCTGTACCTGAACCGCAACTATGAACGCAACTTACTGATGGCGCTGTTCCGCGCGGCCCAGGTCGGGTGTGTGACGCCGCTGCGTGACGGCATGAATCTGGTGGCGAAGGAATACGTCGCGGCGCAAGACCCCGCCGATCCTGGCGTGCTTGTGTTGTCGCAGTTTTCCGGTGCAGCGGACCAATTACCGGGTGCCTTGATTGTCAATCCGTTCGACCTGGTGCAGGTCGCCGACGCGATGCGCCGCGCGTTGTCGATGCCTTTGGTGGACCGGCAACAGCGGCACCAGGCGATGATGGCAGTATTGCGGCAGAACGACCTGTCTGTATGGCGCGATTCATTCATGCGTGATCTGCGTGAAGTGGTGGACCGCGATGACGCGTTGACGCTGCGTGTGATGGCGCAGCCGTCGGCGTTCGCGCGGCCCGGTGTGCCGGTGCGGTTGCCCGCCAGCACGTTGTCTTGATAGGCTGAAAAATACGGAGGGTGGCGGCCTGCTCCGCCGCGGTGGCATGCCGTGCGGCAGCGCTGTTGCCGCGCACGATGGCGGTGGGCCGCGGCGCCGTACGCCCACCGCACATTGTTGCACAACGGGGAACACGAGTATGGCCAAACCGACCCTCGCGGCCCGCGCTCAATCGATGCGCTCGCGCGCGATGGACCTGCTGGCTTGGGTATCAGATCCGGTCACGTATTGGATCAAGGACCGCTGTCCGACGATGGCGGCGTCGATCGCGTTCTATACCGCATTTTCACTCGCACCCACCCTGGTCATCGTCATCGCAGTGGCCGGCTTTTTTTTCGGTCAGGATGCGGTGCAAGGCCGGTTGTTCGGCGAAATACGCGGCGTGGTCGGCGACGAAGCCGCGCAAGGCGTGCAGGCCATCGTGGCGAACGCGTGGCATGCCGATAGGGCAACGCATACGACCATGGTGTCGATCCTGGGTATCGTGATTGGCGCATCCGCAACATTCTCGACATTGAACAGCGCGTTGAACGCGATTTGGCCGGTGCCGGAACCCGATACGCGCGCCAGCCTGCTCAGCGTGGTACGGGTGCGCTTGATCTCGTTTGGCCTGGTGCTTGGCGTGGCATTCTTGATTGTCGTGCTGTTGATTCTGGATACGGTAATCAGCGTGGCCGGGCACTGGTTCTGGGGACCGCAAAGCGCTTCGTACCTGATAGCGAATGCGGTGCAGCACGTGGCCACGCTCGGCTCGCTATGGCTGGCATTCTCCGCGATGCTCAAGTTCGTCCCCGATGCGTCGCTCCAATGGCGTGATGCGTTGGCGGGTGGCTTGGCGGCGGCATTGCTTTTCTCCGGCGGCAAGAATATCTTTGCGTTTTACTTGGCACACGTGGGCACCGCCAATACGTTTGGCGCTGCGGGCTCCCTCGCCGTGCTGCTGATGTGGCTGTATTTCTCGTCGTCGGTGTTTCTACTCGGTGCGGAAGTGAGCGCGACCGCCGCGCGCCGACGCAACGACACGCATTGACCGCGGGTACGACCCTTGCAACACCCTTGCCATCTCAATCTGGGAGAAAACAATGCAAACGACACCATGGATCCGCATTACCATCGGCATGATCTGTGCAGCTCATATGGCCGGGCTGGCCGCGCAGACTGTGAGCAGCAACAGCGCTGCGCAATCGTCGGGTTCCGAGACGGTTAGCGAGAAAATCAGCGATGGTGCCATTACTACGAAGGTTAAGGCCGCATTGCTGAACGCAAAGGACGTGAAAGGCTTTCAAAATATCCATGTGAAGACCACGGCTGGCGCGGTGCGCTTGACCGGGACAGTGCCTAGCCGTGAGGCAAAGGAGGCCGCTACCACGGCGGCTAGGACGGTTGACGGCGTGACCCGCGTGCATAACGAGCTGCACATTGCGAATTAACGCTATTTCGCCACACGCTAAGACGTCGCGTGGTGATGTGCCACGACTGCGGCGAAGCGGCCTGATGGATGCGTCCCACGCGTCCTTTAGATGCCGCGTCCGTCAGACGTAGCACCCGGCACATCTGACGGACGCCAGATGTGCCGGGTGCCAGACGCGGCGTGTGGCGCCGCATCCGGGATAGCCAAACTATCGTGCTGTAGCATCACGCAATTCGCGTACGCGATCGTGAGTCTTGAGTACGCCTTCGTATTGCCGCTCGACGAGCATCCGGATGTCCGCGGGCAACGCTTCATCGAGTGCCTGGCGGTAGTGTTTCTTGGCTACGTCCTCACCTTTTTCGCAGTCCGCCAGGATCTCGTGGTCGCTGCGGCCCTTGATGGCTGACTTTAGGTCCATCCAGCCACGGTGCAGCGCACCGGACGCGGACCCGTGGTCTTCGGCCTTGCCACCGATTGAATGAATGGCGGCTTGCAGTTCGCTGACCGCTTGCGCGCACGATTGCGCGCGGCTGGTAAACAGCGCCTTCAATTCCGGGTTCGATGTGTCCTCTGCCGCCTTGCGAAAGCCAGCTTCGCCGTCTTTGGACGTTTCAATCAGGTTGTTTAGAACGGAAACAATATGAGTTGCCATCGTGTACCTCCGTTGGTTGTGGTTGAGCGGAAACTGCGCACCGCGCAGATCCGGTGTGCGGGTGGCCGTTCCACCTGTTTGGCTACCGGTAGCCTCGCCTATCCGGCTACCGGTGGCCTGGCCAACCGCAATGCGGCGGACTAAGTGTGCCGCTCGTTGAGATCAGACTGGCTGTCACGCTCCACGTGTGGCGCGCGAGTCGGGTCGAAGTCAGCCCAGCGTCCGTCGCGCCAGCGTCCGGATGCGCGCTCGATATCTAGCGCACCTGCGTCGCGCAACACACGCGAGGCGTTCTCCTGCGTGGCCGCGTCCACATGCACGGCAACCAGTACGCCGGCGTCACGCGCCTCGCGGTCGACGAAGCGCTCACGCCCCTGATGCTGCTCGAGCGCGCGCCGAGTATGGCTCATCGCGCCGATCATCGAGCCGACGTAAGCGCCGACCCCGGCGGCGATGATCGATACGAGCATTGGCGCGCTCGCCAGCGCAAAGATCGCGACGCCAACGACCGCACCCACGACAGCACCCAACGCGACGCCCTTGGCTGCCCCCTTCGGCGCTTCGCGTGCGCCGGGGTCGGTCGATACGTCGCCGCCGATCGGAAAGCGCGCGTGCTGGCCGGGTGGGTTAACGAAGAAGAGGGTAACGTCCTCTTGGACAAAACCGTGCTCGAACAGCGCCTGCGAAGCGCGTTCGGCTTGAGGGAACGAAGTGAAGCGTCCCGCAACGATTAGTGACATGAAGCCTCCTTTGCAGGATGAGTGGTCAGTTCGCCTGACGGCGCTAGTTTGCCGAGATCCGGAATAAACCACTGTGCAGCACGACAGGTTGACCGCCGTTGTCCTCCAGTGCGAGCCGGGCGACTCGATGGATGGGGTCGCGTCCGCGCTCGAACGCCTGCAGTAATGCGCTCTCGAGCGCGGACGCGGCGCCGAAGTGGTCCTCGAGCGCTTCGGCGCTCACTGAGCACCGCACTGGGCGCCCATCGACAGACGCGATGAAGTCAAGCATCATCCGTGCGCCATCGAAGGAGGGTGGCGCGTCCTCGAAAGTGATATGCCGTGATGGTTTGGGTGATTCGTTCATGCCCCTCTTTCAAGCAAGCAGCATGCCTATAGCCGATTAGCCGCGATGCACTGGAACGACGCCGCGTCAACGCACAAGGTTTATCGCTGCCGCCAGTGTTGAAAAGATGGCCGCCACCGTCACCATGGAGACGGCCCCCTGGTTGCCGGTGACATTGAAAAATCAGCGCAACGAGGGCTGCGCCGGCAGTTTGGCCGGTTAGTGGGACCGTGCTGAACATGCCACTCGCGCCGTCGCCGCGTTTGCGTGGCGACGGCGCGAGCATGGGGCGGTTGTTGGGCGACTGGAACAGGCGAAGCCGAAGCTGCACAGCGCCATGCGTGACACGATGTGAGTCGTGCACGGGTGCGCGTTGAGCGTGGCCAGCAGCGCGAGGCTAGTGGTAAGCCCTCGTTAGGTCTCGCGTGCGCGTCTAATTACTTCAGCTCGTACAGACCTGTATAGGTGGCCGAGTCGATTTCGTTTAAGTGGATCATGAAGCGTGCCACCGCGTTGGTCGCGTCCTTGCCAAGCGGCAGCGCGTCGACCTTCAGCGCGTGGATGCGGAACACGTACCGATGCGGCGTGTCACCGCGTGGCGGCGCCGCACCGCCAAAGCCCACCGTGCCATAGTCGTTGCGTAGCTGCAGCGCACCGGCTGGCAGTAGGCTGCCGTCGGCCTTGCCGGCGTCATCCGGCAGTGAGCGCACGTGCGCCGGAATATTGACGAGAACCCAGTGCCAGAAACCGCTGCCGGTCGGCGCGTCCGGATCGTACACGGTCAGCGCGAAACTCTTCGTATCGGCGGGCGGGTCGGCCCATTGCAGCGCGGGCGACACGTTGCCGCCGTCGACGCCAAACGAGCGGTTATCGTATTCCTGCTGCTTGGGCATGAATCCATTGTGCGAGAACCGATCGGACCAAATGCGAAATTCAGCCATGGACGTTGCTCCGGTAGGTTGACGGCGCGCGGTGCCGCGACGTGACGGCGGCCGCATGGCATTGCCGTGCGACGCGCGTGTCGCCGCGTTCGCGCCAGACGAGCGAGTGTAGCATCACGCGTGACGCCACAGGGGGCGGGCGCCGCGCGCGGGGCGATGAGATGCAGCGCTACGCGCGGCGGCCGGCGAGTTCTGAGGCCAGTGCCAGCAAGTGCGCGGTGTGGGACGCCACGTCGTAGTCGTACAGCAGGTGCTCGCTAGGCCGGGTGAGCCGCGCGGTGCCGGCGCGCCAGCGCGTGAGCGCCTGTTCGACCGCCATAGCAAAACTGTCCGCGTCCAGGTGCGAGAAGCGCCATTGCGCGTCGTCGCGGATGACTTCGGCGCAGCCCACGTTACCGGCGGTGAGCACCGGCGTGCCGCACAGTATCGATTCGATGCCTATTAGTCCGAACGGTTCATAGGGCGCAGGCACGATCGTGAAGTCGGCCGCGCCGAACACGCATTGCATGTCCTTGCGATAGCCGAGCGAGCGGATCCGCGGTGATGGGCTGGCGACC
Organism: Mycetohabitans rhizoxinica HKI 454; assembly: GCF_000198775.1. Taxonomy (NCBI): domain Bacteria; kingdom Pseudomonadati; phylum Pseudomonadota; class Betaproteobacteria; order Burkholderiales; family Burkholderiaceae; genus Mycetohabitans; species Mycetohabitans rhizoxinica. The sequence goes on along the minus strand of NC_014722.1, from coordinate 2,202,899 downwards.
GGGCGGCCCGCAACCAACAGGCAGACCGGCTCGGTGCTCGCCTCGAAGTACGCACGCAGCAGCTCGAAGCCCTTGCCGGTGTTGGCCACGAACACAAACGCGGCGTATCCGTCGGGGATGCCGAGCCGCGCCCGCATCGCATCGCGCTGTGCCGGCGCCATCGGCGCGAAGCAGTCGCTGCGCACCGGGGGATAGATGACACGGATCTTGTCCGGCGCGATGCCGAAATACTGCTGGATTTCTTGCGCCATCATCCTGGAGTGGGCGACGACCACGCCCGCGTTGTGATAGGTGCGGCGCTCCAGCGCGGTTTGCCAGCCGTCGTTCCACTTTGGCTTGTTGCGACCATGGTGCAATGCGCCCGGATGCGTGCCGCCGCATACGACGATGTCGGCTGAGTCGACTCGATTGCATGCAATCACGATGTCCGCTTGGCTGCGTGTACGGCGCGCACGCAGCCGCCAGGAGAACGCCACGTCGCGCAGCGCACGCGGCAGCCACTTGACTCGGATGGTTTGCGCGTCGACGAGTCGGTACTCGGGCAGCGTTTTATCGAATTTGCGGGCGAAGACGATGGGGCGGACGTCCCGCGCTACCATTGCGCCAATGATGTCGCGCGCGTAGCGCTCGAAGCCGCCGGCGTGGCGCAACGCCTGGCATGACAATCCGATGCGCAGCCCCTGCCAGGTGCCGCCAGTGTCACTAGTGCTACTAGTGCTACTAGTGCTACTAGTGCTACTAGTGCTACTAGTGCTACTAGTGCTACTAGTGCCGCTGTCGCTGAACGCCGATGGGTCTGCGCGCCGCGCATAGTGGTACTTCAGGAACGTCGCTCTCGCATTCATCCGCGCGATGCCTAAGCCCGTCAGCCCGTCGAGAAATCCAGCTCGCAACATGAACGTGCGCACGAAAGCAAAGCCGCCGTGCGCGAGGGGGGCCAATGCGCTGATGCGGCGCGCGCGCGCACGCAGCATCCGGGCGCCGGCGCGAGCATAGGCCAGTGTCTTGTCCGCTACCTCTTCGCCAGAGCGATAGCTGTAGTGCAGCAACTGGCCGTCGAGGCGCCCGGTGGGGCCTTCGACGATGGGCCGCTCGTGCACGGCATCGTCCGAGAATCTGACTGCTTCGCGGCGGAACAACCGGACCACCCAATCCGGCGACCAACCCGAGTGATTGACCCAGCGGCCGCAGAATTGTGAGCGGCGGGACATCGCATATCCCGTACAGCCGGATGGGCCGCGCCCGGCCAGTACCGCTTCGATCGATTTTCTCAGCTGCGGGGTCACGCGCTCGTCGGCATCCAGCGACAGCACCCACGGCCGGGTGGCGAGCGCGAGTGCCCGATTCTTCTGAGGGCCGAACCCTGGCCAATCTGTTGTGACGACGCGTGCGCCGAAGCGCTCGCAGATCGGCACCGTCGCATCGGTGCTGCCGGCGTCGACCACGACGATCTCATCGGCCAGGCCGTGCACGGACGCCAAACATGCTTCGATGTCGTGGGCCTCATTGAGCGTGATGATGATCACACTGAGCGGTTCGCGATGCACGGTCATGACGATGGGGAAGGTAACGGCGAAACCGGCAATATTAATGGATCTTGCCGCGACGACCCGTACGCCGACCATTGCCTGACCCAGTGCGCGGCTGCCCATACCACAGCTTCGTGACAATTCAATGCGCGCCGTCAGGCAATATGGTCCCGCCGTCAGGAATCGAACCTGAATCTCACGCTTAGGAGGCGCGTGCACTATCCATTGTGCTACGGCGAGAAGGCGCCATCATCGGCGCCACGCGATCCGATGGCCTGTTGTGCGCAGCCGCATATCGGCAGCATGGCCGTGCTGCCTGCTGCCAGGCGTCGTCGGGATCGCGGGGTCCGTAAGGATACCACGAGCGCCACCGCCGGGTCGCATCGGCGCGGCGCTCAGAATTCCACCACGGCGAAGTCGGCCTTGCTGACGTCGCACAGTGGGCAGCGCCAGTGCGCCGGGATGTCGGCAAAACGCGTGCCGGGAGCAATGCCTTCGTCCGGCAGACCGTCTGCCTCGTTGTAGATCCACCCGCAAATCAGGCAAACCCAACTCTTGTATTCGATCACGTCAGACACGACTGCCACCTTCGGCCTTTCCGGCCCACTCGCAAAGCCGCTATTTTACCGTAAGGCCTGGTGTGGCCTGCATCGGCCAACCGCCCGATACGGGTCCACGCGCGGTGGCTCGCGTCCGGCCGGTACAATGGGTGTTTTCTGTCCTTTCCCTGAACCGATGTCGCTGTTTTCCATCACCGGCGCGCAACTCGCGTTCGGCCATGTCGCGTTGCTCGACCACGCGGACTTCTCGATCGAACCGGGCGAGCGGGTGGGCCTGATCGGCCGCAACGGTGCAGGCAAGTCATCGTTGCTGAAGATCGTCGCCGGCCTGGCCAAGCCCGACGACGGCTTGGTTACCCGCACGCAGGCGCTCACGACTGTCTACGTGCCGCAAGAGCCGGTCTTCGACGCCGGCATGCGCGTGTTCGATGCGGTGGCGGCAGGGCTGGAGCACACCCGTGCGCTGCTCGACGAGTACGACCGCGTGGCGCACGAGCTGGCCGATACATCCGAAGGCCCGTCGCATGACGCGTTGCTGGCACGCATGAATGCGCTACAGGGTGCGCTGGACATGCATGACGGATGGGCATGGCGCACCCGGGTAGCGACTACGCTTGCCCAATTGGGCCTGAAGGGCGATGCGCAGGTGGATCAGCTCTCTGGCGGCCTACTTAAACGCGTTGCGCTGGCACGCGCGCTAGTGACGCAGCCCGATGTGCTACTGCTGGACGAGCCGACCAACCATCTCGATTTTGATTCGATACGCTGGCTCGAGGCGTTATTGTTGTCGCTGCGCGGCAGCGTGTTGTTCATCACGCACGATCGCGCGTTCCTCGATCGCGTCGCGACCCGCATCGTCGAACTCGATCGCGGGCGCCTGTTGTCATATCCGGGCAACTTCTCGGCCTATCAGACCCGCAAGGCGCAGCAGCTCGAAGTGGAGGCGGTCGAGAGCGCGAAGTTCGACAAGTTGCTCGCCCAGGAGGAAATCTGGATCCGCAAGGGCGTCGAGGCGCGTCGCACGCGCAGCGTCGGGCGCATTGCACGCCTCGTGCAGATGCGCAACGAGCGCGCGCAGCGGCGCAACGTGCAGGGCAATGTGCGCCTTGACGTGAGCCAGGCCGACAAGTCGGGCAAGATCGTCGCCGAGCTTACCGACGTGACCAAGCGCTACGGCGGGCGGATGGTCGTCGCGGGTTTTTCGACCACTGTGATGCGTGGCGACAAAATTGGCTTCGTCGGCCCGAACGGCGCGGGCAAGACCACGCTGCTCAAGCTCATGCTCGGCGAGATTGCACCGGACGAAGGCCGGGTGCGCACCGGCACGAATTTGCAGGTTGCCTACTTCGATCAGATGCGTGCGCAACTAGACCCTGAACGCAGCCTCGCGGACACGATCAGTCCGGGCAGTGACTGGGTGGAGATCAACGGCGCCCGCAAGCATGTGATGAGCTACCTGGGCGACTTCCTGTTTTCGCCGGAACGCGCCCGCTCGCCAGTCAAGTCCTTATCCGGCGGCGAGCGCAACCGGCTGTTGCTGGCGCGATTGTTCGCGCGGCCCGCGAATGTGCTGGTATTGGATGAGCCGACCAACGACCTGGACATTCCGACGCTCGAGCTGCTCGAGGAGCTGTTGACCGACTATGACGGCACGGTGCTGCTCGTGAGCCACGATCGCACGTTCCTAGACAACGTTGTGACGTCGGTGATCGCGGCGGAAGGAAACGGTCAGTGGCGCGAGTACGTCGGCGGTTTCTCGGACTGGCAGACGCAGAAGGCGCGTGCCGATGCGTTGGCGCAGGCCGGTGCTGCGTCGCCGGCGAAAGCCGCCGCGGACATCCCGGCCGCACCGAGCGGCGCTGGTGTATTGCATGACGCCCCCAGCGCCGCCTCGGGGCGCAACGAGAAGCGCAGCGTCAAGCTGACGTTCAACGAGCAGCGCGAGTTGGATGCGTTGCCGCAGCGGATTGCACAACTCGAGGCGGAGCAGCAGTCCATCAGTGCGCAGCTGGAAGACGGGTCGATCTTTGTGACGGATCCGGCCGAAGGCACGCGGCTCACCGAGCGCTATGCGGCGATCGACGACGAACTGCTGGCCGCGCTCGAGCGCTGGGAGATGCTGGAGGCCAAGCGCAAGCCGGTAAAATAGCGCCCGTTCCCGCCCCGGCCGCCGGCAGCGCGCACGATTCGCGGGCATCGTGACGAGCGAGTTGTTTCGGCAGGGCTTTTTCAAGAACTCAACGAATTGTCCACGCATTTGTCCACAGCAACTGTGGACAAATGCGGAATTTATCGGAACATGGCTACAAAGAAATCCGGTCCCGCATACAGTGAAGCGTCGATCAAGGTGCTCAAGGGGCTCGAGCCGGTGAAACAACGGCCGGGCATGTACACGCGCACGGAGAATCCGCTGCATATCGTGCAGGAAGTGATCGACAACGCGTCGGACGAAGCACTGGGCGGATTTGGCACGCAAATCATCGTGACGCTGCATACCGATGGCTCGGTTAGCGTCGAGGATGACGGGCGGGGTATTCCGTTCGGCCTGCACCCTGAAGAAGGCGTGCCGGTGGTGGAGATCGTCTTTACCCGGTTGCATGCGGGCGGCAAGTTCGACAAGGCTGCCGGTGGCGCATATACGTTCTCCGGCGGCTTGCATGGCGTGGGCGTGTCCGTGACCAATGCCTTGTCGCAGCGACTCGATGTCACCGTATGGCGGGACGGCAAGGTAGCCGACATCGGCTTCTCGCACGGCGACGTGGTGCGTGCGCTCACCGTGCGCGCGGCCAATGGTCGCGTGGACAAGAAATCCGGCACCCGGGTCACGGCATGGCCTGACCCAAAATACTTCGACTCGGCTAACCTGCCACAGTCCGAGCTGCAGCGTTTGTTGCGCTCCAAGGCCGTGCTGCTGCCCGGCGTCGAGGTGGTGTTGATCACCGAGAAAACCGGCGAGCGACAGTCATGGAAATATAAGGATGGGCTGCGCGGCTATCTGCTCGAGGGACTAGCCGGCTACGATACGCTGATCCCGCTGTTTGAAGGCGAGCGGTACGCCGGGTCGTCGCGCACGACCGATGATACGTTTGCTGAGGGCGAGGGCGCATCGTGGGTCGTCGCCTGGTCCGAGGAGGGCCCGCTGTTGCGCGAGTCGTATGTGAACCTGATCCCGACGCCGGCGGGCGGCACCCACGAGTCCGGGCTGCGCGACGGCTTATTCCAGGCGGTCAAGAGCTTTGTCGAGCTGCATAATTTGCAGCCCAAGGGCGTCAAGCTGCTCGCCGAGGACGTGTTTGCACGGGTCTCGTTCGTGCTGTCGGCGAAGGTGCTCGATCCGCAATTTCAAGGTCAGATTAAGGAGCGGCTCAACAGCCGGGACGCGGTCCGGCTGGTATCTTCATTCGTGCGACCGAGCCTGGAGCTATGGCTTAACCAGCATGTCGAGCATGGACGCAAGCTGGCCGAATTGGTGATCAAGCAGGCGCAGGCGCGCACCCGTGCTGGCCAGAAGGTCGAGAAGCGCAAGAGTTCCGGCGTGGCGGTGTTGCCCGGCAAGCTGGTCGATTGCGAGTCGACTGACGTGGCGCGCAACGAGTTGTTCCTGGTCGAGGGCGATTCCGCGGGCGGCTCTGCGAAGATGGGGCGCGACAAGGAGTTTCAGGCGATTCTGCCGCTGCGCGGCAAGGTCCTCAACACGTGGGAGACGGAGCGCGACCGGCTGTTCGCAAACAATGAAGTGCACGATATCGCGGTGGCGATCGGCGTCGATCCGCACGCGAGTGACGATGCGATCGATCTGTCGAATCTGCGTTACGGCAAAATCTGCATCCTGTCAGATGCAGACGTGGACGGCTCGCATATCCAGGTGCTGCTGCTCACACTGTTTTTCCGCCACTTTCCCCAGCTCATCGAACGCGGCCACGTGTATGTAGCGCGCCCGCCACTGTTTCGTGTGGACGCACCGGCCCGGGGCAAGAAGCCGGCGCAGAAGCTCTATGCGCTGGACGAAGGCGAGCTCGAGGCGATACTGGACAAGTTGCGCAAGGATGGCGTGCGCGAGTCCGCGTGGACGATTTCGCGCTTCAAGGGACTGGGTGAGATGAACGCCGAGCAGTTGTGGGACACGACGATGAACCCGGATACGCGGCGGCTGATGCCCGTGCAACTGGGCGGCCTAGATTTCGATGCGACCATCGGGCGCATGACGATGCTGATGGGCAAGGGAGAAGCCGCTGCCCGCCGCGCGTGGCTCGAGGAAAAGGGTAACGAGGCGCAGGCGGACATCTGACGCATGGGGTGCGACGCGCGACGCCGCTAGGCGCCGCTGCGCGCGATGTCCGCTGGACTTGAATTTGAGGCTGTCACCCAATGAGTGAAGAACTGGAATTGGATTTTTCGCCGCCGTCCGACGGCGAGTACCTGACGCTGGGCGACTACGCTGAGCGTGCCTACCTCGACTATGCGGTGTCGGTGGTCAAGAGTCGTGCGCTGCCCGAGGTGACCGACGGTCAGAAGCCGGTGCAGCGTCGCATCCTGTACGCGATGCACGAAATGGGGCTGGCGGCCGACGCGAAGCCGGTCAAGTCGGCGCGCGTGGTCGGCGACGTGCTCGGCAAATACCATCCGCATGGCGATTCGTCCGCGTACGAGGCGCTGGTACGGCTGGCGCAGGATTTCTCGATGCGCTACCCGCTGATCGACGGGCAGGGCAACTTTGGCTCGCGCGACGGCGACGGCGCCGCGGCGATGCGCTATACCGAAGCGAGGCTCACGCCGATCGCACAGTTGTTGCTCGACGAGATCGATCAAGGCACCGTTGACTTCATTCCGAACTACGATGGCTCGTTCGAGGAGCCCAAGTCGTTGCCGGTGCGCTTGCCGTTCGTGCTGCTCAACGGCGCATCCGGCATTGCGGTTGGCATGGCCACTGAGGTTCCGCCGCACAACCTGCGTGAGGTCGCACAGGCGGCCATCGAACTGATCCGCAATCCGAACCTGGATCACGCAGCACTGATGGAGCGGATACCGGGCCCGGACTTCCCGGGCGGAGGCCAGATCATCTCGAGTCCGGCGGAGATTGCCGCGGCATACGAAAGCGGCCGCGGCAGCCTGAAGGTGCGCGCGCGCTGGAAGATCGAGGAGTTGGCGCGCGGGCAGTGGCAACTGGTGATCACGGAGCTGCCGCCCGGCACGTCGTCGCAGAAGGTGCTAGAGGAAATCGAGGAGTTGACCAACCCGAAAGTCAAGCTGGGCAAGAAGACGTTGACGCCGGAGCAACTGCAGACCAAGCAAAGCCTGCTCGCGCTGCTCGACGCGGTGCGCGACGAGTCTGGCAAAGACTCGCCGGTGCGGCTCGTGCTTGAGCCGAAGTCCAGCCGCATCGACCCGACCGAGTTCGTCAATACGTTGCTCGCGTACACGAGTTTGGAATCCAGCGCGCCGATCAACTTGGTGATGATCGGCGCCGATGGCCGGCCGCGGCAAAAGGGGCTGGGCGAGATTCTGCGCGAATGGATCGGCTACCGCTTCGCGACCGTGACGCGGCGAACACGGTTCAGGCTGTCCAAGGTGCAGGATCGGATCCATATCCTAGAAGGCCGGATGATCGTCTTTTTGAACCTGGACGAAGTGATCCGGATCATTCGCGAGTCCGACGAACCAAAGGCGGCGCTCATCGCGGCCTTTGGGTTATCGCAGCGGCAGGCGGACGACATTCTCGAAATCCGTTTGCGCCAATTGGCGCGTCTGGAAAAGATCAAGATCGAGAAGGAGCTGGGCGAGCTGCGCGACGAAAAAGCCCGGCTCGAGCAGTTGCTGGGCAGCGACGTGGCGATGAAGCGGCTGATCATCAAGGAAATCGAAGCCGATGCGAAGCAGTTCGGCGATGCGCGCCGCACGCTGATTCAGCAGGACAAGCGCGCGACGTTCGAGGCGCGGGTCGTCGATGAGCCAGTGACGGTCGTCGTCTCGCAGCGCGGCTGGGTCCGTACGCTGAAAGGGCACGGGCTCGATGCGTCAGGCTTCACGTTCAAGGCTGGCGACAGCTTGTATGCCGCGTTCCAGTGCCGTACGCCCGATACGCTGATTGCGTGGGGCAGCAATGGTCGCGTGTATTCGGTGCCGGTCGCGGCGCTGCCGGGGGGGCGCGGCGACGGCGTTCCGGTCACGTCGTTGATCGAGTTGGAGGCTGGCACTCATCTCATGCACTATTTCGCTGCGCCGCTGGAACAGCCGTTGCTGCTCGCATCGAGCAACGGCTTCGGTTTCATCGCGCGGATCGGCGACATGATCAGCCGCGTGAAGGCCGGCAAGTCTTTTATGACGATCGATGCTGGCGCGCAGCCGCTCGCGCCGATGCCCATGTGGCCGGATGCCTCGCAGGTCGCATGCTTGGCGCTCGGCGCGAAGGATGAGACACGCCTGCTGGTATTCGGACTGGACGAGATGAAAACATTGTCCAGTGGCGGACGTGGCGTGACATTGATTGGCCTGGATGGCAACGAGCAGTTGCTCCAGGCGCTGGCGATCGGCCAGGCCGGGTTGTTGCTCAGCGGCGCCGGGCGGGGCGGCAAGCCGCAGCAGCAGAGGCTGGTTGGCGATGCGCTCGCGCCCTACGTCGGCAAACGTGCGCGTCGTGGTAAGGCACCGGCGGTCAAGTTCAAGGTATCGGGCATGCGCCCGGTATTGCCCGGGCAGCCGGCGTGACGATTAGGGAGAAACGAACGTGTTGAAAGTGCTGGAGGTGGCGATGTTCTTGCACATCGCCGCGGTAGTGATATGGGTGGGCGGCATGACGTTCGTGCAATTTTGCCTGCGTCCAGCGTTGTCCGACGTGTCGCCGCAATTGCGCCTGCCGTTGCTTGATTCGGTGTTCGGCCGGTTCTTCCTACTAGTCGCGGTGGCGATTGTTGTGATTCTGGCCACTGGCGTATTCATGCTGGTGACGCTGGGCGGCGCGCAGGCGAACTGGCCGATGCATGCGATGGCCGCGATCGGTGTACTCATGATGCTCCTGTTTGGCCACATCCGCTTCGCGTTATACCCGCGGCTGCAGCGCGCGGTCCAAGCGCAAAACTGGCCGGACGGTGCCCGCGTCGTCACGGGCCTGCGCCGGCTAGTGGCGGTCAACCTCGCGCTCGGTATAGTGGCCATTGCGCTGGGCGTGATCGGGCGTTTCTGACCGTGGCCGCTATGCGGTTTGCCAGAGGACCAGCATGTAGGTGAGTGCCACGGTCGCGTACACTGCATAGACCGGCACCTTGGTGCGACAGAAGCACGTCAGCGCGAATGCGGCGGTGACCGCGTAAATCGGCTCCATGGGTACTTGCCACGCGATCTTGGCGACGGCCGATACAAGAAATGCCGTTGTCGCCACGCGCAACACCCGCATCGCGGATTTGAAACGCGGATGCGATTCGAGCGTCTTCAAGTTGCGCTGCGCGATGACCACCAGCGTCGCCGATGGCACGAATACCGAAAAAGTGGCGAGCAGTGCGCCGGGGATGTGTCCGACCAGATACCCGAAAAACGGCACCACGTTCAACAACGGACCAGGCGAGACCGGCGACAGCGCGAAGACAAAAGTAAACTCGCTGTCGGAGATGTCCAAGACCGGCGGCACGAACAACGTTTTGAATACCGGCAGTGCCGAGAATCCGCCGCCGAACAGCGTCAGGCCCGCACCGACCAGCCGGGGCCACAGCCACAGCATGGCGCTGCTCGATGGCAGCGGCAGGGGCAAGGCGTACAGTCCGAGCAGCACGGCGAGCAAGATCAGCAGCAGTGAGTCGGTGCGGCACAGCACGAATGCTGATTTCGTCTGCTGCTCGGACGCCGGACTCGTGAACCAACCCAGTATGAACGCGGCGCCAAGCAGCGCGACATAGACGGCCGGGCTATGTAGGAACAGCAGCGTGACGCTGGCTACGATGGCCGTGGCCCAGTCAATCGGGCCTCGTACCAGGGTGCGCACCTGTTTGATCCAGGTCATGCCGATCAACGATGCCAGTACGACGCTGAAGTGCGTGACCAACGATTGCGACGCGAGCGATGCCACGGTCGGCGTGCGATAGAACATCGCCATCACGGTCATCACGATCGCGAAGGGCAGCACGCTGCCAAGACCGGCCATCCACGCGCCCCGCCAGCCTCGCAGTGCGGCGCCGACCTGGACCGCGACATTGCAACCGACCGGCCCGGGAATCAGCCAGGCCAGCGCGACCAGATTCAGGTAGTCGAGCCGGTTGAACAGTTGCTTGCGCTCAACATAGTGACGCTCCAGTTGCGCAATCAGTGACAGCCCACCCCATGAAACGGATGACAGACCGGCGATGACCAGCAGCAGCGACCACAATGGCTCTTGGCGGGAGCGCGCATTCTGTGCCGCCTGCGGCTGAAGCGCTCCGCCATCGACGCCGGTGGCAGACGAGGGCGCCGGCGCGGCCGGTGGGGAGGTGACGGACGGAAGGTGAGATCGATTATGCGGCACGGCACGAGATTCAAGCGGACACACGTGGTTGCACGGCGTGCGTTGCTGCGACGCCTCCTGGTTCAGAGAGTGAACACACCCCGAAGCGCTCGAGCAGCGCATGCACTTCGTCGGGCGGTACTGGGTGCGAGAACAGGAAGCCCTGTGCCTCGATGTTGCCCAGTCCCGAGAGCCATGCGATTTGCTCTTCGGTTTCCGTGCCTTCGACGACCACGGTCAACCCCAGCGAGCGGGCCAAATTGACGATTGCCGACACCATGACGCAGACATTGCGGTCCGCGGGGATGGCCTGGACGAACGAGCGATCGATCTTCAGTGTGTCGACGGCAAAACGATTCAAGTAGGACAGCGACGAATAACCGGTGCCGAAGTCGTCCAGCGCAATGCGCACGCCAAGCCGCTTGAGCGCGGCGACCTTCTCTGAGACGATCTCAGGATACTCCATCATCGCCGTTTCCGTGATCTCGAGTTCAATGCGTCGTGCGGGCAAATTGTGGCGGCGCAGCGCCCGCTCCACGGTCCCGAACACGTCGCCGCGCCAGAACTGCACGGCCGAGATGTTGATGGCCAGCGACAGCGTATCGTAGCCGAGCGAGGTCCAATGCGCGAGCTGCTGGCACGCGCTGTCAATCACGTATTCGCCGATCGGCACGACCAGGCCGGTGGACTCGGCGATCGTGATGAACTCGCTTGCGGTGATCTCACCATGCTGCGGGTGGTTCCAGCGCAGCAGTGCCTCGAAGCCGGTGATGCAGCGGCGCGTCAAGTCGATCTTAGGCTGATAGGCGAGGAACAACTGTCCCTCGGCAAGCGCGACGCGCAGTTGCTGCTCCCATTTCATCAAATGGTCGGCGCGGTGCGCGAGCTGCGGCGAATAGAACTGGTAGCACCCGCGGCCGGCATCCTTGGCGCTGTACATCGCCAGGTCGGCCTTTTTTAGCAAATCGATTTCGCTTTCGTTGGGACTGGAGAGCAGTGCGATGCCGATGCTTGCGTGCAGCACGAATGAGCTGCCGCGCACGTCGAACGGCCTCATGAAACTGCCGGCAATCGCCTCGGCCAACTGAACCGCCTTCGGTTCGACGTGATCCTCCTTGACGATCACAACGAACTCGTCGCCGCCGATGCGCGCGAGGATGCCGTTGCCATCGACCGTCTGCGCGAGCCGGGCCGATGTCATTTGTAGCACGATGTCGCCGGCGTTGTGGCCGAGCGTATCGTTGACCGTCTTGAAATTGTCCAGGTCGATGAACAACAATGCGAGCCGGCCGACGTTTGCCGGCTGCGAGACTTCGGTGCGCAAAATCTGCAGCGTCTGGTAGCGGTTTGGCAAGCCGGTCAACAAGTCATACTCGACTAGGTGCGTCATCTCGCGCTCGCGGCCGAGCAGCTTGCGGATCAAGCTCGTGGCCACACCGAAGAAGCCGAGAATCGCGATCGAAATGCACCCAGCCATCAATAGGTAGATATTGCGGGTGTGTTCGTAGTCGGCAAATTCTTCCTTTTGCGACAGGCCAACCATGACGCCGAGCGGATAGCCGTCGATGTGGCGGTACGACACGATGCGCATCACACCGTCGATCGGATCGCGGTAGGTGCCGGACACATGCTCGGACAGCGGGTAGCTGCCGGTCGCGGAAAATGCGCCGGGTGCGTTCAGCGTGTTGCCAGTGCGGCGCGCCAGCACCGCGCCGGTGTCGGCGATTACCGATATCACGCCGTTGCGGCCGATTGCCGCGCTGTTGTAGAAGTCGTTGGTGAAATAGCTCGGATCTTCCGACACTACGACTACGCCCGCGAACGAGCCGTCGCGATGGTTGAGCCGGCGCGTGAGTTGCAACGTCCATTGGTGCGATACGCGGCCCAGTACCGGCTTGCTGATATACAGTTGGTCGAACGTCTCGTGCTTATGGACCTGAAAATGCTCACGATCGGACAGGTTCAGCGGCTTGGGCCGTGAATCCTCCGTATTCGCGATCAGGTAGCCATGCTCGTCGACCAGCGAGACCTGGATCAGTGTGTCGCTCTGGATCACGCCTTTCTCGATCGTGCTGGCCAAGTTAAAGCGCTGCGGCGACTTCTCGAATTCGTATTTGACGAAGCGGGTGATCTGGTCGACCTGGTGAATAGCCTTGACCGTATGCTGCTCAAAAGCCGCGGACAGCAGCGCGGCCGAGGCCGTGGCTTCGCGCTGGGCGTTGTCCCGCTCGACTTGTAGCCGCGTATAGATCACCGCCCACAGCAGGATCAGCACCAGCAATCCGAAAAACGGGATGACCCACAAAGAGCGCTGCCTGGACACCGCCGCGTCACGGCGCAAACGCGCCTCACGTGCGGAGGGAGTCAGCGGAAGAGTCATGGAGCCAGGCCGTGATAGGGGTGAATATCCCCGCGCGGCGGCGTGTCCAATGCGATGGCGGGGCGTGATGCAGAACCGCCAAAGGCTGTGCCGCGCGGGCGCTCAAATGATGGTGATCAAAACAGCGCCGCGCGCAAAACGACCCGACCTTGGGATAGACGCGCAACGCCCGAATGCTGCCTGTAACGCTAGCAGATTATGCGCGAAGAATGGCGGCGCGCCTACGACGCCCGCTCGGGATGTGTAAGGATTCTGTCCGAAGTCGTCTAAATCGTGTCCAGAAAGTTCTGTCTATGGCCGTTATCGCATTGCTGCCGATCCGCAGTTCTCGCTTCCTGTCGTTGGCGCGCCCCGCCATCGCGCCCTAGGATCGTGCGTTGCCCCGTCTCGTGGTTGACCTGCTCGAATCTGTTGCGTTGGCGCGGGTTGTTCCAAGCACCGGAAAAGAAACGGCGCGCCGCGGGGCGGATACCGTTATTCGACTTCGGCGATCAGTTCGATTTCCACGCAGGCACCCAGCGGGATCTGCGCGACGCCGAACGCCGAGCGGGCATGCTTGCCGCGTTCACCGAACACCGCCGTGAATAGCTCCGACGCGCCGTTCGTCACCAAGTGCTGCTCGGTGAAGTCCGGTGTCGAATTGACCAAGCTCATCACCTTAACAATGCGCTTGACGCGGTTCAGGTCGCCCACGTGCGCGTGCAGCGTCGCAATCAGATCGATGGCAATGCTGCGCGCCGCCTGTTGTCCTTCTTCCGTGCTGATCGTGTCACCGAGCTTGCCGGCCCAGACTTGTCCGTTCCTTTTGGCGATATGGCCGGACAGGAACACCGTCTTGCCTGCCTGCGCGCTCATCGCGTAAGCGGCCGCCGGTGCGCCGGCCGTCGGTAGCTCGATGCTGAGCGCTTTCAGTTGATCGTATACATTCGACATGGGGACTCCAAAGGGTTAAGAAAATACAAGGGGCGAGACCGGCCGAGCCAGATCAGGTTTGGGCCTGGACTAGGCTGGCCAGGCACGCAATGCCCTCGTCGATCTGAGCGGGCGGCACGGTCACGAACGACAATCGTAACGTGTTGCGCCGTGCAGCACTTGCGAGGCGCACATTTAAGGGCGCTGTGACGCGATACATAGGTGGCAATCCACTCGCGCATTTTTTTGACGGCGACCGTGGCGATCACGCCCAGCGCCATCACCGCCAGACCCTTGAGTTGCCGCCGCGTTGGCCAGCGCACGCGGCGCTGGGGCTGTGCGCGTTTCTGTCGCGGTACCTGGGCAAGTCTTGAATTTGGTGCGGGCCGTCCCCATTTGCGCGGACACGGGTAAACCTGGCCTCGTGCTGTTGACGTCAACTCGCTGAAAGGACCTAGACTATGGCGCAAGAAACCATGAGCTTCCAAGCGGAAGTCAAGCAGCTTCTGCAACTGATGATTCACTCGCTGTACAGCAACAAGGAAATTTTCCTGCGTGAGCTGATTTCGAACGCGTCCGACGCGGCGGACAAGCTGCGTTTCGAGGCGATCGCCGATGCCGGTCTGTATGAAGACGACTCGAACCTGCATATCCGGATCGCATACGACAAGGCCGCACGCACGATTACGATCGACGACAACGGGATTGGCATGAGCCGTGACGACGCGGTCTCGCACCTAGGCACGATCGCGCGCTCGGGCACCAAGGAGTTCTTTGCCCAGCTGTCCGGCGACCAGCAAAAGGACGCGGCATTGATCGGCCAGTTCGGCGTTGGCTTCTATTCTGGCTTCATCGTCGCGGACCGGATCACCGTGGAATCGCGCCGCGCCGGCCTGCCTGCCGACCAGGCGGTGCGTTGGGAAAGCGCGGGCGACGGCGAATTTAGCGTTGAGACGATCCAACGCGCGCAGCGCGGCACGTCGATCACATTGCATCTGCGCGAGGGCGAAGACGAGCTGCTGTCCTCCTACCGGCTCAAGTCGATCATCCAAAAGTACTCGGACCATATCGGCCTGCCGATCCTGATGAAGAAGGAGGAGTGGGACGCAGAAAAGAACGAGATGGTCGTCAAGGACGAGGACGAGACCATCAACCAGGCCAGCGCCCTGTGGACGCGTGCCAAGAGCGAGATCAGCGACGAGCAGTACAAGCACTTCTACGAGCATTTGTCGCATGATCATGAGGCGCCGCTTGCCTGGACCCATAACCGCGTCGAGGGACGCAGCGAATATACCCAGTTGCTGTACGTGCCCGGTCGCGCTCCGTTCGATATGTGGAACCGCGATCATCGCGGCGGGCTGAAACTGTATGTGAAGCGCGTATTCATCATGGATGAGGCCGAGCAGTTGTTGCCCAATTACCTGCGCTTCATCAAGGGCGTGGTCGATTCAAACGACCTGCCGTTGAACGTGTCGCGTGAGATTCTGCAGGAAAGCCGCGACGTGAAGGCGATCCGCGACGGCGTCACCAAGCGGGTGCTGTCGATGCTCGAGGAACTGGCCGGTGCCGACGACGACGCCGACAAGCAGAAGTACGCGACGTTCTGGCGCGAATTCGGTCAGGTGCTCAAGGAGGGCCTGGGTGAGGACTTCGCGAATCGGGAGCGCATCGCCAAGCTGCTGCGCTTCGCGTCGACGCAGGCCGACAGCGCCGAGCAGAATGTGTCGCTGGCCGACTACGTCGCGCGGATGAAGCCAGAGCAGACGAAGATCTACTATGTGACCGCTGACAGTTGGCAAGCCGCGCGCAACAGTCCGCACCTGGAGGTATTCCGCAAGAAGGGTGTTGAGGTGCTGCTGTTGACCGATCGCGTCGACGAATGGATGCTGTCGTTCTTGCATGAGTTCGACGGCAAGCCGCTGGCCAGCGTCGCCCGTGGCGATCTGGATCTGGGTGCGTTGAACGACGAGGAGAAAAAGGCTCAGGAAAAGGTCAGTGAGGACCTGAAGCCGCTGGTCGAGCGGATGAAGGACGTGCTCAAGGAAAAGGCCAAGGACGTGCGCCTCACATTCCGCCTGACCGACTCGCCGAGTTGCCTGGTGGCCGACGAGGGACAGATGAGTGGCTACCTGCAGCGAATGTTGAAGGCGGCCGGCCAGAAAGCGCCCGATTTCCATCCGATCCTCGAAGTGAACCCGGATCACGCGTTGATCAAGCAGTTGTCGCCGGACGCAGCGGACTTTGCCGACTGGTGCCACTTGCTGTTCGACCAGGCGCTGCTCGCCGAGGGGGGCGCGCTCGATGATCCAGCGAGCTTTGTCAAGCGCACCAACACATTGTTGCTGTCGGACGCGCATTGAACGGCACGCTTGAGCGGCGCTCGGGCGGACGGTTTTCGGCGCACGGCGACGGTTGGCGGGCGCGACCGCGTGCCGCCTTCAGTGCCGCGCAGAAGGACTGGGTAACCCGCGCGGGCTCGCTTACGCGTCATTTGGGCACGCTCGGTCGGGTGACCGTGCGGGTCGCCTGCGAGAAGGTGGGTGTTGCGTGGCGCGACGAGGCGCGCGTGTTGCGCCTCGCACGCCGCGCGCCGGTGTGGATTCGCGAGGTCGTGCTCGCGGTGGATGGCGTGGCCGTGGTGGCCGCGCACAGCGTCACGCCGCTGCGTGCGAGCCGCGGCGTATGGCAGGCCGTGCGACGGTTGCGTACGCGAGCGCTGGCCGAGCTGTTGTATGCGGACATGACGGTGACACGCTCGCCGATTGTGAGCCGGCGCGTCGATGGCGCCCATCCGCTGTACCGGTTCGCCGTCGCGCAGCTAGGCCGGGATCGGCCGCACGCGTGCGTCGCGCGGCGCTCGGTGTTTACCCGTCATCGGCTGCCGCTGATGGTGACCGAGTGCTTCCTGCCAGCAATGTGGACCCTGACTACTGATTAAACTGCTCATGTTGCAAGGTTTTCCGCCGGTGATCAGGCTCGATACGACGATTCTGATGCTGGGCAGTTTTCCTGGCGAAGCATCGCTCGGGGCAGGGCAGTACTATGCCCATCCGCGCAATCAGTTCTGGCGGTTGTTGGGAGCCGTGCTGGGCGAGCCGGCATTGCACAAACTCGATTACGGGGCGCGGCTTGAACGCGTGCTGATGCACGGAATCGGGGTCTGGGATGTGCTTGCTGCCTGTCATCGAGAAGGAAGTTTGGATTCGGCGATTCGAAATGCGAAGCCGAACGACTTCAAGTCATTGAGAGAGCATGCGCCGAAGTTGAAGAAGGTATGTTTCAACGGGAAGACGGCGGGGCGGTTTGCCGATGTGATTGGTGCCGCCGGCTATGAGACGCTTGTACTGCCTTCGTCGAGTCCGGCGTATGCGATGCTGTCGTTTGAACAGAAGCTCTCGTGTTGGCGGAAGATTCTTTCCTGACCACACCGCGATGCCGCGGGCAATGCATTCGCTTGGATTGCGACGGCGCTCGATGCCCTCGCGGATCGATTGTTCGGCAAGACTCGACAGCGTTTCTCCTTTGCCGAGGGCGCTTTTAGCGGCGTTACGCAGTTCCGGTTTGACCCGAATGGCCGCGCGACCTGTGGACAACCGCCGGTCGTCCCAACTCAATTACGGGTTGCGTAACCCGGCGCGCGGCTTCGGATGCTATGCTTCGGGCGAACAAAAACTGTGCAACACGCAAGACTTCGTTACATGACATCCTTGATCAAGCGCGCGTCGGCGGAAGCGCGCGCCTTCCAGCGCGGTGAGCGGGCCGCGCAACCATCGCGCGGCGCCGCCCGATGCACGGAACGCGACGAATACGTTAGCGCAGCGCAGCACGGGGCCGCGCCCATGCTCAAAGTCCCGCGCAAGGCCCGTTTTGCGCCGGTGACGTTTTCCGAAGAAGGGGGCGTGCGCTACCTGCATTTCGGCACGGAATGGATACAGGGCGCGATGCGGCTGAAAAAGCCGTTCGATATCGAGCTCGAATACGCGCAGCAGATGATGGCGTGGTTGCTCTTTCTCGCGCCGCCCAAGCGCATCGTGCAACTAGGCTTGGGGGCGGCAGCCTTGACCAAGTTTTGCCATCGGCATTTTTTGCGCTCGCATGTCGATGCGGTGGAATTGAACCCGGCGGTGATCATTGCCGCGCGCAGCATGTTTGAGTTGCCGCCCGACGACCGCCGCTTGAGCGTGCTCCAGATCGATGCATGGGATTTTGTCAATGACCCCGCGAATCACGGTACGGTCGGCGCGATGCAGATCGACCTGTATGACGCAACCGCACGCGGCCCGGTGCTCGATTCCGTCGCGTTTTATCGCGCGTGCCGCGCGTGCCTCGGCGCCGCCGCAGTGGTGACGGTTAACCTGTTCGGCGACCATCCGAGCTTTGTGCGCAACTTGCGCCATTTACGCGCGGCGTTCGATGCGCGGGTCATCGCGTTGCCCGAGGTGCATGAGGGCAACCGCGTCGTGCTGGCTTTCTCCGGGCCCGCGTTGTCGATTGATTGGAACGTACTGACCGACCGCGCGAAGGTCATTGAGAAGGCGTGCGGGTTGAGCGCCCGTAAGTGGGTCGCCGCGCTACGTGAGGTGTCCGACGCACCACGCCGCGACGCGCAAGACAGCGCCGTTGGCGGGCATTTCATGATCTGAGTGCGTTCCCGCCATTCCCTCGTTTTCTCGTCTTGATCGCCGAAGGTGCGCTCCTAGACTCGGCGTTGCCGCGGCGGACGACGCGATCGCTGCTTGGTCTCCGGCTGCCTACCGAAGCCGGCTGCTGTGGCGAGCACGGCGAGAAGAAGTTGAGCTACGCCAATTATGTAAGCTACTCACCGAATGGCGCAACGGGCCTGAAACGTCGTGGCTGGCCGATGCACTGACGCATCCGCTGCAACAGACGCTCAAGAACTTGGGACGTGCCTACGCCAACTTTTTTGCCAAGCGGGCCGGCTTGCAGGCAATGCGCGATATTGCAGGGAAGCGCCCGTAAAGCTGTACGGGCCGGCCTTGCCGTCTACGTGGATCATTGTGATTACGGCTTGTAATACGCAATGGCTTGCGTGCAGTAATAGCCCGGTGATTAGATAAACTGGCTTAGGATTGGACGTTCTAGTGCGTTTACCGATTACTTGACTGTGAATTTCCGTCTTCCGAGAGGTCGATATCCGCTGCCTCGATGCAGCAAAATTCCCCAACGATTATGTACTTGAGTTGCTGTGGCGGTTAATCTGGCTCACTTCTGAGCCAGGTCGCACTGTCTTGGATGCGCGCCTGGGCGGGTTTGGAAAACTGGTTGGCTTTCATAAAGCGCGTGATCTCACCCATCGCCACTTTCCATTTGCGATTGTTCAGGTGCCATAGCACCCCATTGGCCCGAAGCTCGCTCAGTACCTCCCATAAAGCAGCTTCGCCCGCCCCGTTCAGTAGACTCAATCCCTGCTGCCATCCCCGCTTGGCTAGCGTGTCATTGATGAAATAGATACTTCTGATTAACCCGACTGCTGCTTGCGTGCGCTGCACCGTCGGCACGCGCCCCAAATAGCGCTCCAGCAACGCCAGCTCCTGCGCTTGTCGCTTAGGTGAAAAACTACCCAGTCCTTCAGGCAAACGCTGCAGCGCGACTCCCCACTGGTCGTCGGGCAGCGACAGCGCCCAATCGCGCATCTGCGCATACCACACGGATCGCTCCGCTTCCGGAAAGCGCCACACGTAGCTTGCCAATGCGCCGACCGATGCGCCTTGATAAGAGGGGGGCAGGCGTAACGCGTAGTCGTGTAAGAGCGTATAAAGCTCAGGGATGCGCGGGTCGGCTTGACTAAATTTATCTAGTAAAAGGGTTAATGTGGGAATGATCTGCGCTTGCTCGGCTACGCTCAATGACGGCAGCCGTGCGAGAATCTTGTCATACCACTGAGCAAAGTGAGGGGTTTCAGGAGTATCGATTGAGAAATTCGACAGCCCAAGCGCCAGTTCCGGCCACACATTGTCTTGCCCGGGCTCGTGCTGTTCGGCCAACGCGTAGGCAAAATCAAATAGTTCCATCCATTCACGCTCATAGGTGAAATCCCGGTGCATGAGCAACAGCGCTTTTTGTATCTGCACGCCGTCTTGCGGGATACGCTGCGCGGCTGCGAATAAACGCTTAAATACGCGGGTGCGCCCGGCCTTCAACGTTTTCAAACGTTGGCACAGCGCGTCCAGGGGGTCGGCGTACTGCGCTGGATCGGCGAACGTGTCGTCCATCTCATCGAGCAGGCGGTGGATCGACTGAAAGGTCACCGCTTGTTTTGCTCGTTGCCAATAGCTGTGAACGAGGCGCCTGGTCTGCATTGCATAATAGGTACGCCGATCAACGGTAGCAAACGCCATCACGTCTTGGACGGGCACGTAGTCACCAATGCGCGCGATGACTTCGCTCGGCAGGTCCTGGTAGGCGGTGGGCTGCTTGGCCGATGAGTTGACCCACGCGGCGCTGGGCGGCTGCGGCGGTGGGGGCGCCGACGCGGCGGGTGTCGGGCGAGCCTCTAACGCGCAGATATAGGCCTGATAGTCGTTTAAAGCGGCATTCAGATCGAAGTCCATCGGCAAGCCCAGCAAGAAGGAAAGAAGACGCCACGCGTCGCGAGGTTGCGCAGCAGACTAGCGAAAAGTGAGCACAGGCGCGCAGCGATACGTCACAAGCGCGAGGTTTTTGGCGGGTAACACAAGCCGGCGGATAAGCCGCGGTATGACAGGCAGGCGGTGCAAGCGGGCAACGGCAGGGGGCACCGGTTCGGCATCTATGTTTTTTGACCTACTACCGCGACGCTGCTTGCCGGCACATTAAACGGCACGCCGGCTTGCTAGCGCAATTTTAAAATTATTGATGACGCCATCTTACGACTAGCGTTTTCCAGTCTGTCAGACGGTTTTGACCTCGTTAAGCAGGTCTGGGTGACGATCCAACAACTTGAACAGCTTGACCAAGGCCAGCGGCGGTTTAGTCTTGCCATTCTCGTAGCGCGAGAAAGCATTGACGCCACCGCCGAAAAGTTCGGCAGCCTGCCGCTGGTCAAGGCCGAGCCTCTTGCGCACTTTGGAGATATAGCCGGGATCAACATAGGCGGCATTGACTTGACGCTGGAACAAGCCCACCAGTTCGCTATAGCGGTCGCCGTGTTCACGGTCCAAGACGACTTCACCGCAGGCAGGGCAAAAGTCGCCTGTTACCGCTGGAATGGAGGTGGTTTCACCTTTGTAAGTGTAGGGCACATCGCGGGTATCGTGGATCAGTTCCGCCGCGCCGCAGCATGGGCATTTCATGGTCACAGCTCCTTGAAAGAAACGATCAGCACGTCATCAATGACGGTCAGCTTCAGGTACACCTGATCGCCAATTGCTGTCCTGGCGTGATACACGTCCTGCCAAATACGATGATTGGCATGGGTCGTCATGCTCTTGTAGAAGTCGGCAGGAGTGAGCGCCAAAACAACGGCACACATCCCGGCCAGATCATTGATGCCAAGTTCACGCGCTCCACTGTAGGCGCTAGCTGTGGCCCGGACTTGTCCGACCCTGACCAAATCTTTGACGACTGGCAGTTTACAGTGCGGGGTACCTTTCTCCATGCAGCCATTTTAACCTAATGGGTTGATTTGAGAAATAGGTTAATAGCAAGAGTTGGAAGACGCTTATGATGCCGAGGATGGGGACAAGGGGAAGGTTCGGCGCGCGTTGGCGCTTGTTGCTCACCAGCGCGGCGAGCCGTTCGGGCTGCCCGATATCCCCGCTGAGGATACGGCCACCTACGAGATGATCAGCCGTGCCGACACTGTCGGCGTATTCCAGATCGAATCGCGCGCAGATGAGCATGTTGTCCCGCCTGCGATCCGAGCGACGCGATGCGAACGGCGCTAGCGCGCACACTCGGGGTGCCGATCTTCCAAGAGCAAGTGATGCAAGTGGCGATGCTGGCCGCCGGCTTTACTGCGGGAGAAGCGGATCAACTGCGCCGCGCCATGGCCGCTTGGCGCAGTCAAGGCGGCCTTGAGCAGTATTACGAGCGCATTGTGCACGGCATGGTCACACGCGGCTACGATCGGGCGTTCGCCGAATCGATCTTCGCGCAGATCCGGGGTTTTGGCGAGTATGGCTTTCCGGAAAGTCATGCGGCCAGCTTCGCGCTGCTTGTGTACGTGAGCGCGTGGCTCAAATGCCATGCGTCGGCCGTGTTTCTGTGCGCGTTGCTGAACAGCCAACCGATGGGCTTTTATACGCCGTCACAACTGGTGCAGGATGCGCGCCGGCATGGCGTCGAGGTGCTGCCGGTGGATGTGACCGTGAGCGACTGGGACAGCACGCTGCAAGGACACATCCTGGATGCGCCGGTGCGACTGGGCCTGTCGCTGATCCGCGGCTTGGCAGAGGACGCGGCCGCGCGCATCGAACTGGCCCGTGCGGTGCGGCCCTTTGCGGATGTGACGGATCTGGCGCGGCGCGCGCAGCTCACGCGGCGCGATCTGCAGGCGTTGGCCAGCGCCAATGCACTGGCGAGCCTTGCGGGCAATCGCCGCGCGGCGCTGTGGCACGCGCTCGCCGCGGTGCCTGACAAGGATCTGCTGCGTGCAACTAGCGATGACGACGCGACACCGGCGTTTGCTGCCGGCCGCAGCCTTGCAACGCTATCGTGACGGGCAACTGGCGCGCGCGTGCGGCCTGGTGACGGTGCGTCAGCGCCCCGGCACGGCAAAAGGCGTGCTGTTTGTGACGCTTGAAGATGAGAGCGGCTACACGAACGTGATTATTTGGCCGTCACTACTGGAGCGCCAGCGCAAGGAGGCGCTGGGTGCGTCGCTGCTTGCCGTCTATGGCGTTTGGCAACGGCAAGGCGAGGTGACCCATTTAGTCGCTCAGCGCCTGGTGGATCTGTCGTATTTATTGGGCTCACTGGTGACAACAAGTCGCAATTTTTGTTGATGGTCAAGCCCACTGCATTAAAGGAATTGATCGAACCAACGTGCAACATCGCTATGTGGTGCATATGTTGAATCATTTAGCGGTGTCACTCATCCGTAACTGCTGGCCAATCACGCGTCCCTCGGAGGAGGGCAGCATGTTGCTGCGTGGCCGTATGTGTACGCATGCATCAAACACACCACGTGTGAGGCTGCGCCGCAGAACACGAGCTGTCGGCGTGAATCATTGCGGTTGTGATGATGTGGAGGCTTGGTTGCTCGATTGCG
Source organism: Mycetohabitans rhizoxinica HKI 454 (assembly GCF_000198775.1). Lineage (NCBI taxonomy): Bacteria > Pseudomonadati > Pseudomonadota > Betaproteobacteria > Burkholderiales > Burkholderiaceae > Mycetohabitans > Mycetohabitans rhizoxinica. Next base: position 2,179,840 of record NC_014722.1, on the reverse strand, counting down.
CCAATGTGGGCGCTTGGCCGATCTTGCTGATGGGCCGGTGGGTGAGTCCGAGAAACACAAACCTGTTCAGCAAAACGCCCGCCTCAACGATTTGCTCGTAATGCTCATCAGTTTCCTTGAGCTTATTAAATGGAACTGTTTTGGCGCGCGCCACAATCTCTTCCGGAAACTGCCTTAGCGCGTCTTGATGAGCAGGATCCACCGTAACGTCCCCCCCTTCGGCGCGACGACTGCGCCTTGATACCATTTCAATTGGCTTAGATCGCGCTCTTCCCAGCCGAACATATCGCCCAAACCAACGCAGTCGTTTTTATTCCCAGCGGCCTTATTGCCACCGGTGTTAAGCATGACGTGAAAGGGATCCATTCTCACGTTAGAAGCACTGCTGGCTGCAAAGTGTTCAATTCTGAAAAAGCCGAGCGCGTGTCCCGGTGGCACGTTTTTAAGATCATCGCTATTGCGTATGCGCGAGTCATGCGGCGTGACCAAATCCCACCGGGCGTTGAGCGCATCGTATTCATCCTCGGTAATGATGTTCGCTCTAAACGCACAGTACTTAACTGCATCCCAGCACATTTGGCCAGACAATTTATTGTATTCGGCTTCAGGCCATAGTGTACGTTTTGCTACGGCATTTTTCGCATACGCTACTGTCTTCTTGCAGTGCGCGCGATGCTGTCGTGGCGCCCAGTTAGCTCGGTTCGTTTTTAGGAACGGCGGGCAACCCGCCATGCAGTCCGCGTTGGCTTCACCCAACGCTAAGCCGACCTCGCTCAGCTTTGATCCAACCTTACCCAACGATGGACCAATTTGCCTGAGTTTCGAACCAACTTTGTTTAGCCCTGAGAGCCGTCCATGTTGAGCTTGACGGGTTGCTTGTCCTAAAAGAGCGTTCGAGCTTGGCGCAATACTTGGCGCTGCGAAAAAACATTCCAATGTACGAACATTTTGCGCCACTGGCGCGGACCGTTGTTCGATGTGCCGCGCGTAGAGCAGCAACGTGGCTGGCCTTGCGAAGCCGTAGGCGCCGATCATCGCGATGGCGGCGCACAGCACGCAACTGATGTGCATGCTGTGATAGTCCCTTGATTAGATAAACTGGCTCAAGCTTGGGCGCTTCTGGTGCGTTTACCGATTACTTGAGTGAATTTCCGTCCTCCGAGATGTCGATACCCGCCATCTCTATGCGGCGAAATTCCCCAACGATTATGTACTTAAGCTGCTGTAGCTGTTAATCTGGCCAACTTCTGAGCCAGGATTCACTGTCTTGGATTCGCGCCTGGGTTGGCTTGGAAAACTGGTTGGCCTTTATAAAGCGCATGATTTCGCTCTTTGCCACTTTCCATTGGCGATTGTTCAGGTTACATAGCACATATTCGTTCCGAAGTTCACTCAGTACTTTCCATAAAGTAGTTTCATCCACACCGTTCAGTAGACTCAGTCCCTGCTGCCACACCCGTTTTGACAGCGAGTCGTTCATAAAATGAAGACAGAAGATTATCCCGACTGCCGCCTGCGGGCGCTGCGCTGCGGGCACGCGCGCCAAATAGCGTTCAAGCAACGCCAGTTCCTGCGCTTGTTGTTTAGGCGATAAACCATCCAGCCCTGCAGGTAAACGCCGCAGTGCGATCCCCCACTGGTCGTCGGGCAGCGACAGCGCCCAATCGCGCATTTGCGCATACCGCGCGGGTTGCTCCGCTTCCGTTAAGCGCCACACGCAACTTGCCAACGCGCCGGCCGATGCGCCTTGATGAGAAGGTGGCAGGTGTAACGCGTAGTTGTGTAAGAGCGTATAGAGTTCAGGGATGCGCGGGTCTTCCGGGCGAAACTTATGGAGTAAACGGGTCAATGTGGGAATGATCTGTGCTTGCTCGGCTACGCTCAATGACGGCAGCCGCGCCAGAATCGCGTTATACCACTGAGCAAAGTGAGGGGTCTCAGGGGTATCGGGTGAGAAATTCGACAGTCCAAGCGCCAGTTCCGGCCACACATTGTCTTGCCCGGGCTCGCGCTGTTCGGCCAGCGTGTAGGCAAAATCAAACAGTTCCATCCATTCACGCTCATAGGTGAAAGCTCGGTGCATGAGCAACAGCGCTTTTTGTATCTGCATGCCGCCTTGCGGGATACGCTGCGCGGCTGCGAATAAACGCTTGAACACATCGCCGCGGTCTGCGCTATGTAATGCTCGCAGCCGCTGGCACAGGGCCTCCATGGGTTCAACGTGCTGCGCTGGATTGGCGAGCGTGCCGTCCATCTCATCGAGCAACTGGCTGATTGACTCATGACTCACCGCCTGTTTCGCCCGTTGCCAATAGCTGTGAACGAGGCGCCGGGTCTGCATCGCATAATAGGTACGCCGATCGACGGTAGCAAACGCCATCACGTCTTGGACGGGCACGTAGTCACCAATGCGCGCGATGACTTCGCTCGGCAGGTCCTGGTAGGTGGCGGGCCGCTTGGCCGATGAGTTGGCCCACGCGGCGCTGGGCGGCTGCGGCGGTGGGGGCGCCGACGCGGCAGGTGTCGGGCGAGCCTCTAACGCGCAGATATAGGCCTGATAGTCGTTTAAAGCGGCATTCAGATCGAAGTCCATCGGCAAGCTCAGCAAGAAGGAAAGAAGACGCCACGCGTCGCGAGGTTACGCAGCAGGCTAGCGAAAAGTGAGCACAGGCGCGCAGCGATACGTCACAAGCGCGAGGTTTTTGGCGGGTAACACAAGTCGGCGGATAAGCCGCAGCAGTGCCGACATGCTCACAGCATCATCGGCATCATGCGGTTCTCCGTTCTCTTCGTCATCGTCACGGCCGCTGTGTTTCCGACATAGGCTCGCCGCAGGTCTTGTATCTATAGTGTTCCTCCCCTCGCTAGTCCTTGCCGTCGCCCACCTTTTGCTCTTCCAAGCAGATACATTGCCCCTGTTACCGCGAGCATGATTGCAGCGCGTCGATAAAATGCGCGTTATCGCGGGGAAACTGCCGGTCGCTTCGCTCAAGCCCAGTCTTGGTGAGCCGCAGCGCGATCGTCCAGTGGATAGCGTGGCGTGGCATGCTCAGCCTTGCCCCACTGGAGGGACCGCCCAAAACCGGCCTACTTTAACTTTGGCCGAGACAGACGATGGGGGGATAGTTGCCGCCAGACGTTCTGGCCAACCTTATTACGGGCGCGGCGCAGACGGCCGCGAAGTGGACTTGTTGGGCAACATGTGCTCGCGCACCGTATTCACCAATTTACCCGCCTGTTCAACGGCCCAGCGAGGGTCCTCCTCGGTGACGGTCTCGCCAGTGTAGTTGGCGAGTCGTCGCAGCCGTTCAACCTTGTTGAGCGCGCTGCCTAGTTCCGACTCGACCATGCCAGCTTTCACTAATTTAGGCCGAAAGAAGCGATAAGGCTACGGTGCTTTTTCGGTGATGCGTCTGGCACTGTCACGCCCGTCACGAGCAACGCCGCATGTGCAGCATCAAACATCGCATAGTAGGCTCGATTGCATGCCCCTTCAAACCCGCCCGCATTCAGCAGTACATGCGCCTCTTCGAGTGCGCGCCCCGCCTTGGCGATGTAGTCTTCGGCCGTCATGCTCATAGCACAATGCCCTCGCGACGGATGTTTCTGATCAATGCCGGGTTACTAAACAGTTCAGGACGCTCCATCTCATCYTCCCAAAGCGGCAACGCTTCGACCAGCACGCCCGTCTCCAAAAGCACATCGAACGCAATACCGGCCATGTCCAACGCGATCGGTATGCGCTTGCCATGTKGCCCCAGTAGAACCACGGCAATATCCGCGTCGCTCTCCGGCCCGTGCGCGTGACGTGCGCGACTACCGAACAAGATCGCTCGACTCACCGAATAGCGACCGGCGACGCGTTGCAGGAACGCGTCCGCTGCCCGGGCAGTTTCAACATCAATACGAGGATTCATTGGATTCTCCAACAGCGCAATGGAGTAACGGATAACGCATATTTACATTAAACGCCCCTGCTGGGGTATGCCAAGTCGCTTTTCCCCACAAAAATCTCTCGTACATAGAACCGGCTTGTATCTAGGAACAAACCTCACAAAAAGGGACAGAGAAAATCGGTTCGAGCACCGCCGGTGGCATATAGCAAAAGTGAGGTTTAAGCAAACCATCGGTCATGATCCTTTGTTTTGCCAATCCAGTCGGCTCGGTGCTTGGTCATGGGGAACTTCTCGTTTACCTCGGAAAGCGTCTCGCTGAAGGTCTTAACGTAAGCTCGGCGCTGCATGCGTCGTGTGTTGACGTACATACCGACGCGCTTGCCATGCATCGGCAGGTCCTTGACAAGCGGTTCGCAGCGTCCGAAGCCGACAAGTCGGTGCGAGTTGGAGTTTGGGCAGTGTGTAGGTGGCTGCTTCACCTCGACACAGAGGTGGTAGTCGTGATCGTCGTGCTCGACCGCCAGAACGGCGTAGTCGGGCAGGTTCAAAATGTTCGCGGGTATTCTCTTCTTCGAGATGGGGAGGTGTCGGAAATTCCGTATGCTGAGGTCGGTTAAAAATTTCAGCTGATGGCGGCGGTGAATCGCTCACCGAACAGAATGGCGAACTGATTGACCGCTTGCCGCCGAAATTGTCGAATACGACCCACACGCCATCCAACGTCTAAACACTCACAAGGGCATTGCCTAGACCACTGAAGCACAATCCTGTTTACGAGCGATCCATGTTGAGCGCTATCACGCTCATGGTCAGGGCGCCCACTCAGCTTCGCTCAGTAGGTGAAGCGTTCGCTGTCGAGCGCAACGCGTTTCACCTGCCATTCGAAGTACGTGTCTGTCAATGGCACGGAGTGCTTGAAATGGATAGGCGGGCAAGTGATCGGGCTCAGCTTACCAGCCGTACTCAATCTTTTGCAATGGCGCTCATGTCGAATATCGTTTTCATTTTCCATAGACCAATTGTATTCTACGAGAATGCAACGCTTCCAAGCCTTCCGATTCGAGCTCATGCCGACTGGCGAACAGCAGCGCGCCATGCGCCAGTTCGCCGGCGCGTGCCGCTTCGTCTATAACAAGGCGCTGGCGTTGCAGAAGGAGAACCACGCGGCCGGCGAGAAGTTTATCGGCTATGTCGATATGGCGAAGCGCCTGACGCAATGGCGCAACAGCGAGGAAACGCCGTGGCTCAAGGATGCGCCGGTCCATGCGCAGCAGCATGCGCTGAAGCATCTGGAGCGCGCCTACACAAACTTTTTCAAAGGCCACGCCAGTTTCCCGCGCTTCAAGCGTAAGGGTGAGCACGATGGCTTTCTGTATCCCGACAAAAAACAGATTGCCGTCGATCGAAAGAGTGGGCGCATCAAAGTCCCAAAGCTGGGCTGGCTGCGCTATCGGAATAGCCGTGTCGTGCTCGGTGAGGTCCGCAGCGCAACCGTCTCGCGGCGCGCCGGTAAGTGGTACGTCTGCATTCTCACCGCCCGCGAGGTAGAGCCACCGGTTGCGCAGGGCACGGCCGTGGGTATCGACGTTGGTGTGAGCCGCTTTGCCACACTGAGCGATGGCTCATTCGTCGCGCCGCTCGCTAGCTTCCGCAAGCACGAGCAACGGCTCGCGAAGTATCAGCGCCGGATGGCGCGTAAGGTAAAGGGTTCGGCGAACTGGAAGAAGGCGAAGGCGCGCATCCAGCGCCTGCACGTGCGTATCGCCGATGCCCGCGCAGACTTTCTACACAAGGCTTCAGACGCTATCAGCAAAAAACACGCAATGATTGCCGTCGAAGACCTGAAAGTGCGCAACATGACGAAATCCGCATCGGGAACTGCGCAAGCGCCAGGACGCCACGTCCGTGCGAAGAGCGGTCTTAACAAGGCCATCCTGGATCAGGGCTGGGGAGAGTTTCGTCGGCAGTTGGAGTACAAAACGGCATGGCGCGGCGGCTATTTCGTCGCCGTTGCGCCGCAGAATACGAGTCGCACATGTCCATGCTGCGGTCACGTATCGGCACAGAATCGAAAGACGCAAGCGCGGTTCGCCTGCGTTAAGTGCTCACACGAAGCGAACGCCGATCACGTCGGCGCGCTTAATATTTTAGCGGCAGGACATGCCGTGATTGCCTGTGGAGGGACGGCGCAGTCAGGCTGCCCGGCGAAGCAGGAACCCACCGAAGTGACTCAGGCCATCGCGGCTTGAGCACCGTAGGAATCTCCGTCCTTTAGGGCGGGGAGGATGTCAAATCGTCAAAATGGCGGGCAATAGCGGTGGCGCTCAGGCATTGAAGGCAGTGCTCGAGCATGGGCCCACACTGCGGCAACGCGACTTGAGTCTAATCGATATCGTGGAGATTGCGAGCAATGGGCGGCGCCCAGGCGTTGAAAGCATCGCGATGTACGCGTGCGGCATGAGCATGCGTGAGATTCAGGGTTTTCTGCTGGAGAGGTACGGTATCGAGGTATCGCCAAACTTCATTAGCACGGTGACCGATGAAGTGCGCGCATGGTAGCAGCGGCCGCTCGAACCGATGTATCCGATGGTGTTCTTCGACGCGCTGCGGGTCAAGATCCGCGACGAAGGCGTAGTGAGCAACAAGGCGATCTACTTGGCCCGGGTCGGCCGCGAATGAAGGATTTGCATCCGATGCTGGTCCTGTCACCAAAACCGTTCAACGAGCGAACCGGCATGGTCATCAGGCTTGCGATGACAACTGCCGATTTCAACGACACCAATTCGTTTGCTACGAAGGCTCATCCGTGGAAGCGCGTGCCGGATGATGTGTTCGCGTCCGCATGCGAACAGTTGAACAGATTATTGCGATGGGCGATTAGCCGGCGTCTCGCAGGGAGTTGCCGGCCGTGCTTGATTTCACTTCTCTTGCACGGGTCTTTCCATCTAAATTTTGAAGAGCTGGTGCTGATCGGCCAATCAGCGCGGCACCTGAAAGGCGGCACGTGCCCGATCGACATCGGCCCGCACGCTGCAATCGTGCTGATGGTCGTTGACCAGGCCCATCGCCTGCATCATCGCGTACATCGTCGTCGGCCCGACGAATTTCCAACCGCGCCGCTTCAGGTCTCTCGACAACGCAATCGACTCGGGGGACGTCGTCATTGTGCTGAGCACGTCGCGTGTCAGCTTGCGCGGCCGGCTCCGCGGGTCTGGCTCGAAGCGCCACAGGTAGGCAGCCAGCGAGCGCTCGCTATCGAGCAGCGCCAGCGCGCGGCGTGCGTTATGGATCGCAGCCTCGATCTTGCCCCGGTGGCGGATGATGCCGGCGTCGCCGAGCAACCGCTGCACGTCGCACTCGGTAAACCGGGCCATCTTCTCGATGTCGAAGTTGGCGAATGCGGCGCGAAAGGCTTCCCGCTTGCGCAGGATCGTCAGCCAGCTCAGTCCGGCCTGGAACCCCTCGAGGCACAGCTTCTCGAACAGCCGGCGGTCGTCATCGACCGGAAAACCCCACTCCATGTCATGGTAAGCGCAATACTCGGCACCGGTGCCGCACCAATGGCAGCGCCGCAAAGGGCCCATCGTCGGTGCCGGCGCGCCCGATGGCCTGGCGGGTATCGCCGAAGCAGGAACAGAAGGATGTGTCATCGATGGTTTGGATTTATCCTGGATGTGGTGCGCTGACCATCCCGCCAATGCCAAAGCGGTTCGTCAACAACATATCGAAGCCCGTACTCCAGAGCGTCGCGCCAAACGGCATCATCACGTTGCCTTCGTCGGTTAGTGCGTCAAAGATCTGCTGCCCGCCAGCCAGGTCATCGGTGTTGATGGACAGGGCCAGGCCACGGTAGTTAGGGCAGGGTATGCCCGGCATGTCCGTATCCAGCGACGCCTTGAAGCGCATGATAAAGTCGATGCGTGCGCCAAGCTTGTCGGTATAGAGCCCACTTAGCGCAATGCTGTAATCAACTGCTCGAGCTTGACCGCGTCTGCCGCGAACAGGCGAATGCCTTCAGCCAGCTTCTCGGTGGCCATGGCCTCGTCATTCAGCAGGTAGCGGAACGTCGGCTCATCGTGCGCGACGCGCTCGATCGGCACACTGGCCGCCTGCTGTGGGCAGAGCTTGCGCTGCACGGGCTCGTTGCTCTCGTGCAGCTTCTGTAGCAAGTCCGGGCTGATCGTCAGCAGGTCGCAGCCGGCAAGCTCGACGATCTGGCTCGTTGTGCGGAAGCTTGCGCCCATCACCTCAGTCGGGTAGCCGAACTTTTTATAGTACGCGTAGATACGCTTGACCGACTGCACGCCGGGATCGTTGGCGCCGCCGTCGCGGGCCTCGTCCCAGTTCGCGCCGGCACTTTTTTTGTACCAGTCGTAGATGCGGCCAACGAATGGTGAAATCAGCTTAGCCCGAGCTTCCGCGCAGGCGACCGCCTGGGCGAGCGAGAACAGCAACGTCATGTTGCAATTGATCCCTTCCTGCTGCAACACCTCGGCGGCGCGCACGCCTTCCCACGTCGACGCAAGCTTGATCAGCACACGCTCACGGCCAATGCCCGCAGCCTCGTAGAGTGCGATCAGCTGATGTGCCTTCTCGACGCTCCTGCGGACGTCAAACGAGAGCCGTGCGTCCACTTCTGTTGACACTCGCCCCGGGACGATCTTCAGGATCTCGACGCCAAATGCGACCAACAATCGATCAATGATGTCGCCGACGGGCCGGCTAGCGTGATCGCGTACGGTTTTTTCAAGCAGCGGGCGGTAGTCGTCCTTCTGCACCGCCTTAAGGATCAGCGATGGATTAGTCGTCGCGTCCCGCGGCTTGTAACGTGCGAGTTGTTGGAAATCGCCGGTGTCGGCGACGACGGTCGTGTACTGCTTCAACTGGTCCAGTGCAGTCGTCATGGCTAGGTTCCTTGCGGGTCATATCGCGGGTTACCGCGCTGATTGCTGCCATTGTCTCGCAGCCGCGCGGTGTCCGATAGTCGTCCGACCGGCCGATGCTCCACTGGTTCATCGTTTCGCCGAACGCCAGATGCCAGATGCCGGCTTGCCGCCGCGTTCAGCGGCGCCAGTTCAAGATGGTGTTCGCGACGATGCCGGCCACCAGGCCCCAGAAGGCCGAGCCGATCGACAGCAGCGTGAACCCGGAGGCGGTCACCATGAAGGTAATGAATGCCGCTTCGCGTTGCCGGGCATCCTGCATCGCGTGGTTCAGGCCGGTCATGATCGAGCCGAACAGCGCCAGCGCGGCGACTGACACGATCAGTGCCTTGGGCAGGCTAGCGAATAGCGCTGCGATCGTCGCGCCGAAGACGCCGGCCAGCAAGTAGAACACGCCGCACCATACGGCGGCGGTGTAGCGCTTTGCCGGATCCTCGTGGGCGTCGCGACCGGTGCAGATCGCCGCAGTGATGGCCGCGAGGTTGATCCCATGCGAGCCGAACGGTGCCAGCAGCAGCGATGCGATCCCAGTCGTAGCAATCAACGGCGCCGATGGCGTGCCATAGCCGTGCGCGCGCAGTACCGCTAGGCCTGGCACGTTCTGCGAAGCCATCGCGACAATGAACAGCGGCACGCCGATGCTGACCGACGCGGCGATGGAGAACGACGGGCGGGTGAACACGGGATGCGCGAGCGCGATGCTTAAATGGCTGAAATCGATCAGGCCGAGCGCGCCGGCCAGCACGGTACCGACCACCAGCGTAAGGGCGATCGCATAGCGCGGACAGACGCGTTTGATCACAAGGTAGGCGACGAACATCGTGAGCACCAGTACGCGTTGCTGGCTCGCCTGGACAAAGATCGCACTGCCGATCTCGAACAAAATGCCGGCCAATAGGGCGGCGGCGATACCCGACGGGATCCTCGCCATCCATGAGTCGAAGCGGCCAGTGATGCCGACCAGGGTCAGCAGCGCCGCGCACACGACGAAAGCGCCGATCGCCTCGGCGTATGGCACCCCGGGCAGGCTGGTGATGAGCAGCGCAGCGCCGGGCGTGGACCAGGCGATGACGATTGGCGTGCGAAAACGCAGCGACAGCCCGATGGCCGTGACCGCCATGCCGATCGACAGCGCCCAGATCCACGATGAGATCTGGGCGTCGCTCAGGTGCGCGGCGCGGCCGGCTTGGAATATTAATGCGATCGAGCTGGTGTAGCCCGTCATCGCGGCCACGAAACCGGCGACCAGCGCCGACAGCGAGGTGTCACCGATCGGACGCAGCGGCGCGCGTAGCGTGGGCGGTGCAGCCGGGTCGGGTGGTGAGGGCGCAGTCATAGATGGGAGGGGTTACTTGCTGAGGATGCGCATCGCGCTTTTGATGCCGGCGAGCGTGACCGGGTACATGCGGTTCCAAGCAACTGGCGGATCACCACAACCGAATGCCGATATTCCCCTAAGCCTTCCGGCTTCGGGTTCAGCCACGCATGGAGGGGGGAACTGATCGCCGACATTGAGCAACATCAACACTTTCACGCTGTTGTGGCGCTCGGGCACCATCTTGATGTCGAGCCAGCCGGCATTGGCGGCGGTGCTGCGGATCGTGTCGGGTAGGTCCAACTCCTCGGCGGCATCGTCACGCGCGAAGCGCCGCAATCGTCGCAGCGCGACCTTGATGTTACGGGTGCCCAACTCCAGCTGGTCGTTGTAGTTGCGGTACGCCCGGCTTTCCCAGACCTTGACCGCGGTGCGGTTGCCGGCCGTGTCGTCGCCGATCCGGATGCCTTCCGGGTGGTAGCCGCCATTGCCGAACGGCGATGTGCCGCCGGTGCCGATCCACTTGCTGCCGCCTTCGTGCCGCTTCTTTTGCTCATCGAGCAATGACTTGAGACGCTCCATTAGCTTGTCTAGTCCGCCCGTCGCCTCAACTAGCCGGCGGTGTGTATCTGTGCCTTTTTCCTGCGGCGACCTGCTCGGCCAGCATCGTCTTGTCGGTGCCGGGCTCGCCCTTGATCAGCAGCGGACGCGCGAGTGTGATCGCGGCGTTGACGGCCAGCTTCAGGTCATCGGTCACGCCATACTGTGAAGAACCTTCGAAACGGTCGGGTGGCATGATCGGCGCGGGGGCACGAAAATGCCAGTATAAGGTAGAAGCCGCATTGCCACCGGCCGTGCAGTTGACTCACTGCGCCTAGGGCGCGTGCACGCCATCGGCGCGTTGACCGGTGACAGCGTGGGCCATCGAGTGCCCCCAATACTGCATTTCGCTGCGGCCAATTGACGCAGGCAGAGACGGCTTGCTGCTTGCAGCACGATTGACTGCGCGGCGTGCAGTCACGTGCCGGCCCTCAAGTGGACGCTCCCCGCGTCGGGGGTTACAATACGCCGTTTTTTGGCCGGCTGCTCAACGCCAGCGGATTCATGCGGAGCAGGGCGGTGCAGGCCTGCGCGGTTTCAGCGCTCCGATATTCCCCTACAGCCAGGTTAGATGCTTATGAACAGATTCGTCGTGATGGCTGCCATTGCGGTGCTCGCCGGGTCAGCCGGCACTGCGGCGGCGGACGTGGTCGGCAACGCGCGCGCCGCACAAGGGAAGGTCGCCATGTGCATTGGCTGCCACGGCATTCCCGGCTATCGCGCCGCGTTTCCACAGGTCTACAAAGTGCCGATGCTCGGCGGTCAGAACGCGAAGTACCTGGAAAACGCATTGCAGGGATACAAGAAGGGTTCACGCAAGTTCGCGCCGATGGAGGCGATCGCCAAGTCGCTGACGGACCAGGACATTGCCGACCTGGCCGCGTACTACGCGGCTCAAACGCCGGAAAGCCAGCCCAATCCGCAGCGGTGACTGGAACGTGGCGAACGGTAGACGAGCAACAGGAGAACTCATGAAAAAGCGCATCATCGAAGCGTCGGGCGTCGCCAAGGCAATGGTCGCTGCGTGTGCGGCAATGGTGTCGATCGGGGCCGCGCAAGCCGCGGACATCGGTAACGGGCGCGCGCTTGTCGAGCGCACCAACTGCGCTGCATGCCACGGAGCGGAACTGAGCACGCCGGTGAGTCCGGATTATCCAAAGCTCGCCGGGCAGCATGCCGACTACACCTATTGGACATTGCGCCAATATCAAATGGGCGGTGGCAATCCGTCCTTTGGTCGCGACAATGCGATCATGGCTGCGCAGGTGCAGAACTTGTCGGAAAGCGATTTGAAAGACATTGCCGCGTATGTCGAGTCACTAAAGGGCGATCTCGTGCTGAAGAAGTAGCGGTCTTACACCGCCGGCGAACACGCACGGCGTCGTCGCCGCGTCGGCCGGCCGCGTGGGCTGATGGCGTAACCGATATGTCACCCCGTGGAAATTGAGTTCCCACGGGGTTTTCATTGGGCCCTTGCGACGCGGCGTGTCGTTAATCCCGGGACGCGCGCTGCTCGATCAGCGCCAGATACGCGTCGGTATCCGGCGGGACGTTGTTGCGTTGTGCTTCCCAAATTACCTGGCCAAGGCATTCCATGATCGCGTGGTGGGCGTCGTGGTCCGAGCCCAGGCGCGTCGCCAGGCGCTCGTGTGCGGCGCGGATGCCGCGCGGCTGGTCGATCGACAACTGCTCGCTGATGGCCAAATGCATCGACAAGTGCAGGAACGGGTTTGTCTGGCCGCGCTCGGGCGAGTAGTGCTGCTCGCCTGCGTCGGCGCAGCTTAGGACGGCTTGGTACTCCGGGTGCTGGACGATCCAGTCCGCCGCCATGCTCTGCAGCGGGGTTAAGATTTCGCCGGCGCGTTGCTTGCGCCACGTCTCAGTAAAAAAACGACGGACTTCGTCGCGACTCGGATTGAACATCAGGCACTGGAACCACTTGGCACGCGTAGCCGCGCAATGCTTTATTGTACGCCGAGCGTTGTCGTGGTGCCGCATCGTCGCACCGCTATGCTCATCGCTGCCCAGCCACGGCACTGTGGCCCAGCTACGACGCACGCTTCAGATCAGTATATCTGCGGTGCTTTGGCGGCAATCATGGCATCATTGAGTGGGAGCGAGTGTCTTGCTCTTAAATTCGCACAGCGGCTCGATCGCGCAATGCCAGCATTCAGGCAGTCGCGCGCGGCATACATAGCGGCCGTGCAGGATCAGCCAGTGGTGCGCGTCATGGCGGAATTCGACCGGCGTGAGCTTTTCCAGCGCCACCTCCACCGCCCGCACGTCCTTGCCGGGTGCCAGCCCGGTGCGGTTCGCGACGCGGAAGATATGGGTGTCCACGGCGATCGTCGGGTGCCCGAATGCAGTGTTCAGCACGACGTTCGCCGTCTTGCGGCCCACTCCCGGTAGGGCCTCGAGCGCTTCGCGATCAGCCGGCACTTCGCCGTGGTGTTTGTCGAGCAGGATCCTACAGGTCGCGATGACGTTCTTGGCCTTGGTCCGGTACAGTCCAATCGTCTTGATGTACTGCGCCACACCGTCCTCGCCGAGCGCTAGGATGGTTTTTGGCGTGTTGGCGACGGGGAACATTTGGCGCATCGCCTTGTTGACTGAAATGTCGGTCGCCTGCGCCGACAGCATCACTGCGATCAGCAGTTCGAACGGTGTCGTGTACTCTAGCTCCGTCGTCGGATGGGGATTCAGGCTTTGCAGCGTTTCGTAGATCGCGCGGCGCTTTTGGGCATTCATGGAGAGTCGTCGCTTCAGGGGACAATCGGGCGCACATGGCGCATCATGCATCGGTGTCGGAGCCGTCTTTACGCGCATTGGGCGGCGGCGGGGGCGGCGCCGATGTATGGGTGGCTCGTTCGCCCGAGTTTAATCCTAGGCGCCGCCGACGTGCTTCGGCCGCGTCGATTTGCGCTTGCACGGCCGGGCTGATGTCCGATATGTTGCGCGGCCCGAGCCCCTGGGTGGCCAGTTCCTCTTTCTTCTTCCGGGCCCGCTCAAGCGCCGCCTGGATGATCGCCTGCTTTCGCGCGGCAGCATTGTCCTGCGACGGCGCCGTTGACTCGGACGCCAGCATGCCGGCCGCGGCAACAGCGGCGGGCGTCGCGCCGTGCGAGCGATCGGGCGTCGCACCTGCGCCTTCGCGCACCGCGCCGAGCGATGCCCATTCCGGCATCGGTGGCACCGGTGTGGCACCCGGGCTCATCGCCGCGCGACGCGCGGCGGCGCGCTGCTGCGCTGCGTCACGCTCTTTATCGAGCCGCGCATTGCGCTGCGCGTGCCGGCGTCGGGCCGCATCGGCCTGCTGCGGCGACCATGCGTCCCATCCGGTGGCAGTGCCGGTCACCGGAACCATCTCGATACAATCGACGGGGCACGGCGCGACGCACAGGTCGCAGCCGGTGCACCAATCTGCCAGCACCGTATGCAGTTGCTTCGGGGCGCCGACAATGGCATCGACCGGGCATGCCTGCATGCATAACGTACAGCCGATGCAAACGGTTTCATCGATTACCGCACGCGGCCGGGTGCGCTCGACGCCGTTGGCTGGATTGAGCGGGATGATCGGCTTGTCGAGCAATGACGCCAGCCGGACGATACCTTGCTGTCCTCCGGGCGGACACTGGTTGTAGCTCGCCGTGCCGTCGGCCACGGCTTGCGCATAGGGGTGGCAGCCGCTATAGCCGCATTTGGTGCATTGAGTTTGGGGAAGCAGATCGTCGATCCGATCCGCGAGCGACGAAGAAGCAGTCACAGTGTCGGAACCTGGCCGCGTCGAGAAGCGTGACGCATATTTTATCAATACGCAATTATCGCCTATTCCGATAGCGGCGTCGGACTCGCATGCCATAATCCAACTGCTTCCCGTGTCAGTGTTAGGACGGTAACCCAGCGTGGCGCACCGTTTCCTCTGCCGCCGTGGGCCTATCCGGCGGTGACGCGATCGATCAACGCGGCGACTGCATCATGAGCTGAACATGGACCAGCCGAGAACCAAAAGGGACCCCGAGGGCACGAGGCGCCGCATCCTCGCTGCTGCTGCCGAGGAATTCGCGAACGGTGGATTATCCGGCGCGCGCGTGGACCAGATCGCCCGTCGTGCCGAGACCAACGAGCGGATGCTGTACTATTACTTCGGCAGCAAGGAACAGTTGTTCACCGCAGTGCTGGAGCAGGCGCTGACGGGATTTGCCGAAGCGGAGCGCACGCTGGACCTGAACGGACTGGCGCCCGTGGAGGCCATTACGCGGCTGGCCCACTTCATATGGGCGTTCTATCGTCAGCATCCTGACCTGCTGCGCTTGCTGAACAACGAAAACCTGCATGAGGCGCGGTATCTGCAAAAATCGACGCGGATTCGTGAGACCGTTTCACCGGTGCTCGCGACGCTTTCCGGCATCCTGGAGCGCGGGCATCGCGCTGGGCTGTTCCGGGCCGGCATCGATCCGCTACGCCTGTATGTGACGATCTCCGGTTTAGGCTATTACATCGTGTCCAATCGGCATACGCTGTATGCGACGCTGGGACGAGATTTCGGCCACGGCGATGAGCATGCCGAGATGGTTCGGCTCAATACGGATATGTTGCTGGCTTATTTGCTGCATCGGTGATGCTCGTGCTGTACTGTACTGCACTGTGCTGCACTGTGCTGTGCGGCACGACAGGCGGTGCGCTGCTCAAGCATGTCGTGATGAGGGTCAGCATCAAGCTTAAGCCCGTCGCAGTTGCGAGGTTCTACCCAGTGCGTCGAGACAGGGGTTCGTCGATTCGCTTGCCGGCGTTGCCGTTCGGATGCAACCTGATGTTGCGCCGTGCCGCGATTAAGCTGACGGAGCGTGGTGCCATATTTACCGCCGCGTCAGGAGTCAGACTTGTACAACCACCGTGTCGCGATACTTCCCGGCTCAGCAGCGCTGTTGCCGCAATGGCTCAATGAGCGTTCCTTTGCGAGCACACCGTGTCCTTCGATGCCCTGCGCGTCCAACGGGCCGCTGGCGGCCCTGAAAACGTTGGCTAGGCCTAAGAGCACGCGCATTCAACCGCCTGGAGGAAGGCCGGCAGCGTTCGGTTCGCGCGGTGCTCTTGTCAAAGGCAATCAGACGTTCCCTGCTGCCTCTGGCGTACATGGCCCGCAGCCGACGGTTCGCCAATCCGCGCTGGACGCCGGGGAGCACCCCAGCGCTCGCTGGATGTCTTCATTCCCGCAAATGCTGCGTCGGGCGAGCACATCTTTCTCGACTGTGCCGTTGGCCCGTTGCAAGGCAATCGCGGCCGCTGTAGCACGAATGTTCCGCGGCTTCTTCCTTCCCAAAGCTGCTTCGGCTTGGGAAGGGCAAACGACGTCACAAATGAACGTGCCAGCACAAGGTGTCATCGCACCGTTTTCGAAAGAGGGTCGTGCCGATGGGCCTAATGGCCCATTCCAGTCGTTCGGTGTTCCCGTGTGGAAAGGTGACACCGCATCTTTAGACGAAGACGAGCCGTTCCCATCGCTGCGGCAACCGGATCCCGCGAAGATGCTATTGTGCAGTTCATTTGCGCCGCCGAAGCAACGCTCGGAGAAGGTGGATTTGCCACAAGCTCGTGTCCCCGATGATGCCTCGAAGGAGCAGTGGAAGATGAGTATGTTACGCCCCCAGCAGGGGGGAGTCGTCTCCGCGAAAACGCCATCGGCTCCGCCATCTTCGACGTTGAAACACTCCCCTGTTAAAAAGCCATCGGGACAGCGCTCAAAGCACGCGAGTCCGTCACACGCTAGTCTTCCCGATGATGCCTCGAAGGAGCAGGGGAAGAGCCGTGTATTACCTCCCCAGGAGAGAAGCGTACCGGTGCATCGACCGCTGACCGAAACCCGTAGGAACGTTTATCAGCCGCAGTTGGCGCCAAATATATTTTCGGTAGACCAAGAGACGGATTAATTTGAAGCCAAACCAACTGGGAATGCGTACCCTGCGGGCATGCTACGCGACTGTCGATTACGGCCGCCGATGGATTGCCATTGCGAAATCACGCTGTGGCGCCAGGCAGCAACGCACAATTCGAATAGGACGCGATCATTGGAGCATGTATGTTTGAAAGGCTAAAACTGGATGTATCTGGACAGACTTTGCCACAGTCGCAAGGTCTACGTTCGGCTTCTGAGGACAAGCCGGGCGTCACTCCAGCGCGTGCCGGGGTCTCGGCACTGCTAAGCGGGTTGAAAAAGTGTGGCTCGCGTCTGCGTGCTGCCGCGCTACCGTCCGAACAAGCGCAGTGGAATAGTTCCTCCCCAAGTACGGGCGGCGCTATACAAGGTGCCCACCCACCGCATGTTTGGGGACACGGCAATGCAATAGGCTTTTCTACCGCGCCACGATTCGGGCCGCCACCTGGGAGCGTGACGCCATCATGGTTTGCCCCGATGGGGAGCACTAGCCTATCGGTTATGTCGGGGCCTTTTCAGCCTTTAAGCCACGTGGTGGTCGTTCTGCCGCCGCCGCAGTCATCGCCTAACTCGATTGTGTCTGCCATTTCGCAGTGGTTGGGCGGTGTATCCATGCCAGCGGTATCCAGTAGTGCGATTATGCCGTCGTACGGTTCATACGGGCCTGGCAGTGGCAGCGTGCCGCCGTCTCCATGGCTGAGTCACGGCAACGTTCCGATGGCTGCTGGCTGGCATGAACCAAACGGCGCCGGGTACAGGATGCCGGCGTTCGCCAATCACGGTGTGCCGCGGCAGATGTTTCAAGAGCCAGGCATCAACCCCAATATGCCAATGCCTCAGCCTCCCTCCCCAAGCTATGCTACGCMTGCAAGACTTGAGGACGTGCCGCCACGGCCAAATATTTAGGGYYGTTCCGATACGGCGGCCACTCAGACGAGTCGTTCCGCYGTCGYCGCMGCGGCGAAATACCGTTAGTCCCCCAAATCTTGGAGGATATTTGAGCGAGAAACAGCAAGAGATTTTTTTAAAGTTAAACGCGAAGGAAGAAAACGAAAGGCCGTCCGAGCAGGCAATAGAAACAGCCAACGATGAGGCGTTCGCCGAAGGCATCAGGCTAAGCTTGATCCAACACGCGGCTTCGGACGTCGCGCGCGCAGATGCGACGCAGGCTTTGGATGAGTCTCGAAGTGCGGCTACGGGTGGCGCGCCATTGCGTACCGTTGATACGGCTCGGCAGCGGCCACAAGTCGCGCCTTCGGATTTCCCATCTATTATGCGAGTACCGGTTGGGGTTGACGATGTAGCGCCATTGCGGACTCACGCAAGCATAAAGCGCCCGCCAACGGCATCGAAGAACGATGAAGCAACCAAGCGACTCAAATCATCGTACCTTCCCCAGGCGTTTTATCAGCCTGGGCTCACTCTGGGTAACATAGCGGATAACGCACCGGAGGAGCCTGAATCGCCCCATCAAAATTAACGGCTCAGTTGCAACTTTCCCTTGCCTGAACGCCAGCGCCGCTGATATGTCCGGCAACCCAGATGCGGCACGCCCGATGCGATACCCAATTTAAACGGGGCTGCGACAAGCACAGCGCTCAGATCCGTGGCAGGATTGCACGAACTGTTTTAGATGCCAGGTCAAGCCAATCCTTGGCGACGTGCTGACTTTAATCGCGGCCGTCCGTGTGGGAGAGCCGAGCGCGCCGGCGCTACGTCTGCACCGCAGTCTCGTGATCATGCTCATGGATGAACTCGCGGATCTGCGGATAGATGATCGTGCGCCAGCGCCGTCCCGAGAAGATTCCGTAGTGACCGCATTGCTCCGCGGTGAAATGCCGACGTGACGCTGACGCAATGCCGGTGCACAGCGTGTGGGCGGCGCGCGTCTGTCCACAGCCGGAGATGTCATCTAGCTCACCCTCGATCGTAAAGAGCGCGGTATCGGTGATGTCCTGTGGGCGCACCGGCTCGCCGTTGACGACCCAAGTGCCTTGCGCAAGCCGGAATTCCTGAAACACGATGCGGATCGTTTCCAAGTAATATTCCGCCGCCATATCCAGTACGGCGTTGTATTCGTCGTAGAAGCGGCGATGCGCTTGGGCATCGTCTTCGTCGCCGCGCACCAGGTTCTCAAAGAATGCCCAATGCGATTGCCAATGCCGCTCTGGGTTCATCGCAACGAACCCGGCGTGCTGCAGAAAACCCGGATAAACTTTGCGGCCCGCGCCCGGATAGTTCGACGGCACCGTATAGATCACATTGTTCTCGAACCACTCGTACGCGTGCTGAGTTGCCAGCGAGTTCACCGACGTCGGGCTCTTGCGGGCATCGATCGGCCCACCCATCATCGTCATTGTGCGCGGCGTGTTCTCGCTGCGGCTGGCCATCAGCGAAATCGCCGCGAGCACCGGCACCGTCGGCTGGCATACCGAGATTACGTGCAGGTTCTTCGCGCCGATGTGCCGGATGAAGTCCTGGATGTACTCGACGTAGTCGTCCAGATGAAACGCGCCGGCCTCGAGAGGCACCATCCGTGCATCGATCCAGTCAGTGATGTAGACTTTGTGGTCCTGCAGCAGCATGCGCACCGTGTCACGCAACAGCGTCGAGTGATGCCCGGACAGCGGCGCGCAGACCAGCACGACCGGTTCATGTTTTAGTTGCGATACGGCGTCGCTGTCGTCGGAATACCGCTTGAAGCGCAGCAGCCGGCAAAACGGTTTTTCCAGGATCGTCTGCTCGACGATCGGGATGCTGCGACCGTCCTTCTCAATCTGCTTGATGTTGAATTCGGGACGCTCATAGTCCTTGCCGAGCCGGTACAGCAACTCGTAGGCGGCGGCCCAGTGCGATGCACCAGGGACGTAGGCGAGTGGACTGGCCGGATTCGCGAACGATTTCGACGCGGATTGCGCCCAAGCAGTCAGCGGGCTCAGCAGCGCACGCTGGAATTCGTGAAATTGGTAGAGCATGCTTGCTCCGGTTACGGCATGTGGGTCGATTCTCACTGCCATGGGTACGGCGCCGGTCGATGCTGAGCGCTTTTTGCCGCCCGCGCGAGACACGCGGGCGGCCGGGCGTGGGACGACGTGTCCAATCCTGATATCCGATCATATCGGACAATCGCAGGTTGGTGCAATGCAGCAAATGAATGGCGAGCGTGTCCCTTATTGCGGCGCATCCAGCGCGGAACGAGGCTGGCCGCGCCGGCGGCGGTCTTGGCCATCGGCTCTTCGTGCCGCATGAGGTTCAGTCCGGTCGAGGGCAGCCGTGGCCTGCTCAGTCCGACCGACTGGCGTTATACGGTCATGAAGGGCGGGACGGGGCCGCGACACCTAATCTTTGACAAGAGCGGCACCCATGCGTACCTGACGCAGGAGCTGAGCGCGACCGTCACGGTATTCGATTACGCGGCCGGCCGGCTCATGCAGTGCCAGGTTGTGCCGTTGAGTGCGCCGGGCTTTCGCGGTAAGGTGGGTGGCGGCGCGATCCACTTGTCGCCGGACGGCCGCTTCCTGTATGCGACCCACCGCGGTGATGCCAATGAAATCGTTATCTATTCGGTTGGTGCCGACAACGGCCGCCTGGGCCTCGTGGGTCGTCAGTCGAGTCTGGGCAGCGCGCCGCGTGAATTCCGGATCGACCCCCGAGCGGGCGGTGGCTGATCGTGGGCAATTAACTGAGCGATATAGCGTACCTGTTCGCGCGCGACACGCAGACCGGCTTGCTGAAGCCTGATCCCAAGCGGCTGGAGATCGGCTCGCCGGCATTTTTTGAATTCGTTCCGCTCGACGAGCCAGGCGCGTAGGCGAGGCCGGGGTGCCGTCTCGAGAACGGCAGCGCGCGTCGAGGGGCGTGCGCCGCAGGCGCGGCGACTCAATCCGTGGGCGCCGGCGCGAGCACTTCGCGGCTGCCGTTGACGCCCATTGACGACACCAGTCCGGCCGCTTCCATTTGCTCGACCAAACGGGCAGCGCGGTTGTAGCCGATGCGTAACTGTCGTTGCACCGATGAGATCGACGCGCGGCGACTGCGCAACACGAATGCCACGGCCTCGTCATACAGCGGATCGGCCTCTGCATCGGGCGCTTCGCCGAACAGGTCCGTGGCCGCACTGTCCCCGGGCACGCCAGCTAGGATGCCTTCCTCGTATTCCGGTTCACCGAACTGCTTCAGATGTTCGACGACGCGATGGACTTCGTCGTCCGCGACGAAGGCACCGTGGACCCGTTGCGGGTAGCCGGTGCCGGGCGGCAGGAACAGCATGTCCCCTTGGCCGAGCAGCGATTCCGCGCCCATCTGATCGAGGATGGTGCGCGAGTCCACCTTGGACGAAACTTGGAATGCCACCCGTGTCGGAATGTTCGCTTTGATCAGACCCGTGATCACGTCAACCGACGGCCGTTGTGTGGCTAGGATCAAGTGGATCCCGGCAGCCCGGGCCTTTTGCGCGAGCCGGGCAATCAACTCCTCGATTTTCTTACCGGACACCATCATGAGGTCGGCTAGCTCGTCGATGACCACCACGATCATGGGCAGGGGAGCAAGCGGCTCCGGTGCGTCCGGCGTTAGCGAGAACGGATTGCCGATCTTGCGTCCGGCCTGTTCAGCATCGACGATTTTCTGGTTGAAGCCCGCGAGGTTGCGCACACCGAGCGCGGACATGAGCCGATAGCGCTTCTCCATTTCCGCGACGCACCACGTCAGTGCGTTTGCCGCGAGCTTCATATCGGTCACGACCGGCGCAAGCAGATGCGGGATGCCCTCGTAGACCGACAGTTCCAGCATCTTCGGGTCGATCATAATCAGCCGGACGTCCCGCGGCGTTGCCTTATACAGCAAGGATACGATCATCGCGTTGATCGCCACCGACTTGCCCGAGCCGGTGGTGCCGGCCACGAGCATGTGCGGCGCGCGTGCCAAGTCGGTCACGACCGGCTCGCCCGTGATGTCCTTGCCCAGCGCGAGCGTGAGTTGCGATGACGAGTCCGCGTATTCGCGCGACGCGAGGATGTCCGCCAACCGGATTACTTGCCGTCGGGCGTTGGGCAGTTCGAGTCCCATGCAGGTCTTGCCCGGGATCGTCTCGACCACGCGGATTGACGTCAATCCGAGGCCGCGTGACAAGTCCTTCATCAAGCCCACGATCTGGCTGCCGCGCACCCCCAGTGCCGGCTCGATCTCGAAGCGCGTGATCACTGGGCCGGCCGAAGCGCCGATCACGGACACCGGCACCTTGAACTCCTTGAGCCGCTGCTCAATTAACTGGCCGGTCGCGGCGAGCGCTGCCTCGGATACCGGTTCGATGATGTCCGAGCCGCTTGTGAGCAGCGCCAGGGCCGGCAATTCGATAGGCGAGGCGGCGCTCGCCTGGAATGGGAACGCGTTGCGCTTTGGGGCGGGGCTTGCCGCCGGCAGGGTTTCCTCGGGTGCGGCAGGCACCGTAGCAGAAACCGGCGCGCCGCCGTCGGGACTGGGCATCGGCTCGGGCGTGGGCATCGGCCCGGGCGTGGACATCGGCCCAGGTGTGGGCATTGGCGCCGACGCCGGCAAGGGCGCCGATGCGCAGACGGCAGCGGCAACTGCCGCAACCTGGGTAGTCGGCGGGATGACCGGTGGGAGAGCGGCGGAGGGCAGGTCTGACGCGGACGGAGGAGGGTCCGTGGGAGCCTGCACCCATGGCGGTGTGGACTCAGTATCGAATGAAACAGGGTTAACCGCCGGCGCATCTACGCGCAGCTCAGGCGATCGAAGGGTGTCCAAAGGCATCTCGGCACGCGCTGGCGGGAGGGGGGCCAGTGGTGGTGAGGCAGATTTCGACAATGATTGGGTCAGCAGTGTGGGAGCGGATTCCGGCGTGGCTGCGTCCGGTGGGATTGCATCCGGTGGGGCAGCGAGCCTTGGCTGGTCCGGATCCAATCGCGGCGTCGCGCACGCGGACGAAGACGTAACAGCGGACGTTGGAGCGAATGCCGACGGAGCCGGATCGTGAGGCATTGCCGCAGATTTCGACGAGGATTGAGCCAGCGGTGACGCAGCAGGCACGGGCGCTGTTGGCAGCGCGGTGGCCGTGTTGCCGTTGCGACCTGCTCGTCGGTCGAGGTTTGCGCCGGCGAGCGCGCTCCATTGGGCTGCTTGTTGCTCGATTGCGCGCAGTGCTGCCACGATGCTTGGCGGCGCCGGCGGTGCAGGCGGCGGGGTGAACACGCCGTCCAGTTGCGCAGGTCCGCTCGCGAGTCTGCCGTGCGGTGCCGCGGCGCGGTCTAGGTAGTTGTCGCTCGGCCGATACGGGCGCGGCGGTGTGCGCGACGGCGCTTGCCGGGGAGCGGGCGCGGCGGGGGCGCCGCCGCGCGGCGTCGTGCGGCGCGCTTCGTTACCGTCGAGCACGGCCGTGCGCAGGACGGTGCGTGAATGGGCCGCGTACGGGGGCACGGCCAGCCGCACCGGTGAGGCCGGCATCGTCGCGCGTAGGGTTCCCCCTGTCTGCAGCGGTGCGTTCCTGCCGCGTGAAAGAACCTTCGAGGCGCCGTGCGCGGGGGCAGCGTACGGCGCCGGGGTGGCCACTGGCGACACCGCGGGTGGCGACGTGGCGGCGGGCGACGCAATCGTCGGCCCGCGGCCGTGGTCATGAAGGCTTACCGATGGGCCCGCCGACTCAAACCGGGCGTTCGGTGACGGGCCCGTGAAACCGCGTGTCATGCCTAGGTGCTTCGGCACGCGGCGCGCGTCGGGCCAGTGGGATGCGCACGCACGCTTGCCACGCGTATCGTTCGGGCCAAAACCGCCGTTGCTGGGCACGCGAAAATAAATTTCGCGCGGACCATGCGTTTCGTCGCCGCCGGTGGGGCGATGTGTCGGACTTTCGTGTCGTTCGTCGCGCGACGTGCGGCGTGTGCCGATACCGATGCCTAGGCCGAAAGTACGGTCCAGGTACGCGAAGCATTGTGGCCATTGGGTGCCAAACAGCCACGGCAGCGCGGCAATCCACAACAGCGTGAACACGACGATCGACGCGGGTGTGCCCAGCAGCGCGGCCAGGCTCGCAGCGCTTGTACGGCCGATCGTGTCGTACGCGGCATGCGTGGCGAGCCGCGCCTCCAGCGCGCTGCTGGCGACCAAGACGACGACGGTGCCGAGCCACAGGCGGATCGTCCCGGGCCCTTGCAGGCCGGCGCCACCCGGCCACAGCGCACGCGCGAGTCGCCACGTGAAGACGATGAGCCAGGCTGTGGAAAATCCGAATCCGCCGAGAACCACGCTGAGCATGCTTGAATAGAATCAGTCAGAGAGAGTAGGTGCCGCACTGCCGGACGACGATCGCGAACCAAAGAGCAAGTTTAACTGCTCGATGTGAATGCCGTGGCGACCACCGGTCCTGACCGCGTACCGATGGCCGATGCAACCTGCGTGTGCGGCGGGTATTGCGCGAAGGGGCAGCATGTTAACATCGCCGGCCATGCCGCACTACCGGTCTTGGCTACATCAAAGGAGAATCCATGTCCGTCAGTTCGTTTCATCACCGGCGTTTCGGCACGCCATTGTCGCCGGGCGCGACCCGTGTGATGCTGCTCGGGGCCGGTGAGTTGGGCAAAGAGGTGATCATCGCGTTGCAGCGGCTCGGGGTCGAGGTGATTGCAGTTGATCGCTATGCCGATGCCCCCGGCCACCAGGTCGCGCATCGTGCGTACGTGGTGGACATGGCCGATGGCCGCGCGCTTCGCGCACTGGTCGAACAGGAGCGCCCGCATCTGATCGTGCCCGAAATCGAGGCGATTGCCACCGACGAGCTTGCCGCAATCGAAGCCCAGGGACTGGCTGAGGTGATCCCCACCGCACGCGCGACGCAATTGACAATGAATCGCGAAGGCATTCGTCGCCTGGCCGCCGAGCAACTGCAATTGCCGACTTCGCCCTACGCGTTTGCGGACTCGCTCGACGCGCTGCGAGCCGCGATCGACGCCGGTATTGGCTACCCGTGCGTGGTCAAGCCCGTCATGTCGTCCTCCGGCAAAGGCCAGTCCGTGCTCAGGAGCGCTGCAGACATTGAGCGGGCCTGGCATTGCGCGATGTCGGGCGGGCGCGTGCATCACGGCCGGGTGATCGTCGAGGGCTTCGTGCAATTCGACTATGAGATCACGCTGCTCACCGTGCGAGCCACCGATCCGGCAAGCGGTGGGATCGCGACGTATTTCTGTGAGCCGGTGGGCCACCTGCAAGTAGACGGGGACTACGTCGAATCATGGCAACCGCAGCCCATGAGCCCGCTTGCGCTCGAGCGGGCGCGTGAGGTCGCTCAGCGGATGACGGCCGCTCTGGGTGGGCGTGGGCTGTTTGGGGTCGAGCTATTCGTCCGTGGCGATCAGATCTGGTTTTCCGAGGTCAGCCCGCGTCCACACGATACCGGGCTCGTAACGCTGGCCACGCAGCGCTTTTCCGAATTCGAACTGCATGCACGCGCGATCCTTGGCTTGCCGGTGGACCCCGCGTTGCGCTCGCCCGGGGCGTCGGCAGTGATCTATGGCGGTCGCGACGAAAAAGGCATTGGCTTTGACGGTGTTGCCGATGCGCTGGCGGTGCCGGGCGCGGACCTGCGGCTATTCGGCAAGCCGCAGAGCTTTGTCAAGCGCCGCATGGGTGTGGCGTTGGCGGTGGCGTCGAGCGTCGATGAAGCCCGCGAGCGCGCACGCACGGCGGCCAGCCGTATCAAACCGGTGAGTGGCGGTGTATGATCGAGCCGGGCACGAACGGTGACACTCCAGGACGGTGACATTCCCTGGTAGCGGCTATTCAAATCGCGGTTGGTATACTGTGTGGGCTCGCGCTGGCGGGCCAGAGTATCGTGCCGCTGGTTATTGTGCCGTTGATCGGCCACGTGGCCGCGGCGCCGGCTGACGCGTGCGTGGACGTATCCGCTACGCGATCGAGGACATGACCGAATTGCGCCTGAGGGTGATACGTAATGCATGCGCCCTGTCGCGCCGAATCCGGCCGTGGCCGCGCAAAGTGCTACAATTTAAGGCTATTTCCGGTATTTCATTAGGGGCAGCCGCGCACGCGGCCGCTTGAGCGAACGCCCACACATGTCAGATTCAGCCATTACCTCACGTTCCGTCCCGACTGACGCGGGGGCTTGCGGTGCTACGGCAAGCGCCGCCGCCTCCAGTTCCGCGCCAGCTGCCGCCCCGTTGTCATTCGACGGGTTCGGCCTTGCCGCGCCGATTCTTCAGGCGATAGGCGAACAGGGCTACACGAAACCGACGCCGATTCAGGCGCAGGCGATCCCCATCGTGCTGGCCGGACGCGACGTCATGGGTGCGGCGCAGACCGGCACCGGCAAGACGGCCAGCTTCTCGCTACCGATCATCCAGCGTTTGTTGCCGCTCGCCAGTACCAGTGCGTCTCCTGCGCGTCACCCGGTGCGGGCGTTGATTCTGACGCCTACACGCGAGCTTGCGGACCAGGTGGCGGCCAATGTGCATGCGTACGCCAAGCATACCGCGCTACGCAGCGCGGTCGTGTTCGGCGGCGTCGATATGAATCCGCAAACGGCTGAATTGCGCCGTGGGGTCGAGATCCTGATCGCGACGCCCGGCCGGCTGCTCGATCATGTGCAGCAAAAGAGCACGTCACTGGCACAGGTGCAGATGCTCGTGCTCGACGAGGCCGACCGGATGCTCGACATGGGCTTTTTGCCCGATTTGCAGCGGATCCTGAATCTGCTGCCGAGCCAAAGGCAGACGTTGCTGTTTTCTGCGACATTCTCTGCCGAAATCAAGAAGCTTGCGTCGACTTACTTGCGCGATCCGGTCACGATCGAGGTGGCCCGTAGTAATTCGACGGCGTCGAACGTGCGGCAAATCGTCTTCGAGGTGGCCGAGCCGGACAAGCAGGCAGCGGTCGTGCAGCTGATTCGTCAGCGCGAGTTGAAGCAGGTGATCGTTTTTTGCAACAGCAAGATCGGTGCGAGCCGGCTTGCAAAGCAACTTGAGCGCGATGGCGTGGTGGCCACCGCAATCCATGGTGACCGTTCGCAAAGCGAGCGGATGCAGGCGTTGGATGCGTTCAAGCGCGGCGAGATCGAGGCCTTGGTGGCGACCGACGTGGCCGCGCGCGGCCTGGATATCGCGGAGTTGCCGGCGGTGATCAATTTCGACTTGCCGTTCAATGCGGAAGATTATGTGCACCGGATCGGGCGCACGGGTCGTGCCGGAGCATCCGGCGACGCGCTGTCGTTGTTTAGTGGCAACGAGCGTAAGCAACTAGCGGACATCGAAAAACTGATCAAGCGGGCGTTGACCATCGAGCCGCTCGAGCTGGACCGGCCGGCCCGTCAAGGCCGCTCGCGTTATCATGACGATCGCGGCGATAGCCGTCGCGATCGTCATGCACACGTCGCTGACCGGGTGCGCGCGTCAATGCGTGACGCCCAGCCGGCCGACGATTTCTTCACGAAGCCGTACGAGCCGTCGCCTTCGGCCCGCCAGACGTCGGAACGCGCGGAATCGAGCCCATCAGACGACAAGAAGACGCCGAAGCGACCGCTAGCTGCGCTGCTGGGCGGCTTCGGCATGCCACGCCGGAATTCGTGACAGTGTTACGCGCGCGTCGCCAGGCGCGCGCGCCAAGCGGGCACGGCCTCGCGATAGAACGCCTCCAGCGTCTTGCATCGCTGCGGTGCCAACGCGAGCCCGAGATGCGACGCCGCAGCCAATAGCGCGTTGAGCGGCCGGTCGATGTCGATCGGTGGTGCGCCGGTTTGCTTGCTCAATTTCTCGCCCTGCGCATTGACGACCACGGGCACGTGCAGATAAGCGGGCGTCGGATAGCCGAGGCAGCGCTGTAAGTAGATTTGCCGCGCGGTGGAATCAAGCAGGTCTGCGCCGCGCACGACGTCGGTAATCCGTTGCTGCGCGTCGTCGACGACCACCGCGAGCTGGTAGGCCCAGAGTCCATCCGCGCGCCTCATCACGAAGTCGCCGACCTCGGTGGCGAGATCCTGCCGCTGCGCATGCTGCCAGCGGTCGTCGAAGACGACCACCGCATTCTCTCCGTCCGGCACCCGGATGCGCCACGCACGCGCTGGCTTGCCGTGCAATCCGCTTCGGCATGTTCCCGGGTAGGCGAGTGTCGTGTGCCGAACGTGCGCGCGCAGCAGCGAATCGGCGATTTCCTTGCGTGTGCATCCGCATGGATAAATCAGGCCCGCTGTATCCAACTGAGTGAGCGCTTGCTGGTACAGCGCGGTGCGAGTGCTTTGCCATACTGGCGTTTCGTCGCAGTGCATGCCGAGCCGGTGTAGCGTCTTCAAGATGTGTTCTGCTGCGCCGGGCACCGTGCGCGGTATATCGACGTCCTCTATCCTGACCAGCCACGTGCCGTCATGCGCACGCGCGTCTAGGTAGCTCGCCAGCGCGCTGACCAGCGAGCCTTGATGCAGCGGGCCGCTCGGGGACGGCGCAAAACGGCCGCGATAGCGGCGTGGCGACGCGGCCCCCGTTATCATCTGCATCGCAAAGCGTTTTTTATGTCACGACCAGTGAGCAAGCCGCGCCCGTCGCGACCCGACCGGGCGGGCATCATGTGGCGATCTGTGCCGATGTCTCGGATGACGGGCGCGCATCGTTTGCGCAGTGCGGGCACTGTTCGCCGGCGATATAAAGCGGCGATTGTTGTTCGGTCGGGGTGACGACCGCGCGGCACGCGAAGCACTGCACAGTGCCAGTCGGTTCGAGTTGCGGGTTAAGTGCCGTTCGATGATCGAACACGAAGCAGTCGCCATGGTAGTGAGCGCCGCCTACTTCCTCGAAGTACTTCAGGATACCGCCATCGAGCTGGTACACGCTGTCGATGCCGATGTTGTGCATGTGAATTGCGGCTTTCTCGCAGCGGATGCCGCCGGTGCAGAACGACACGACGGTCTTGCCTGCCAGCGCGTCTCGATGCGACGCGACGGCATCCGGAAACTCGCTGAATTTCGTCAGCCGATAGTCGATCGCGTTGTCGAATGTGCCCACGTCGACTTCGAACGCATTGCGCGTGTCGAGCATCACCACGGGACGGCCGGCGTCGTCGCGCCCGTGATCGAGCCATTGCTTCAGGGTGCGCGCATCGATCGCCGGCGCGCGGCCGGCTTCGGGCCGTATCGCTGGCGACTTCATTGTGATGATTTCACGCTTGAGTCTGACCAGCATGCGTCGGAACGGTTGCTTGTCCGACAGGCTTTGCTTGAACGGCAAATCCGCGAACTTACCGCCGAACATCGGATCGGTGCGCAGGTAGTCGATGAACGTGTCGGTTGCCTCGCGGCTGCCGGCGATGAACAGGTTGATGCCCTCGGGCGCGAGCAGGATCGTGCCGCGCAGCGCCAGCGCGTCGCATCGCTGTCGCAGCACCGGACGCCACGTGTCGATCGCGTCCAGCGAAATAAATTTGTAAGCGGCAAGGTTGACGATACTCATGGTGTGCTGCTCTTGGCGAAAACAGAAATCAATGTGGCCGTGCGGCGACCGTGGGCAGGAGGGTACTTGGGCCGCGCGTCGACCGGGATGGCACCGGCGTCATAGGGTTGTACGTCATAGGGTTGTATTATCGCCGATCCGTCGCCCAGACCGCATCGGCCGGTTGGCCAGCGAGCGCTCGCGCTTATTCACATAGGCCGTCTCGCTCACATAAGCCGTCTTGCTGACTGGGCCGCCTGGTGCAGGCCGGTATGCTGTCGTGAGGGCCGGCGCTGCGGCATGACGGCCGGCGTCGCTCCCCGCAAGGTAAAATACCCGTATGTCTGATCCACGCTTCGTCCATCTGCGCGTTCACTCCGAGTTTTCCATTGCCGACGGCATCGTGCGTCTTGACGACGCGGTCGAGCGGGCAGCGGAAGACGGGCAAGGTGCGCTTGCACTGACCGATCTCGCCAACGCGTTCGGTCTGGTGCGTTTTTACAAGGCGGCTCGTGCGCACGGCGTCAAGCCGATCGTCGGTGCCGACGTCTGGGTCTCGAATCCCGACGATCGCGACAAGCCGGCACGGCTGCTGTTGCTCGTCAAGGACCGGCGTGGCTATCTCAACCTGTGCGAGTTGCTCAGCCGCGCGTGGTTGACGAACCAGTACCGCGGCCGGGCCGAGGTAGATTGCCAGTGGCTCGAAACGGGTCTTGCCGAAGGCCTGCTGGCGTTGTCCGGTGCGCAACACGGTGACATCGGCATCGCGCTGGCCGCGGGCAATGTGCAGGCGGCCACACGCCATGCACAGCGTTGGGCAGCGATTTTCCCGAATGCGTTTTACATCGAGCTGCAGCGGATGCGGCAACCGGGTGTCGAAGCTTATGTGCAGCAGGCGGTGGAGCTTGCTGCGCAGTTGAAGCTGCCCGTAGTAGCGACGCATCCGGTGCAGTTCATGACGCCGGAGGACTTCACCGCGCACGAAGCGCGTGTGTGTATCTCCGAAGGCGACATACTCGCCAACCCGAGACGCGCGAAGCGGTTTTCGACGGACCAGTACTTTTTCACGCAACAGCAGATGGGCGAGCTGTTTGCCGATATCCCGTCGGCGCTGGCCAACACAGTGGAAATCGCCAAGCGCTGCAACCTGACGCTCGAATTGGGCAAGCCCAAGCTGCCGTTGTTCCCGACACCGGACGGGATGTCGCTGGACGATTACCTGGTTCAATTGTCCAAGACTGGACTCGAGCAGCGCCTCGAGCAGCTGTTTCCGGACGCGACGCAACGTAACGCGCGGCGCCAGACGTATCAAGAGCGGCTGGCGTTCGAATGCGACACCATCATCAAGATGGGTTTTCCGGGGTACTTCCTGATCGTCGCGGACTTCATCAACTGGGCCAAGAACAATGGGGTGCCGGTGGGGCCGGGACGGGGGTCGGGCGCCGGTTCGCTGGTGGCATTCGCGCTCGGGATCACGGATCTGGATCCGTTGCGCTACAACCTGCTGTTCGAGCGATTCCTTAATCCCGAGCGTGTCTCGATGCCGGACTTCGACATCGACTTCTGCCAGGATGGCCGCGATCGCGTGATCCAGTATGTGAAGAGCAAGTATGGTGCCGATGCGGTGTCGCAGATCGCCACGTTTGGCACGATGGCAGCAAAGGCCGCGGTGCGCGATATTGGCCGCGTGCTGGACTTGGGCTACAACTTCACCGATGGTGTCGCGAAGCTGATTCCGTTCAAACCCGGCAAGCATGTGACCATTGCCGACGCGATGAAGGAGGAGCCGCAGCTGCAGGAGCGATTCGACAACGAGGACGAGGTGCGCCAGTTGCTCGAACTCGCGCAACGCGTCGAAGGGTTGACGCGCAACGTCGGCATGCACGCCGGTGGCGTGCTGATTGCGCCGGGCAAGCTTACTGATTTTTGTCCGCTGTACACGCAGGGTGACGACGGTGGCGTCGTCAGTCAGTACGACAAGGACGACGTCGAGGCCGTCGGGCTCGTCAAGTTCGACTTTCTCGGATTGACCACGCTCACGATTCTTGACTGGGCCGAGCGGTATATCCGGCGACTGGATCCGTCCAAGCAGGACTGGTCGCTCGCGCAGGTGCCGCTGGACGACCCCGCGTCGTTCACAATCCTGAAGAACGCCAATACGGTGGCGGTGTTCCAGTTGGAAAGCCGCGGCATGCAAGGCATGCTCAAGGATGCGCAGCCCGACCGCTTCGAGGACATCATCGCGCTGGTTGCGTTGTACCGGCCGGGCCCGATGGATCTGATTCCGAGCTTTTGTGCACGTAAGCATGGGCGGGAAATGGTCGAATATCCGGATCCCCGCGTCGAACCTATCCTGAAGGAGACCTATGGCATCATGGTCTATCAGGAGCAGGTGATGCAGATGGCGCAGATCATCGGCGGCTATTCACTCGGCGGCGCGGACTTGCTGCGTCGCGCGATGGGCAAGAAAAAGCCCGAGGAGATGGCCAAGCATCGCGAGTTGTTCCGTGAAGGAGCGGCCAAGAATGGCTTGAGCGCGGAAAAGGCCGACGAGATCTTCGACTTGATGGAGAAGTTCGCCGGCTACGGCTTCAACAAGTCGCACGCGGCGGCGTACGCGCTGCTCGCGTATTACACCGCTTGGCTCAAGGTGCATCATCCGGCCGAATTCATGGCGGCCAATATGTCGCTCGCGATGGATGACACCGACAAGGTGAAGATCCTTTTTGAGGACTGCATCGCGAACCATCTGGCGGTGCTGCCGCCGGACATCAATCAGTCGGCCTACCGCTTTGAGCCGGTGGCCGATGCGCCGGGCAAGCGCTCGAAGACGATCCGTTACGGCCTTGGCGCGATCAAGGGTAGTGGGCAGAACGCGATCGAGGAAATCCTACGGGCTCGTGAGTCGCAGCCGTTCAGCGACCTGTTCGACTTTTGCGAGCGCGTTGATCGCCGCATTGTGAATCGCCGCACGATCGAGGCGCTGATCCG
Organism: Mycetohabitans rhizoxinica HKI 454; assembly: GCF_000198775.1. NCBI lineage: Bacteria > Pseudomonadati > Pseudomonadota > Betaproteobacteria > Burkholderiales > Burkholderiaceae > Mycetohabitans > Mycetohabitans rhizoxinica. The sequence goes on along the minus strand of NC_014722.1, from coordinate 2,147,723 downwards.
GGCCGGCGCATTCGATTCGCTGCACGAGAACCGGGCGCAACTACTCGCGTCGGTGCCGCTGGCAATGGAGGCGGCTGAGCAGGCGAGCGCCAATGCGCTGCAGGGCGGCCTATTCGACATGCCCGATGGCTCGAGCGGCCATCAGCATGAGTTGGTCGACGAGCCGGCGTGGACCGAGAAGCGCAAGCTGCAGGAGGAGAAAGCGGCGCTTGGCTTCTATATTTCCGGGCATTTGTTCGACGCATACAAGGACGAAGTGCGACGCTTCGTGCGCCAGAAAATCGGGGAGTTGAAGGAAGGGCGCGACAAGGTGATCGCCGGCGTGATTACCGCGATGCGCACGCAGATGACGCAACGCGGCAAGATGCTAGTCGCGGTGCTCGATGATGGCACTGGCCAGTGCGAGGTCACGGTCTTCAACGAGATCTACGACGCGAACCGCCCGATCTTCAAGGAAGACGAACTGCTGGTCGTGCAGGGACAGGCGCGCAACGACAGCTTTACCGGCGGCATTCGCTTTACCGTGGACATCGTCATGGATCTGGAGCGCGCACGCCGCCGCTATGCGGACTCGCTACTGCTGTCGGTCAATGGCAATGCGGATCCGAGGCGGTTGCGTGATTTGCTCGAACCGCACCGGCTGGCGGCGACCCCGCAGTCCGAACAGATGCCGGTGGCTGCCGGCACGTCGGGCCGGGCGCGCCATGCCGGTGGCCCACCGCGTGGCCCGGCGGGCGAAGGCAGCAACGGGCGTCGCAACGGCGACGTGCGTGGCGGCCCAGAGCCGGGCGGCTTGCGGGTCAGAATCCGCTACCAGGGCGTTGGCGCGCAATGCGACTCGACGCTGGGCGACGCGTGGCGCGTGAGGCCCAGCGATGACCTTCTCAACCTGCTACGTGCCGAATTCAGCGCGGGCGCTGTCGAGATCCAGTATCCGCAGCGCTGACACCACCGAAAGGATTGATTTGACTACACCTGAGAACAGCGTGGCCAGTAGCGTGGCCAAGCCCGTCGCGCACGTCGATGTACTGGCCCGCATCGGCCGGATCGTGCGGCCGTACTGGTGGGCTGTCGTGCTCGCGATCGTATCGATGGGGCTGGTGGCGGCGGCCGAGGCGGGCATTCCGGCGTTGCTCAAACCGTTGATCGACAAGGGTTTCGGCACGAAGGACCCGGGTTCGTCGGTTCGCTGGTATGTTCCGGTGGCGATCATCGGGCTCGCGCTGGGTCGCGGGCTTGCACAGTACGCGTCTGGCTACCTATTATCCTACGTGCTGAACCGCGCTTTGTTGGACCTGCGGTTGCAGATGTTCCAGACAATGCTGCGCGCACCGGCCGCTTTTTTCCAACGTGAAACGGCCAGCACGATCATCAATGCGATCGTGTTCGAGGTGAACCAGGTGCTCAACGTGTTGACAAACGTGCTAGTCACGCTCGTGCGCGATTCGTTGACGGTGGTGTTCCTGCTCGGCTATCTGTTCTACCTGAATTGGCGGTTGACGTTAATCGTTGCGGTGATCCTGCCGGCGATCGGCTGGCTGGTCAGCAAGATCAACCGGCGCTTGCGCCGGCTCAATCGTGAGCAGCAAATGCTGACCAACCAGCTGTCGTACATCGTCGAGGAGACGGTCGGCGGCTACAAGGTCGTCAAGGTGCACAACGGCGAACCGTACGAAATGGGCCGCTTCACGCATATGAGCCGGCGCTTGCGTGGCTATGCAATGCGGGTGGCAATTTCCGGCGGCCTGGCTCAGCCGCTGACGCAGTTCCTCGCATCGATCGCTTTGGCCGTGGTGATTACAATTGCCGTGATCCAATCGGCGAACGACCAAACGACGGTCGGCGGATTCGTCGCGTTCGTCACGTCGATGCTGCTCGTGATTTCGCCGTTGAAGCACTTGATCGACGTCAACCAGCCGTTGACGCGCGGCATGACGGCCGCCGAGCTGATTTTTGGCCTGATTGACGAGCCGGTGGAGAACGCCGGCGGCGAACAGAAACTTGATCGTGCGACCGGCAGTGTCGAATTCGACCATGTGAGCTTCGACTATGGGGCCACGGAGCGGCCGACACTCGACGACATTTCGTTGAAGATTGCGCCGGGTGAGATGGTGGCGCTGGCCGGGCCATCCGGCAGCGGCAAGACCACGCTGGTGAACCTATTGCCCCGCTTCTTCGATCCGACTGCCGGGCGCGTGTTGATCGACGGCGTGCCGCTGCCCGAGTATCGATTGCCGGACCTGCGCAAGCAGATCGCATTCGTCAGTCAGGATGTCGTGCTGTTCAACGATACGATCGCGGCCAACGTCGCCTATGGGCAGCCTGTGGAGCGCGATCGCGTCGATGCCGCGCTACGCGCAGCCAGTCTCACGGACGCGGTTGCGTTGATGCCGGCGGGGATCGATACGCTGGTTGGCGACAATGGCATGCGATTGTCTGGCGGACAGCGGCAACGGCTCGCGATTGCACGCGCGATCTACAAGGATGCGCCGATTTTGATCCTCGATGAAGCGACGTCGGCACTCGATTCGGAGTCGGAGCGCCATGTGCAAGCGGCGCTCGAAGTACTGATGCGTGGACGGACCACGCTGGTGATTGCGCACCGACTGTCGACGATTGAACGCGCTGATCGTATCCTTGTGCTCGATGGCGGTCGGATCGTCGAGGAGGGGACGCACGCGGAGCTGTTGCGCCGCGACGGTCTGTATGCGAACCTACATCGGATTCAGTACCAACAGGGGGCGGCGTAGCGGTGCGTGCTATGCAGTGAGGTTGCCCCCGAAAAACGCATCCCTTGTTAAGCATTTAAACTCAAGCAAGAAGCGTCAAGAAGACGAGCAAGACGACGCGGGCGCGCTACACGCTCGAATTTAAGCTGGAGGCGGCGCGGTTGGTCAAAGCCGGTCAGCGCATGCGGCGGTGCTGCGACGTTGGACGTGCCGGCGCAGTCGATTTTTCAACTGGGCTCGGGTGTCATTGCATCATGGGCGAGGCTGGGGCGAATTATCATCCGCGAGATCTGCCGCAAGCACGGCTGAGCCTAGCGCTTTGGCTCGTCGGAAGAAGCCACTGACAAGTGCGGCATTACGTAGCTGTGCTGCAACTCCGGCATCGACGAATCGGCTCATTTCCTTGTGAAAGGCGGAAGCTGCAACTGGGTCGTCAAGCTGGTTCAGCTTGCGTTGGAGCGCTTTTTTGAAATCGTCTTCGGCCCAACCGTAGTCAAGCAGCTTTCTGCCGATCAAGTCCATGTCTGGAGCGACCTGCCGGTCTGTCAAGTATTTGATGTCCCAAATATCACGCGCCTTGAGGAACGGGCGGGCACCCAGCGCGAGAAGTTTGTCGGCCAGTATTTCGTTCGGAGTCTCCGCGGTGATGATCAGTTGACGATGCGGTGCTGGTAGGTGAGGGTAGTTCGCCGCGATGGATACCAAATCTGCATCGTGGGCAGGAACACTGGCAACCTCGATATTGATGATCTGGTTTTGCGGTACGCTGGGATCGATTTGCGGGATATGTACTTTGGCGCTCCACCGAGTGACATTGACTCCGTCTGACGGCGGCTTTTCTTTCGGAGCCTTAATTTCGATCTGTAGCCCGTACGCATCGGCAATTTCCTTTTGCAAGAGCTCGGCGAAGGGAGCCATCAACCGTGGATCGAAATTGTCACCGCCTGCAAAATCTAGATCCTCCGAATACCGCGTGCCCTGGTAGCAGAGGCGCAGCGCGGTACCGCCCTGAAACGTGAGCGCCGCTGCTGCGCCGCTTTGCAAGAGAGCGTAAAGAATCTCGTAGTGCAGAATCTCCTTCATGATGGTATTGGTGGGCACCTTGCGATCGTTGGCATACTGGCCCGCAAGGGCCAAAAGATCAGTGCGTGTGCGTAGGAGCATTCTGGTTTCCATGAAGGGTGACTAGATCGAGATTGCGCCCGACGCGTTTCAAGTCGCGCAGTGCGCGGGCCGGGGTCGCGACGGCAAGTTCGCGTCGAGCGTCGAATATGAGATCACTGCGCAGCTTGTCGGGGCGTTGCGCGGTGTGGACAAACTCCAATGTTCCATAGGGCGTTTCAAACGTTTGGCTGCGGCCAGTGGTCATCATGGTGAGTCGAGAGGGAATCTGGGAGATCCAGCCCGCTTCAGAGAGCGCCGACTCTAGGCTGAGATAGTTGAAATCCCAAGGCCGCAGGAACGGCACCAGAGCGTTCAATGCATCGGGTGGCATTGACCTCGCACGAGGGTTCACATAGAGGCCGCGTGCGACATGCGTAATCAGTCCGGCACGCTCGTGGCGTGCGAGCGCCTTGAGCATAGCGCGTTCGTTCTCCGGGAATAGGAGACGGAGCGTGTTTAACGAATACGCCCAAATCCCTGCCTTGTCCCACCGGTCCATGGCCGTGATCAGTTCTCGAACAAGCATTTGATGATTTACAGAAACTGAACATTTATGGACAGTATATGTTTAGTAACACAGGCATGGCAAGACGGCTTGAACGGCAAGATAACAATGTTCACGTTACGCTAATGTCGGCAACTCGGTGCTGGCTGGCCGATTCACATCGAGAAAGGGGCGCGACGAAACTTGCCGCACTGAGATTGCGATGAGGCAACCTCGGTATCTGGCCCGGCGCCGACGCATCACCAAAAAGCGCGCGTTGTCCACACTTGGCGCAGCCGGGAAAATCCGTTCGAGCATACGTGGCCTGTATTCCGGCGCGCAGCTGCGCCGGCCTTCAACGCAAAACATCGAAGAGTGACAATTACTCGGCAGTGACATCATCCCGTGAGGCAACATGCACGTAAAAAATTTTTAAGTCAATGCGCCGGAGAACATTGCCGCTGGATGGTGCTTTTCCATTACCACAAGATTGTGTTACAACGTAATTAAAAAGTAATACAGGAGAGAGAGGGGCATGAGCGAGGCAACCTTTACTTTTCGAGTCGATGAGACGCTAAAAAACGAATTTTCGACGGCGGCCAGAGGCCAAGATCGTACCGGCGCGCAACTGTTACGCGATTTCATGCGAGATTACGTGCGTCAGCAGAAGGAGGCGTCGGAGTATGACGCTTGGTTGCGTGCCAAGGTGCAAAAGTCCCAGACTTCAGCGGATGCCGGTAATCTGATTCCGGCCGCCGAGGTTGAAGCCAAGTTCGCGGCTCGGCGCGCCGCGGCACGTCGCCGTATCGAAGCGGCTAAGTGATGGAGTTATTTTAGACGCCGGAGGCAATGCAGGATCGTGAAGCGATCTATGGTTACATTGAAGCGGATAACCCGGTCGCCGCATTGGCCATCGATGAATTGTTTTCGGAAAAAGCCGCACTTTTAATCGAACACCCCAGTCTGGGCCGGCTTGGTCGCGCTGTCGGCACCCGTGAGCTAGTAGCACATCGGAATTACATTGTGGTTTATGATGTGGCCGGCGACAGGGTGCGGGTGTTGAACGTCGTGCACGTTGCTCGTCAATGGCCTCCAGTTTGGGAATAGGCGCCGAGCGTGCGCAAAGCGTAGTCACTGCAGATCGCCAACAGTGCGCGCCATTATTGAGTTAAAGTGTCGGGTTAATCGATGTGGTTTTAAGTTATCCCAGGCACACGGAGGTGTCAGAAATTTTGTGTGCTGAGGTCGGTTAAAAAATCTCAGCTGATGGCGCAAGTGAATCGTTCGCCGAACAGGATCGCGAACTGATTGGCGGCTTGCTGCCAGGTGATAGGTGGCATCTTCCAGTCCTTTTCGATGTTGCGCAAGGCCAGATACAGTAGTTTGCTGGCCGCTTCGTCGCTTGGGAAGTGGCCGCGGTTCTTGACGATCTTGCGCAACTGCATGTGCATGCTCTCGATAGCGTTTGTCGTATATACGATTCGACGCACCTGGGGCGGATAGGCGAAAAAGGGTATGACCTGTTCCCATTGGCGCTGCCACATGGCCGCGACGGTAGGGAATTTGCGGCCCCATTCGCTGTGCGCAAAAGCGTCGAGCGCCGCTGCCGCTGCCTCGGCCGTGGCGGCCTGATAGATCGGCTTGATCGCGGCAGCCAGAGGCTTGCGCTCTTTCCAGCTGGCCAGCTTCAGCGAATTGCGGATCAGATGAACAATGCAGGTCTGGATTTGCGCAGCCGGGTACACCGCCTCGATCGCTTCAGCAAAGCCGCGCAAACCATCGACCACCGCGATCAGGATGTCGTGCAAGCCGCGGTTCTTCAACTCGTTGAACACCTTCAGCCAGAACTTGGCGCCTTCGGTTTGCTCGATCCACAAACCCAGCACTTGCTTGCGGCCGTCGGCCCCGATGCCCAGCGCCAGGTACACCGCCTTGTTCTTGACCGTGCCTTCGTCGCGGATCTTCAATCGAAGCGCGTCAAAATACACGATCGGATACATCGCCTCGAGTGGTCGCTGTTGCCACTGCTCGACCTCGGCCAGTACTTCGTCGGTGACGCTCGAAATCAGATCGGGCGACACCTGAAGGCCATACAGTTCCCGCAAATGGCCTTGAATCTCGCGCACGCTCATGCCGCGCGCATACAGGCTAATGACGTGATCGTCAAAACCGGGCAGCCGGCGCTGATATTTACCCACCAGCTGTGGCTCGAACCTGGCCTGCCGATCACGGGGGATAGCCAACTTCAGTTCGCCGCTGGGCGTGATCACCGTCTTGGGGCTGCTCCCATTGCGATGATTGCCATCCTTACCTTGCTCGACTTCGCTTTCCAGATGGTGCGTCAGTTCCGCCGCGAGCATGCGCTCAGCCAGTTGCTTCTTCAGTTGCCCGGCTAAGCCCGATTCGCCCAGAATCGACTCGGCATCCTTGCTTTGCACCTGCGCCAGCAGTTGGTCAATCAGTTCATCGGGAAACAGCTTCGGCGCCTTCGCATTCTTACTCTTGGTCACGGTTGCATCGGTCATAGAACGTTATTTCCGTTATCGTCTCATGACCTCGGCACACTAAAATTCTGACAGGCTCAGGCACACTAAAAATCTGACAGGCTCGTCCTGCAACATGGCTTTGTTCAGCAACAGGTCTGCCATCAGCCGCTTAAGCTTCGCGTTCTCCTCTTCAAATTGCTTCAACTAACGTAGCTCCGATGGGCCAAGGCTGCCAGTTGTAAAACGTCGCATCGCTGATGCCAATCTTGCGGCACCACTTCTGCCACCGGCATGCCCAGCTTTGCCTGCTTCAACGCAAATGCAATCAGTCCTTCAGTGACAAGTTCCCGGATACACGCAGAGTACCGACGACGCGTTGAGAGCCTGCCGTGTAGTGGCCATCGCGTCACGCGCTCAGCGGTGCCGCAGGCACTCGATTGGTGCAGCGCCTTGGCATCTGCATGAGCAGAGAAACAATTCTTCGTTTGCTCAAGAGCCATGGCCAGAAGCAAATCGCCACGACATCGCCGCCGACCCTGGTTGGCATCGACGACTGGGCATTCAAACGCGGTCATCTCTACGGTACCCTACTGGTCGATCTGGAGAAACGCCGGCCAATGGATCTGCTGCCAGAGCGCAATGCAATGACGGTGGCGAGTTGGCTAAGCGGCTATTGCGCAGTCCAGTTGGTGTCACGCGATCGCGCTGGCGTCTATGCCGAAGGCATTACTCGTGACGCGCCGCAAGCCATACAAGTGGCCGACAGGTGGCATCTGTTGAAGAATCTTGGAGACGCCATTGAGCGCGCGTTGAGCCGACGAGGCGATGCTGGGATAATGCGCCAACCGAAAGTATTCGCAGCTCGCTGAAGGCTACACGTGTGCAGGGTTGGCACCTCGCGACGCGGCGTGTCGCAATGGATGAAGTGGTCGATTAACGCCACTTTAACAACGCGCATCCACTACACTCGGCGCGTGGTTACGTCAGCCCCACGATATCTGAGAAGAACGGGTTCGCGGCTCAACAAAATGCAGCCGCATTATTTCTTCAGTTAAGGGATTCGACAAACAGATGTTATGAAGGCGCAGATTCGATGCGGAACCGGCCTTTTTGCGAAGAATTTTGGTTGCGGGGGTAGGATTTGAACCTACGACCTTCGGGTTATGAGCCCGACGAGCTGCCAGACTGCTCCACCCCGCGTCTGGAAAGAAAAGAATTATAGCGGGAACCAACGTGTAGGTCAAACGTTTATGGTGACCAATGTGCATACCACTGTGACGGCGCTTGAACCCGGGCCGTATCAGGACGGGTGCGGGGCCGTATTAGGTTTGAGCGCGTGGCCGTCTCAGGAAGCCTCTGAGCCGGTGTAGTCTCTGCTGTGACAGACCGGGTTCACGCGGTTTGCCCCGTCCAGCGCGGTGGCGTCGACCGGCATGCGTGCCAGCTTGCTCACCAAGCAGCTAGCGCACAGGCAGCCCTGCTCGGGATCCAGCGCGCGGGCAGGCAACGGTGGAAAGTTCGCGCACCAGCAGGGGCGACTGGGATCGGCCGCCCCGCAATCGAATGCTTCGCCGCAGCACGAGCACCGTTGCCCCATTTTCCTTCTCCCATTCAGTTCATCGACACCTGGCTTGGACCCGTTCAAGCAGTTCGCGGGCTCATGCTACAGTTGCATTTCCGGTGAAGCCAGGTGCCCCTACATCAACACGATGTCGTACTGCTCCTGGCTCAAATTCGACTCGACCTGCAACGACACGGGCTTGCCGATAAAATCACACAGCATCGCCAGATGCTGCGACTCTTCCTCGAGAAACAGGTCGATGACCTGCTGCGCTGCCACGACGCGGAACTCGCGGGGGTTGAACTGCCTGGATTCGCGCAGAATCTCCCGCAGGATGTCGTAGCACACCGTGCGCGCAGTCTTGACCTGCCCTTTGCCCTGGCATACTGGGCACAGTTCGCACAGGACATGGGCTAGCGATTCCCGGGTGCGCTTGCGCGTCATCTCCACCAGACCCAGTTGCGAGAAGCCGTTGACAGTGACGCGTGTGCGGTCTCGGCTGAGCGCCTTTTTTAGCTCGCCAAGCACCGCGTCGCGATGCTCGGCATTCTCCATGTCGATGAAGTCGATGATGATGATGCCGCCCAGATTGCGCAGTCGCAATTGCCGAGCAATCGTATGAGCGGCCTCCAGGTTGGTCTTGAAGATCGTGTCGTCGAAGTTGCGCGCGCCGACGTAACCTCCCGTGTTGACGTCGATCGTGGTCATGGCTTCGGTCTGGTCGATCATCAGGTAGCCGCCGGACTTCAAATCGACGCGGCGCGACAGCGCGCGCAGGATCTCAGCTTCAATGTTATACAGGTCGAACAGCGGGCGCTCGCCGGTATAGTGGTGGAGCTTGGAGGCGACCGCCGGCGTGAACTCATTGGCGAACTCGACGAGCATCTGCGATGTCTCGCGCGAATCGACCTGGATCCGCGTGGTGTCGTCGTTGACGAAGTCGCGCAATACGCGCTGCGCCAGGTTGAGATCCTGGTACAGCAGGGTTGTCGGCGGCATCCGTGTTGCCTGTGCCTGGATCGTGGCCCACGTCTTGCGCAGATAGGCGACATCGTTCGACAGGGCCTCGCTGGACGCATCCTCGGCGATCGTGCGCACGATGTAGCCGCCTCTTTCGTCCACTGGGAGCACCGACGTGAGTCGGGCGCGGACCGCTTCGCGTTCCACCTCGCTCTCGATCTTCTGCGAGATGCCGATATGGGGCTCCTGCGGCAGATAGACGAGTGTTCGGCCAGCGATGCTGATCTGGGTGGACAGGCGTGCGCCCTTGGTGCCGATCGGATCCTTGACCACTTGGACCATCAACGTTTGCCCTTCAAAGACAATCTTCTCGATCGGCTGCTGCGGTGCACTGACTGCCGCATCGGGTGCCAGCCGCGGATGCCAGATATCGGCCACGTGCAGAAACGCGGCGCGCTCCAGCCCGATGTCGACGAACGCCGACTGCATGCCGGGCAGCACGCGCACGACCTTGCCGAGATAGATGTTGCCGACGCGGCCGCGCGACAGCGTTCTCTCGATATGAAGCTCCTGTACTGCGCCTTGCTGGACGATCGCGACGCGGGTTTCCTGCGGGGTGACGTTGATCAGAATTTCTTCGTTCATGATTTATTGGAACGCCACGCGGGCCGCGCGTAGCAGCGCGGTAGTCTCGAAAAGGGGCAGGCCCATGATACCTGAATAGGACCCGTCGATTCGCTCGACAAACTCGGCTGCGCGGCCTTGGATGCCGTAGGCGCCTGCCTTGCCGAAGGGCTCGCCGCTGCGCGCATAGCGCGCCAGCGATGCGTCGTCCACCGCGGCAAACCACACCCGCGACACGGACAGTGCGCTGGTGACAGTGGCATCGGCGCCGACCAGTGCAACGGCGGTCAATACCCGATGTGCGCGGCCGGCTAGGCGCTTGAGCATCTGCAACGCGTGATCGACGTCGCTCGGTTTGCCGAGGATTTCGTCATCGAGCGCCACAGTGGTGTCGGCTACAAGAATCGGCGCCGGCGCTGTATCGTGTTGTCGGGCTAGCAGTCGGTTCCGGCGTGCGCCAGCGGCCGTTGCCTTGGCCAGCGTCACACGTACCACGTAGTCCTGCGCAGATTCGCCTGGCCGTTCGGCTTCCAGTGCCTCGGCATCTTCGTGCTCTTGCGCGAGCAGCAACTCGAAGCGCACGCCGATCTGCTCCAGCAGCGCTCGACGGCGGGGACTTTGCGACGCAAGATAAATAAACGAATGGCGCGGCGTGGCAGGGCAGGCGTCGTTGGCGCCGGATGCCTCGTGTGTCGACAGGCTGGACGCTGCCGGATCGAGCGATGATGGAATGGACATGATCACCTGAACGGGAAGGGCCGTGCCGCTCACCGGCGTGGCGGGCAAGCGGGCACGTCGGGCGGTACCGTTACGCCCGATGATAAGGATGATTTTGCGTGATGCTCCACGCGCGGTAAAGCTGCTCTGCCAGCAGCACGCGGACCATGGCGTGGGGCAGCGTCAGGCTGGAGAGCCGCAGCAGTAGATCGGCCTGTGCCTTGATGGCCGGATCCAACCCATCCGCGCCGCCGATGACAAAAGCCACATCGCGGCCGTCCTGCTGCCAGCGCGGCAGGTGTTGTGCCAACTGCATTGTGGTCCAGTCCAGGCCATGCTCATCCAACGCAACAAGTCGCGCGCCCTTGGGCAATGCCGCCTCGATGCGCGTACGCTCGGCCGCCATCACGCTCGTTGCGGCGCGTGCCGATGCCCGCTGTTCCGGCTTGATCTCGCGCAGTTCGATGCGCAGTTCAGGCGGCATGCGCTTCGCGTATTCGTCAAAGCCGCGCGCAACCCAGTCCGGCATTCGGTGTCCGACTGCGACAATGTGGAGCTTCATGCCGATGACTCGGGCGCGGCTGCCGCCGCCCTACACGTCACGTCGCCAGGCCCGGCGCGACTGGGCCACTGCCTTGCGGGCCGGCCTGGCCGCCGAGCTTCACGTGCACCGGCTTGTCCCCCCAGATTTCCTCGAGTCGATAGTATTGGCGCAGTGCAGGTTGCATGATGTGCACGACCGCGTCGCCGCAGTCGACCAGCACCCATTCGCCGGTGTCCTCGCCTTCGGTGCTGACGATGTCACCGCCGCTCGCTTTGACCTTTTCGCGCACATTGTTGGCCAACGCCTTGGTTTGCCGGTTCGATGTGCCGCTTGCAACGACCACGCGGTCGAATAGCTCGGTCAGATGACTGGTGTTGAAGACGCGGATGTCCTGCGCCTTGACGTCCTCGAGTGCGTCGATGATAACGCGTTGCAATGTGCGGATATCCATGTTTATGTCTGATACAAATGATGTTGACGGATGTACTGCCAGACCGCGTCCGGCACGCTGGCGACTTTCTCGAGGTGGCCACACGAGCGTTCGCGCAGCAACCGCCGCACGTCCGTGGCCGAGACGTCCAGCGACAGCGTGGTATCGATCAGGACATGGCCGTGGGTCGTCGCACGCAGCGTGTCGGCCGATGCGCTGCGGCGCCCAATTTCGTCAAGCACCGTGGCATCCGCTTGCGAGAGGTCGAACCCGGGACGCGTTGCGACACCGAGATGGGCGAATTCGAATAGTCGGCGCCAGTTTTTCCACGTATGCAGGCGGACCAGTTGGTCGGCCCCGATCAATAGTGTCAACGACGCCGCCGCGCCGTGACGCGCTCGCCATGCGGCCAGCGTCTCAGTCGTGTACGTCGGGCCGGGATGATCGATTTCATCGGTCGCGACAGCTACCCGCGTGGCGGGCAGCGCCAGCGACGCCGCCGCCAGGTGGGTCATCGCGAGCCGGTGACGCGCGCACGATACGCCGCTCTTTTGCCACGGTTGCCCCGCTGGCAACAGCACGAGTTCGGTCAACCCGAGCCATTGGGCAAACCGGCGCGCGAGCGCCAGGTGGCCGACGTGGATTGGGTCGAACGTGCCGCCCAGGATGCCGATCCGCGTGGGCAGGAGCGGCGCGGTGGACGCGTCGATGGTGTCCGGCGATGATGGGTTCGGCGAACTCAGGTCTGCGTCCTTAAGCAAGGCGATCGGGAGGCGGCCGTCGCGGTTCAGATCCAGTCGCGCACGACCAGGAAATCGCGGTACAGCCGGGCTTCGGGCGAGCCGACGTCCGGATGCCAATCGTAGCGCCATTTCGCCACCGGGGGCATCGACATCATAATGGATTCGGTGCGCCCGCCACTTTGCAGGCCGAACAGCGTGCCGCGGTCGAAGACGAGATTGAACTCGACGTAGCGGCCGCGCCGGTAGGCCTGGAAATCTCGTTCGCGCTCACCATAAGGTATTGCGCGCCGCCGCTCGATGATCGGCAAATAGGCGGTGAGCAGGCTATCCCCGACGTTGCGCGTCATCTCAAAGCCGCGCGCGAAGCCCAGCTCCGCTATGTCATCGTAAAAAATGCCGCCAATGCCGCGTGGCTCCCCACGGTGCTTCAAGTAAAAGTACTCGTCACACCACCGCTTGAAGCGCGGATACAAGTCGTCGCCAAACGGAGCCAGCGCGTCGCGGCAGGTCAAATGGAAATGCTGCGCGTCCTCCTCGAATCCGTAGTACGGCGTCAGGTCCATGCCGCCACCGTACCAGAACACCGGCGCTTCATTCGGATGGGTTGCGACGAATAGCCGCACATTCATGTGCACGGTCGGGCAATAGGGATTGCGCGGATGGAGCACCAGCGACACCCCCATCGCCTCGAAGCCGCGCCCGGCCAGTTGTGGGCGGGTGGCGCTGGCCGACGGCGGCAATGCGGCGCCGCTCACGTGCGAGAAGCCGACCACGCCGCGCTCAAAGCATTCGCCGTCCTCGATCACGCGCGAGCAGCCGTCTCCTTGCAGCGTGTCACTCGGCTCACGGCGCCACGTATGCGTGTCGAATGGCTTGCCGTCGAGTTGGCCTAGCGTCTCGGCGATATGGTGCTGCAGCGCGAGCAAATAGTCGCGCACCGGTGCCAGATCGCCGAGCCCGCAGTCGGTGGTGCTGCGCGCCGGCGCGTGGGCCAAAGCCGGATCGGAGGACGGGGAGGCAGGGTCGAACGGACGGCTCATTGCGGATCAGTGCTTTCGGTTCAGGGCGCGGTGACCGATGTCGCGGCGATACTGCATGCCATCGAAGTGGATATGATGGATCGTCTCATAGGCGATCGACTGCGCCTCGCGCACTGAATCGGCCAACCCGACCACGCACAGCACGCGTCCGCCCGAGGTAACTAGCTTGCCATCGACCAGCGCGGTACCCGCGTGGAAGGTGACGGCAGTTTCGGTCTGCGCCGGAATGCTATCGATGCGGTCCCCCTTGCGCGGCGCGTCCGGATAATGGTGCGCTGCGAGCACGACGCCCAGCGCCGTGCGCCGGTCCCATTCGAGTTCGACGGTGTCCAGTGTGCCGGCGAGCGCGTGCTCGATGACACGCGCGAAGTCGCCCTTGAGCCGCGCCATGATCGGCTGCGTCTCCGGATCGCCCATCCGGCAATTGAACTCGAGCGTCTTCGGGTTACCCTGTGCGTCGATCATCAACCCGGCATACAGGAAGCCAGTATAGCGCAGGCCCTCGTGTTCCATGCCGCGCACGGTCGGCAGGATGATCTCGCGCATCACACGCGCATGCAATTGTGGCGTGACGATCGGCGCTGGCGAGTAGGCCCCCATGCCGCCGGTGTTCGGACCTTGGTCGCCGTCGAGCAACCGCTTATGATCCTGGCTCGACGCCAGCGCGAGCACATGCTTGCCATCGACCATCACGATGAAGCTGGCTTCTTCGCCTTGCAGGTATTCCTCGATGACCACGCGCGCGCCCGCGTCGCCGAGCTTGTTATCGGCGAGCATCATTTCGATCGCGCGGTGCGCTTCATCCAACGTTTGCGCTACCACCACGCCCTTGCCGGCCGCGAGCCCGTCTGCCTTGATCACAATCGGCGCGCCCTGTGCGTCGACGTACGCGTGTGCCGCCGCCGCGTCGGAAAACGTCTCGTATTCGGCGCTCGGAATGCCGTGGCGCTTCATGAACGCCTTGGCGAAGTCCTTCGAGCTTTCAAGCTGCGCTGCTTCGCGGCTCGGCCCGAAGATCTTCAGGCCGCGCGAGCGGAACAGATTGACGATGCCCGCCGCGAGTGGCGCCTCGGGCCCGACCACGGTGAATGCGATCTGCTCGCGCTCGGCGAAGTCGGCCAGTGCGTGCAGATCAGTGATATCGACATTGTGCAGGCGCTCCTGCAGCGCCGTGCCACCATTGCCCGGCGCCACGTAGACTGCGGTGACGCGCGGCGATTGCGCGAGCTTCCACCCGAGTGCGTGTTCGCGACCGCCGGAGCCGACGACCAATACCTTCATGGAAATCCTCGAAAGAGCCAACAAATTTTCTGCGCGAGCCGTTACTGATCGGCAATGACCGCGTTCGTGTAAACCTCCTGCACATCGTCGAGGTTTTCCAGCGCATCGAGCAGCTTTTGCATTTTGACTGCGTCGTCGCCGGTGAACTCCACCTCGGTTTGCGGCTTCATCGTGACCTCGGCGAGTTCCGCCTTGAAGCCCGCGGCCTCAAGCGCAGCTTTGACCTGCGCGAAGTCGTTTGGCGCGCACAATACCTCGATGCTGCCGTCGTCATTGGTCGTTACGTCATCGGCGCCGGCCTCGAGCGCCGCCTCCATCAGTTTGTCCTCCGGCGTGCCGGGTGCGAACAGGAACTGGCCGACATGGTCGAACAGGAACGCGACCGAGCCGTCGGTGCCCAGGTTGCCGCCGTGTTTGGAGAACGCATGGCGCACTTCGGCGACGGTACGCGTGCGATTGTCGGTCATCGTGTCGACGATGATCGCCGCACCGCCGATGCCATAACCCTCGTAGCGGATTTCCTCGTAGTTCGCGCCTTCGACGCCGCCCACGCCGCGCTGGATCGCGCGATTGACATTGTCCTTTGGCATGTTGGCGTCCGTTGCCTTGTCGATCGCCAGCCGCAGGCGCGGGTTTGATCCGGCATCGCCGCCGCCCAGCCGCGCCGCCACGGTAATTTCCTTGATCAACCGCGTCCAGACCTTGCCACGCTTGGCATCCGCCGCGGCTTTCTTATGTTTGATGTTGGCCCATTTCGAGTGACCAGCCATGATGGTTTCTCCGACCGCGCACGCAACGCGCGTATCATTCATTCAAATATCGATGTGTCGTGGCGAAGGCCCTGGCGCGCGGTGCCATCGGAGCGACGCGCGTGCTGCTGTCCGCCGTGCGTGCGTCTCGCTCGCGCGCGAGAAACGCCACGGCAGGGGCGTTCGACGGAAAAGCGCAATTTTAGCATGCCAACTCCGCTCGCAAGCCGCGCGACCGCGGTGTAAGTTTCCGACCCCATAAAGTGATCCGCCCCCGGTCGGTCCTCCGGCGCTGCTCCCAACACGTCCTCCGGCTCCGCTCCCGCCCGTCCGCCTGCCTGCTCCGCTTCCTGCCCACCCGTCGGCCCGGGCCGCGGGCGTCCCTAGTTCTTGGTGCCGAACAGCCGGTCGCCCGCGTCGCCCAGGCCCGGCACGATGTACGCGTGCTCGTCCAAGTGCGAGTCCAGCGCCGCGACATACAACTTCACGTCCGGGTGCGCGTTTGTGAATACTTGCACCCCTTCAGGCGCTGCGACAAGGGCGAGAAACAGAATATTGGCGCCCCGCACGCCGCGGCGCTTCAGCACATCAACCGCGTGCGCCGCCGAGTAGCCGGTCGCTACCATCGGGTCGCACAGGATGAACGTGCGCTCCTCCAGGTCGGGCAGCCGCACCAGGTATTCGACCGGACGATGGTCGTCTGCCCGGTACACGCCGATATGGCCAACGCGTGCCGACGGAATCAACTCCAGCAGCCCATCGGACATGCCCACGCCGGCGCGCAGCACCGGCACGATCGCCAGTTTGCGTCCGGCAATCACCGGTGCATCGATTTCGACCAGCGGCGTGGCGATGCGGCGCGTGGTCAGCGGCAGATCGCGGGTAATCTCATAGCCCATCAGCAGCGTGATTTCTCGCAGCAACTCGCGGAAGGTGCGCGTGGAGGTATCCCGGTCGCGCATGTGCGAGAGCTTGTGCTGGATCAACGGGTGATCGTGGATGAAGAGGTTTGGGAATCGGCTGTCCTGTCTCATGGCGGCGGCGGGAGGGTAGTGTGGTGCGGACGACGGCGAAGCGTCAAACTAATCCAGTTTACTCAAATATAGGCGCAAGCCCCAACGTGATCGTCAATGTGGCAGTGCGCGTGAACGCGATGCAGCCGATTCCAATACAATCGGCGCTTGGCGGCAAACGCGGGGCGCGGCCGCGCGTGGCTGCGCCATCCGGCGGTATCGCCGCACGGGGCGGGGCGGTCAGCGGGCCGCCATCAGATGAGGAGCTATCGATGGATCTGGGCATCGCCGGACGCACCGCGCTGGTTTGCGCGGCTAGCAAGGGGCTGGGGCGCGGCTGCGCACAAGCGCTGGCCGCTGAGGGGGTAGACTTGGTGATCGTGGCGCGCACTGCCGACACGCTGCAGGCCACCGCACAGGCGATTCGCGCGAGCACGGGCGTGAGCGTGAGCGCGATCGCCTGCGATATCACCACCGAGGCGGGCCGGGCCGCCGCGCTCGCCGCATGCCCGCAGCCGGACATCCTGGTCAACAACGCAGGCGGCCCGCCGCCCGGCGACTTTCGCGATTTTACGCATGAGGACTGGATTCGTGCGCTGGAAGCCAACATGCTCACCCCGATCGAGCTGATCAAGGCGACGATTGACGGCATGATCGCGCGCGGCTTTGGGCGCATTGTTAATATCACCAGTTCGTCGGTTAAGGCGCCGATCGACGTGCTGGGCTTGTCCAACGGCGCACGCGCCGGGTTGACCGGCTTCGTGGCCGGCGTAGCCCGCAAGGTGGCGCAGCACAACGTGACGATCAATAATTTGCTGCCGGGCCAGTTCGCGACAGACCGCCTGCTGCATACGCTAGATGCGCAGGCCGCCGCGCAGGGCATCGACCCGGTCGCATTTCGGCGCCAGCGGGAGAAGGCGGTGCCGGCCGGCCGCTTCGGCGACAGCGCGGAGTTCGGCGCGGCCTGCGCCTTCCTGTGCAGCGCGCATGCGTCGTATATCACCGGCCAAAACCTGTTAATCGACGGCGGCGCATACCCTGGCACGTTCTGACGCGTGCGCCTCGCCGATCCCGTTCGAAGCATCCACAAAAGGACAGCGCCCATGACCACCCGTATCGCGTTGATCGCGCACGATCACAAGAAAGACGACATCGTCACGTTGTGTGGCGAATAGAGGTGCACGTGCTCAGCCGCTGCGAGCTTGTGGCAACGGGCACGACCGGCTCATCGATCTTGCTGCCCTAGCGTCATCTCGGCGTGGTCGTCAGCGTCGATGATGCGTGCGATCGCGGCGCGTGCCGCGCTGCGTTCATCGGCGCGCAGGAACGCGATCTGGTTGAGTGCATGCTGGATGACATTTGAGGCCGGCCCGCTCGCGTTGGGCGGTAGCAGCATGACTGCCTTATGCCAGGCCGCTGCTCGCGTGTCGACGTGCAACGCCGGGACGGTTTCCAGCAGCGTCTGTGCGGCGTCAATAGGGTACTGCGACGGCCAGCGCTCGATCATCGCGTACAGGGAATACAGCTGTGCCGGTTGCAGCTCCGCCGGGAACATCGGCAATGCCCGGAGCAGCCCGAGCCACGCTTCGGCCATCGCCGGTTGCGGCAGCGACATCGCGATCTGTCGAATCTGGCCATACTCCGCGATACTTGTCTGACGGCCCAACGCCGGCAGTGCGACACACAGTGCCGCCGTTGCCTTGCCCTGGTCGGACGGTGGAAGGCTCAACAGCGCGTGCCGCAGCGTACGGTACCATTGCGTGGCTTGATGCAGCGTCGCTGCGTCGCGTACATTGAATCCGTACACGAATGCCGGCAACTGGATCGCGAGCGTACTGATCAGCGCCGCCCGCTCGGTCGTGTCAAGCTGCGGGATCCATGCGACGAGTTCATCGTATCGCTGGATGAACCGTTCGCGCGGCAGCACGTGCAATTGCGATGCGAGGGCGACTCCATAGCGCGACGATATCGAATGGCGCTGCCACACCTGCGCGTAACAAAATTCGTACGCGTTGGCGCGAACACTTGGGTTCAGGTATTTCAACGTGTTAATCACTGTCCTACTGATCGCATAACCTCCGGCAGGCAATTGCGCAGCAGCGGTGAATACCGATTCGAAGGCTGCTGCTTGATCGCGTTCGGGAAAGTTGTTGCGCAGCAGTTGCGTCAACAGGGTCAAGATCGGGAAGATGCGCAGCCCAGGCTGCTCGACGATGTCATGCTCGATCTGTGCCAGTAGCGCACGTACGCCGGCGGCGTCGACTACAGTTTTGGCGTGATGGGCATAGCGCTTGGAGAGAAGCTGCTCGCGTAGTACGGCATGGGTGTGTCGCTCGACCATCGACAGGTGGCAAAGATCGCGGGTGTCCAGATAGCGGCCGATTTGGACGATCAACTCGTCGGGCAAGTCGCAATAGCCGGCTGCTCGCGTGCCTGCCGCACCGGCGCGGGGCTGCAGGTATCGATGAGCCAGCAACGCTGGCCTGGGCTCGGGCATCGGTTGATGCTGTCGTTCCTCTCGTGTCACGGATAAAGCGGCTTCGAGGGCCGCGACCGGAACGTTTGCATCGGTGTCCATTTATCTCTCCTAGTATTGGCCAGTCGCGATGGGCTCGCGGGGGGCCGCGGGGGCCATCTATAACGGTGAGCCTTGATTCAACCGCAACGGCCGCCGCGCGTGTCTGTCGCCGTCGATAAGCAGACGGGACTTGACGGATGAAGCGAGCATACTAGCCATATTGTGAGCGTACACTGACATGATTTGGCGCCGCCTGTTTCACATTGGATGCGTTTTGAGCACGCGCGCGCCATGCAGCCACGCTTGTGCTGGGTCGGCTTCGCGCGAAAGATCGTTTACGGTGCTCAGGCTCGGGCATACTGGAGCCCGCACGCAGGCGCGGCCTGCCTTGGACTTTCAATACGTGAATGGAACGCCCCGATCCTGACGAATTGCTCGACAAGTTGCAACGCGAGGAGGAAAAAAAACAGCGCGGCAAGCTGAAAATTTTTTTTGGCGCGTCGGCGGGCGTGGGTAAGACGTTCGCGATGCTGCAGGCGGCACGGCGATGCCGCGACGAAGGCGTTGACGTCGTGGTCGGCGTGGCGGAAACCCATGGACGCAGGGAAACCTTGGCGCTGCTCGATGGATTGCCGTCGATTCCCGCTGCCCGTTATCCGTATCGCGGCAAGGTGCTGCCGGAATTCGATCTGAACGCGGCGCTAGCACGCAGGCCGCAGTTGATCCTGGTCGATGAGCTTGCGCATTCGAACGTGCCCGGCGCACGCCACTTGAAGCGTTGGCAGGATGTGCAGGAACTGCTGGATGCCGGGATCGACGTCTACACGACGCTCAACGTTCAGCATCTTGAAAGCCTAAACGATGTGATTGGCCAGATCACTGGCATTCGCGTATGGGAAACGATCCCGGACCGAATATTCGATCTGGCCGACGAGGTCACGCTGGTGGATCTGCCTGCGGACGAGCTGCTCGCGCGCTTGCGCGACGGCAAGGTCTATCTGCCACAGCAGGCAGAGCACGCGGTCCGCCATTTCTTTCGCAAGGGCAACCTGATCGCGTTGCGGGAGCTGGCGTTGCGACGCACCGCGGATCGGGTGGATGCGCAGATGCGCGAGTATCGCGCGGATCAGTCGATCGAGCGCGTCTGGCACGCGCGCGAGCGGATCATCGCGTGCGTCGGCCCGGGCTCGGAGAGTGCGACGCTGGTGCGCGCAGCCGCGCGGCTCGCGGCGAGCTTGAAGGCGGATTGGCTGGCGGTCTATGTCGAGACGCCGACGCTGCAACGGCTGCCGGACACCGTCCGAAAGCGCACTCTCGATGCGTTGAAGTTGGCCGCCGAGCTAGGCGCCGAGACAGTGACGCTAGATGGGCCCGACGCGGCCCGTACGCTGCTGGCTTATGCGAGGATGCGCAACGTATCTAGGCTCGTCGCCGGTGTGCCGCGCACGCGACGCTGGCTTGCCCCGTCGGTCGGCGAGCGGTTGCTGCAATCGGCGTCCGACATCGACGTGACGCTGGTGGGCGCCGGCCGCGCGCACCAGCGGCGTGGCGCACGCGGCGACGTGCGCAGCTTCGCGTCGTTGCTGGGTGACGAGCGCCGCTCGAAGCTGCGTTACTACGCGTATGCGGCGGCGATCAGTGCCGGCATCACGGTGGTGGCGACCGAGTTGCTGCACCGGATCGATCTGGCGAACCTGGCCATGCTATACCTGCTCGGTGTGATCTTTGCTGCCGCGAGGCTGGGGCGTGGTCCGGGCGTACTGATATCGTTTCTCAGCGTCGCGTCGTTCGACTTTTTCTTCGTGCCGCCGCGTATATCGCTGTCGGTGTCCGACACGCAATACCTATTGACGTTCGCCGTGATGCTGCTCACGTCGCTGACGATCAGCCATCTGACGTCGAGCCTGCGCCGGCAGGCGCGTATCGCGACGCTGCGCGAGCGGCGCACCAGCGCGATGTACGCGATGACGCGTGAGCTGGGTGCCGCGCTTGCCACCGACCAGATCATCGAGATCGGCATGCGGCATGTCGCAGAAGTGTTCCAGGCGCGCGTGGCGATCTTGTTGCCGGACAGCCACGACAAAGTCAGGCAGAAGGTCGAGGAGCCGGATCCGGCAATCATGCTGCAGCCGCCGGCACTCGATACCGATATCGCGCAATGGGTCTATGACCAGCAAAAGCCCGCCGGGCAGAGCACCGATACGTTGCCGGCCGCCGACGCGCTCTATCTGCCGCTGAAGGCGCCAATGCGCACGCGCGGTGTGCTGGCACTGGTGGTGTCGCGCTTTGAGGACCTGGCCGTGCCCGAGCAGCGTCGCATGATCGATACGTTTGCTGCACAGATCGCACTCGCGCTGGAGCGCGTGCACTACGTCGAGATCGCGCAGGACGCGTTGGTCAGCATGGAGTCCGAGCGGCTGCGCAACTCGCTGTTATCGGCCATTTCGCACGACTTGCGCACGCCGCTGACGGCCATCGTCGGCTTTGCGTCGATGCTCGCCGAGCAGCAAAGCGGTGGTGCGCCGCCTCGGCCGCAGGCCGAGCGCGACCTGATTGAGGCGATCCACGAGGAAGCGCTGCGCATGACGCGCTTGGTGACCAACTTGTTGGATATGGCCCGGCTGCAGGCCGGCGCGGTCCGGCTCAATCGCCAGTGGTTGATGCTCGAGGAAATGGTGGGCGCCGCACTCGCCGCATGCCGCCGGAGCCTGGCCGCCCATCCGGTGCACACGCGCGTGCCGGCCGAGCTGCCGCTGCTGCGGCTCGATCCGGTGCTGATGGAGCATTTGTTCGCCAACTTGTTCGAGAATGCGGCGAAGTACACGCCGACCGGCGCGCCACTGTCGATTGATGCGGGTGTGGTCGAGGACGGCGCGCGCCGCTATGTCAAAGTGGCGATCGAGGATAGCGGCCCCGGCCTGCCGCCGGGCATGCAAGCGCGCGTGTTCGACAAGTTTACGCGCGGCGAAAAGGAATCGGCTAAACCCGGCATTGGCCTCGGGTTGGCGATCTGTCGGGCCATCGTCGATGCTCACGGCGGTCGAATCGGCGCGGAAAACCGCGTCGATGTGCAAGGCCGCGTGCTGGGGGCGCGCTTCTGGTTCATGTTGCCGGCCGATGAGGTACCGCCAGGCAGCGGCGAAGTGCTGGATGAGGCGCAGGAACAGGATGCCGATGCGGCGCGCAGTGGGCATGTGGTTAGCGAAATCACGCCGAAATCATGAGTGAGCCGAACGTGACGATTGTCCTGATCGAGGACGAAAAGCAAATCCGTCGTTTCGTGGGTACTTCGCTGCAAGCGCAGGGCATGACAGTATTCGACGCGGACACGGGCCGACAGGGGCTGGTCGAGGCCGCCACGCGCCGGGCGGACCTGGTAATCGTGGACCTAGGCTTGCCCGATACCGACGGCCTGGACGTGATCCGCGAATTGCGCGGATGGACCGATCTGCCGATTATTGTGTTATCCGCACGCAGCCAGGAAGAGCAGAAAGTGGCCGCGTTGGATGCAGGGGCGGACGACTACCTGACCAAGCCGTTCGGCGTGTCAGAGCTGCTGGCGCGGATCCGCGCGCAGTTGCGCCGGCGCAATCGCGGCGGCCAGGACGACATGCCGCAAGTCCAGTTCGGCGGCATCGTCGTGGACTTGAGCGCACGCCGCGTGACCCGGAATGGCGAGGTGGTGCATTTGACGCCGATCGAATACCGGCTGCTGGTCACGCTGGTGCGCCATGCCGGCCGCGTGCTGACGCACCGCCAGCTGCTGCGCGACGTCTGGGGGCCGTCACATGTGGAGAGCCATCATTACTTGCGCATCTACATGGGGCATCTGCGACAGAAGCTGGAGCGCGATCCTGCGCAGCCCGAGCATATCGTGACCGAAACGGGTGTTGGATACCGGCTCGCCGGCGTACAGTAGCGGCCTCGCCTGATGCGGCGCTGTGTTGCAGCACAGCCACGCTCGGCAGCGCGCACGGCACTTTGATAGAATCGACGCAACCTGTTGTGCGGGACGGCCCGCGCGCTACGGTTCGTATCGGGGACGACCCCATTTCGTCAAGGTGGTAGCCGATGGCGTGGATTTTTCTTGTGATTGCGGGCCTGCTCGAAGTCGCATGGGCCGCCGGCCTGAAGAGCTCGGATGGCTTTTCTCGGCCTGGCTGGTCGATCTTCACAATGGTGACGGCGCTGGCCAGCTTCGGTTTGCTGGCGCTGGCGATGAAACAGTTGCCACTAGGCACAGCGTATGCGGTGTGGACCGGCATCGGCGCGCTGGGCGCGTTTGTGTTCGGCATCGTGATGATGGGTGAGGCGCTGACGCCGGCCCGAGCGGGCAGTGCAGTACTGATCCTGGCCGGGTTGATTGGCTTGAAGCTCACATCTGGCCATTGAGCCAGCCGGCGCACGCGCGGCAACTGTCGCTATAATGGTTTTAGGTTTATTCAACACTGACGCTTGCGGCGCGCGCTGCACTGGCCCTTGCCGGTGTGCGCGGGGGCGCGCAAGGAGGCGGGAATGCTCTACGCCCTTTCTCTGGCAACCGGGCTTGCGTGGGCAAGCGGACTGCGCTTGTACCTGACGGTTCTGTTGACCGGCCTGCTCGCGTCGTTCGACGTCGTGCGTCTTCCCGATGCGTTATCGCTACTGGATTCGCCATGGATCATCGGCGCCGCAGTGCTGTTTGCGATCGCCGAATTCCTGGCCGACAAGGTGCCTGCGGTCGACTCGCTATGGGACGCACTGCACACGCTGATTCGCATCCCGGCTGGCGCGATGCTCGCTTATGGCGCGGCCGGCTATGCCGATCCGCGCGTCTTGGCGGCGGCGGCGTTGGCCGGCGCGGCGATCGCCGGCACCGCGCATCTGGTCAAGGCCGGCGCCCGCGCGTTAATTAATCTCGCGCAGCAGCCGCCATCGACCTGGGTCGTGTCGCTTGTGGAGGACACGATTGCCGTCGCCGGGCTGTTGCTCGCGTTGTTCATGCCGGGGCTGTTCCTGCTGTGCATGCTGGTGTTCCTGGCGCTTGCCGCGTATGCGTTGCCGCCGTTGTGGCACGGCGTGCAGCTTGGCTTTCGCGGCATGGCGACGGACATGGTGCCGGTGCGCCGTCAGTTCGCGCCGTTGGTGGCACGCGCGACGCGCGGCAAATGATTGGCGCCGATTTCGTCGTGCGGGCAGACTATCCTGTTGAGCCGCTATTCGCGTCGCCCGCTCGCTCGGCCTCGCCACGGCCCGTACCACGATCTTCCTCAGTATGGTCAGCCGCGCGATGGCTGCTTCTGCCAGCGCAGCACGCCACGTCGACACCGACGCGCCGGTTTCCCGGCTGGCGGCGCTCAAGGCAGTGTCGTCTGGGTATCCGTTGCGTGACAGGGTGCGGATCATCCGCCCGCCGGGCACGCCGCGTCCGCCGCGACCCGCCCCATGCGGCTAGACCGCTTCGCGCTTCTCCGACCACTTGTCGCCGACCGGCGGGACGTAGCGTTGCAGCTTGTCGAGCAACGCGTCGGCGTCTGACTCCACCTGGAGCAGCCCAATGTAGTCGTGCCGCATGAAACCCTCATTGGCGGTGTGGCGCAGCATTGCCAGCAGTGGATCGTAATAGCCGGCGACGTTGAGCAGACCGATCGGCTTTTGGTGATAGCCAAGTTGCGACCACGTGTAGACCTCGAACAACTCCTCGAACGTGCCGGCGCCGCCAGGGAGCGCGACGAACGCATTGCTCAGGTCAGCCATCATTTTCTTGCGCTCGTGCATGTTCGCGACAACGTGCAACTCGGACAAGCCGCGATGACCGACTTCCTTGTCGATCAACAGCTGCGGGATCACGCCGATCGCATGGCCTTGCGCTTGCAGCACGGCATCCGCGATCTCGCCCATCAAGCCGACGTGGCCTCCGCCATAGATCAGTGTGAGGCCCGCTTGCGCGAGCGCGCGACCGAACGCCTGCGCCGCCTGCCGGTATTCGTCCCGACGGCCGATAGCGGAGCCACAATATACGCACACCGAACTCATCATCGCGCCCCCTTCGGGCGTTGCGTCTCGGCCTTGCCCGCGTCGGACTGTGCCTCGCCCCTGCCATCGCGCGGCGGCAGGTAGGCGGTGAATTCGCGCATCGGCAACCGGCCGGATACCAGGTCATCGAACAATTGGCGTGAACGTCCGCGCAGATAAGGGGCCATCAGCGATACGATGTGCAGGCTCGCCTGGTGCAATTCGGCCTGGATCGCCTCCTGGTCGTTGTACTTGCGCGGGTTCATCACGAACTGGTACGACAGCCAATAGGTCGAGATCACGCCAATGTTGGTCGAGATTACGCTGATCTCCTGGGGCGTTGCTTCCATCTCGCCATCGGCGATCAATTGCTCGCACAACTGGCGCGCGAAATTGACTTTGTGCGTGATGATCTGCTTGAAGTGCGTCTCCAATGTGCGGTTGCGCGCCAGCAAATCATTCAGGTCCCGATAGAGGAACCGGTACGTCCACAGAAAATCCGCCATGTATGCCAGATAGGCCCACATCTCATCGATGGTCGGACGATGGTCATCGGGAAAGCGTAGTCGCTTGCTGATCTCTTGCTCGAACTGAGCGAAGATGCTGTTGATGATGTCGTCCTTGTTGCGGAAATGGTAGTACAGGTTTCCCGGGCTGATTTCCATTTCCTCGGCGATCGTCGTCGTCGTGACGTTCGGCTCGCCGATCTCATTGAAGAGTCGCAACGACAGTTCGAGGATTCGGTCGCGGGTGCGACGGGGCGGTTTCGATTCCATGGCGTCGGCTCTGTGCGCCGGAAACTCCGGCTGGTGGGCTCGCACGGGCGAGATCGCCGGATTATAAACTGCCGTCCTCGCACTGAGGCGTAGGTTTTATTGTATCAGACAGATTGATAGGTTTAGCAGACCTATGTAATAGATTCAGTGGAACCCTGCAGAAGTGCGAGCGCTGAGAGCGGCGGGTCGGCGCGCCATGATCGGTCCGTTTCAGCGGCGCCCGGCAGCGGCCCGCCAGGCCGGGAGCGTTCAATATCGTGCAACAGGAAGCGGTATCGATGTGTGCCGGAGCCGTCATCGGCGTTGGCAACAGGCGGCGCGTTTGACGCGACAATCACAAGACGTTCTTATTACGGGGCAGCGACAATGCGGGTGCCAGCCAGCCGGTCATGCAACCATTGCCGATCCGGATCCAGCCATTGCGTGCTGGCCCATAGCGCCATCCACGCGAACAGCGCGAGCAGTGTGTGCGGCACCGACCCACCGAACATCGAATGGAGCGCCAGCGGCGGTAGGAACCATAGCCAGGCAAGCACGTAGCGCAGCATCGCGCGCCCCATCCCGAGCGGTGCGAGCGTATGGTCGACGAGCCGTAGTCGCCAAGTTTTCATTGGCAATGTCTGGCCGCCATGGGTCCAAAACCAGATGAAATACGCGCCGACGACGAGAACGATCCAGCCGGCCAACAGATTGTGATACGTCAATCCATTGCGTTGCTGGGTCAGCGTGCTGAATAGGTAGCCGGCAATGAAGACGACGCCAAACAGGATCACGCCTTCGTAGACCGCGCACAGCAGGCGGTGCCACAGCGATGGGGCGCGGCTATGACGCAGGTGTTCACGCGGCGGATTCACTGCGCGTGATCGTTGAAGAACCACGGCACCGACTGCGCCGGCTTTTCCGGCTCGGTTGGTGAGCCAGCGGCTGGGGGCGATGTCGACGCAGCGGCCGACGCCGACGGTGTTGGATTGACGCCGGGTGGTGTGCCCGGGACGCCTGTTGCCGCACTTGCCGACGCGCCGGCACGTGGCGCGGCCGCGGCGGCATCGGCGCGTTCGCGCGAGCGCTCAAGCTTGCCCAAGTCCTTGATTTCACGCTTACCGCTCGGCGGCGCGCTAACTACGGTCGGGCGCCGTGCTTTCTCGGCGGCCGCCAGCTTGCGCTTCAATTCGTCGGGCAATTGCTGATAGGCGCTCCACGCCTTCTCGCGTGCTTGTACGGAGAGTTCCTTGGACAACTGGTAGTTTTCACGCGCGACGCGCCGCTGCTCCGGCGTCATGCGGATCCACTCGGCCATGCGTTGATGCAGTCGCTGCTGCTCTTCTATGCGCATTTTCGGATATCTGGCTGCGATTTTCAGCCATTTGCGCTKGCGCTCGTCGCTGAAATGATCCCATTGGGGGGCCAGCGGCGCTAGCGCGTCGCGCTGCGCTGCGGTAAGGCGGGCCCAGGACAGTGGGTTAATCGCATGGGCTGTCATGTCGGCAGCGGCGTGGCCTGTCACTGCTGCCACGCCGCTGCCGACTGGCGCTGGCGCGGCGTCAGACGGCGACGCGCGGGACGACGATGCCGGGTGAAAGCGCGGATAGGTTGCCACGAATGCGACAAGCGCAGCCATCACACCCGCATAAACCACAGCCCAATCGCGCTTGTTGCTCATCCGACATTGCTCCTGGTTGGCGTGTCAGTGCCCACGCGACAGATACGCGTGAAAGCCATGGTCCACGTAGGCGGACAGCGGCAACTCGTCGCTGAGCATGGCTGCGTCGATGGCGGCGATGTCGGCTAGGTGCTGCTGGTTTTCCCAGTAGCGGATCGCGGCGAGCCCGCACACCAGCGCCAGTAGCGGCCAGACCAGGGCCAGGCGGCTCCAGCGGGCGCGCTTGTGCGCGCCGCCGGCGCGCGTCGTCGGCATGTTGCCGGCGCCGGCTAGCGCCGGCACGTATACCGGCCGCGTGCGGGTATCGGGTTTCTTTCTCGCCAGCGCTACCTGTCGCGCGGCCGCCAACCGGTCAGTTGTCGCGCGCGGCAGGCGCGCCGCGCGCTCGTCGAGCGCTCGGCGCACTTTCAGTGCGAATTCGATTTCTTTTGTTTCCGGTGCGAAGCTCATAGTGTGATTCCTTTCGCCTTCAACGCGGCAGCCAGCGCGTGCGTGGCCCGCGAGCAATGGGTCTTGACGCTGCCCTCCGAGCAGCCCATCGCGGCGGCGGTTTCGGCGACATCCATATCTTCCCAATAACGCATTAGAAACGCTTCGCGTTGACGCGCGGGCAGTTTTTGGATTTCCTCGTCAATCAGCGCGAGCACCTGCTCCCGCTCGAGCCGCTCGGCGCTGTTCTCGGCCGCGGTCGCATTGTCCGAGGCTTCGTAGGTTTCCAGCACGTCGAACTCGTCGTCATCGCCGTTGCCCAGTGACGAAAACAGGCTGACCCACGTGTTGCGCACCTTCTGGCGGCGAAAGAAATCGTTGGTCGCGTTTTGCAGGATGCGCTGGAACAGCAGCGGCAGTTCGGCCGCAGGCCGCTCGCCGTATTTCTCGGCGAGCTTGATCATGGCGTCCTGGACGACGTCCAGCGCGGCATCGTCATCGCGCACCGCATACGCGACATGCTTGAATGCGCGCCTTTCGACGCCCGCCAGGAAATCGGCGAGTTCCTTGTCTGATGCCATCCGTGTGGAATTCGGCGCGGCAGGCGACGCGCGGAAAGTGAATTGCTGGCTAGCCCGCGCCCTCGGGGCGCACCAACACAACAAAAACGTCAAAACCCGCGGATGCTAGCAAAAAACAGGGCCCTGTGGGAAGCTAGCATCTTTTGCTTGACCCTTATTATGCGACCCGATATGGTTATAGATTCGCAATACGCTGTGATTGTCTCATTGAGGCGATGCTCACGAAGCTCGCTTTTTCTTTAAGACGCGCCGCTTGAACCCGTGCCACAAGCCCGGCAGAGAGCCCCCGATCAATTTTTTGCCGAAAATTCGAAAGGTGAACGATGAATATGCCAAGCGCGGAATGCCCCACGTCGGATATCTCCCCTGTTGCTGGAACCGAAACCGGTTCGATCGGCGCGACCGTGCTAATGCGCGCGCTCGCTGATGAAAATGTCGAATTCATCTGGGGATATCCGGGCGGCTCGGTACTCTACATCTACGACGAACTGTACAAGCAGGACAAGATTCAGCACGTGCTGGTGCGCCACGAGCAAGCCGCGGTGCACGCCGCGGACGCCTACGCGCGCTCTACCGGCAACGTCGGCGTGTGCCTAGTGACCTCCGGGCCGGGTGTAACGAACGCGGTGACCGGCATCGCCACCGCGTACATGGACTCGATTCCGCTGGTGATTATCAGCGGCCAGGTGCCGACGGCGGCAATCGGCCAGGACGCGTTTCAGGAATGTGACACGGTCGGGATCACGCGGCCGTGTGTGAAGCACAACTTTCTTGTGAAGGACGTGCACGAACTCGCCGCGACGGTCAAAAAGGCGTTCTACATTGCCCAAAGCGGCCGTCCCGGGCCGGTGCTGATCGACATTCCGAAGGATGTGTCGAAGGCGCCGTGCCACTACGAGCCGATCAAGCACATCGCGCTGCGCTCGTACAACCCGGTCACGAAGGGCCATTCGGGCCAGATCCGCAAGGCGGTCGCATTGCTGCTGTCCGCAAAGCGCCCGTACATCTATACCGGCGGGGGAATCATCCTGGCCGAGGCCTCGCGCGAGTTGAACCAGTTCGCGGACCTGCTCGGCTACCCGGTCACCAACACGCTGATGGGCCTGGGTGGCTATCGCGCGACGGATCGCAAATTCCTCGGTATGCTCGGCATGCACGGCACGTACGAGGCCAACATGGCGATGCAGCACTGTGACGTGCTGATCGCGATCGGTGCCCGCTTCGACGACCGCGTCATCGGCGACCCTGCGCATTTCGCGAGTGCGCCGCGCAAGATCATCCATATCGATATCGACCCCTCGTCGATCTCCAAGCGAGTGAAGGTTGACATCCCGATCGTGGGCGACGTAAAGGAAGTGCTCAAGGAATTGATCGAGCAATTGCAAGCCGCACCGCACGGCCCGGACGGCGCTGCGTTGGACGCGTGGTGGCAGCAGATCGAGCAGTGGCGCGCCCGCGATTGCTTGAAGTACGACCGCGACAGCGAGATCATCAAGCCGCAGTACGTCGTCGAGAAGCTTCACGAGCTGACCGGCGGTAACGCGTTCGTGTGCTCGGACGTCGGTCAACACCAGATGTGGGCGGCGCAGTTTTACCGCTTCGACAAACCGCGCCGCTGGATCAATTCCGGGGGGCTCGGGACGATGGGCTTCGGTCTGCCGGCCGCGATGGGCGTGAAGATGGCGCATCCGGACGCTGACGTGGTGTGCATCACTGGCGAGGGCTCGATCCAAATGTGCATTCAAGAGCTGTCCACGTGCAAGCAGTATGAAACGCCGATCAAGATCGTGTCGCTGAACAACCGCTACCTGGGCATGGTCCGGCAGTGGCAGCAACTCGAGTACAACAGGCGCTATTCGCATTCGTACATGGACGCGCTACCGGACTTCGTGAAGCTTGCCCAAGCGTATGGCCATGTCGGCCTGCGCATCGAGCGCAGGGCGGACGTTGAACCGGCGTTGAAAGAGGCATTGCGGCTTAAGGATCGTACCGTGTTTCTCGATTTCCAGACCGACCCGACCGAGAACGTCTGGCCAATGGTTCAGGCCGGCAAGGGCATCACCGAGATGTTGCTTGGCGCAGAGGACCTCTGACGAAGCGCGCGTCGGTGCGCGCGCAGGCGGTGCTGCACGCGTTGCCACACGCGACGAGCGACGAGCGACGCGCAGCGTGCCGCGGGCGGTGCCGGGCGCAGGGACATCGAAACTGGAAAGAGAAACGAGATGCGACACATTATTTCCGTGCTGCTGGAGAATGAACCCGGTGCGTTATCGCGCGTGGTCGGCCTGTTCTCGGCGCGTGGCTACAACATTGAAACCTTGACCGTTGCGCCGACCGAGGACCGCTCGCTGTCGCGCATGACGATCGTGACGATTGGCTCGAACGACGTGATCGAACAGATCACGAAGCATTTGAACCGCCTGATCGAGGTGGTGAAGGTGGTCGACCTGACCGAGGGCGCCCACATCGAGCGCGAGTTGATGTTGATTAAGGTGCGGGCGGTCGGCAAGGAAAGGGAGGAGATGAAGCGGATGTCGGATATCTTCCGCGGCCGCATCATCGACGTCACCGAGAAGACCTACACGATCGAGTTGACCGGGGCGAGTGACAAGCTCGACGCGTTCATCGACGGGATCGATGCCACGGCGGTCCTGGAGACGGTACGCACCGGCGGTTCGGGCATCGGCCGCGGCGAGCGGATCCTGAAGGTCTGACCTGCTGACCTGTCTGGTGCCGCGGCAAGCGGCGTGGCACCGGGGACAATGGACTCTGAATTGAAGCGACAATACGCGAAGGAAATCACATGAAAGTTTATTACGATAAGGACGCCGATCTCTCGTTGATCAAGAACAAGCAAGTCACGATCATCGGCTACGGCTCGCAAGGCCACGCGCACGCGCTGAACTTGCGCGACAGCGGTGTAGATGTGACGGTGGGACTGCGTCGCGGCGGCGCGTCGTGGGCGAAGGCTGAGACCGCTGGCTTGACCGTGAAGGAAGTGGCCGAAGCGGTGAAGGGTGCCGACATCGTGATGATTCTGCTGCCGGACGAGCAAATCGCCGACGTCTACAAGCGCGACGTGCATGAACACATCAAGCAAGGCGCGGCGCTCGCGTTCGCGCATGGCTTCAACGTGCACTATGGCCAAGTGGTACCGCGTGCCGACCTCGACGTGATCATGATCGCACCGAAGGCGCCGGGCCATACGGTGCGCGGGACCTACACGCAGGGTGGCGGCGTGCCGCATCTAGTCGCGGTCGCGCAGAACACGTCGGGCGCGGCGCGCGACATCGCGCTGTCGTACGCGGTGGCCAACGGTGGTGGCCGTGCGGGCATCATCGAGACGAATTTCCGTGAGGAAACCGAGACCGACTTGTTCGGCGAGCAGGCCGTGCTGTGCGGCGGCACGGTCGAGCTGATCAAGGCCGGCTTCGAGACGCTGGTCGAGGCAGGCTACGCGCCCGAGATGGCGTACTTCGAATGTCTGCACGAGTTGAAGCTGATCGTCGACCTGATCTATGAAGGCGGCATTGCGAACATGAACTACTCGATCTCGAACAACGCCGAGTACGGTGAATATGTGACCGGCCCGCGCGTGATCACCGACGAGACGAAGAAGGTGATGAAGGATATGTTGCGTGATATCCAGACCGGCGAGTACGCGAAAAGCTTCATCCTCGAGAACCGCGCCGGCGCGCCGACGTTGCAATCGCGGCGGCGCCTGACGGCCGAGCACCCGATCGAGACAGTGGGCGCGAAGCTGCGTGCGATGATGCCGTGGATCGCGAAGAACAAGCTGGTCGACCAGTCGAAGAACTGATCTCGCGCGCTTGTACCACGCGCGTGCCATCGCGCGTTTGAGCCGCCCGAGGCGCTATGCCCGGGCGGCTTTTCTTTATTAGCGCGCAGGCCGCGCGCCGCGACAGGCGGCCGGGGTTTGTTATCCTTCTATTTTCTTGGAACTAGCGTTGCCTATATGACTTATCCTCACCCGATCATTGCCCGCGAAGGCTGGCCCTTCATCGCTGTCGCGTTCGTCGTGACGCTACTGATCCATGCATTCGTGGGCTTCGGCTGGGCGTGGCCTTTTTGGCTGCTGACACTGTTCGTCGTGCAGTTCTTTCGCGATCCGCAGCGGCCGGTGCCGCAACAGCCCAATGCCGTGTTGTGCCCGGCCGACGGACGGATCGTCGCGGTTGAGACGGCGCACGATCCGTACGTGAACCGCGACGCGCTGAAGATCAGTGTGTTCATGAACGTGTTCAACGTTCATTCGCAACGCTCGCCGGTTGACGGTGCGGTGACCCAGGTCGAGTATTTCCCCGGCGCCTACCTGAACGCCGCAATCGACAAGGCGTCGCTGGAGAACGAGCGCAACGCAATCGTGCTGCAGACCGCGGACAATCACCTCGTCACCTCGGTGCAGGTGGCCGGATTGATCGCTCGGCGCATCCTGTGCTACGTGCGCACTGGCGAGCCGCTTGCCCGCGGCCAGCGCTATGGCTTCATCCGCTTTGGCTCGCGCGTGGACGTCTATCTGCCGTTGGGCAGCAAGCCGCGGGTGTCGATCGGCGAGAAGGTGCAGGCGTCGGCGACGATCCTGGCCGAGCTTTGAGCGACGCAAGGAGGGCTTGATGGCTGGTTTTAAACCGCGACGCCCGCGTGCGGGCGGGCCGCGTCTGGCGCGGCCGTTCCAGCGCAACCGCACGGTGCAGGAGCAGATCGCGCGGCGCAGCTTGCGGGCCGAGCGCCAACAATTGCTGCGCAAGCGCAGCGTCTACCTGCTGCCCAATGCGTTCACAACCGCTGCATTGTTCTGTGGTTTCTTCGCCGTGGTGCAGGCGATGAACGTGCGCTTCGAGATCGCCGCGATCGCGATCTTCGTCGCAATGGTGCTGGATGGCATGGACGGCCGCGTGGCGCGCATGACGCATACGCAAAGTGCGTTCGGCGAACAGTTCGATAGCTTGTCGGACATGGTGTCGTTTGGTGTCGCGCCGGCGCTGGTGATGTACGAGTGGGTGCTAAAAGATCTAGGCCGCTGGGGGTGGCTTGCCGCATTCGTCTATTGCGCTGGCGCCGCGCTGCGCCTGGCACGCTTCAATACGAACATCGGCGTGGTCGACAAGCGCTATTTTCAGGGCCTGCCGAGTCCGGCCGCTGCCGCGCTGGTGGCCGGCTTCGTATGGCTGGCCACCGATAACCGGGTGCCGCTCAAGCTCGGCTGGCTGCCGTGGGTTGCATTCGGCCTGACGATCTACGCGGGCGTCACGATGGTCTCCAATGCGCCGTTCTACAGCGGCAAGGCGCTCGACGTCCGGCATCGGGTGCCGTTTGCGGCGATCCTGCTGGTCGTGGTCGCATTTGTGCTCGTGTCGTCCGATCCGCCGCTGATGCTGTTTGGCCTGTTCGTGGTGTACGGTTTGTCCGGCTATGTGTTGTGGATGTGGCGTGCGATGTCGCGCAAGCCTAATCCGGTCGCGTCGGGTACTGCCAAGCCGGCTGCCCACGAGCACGTCACGGACAAGGAGCCGGATAGGGCGCGCGCGGCGGAAAGATCCGCCACGAGCGAGCGCATCGCGGACAAGGGGAGCGACAACGAACACTGCGCGAACAAAGACAACGAGCACCGCGCGGACAAGCGGCCATAGTCGCCGGCTATTGGCGCGATGACACGGTCAGGTCGCATTGCACGTTGGCCTGATTGACGCTATAGTTGGCCGAATGTATATGGCTGCATGGCTTCTACCATCCCTACCGGCTGGCGCGCTATCCCACGCGCCGGCGTTGGCGCGTCTATCGCGCTGAATCGATCCCGCCCCCGCTTTGTCTCGCCTGTTCGCGCCGGCGTCACCTGCGGTGGCGCCGATGATGTTGCCGCTTGCCCCCACTGATTCGAGCCCGGAGACTGACATGGCAGACAAGTTGATCATATTCGATACGACGTTGCGTGATGGCGAGCAATCGCCGGGCGCGTCGATGACGAAGGAGGAGAAGATCCGCATTGCGCGACAGCTCGAGCGCATGAAGGTAGATGTGATTGAGGCGGGCTTCGCGGCCAGTTCAAACGGGGATTTCGACGCAATTCAGGCGATCGCCTCGCAAGTCAAGGACAGCGTGATCTGCTCGCTGGCGCGCGCCAACGACCAGGATATCGCGCGTGCGGCCGACGCGCTCAAGCCGGCGGGGCGGTTCAGGATCCATACATTCATCGCGACCTCGGCGCTGCATATGGAAAAGAAACTGCGCATGACGCCGGAGCAAGTGTACAAGCAGGCGCGGCTGGCAGTGCGTTTTGCCCGGCAATTCACGGACGACATCGAGTTTTCGCCGGAGGACGGCAGCCGCTCGGACATGGATTTCCTGTGCCGGGTGCTGGAGGCGGTAATCGCGGAGGGTGCCACCACAATCAACATTCCGGATACCGTTGGCTATGCGGTGCCGGACGGATATGCGGCACTGATCCGGCAGATTCGCGAACGGGTACCAAACTCAGACAAGGCGGTATTCTCGGTGCACTGCCACAATGATTTGGGCATGGCGGTGGCGAACTCGCTGGCGGCGGTGAAGCTAGGCGGCGCGCGGCAGATTGAGTGCACGGTGAACGGGCTTGGCGAGCGGGCCGGGAACACGTCGCTGGAGGAAGTGGTGATGGCGGTGAAGACGCGCCGTGACTACTTTGGGCTGGAGGTGGGCATCGACACGACGCAGATCGTGCCGGCCTCGAAGCTGGTGTCGCAGACGACGGGCTTTGTGGTGCAGCCGAACAAGGCGGTGGTGGGTGCCAACGCGTTTGCACACGCGTCGGGGATTCATCAGGACGGGGTGCTCAAGGCACGAGACACGTACGAGATTATGCGCGCGGAAGACGTGGGCTGGAGCGCAAACAAGATCGTGCTCGGCAAACTGTCGGGCCGCAACGCGTTCAAGCAGCGGCTGCAGGAATTGGGCGTGGCGCTGGACAGCGAGGCGGAACTGAACGCCGCGTTCGCGCGCTTCAAGGAACTGGCTGATCGCAAGACGGAGATCTTCGACGAGGATATCTTGTCGATCGTTAGCGAGGAGGCCAATGCCGCGCATGGTCACGAGACCTATCGGTTCGTGTCGTTGTCGCAGCGTTCGGAAACCGGCGAGCAGCCGCACGCGATGGTGGTGTTCTGCATTGACGGTAGTGAGACGACCGGCGAGGCGCACGGCAACGGTCCGGTCGATGCGACGTTGCATGCGATCGAGTCACGGGTCAATAGTGGTGCGGAATTGATACTGTATTCGGTCAACGCGATCACAACCGGCACGCAGGCGCAAGGCGAGGTGACCGTGCGGCTGTCGAAGGCGGGGCGTATCGTCAATGGCGTTGGCACCGACCTAGACATCGTCGCTGCATCGGCAAAGGCCTATATTGCGGCGTTGAACAAGCTTGATCCGAACGCCGAAAAGCTCAATCCGCAGCACTCGTAGCGGTGTGGCCGCACGCCGCCATCCGTGCCGCGCGTCGCACGCCGTCATCTGTACCATGCGTCACACGTCGCCATCTGTGGCACGCGGCGCGTGGCGCTGGCCGTGTCGTGCGGCACTGCTTGTCAGGGCGCGGGCGCCTGGACAGGCACCGTCGTGCGCCGCCAACATCGGCGTGGTCGCCGCCCGCGCTAGTGTGGCGCCGCTAAAACGGGGCGTGCCGGCGCTCTGGATCGTGCAGCGGGTCAGGCGTCTTCTGCGTGAGCCGCAACACACCGGCATCGTCGAAGTAAAAGTGGTACAACTGGTACCAGACACCGTCATCCATATAGCGATAACTCCACACTTCCCGCTTCATCCGCGGGAAATAGGCGGTTTCCTCCGGCTTGCCGAAGCGGATCAGTACATCGTTCTTCGTCCACTTGCCGATTTCCGCTTGGTAGAATTCGCTGTTTTGCAGCACCTGTCGCACGTTGACGACCTTGCCCGTGCCGTCAACGTCGGCCGCCGTTGTCGTCTCGCCCATCGGCTGGGTCGGCCACATCAGCCGCTTACCTCCATTGGGCAGGTCATACACTTCGCGGGGGGCGCCGAGCCGTGCGATCAGCATCGGCGCATCGTCACCGGGCTTGAAACGCTGCCACGGCTGTACGCAACCGCACAGCGCCAGCATGGCAAGACCGGCGGCGATTCGTACTCGAGCGGGCGCGGCCCAGGCCGGCCACGCGAGCGAATCCAATAATGACATGGTCCGAACTCCTTTTTCCGTTGCAGCAATTTTGACATGCATTGACGCAAAAGATCGCACCGGCCTTGCCGTGCGAGGGCGCGCTGGCCTATGATCCGCGCTTTGATGTGAACGGCGAGGACCGGATGAGCAGCCAGGGGTGCGGACAGGATCGGATGAACGAACATGTAGGTGACTTGCCGGCGGGCGGGCCTCTGGCCGTGGCGCGCCGTGCGCATGGGCGCCTCGCGCAGTCCGTGCGTGCCGGGTGGCGGCGCTTGCGCGCCGCAGCCGTCGTGTTGCCGATGTCGATGACGCTTGCCTGCGCGGCGCACGCGCAAGCAAACGCCGCGGGCGTGGCGGCCGCGCCCGACCCGGTTCCGGGGCAGCGTGCGCTGTCCGCCGGCGGGCCGACCGGCGCGCCGGTGCGGCTCGCGCTAATCGAAGGGATGTCCGGCGCCTTTGCGAATGCGGGCGCGGCAGTCGAGCGTAACTTGCGCTTTGCGATCGAGCGGGTCAACGCCCGCGGCGGGGTGATGCTGCGAGACGGCGCGCATCCGTTGCAGTTGGTGGTGCTGGACAGCCGGGGGGCCACGGACGAGGCGCTGGTGCAGCTGCGCGCCGCTGCCGACGCGCGGATTGCTTTCGTGCTGCAGGGCAACAGCTCCGCGGTGGCCGCGGCGCTGGTCGCCGCGATCAACAAACACAATGCGCGCGAACCGAGTCGCCGCATGCTGTTGCTGAACTACTCGGCCGATGATCCGGCGCTGACCGAAGCCGACTGCAGCTTCTGGCATTTTCGCTTTGACGCCCACGCAGGCATGCGGATCAACGCGTTGACCGAGGTAATGCGCCGCGACCCGTCGCTCAAGAAGGTCTATCTACTTAACCAGGACTACAGCTTCGGCCGCCAGGTGAGTTCGCTGGCCCGCTCGGCGCTCGCCGCGCAGCGGCCCGACGTGGCGATCGTGGGCGACGAGTTCGTGCCGGTGGGGCGGGTCAAGGACTTTGCGCCGTATCTGGCGAAGATCCGGGCGAGCGGCGCCGACGCGGTGCTGACCGGCAATTGGGGCAACGATCTGACGCTGCTGGTGCGCGCGGCGCGCGAGCAGAACCTGAAGCTGCGGTTCTACACCTTCTACGGTAACAGCCTCGGTGCGCCGGCGGCACTGGGCGATGCCGGCGTGGGCCGCGTGATCGCGGTGGCAGACTGGCATCCGAATGTGGGCGGGGCGGCGTCTGATGCGTTCTACACGGCATTTCGGGCGCGATATCCTGCGCCGTCGGACGATTATCCGTTGTTGCGCATCAGCGTGATGATTGACATGCTGGCTCGCGCGCTCACGCGCGCCGGCTCGGACGACGCACGGGCGGTGGCGACCGCGCTGGAAAGCTCGCGCGCCGGCTACGACAGTGGTTTCCATCCATCGTGGATGCGTGCTGACGATCATCAACTGATCCAGCCCCTTTACGTCATGCAGATGGAGAAGGCGGGTACCGCACACGTGCGCTTTGATAATGAAGGTTCCGGCTATGGTTTTCGCACGCTGCTGACACTCACGCCCGAGCAGACGGTGCCGGCTAACACGTGCCAGATGCGCCGTGTGCGCTGATCCTAGCGTGCCCCGGCTGTGCTACAATGTATGTCTTGCTGCAAACTCACGGCACGGCCTTTCTTCCGTGACCGCCTGTTGATTGATAAAGGAAAATCATGCCTGTAGCGAATATCAACAAATCGGAAGTCGTCGCGCAATTCGCGCGCGGCACAAATGACACCGGTTCCCCGGAAGTGCAGGTCGCGCTGCTCACGAGCCGTATCAACGAGTTGACGGTGCACTTCAAGGCCCATATGAAGGATCACCACAGCCGTCGTGGCCTGCTGCGCATGGTGAGCCGCCGTCGCAAGTTGCTCGACTACCTGAAGGCAAAGGATGCCGACCGCTATCGTGCGCTGATCGAGAAGTTGGGTCTGCGTAAGTAAGCAGCTCGATTGCAGACTTTTGCCTGCAACTTGCAAAAGATGCCTGCGTCAGCATGCTGATGCAGGCATTTTGTTTTTAGCGTTTCCGGTGTGATGGGTGTTCCGCACGCGCCTATGCGCGTGCGACCGTCCGGCAAGCGAGGCGGGGTTTTGTGTCATTCCAGCGCGGCAGCAGTGCCGCTGTCGCGCTGGAATGGCATAACACTTCCCTGTTTTCGAGCGGCCGGCAAGGGTTGGGGAACGGTCGATGGACCGGCCGCGCGCATGCGCGGCGTCTCGAAGGAGTGAAAATGTTTAATAAGATCGTCAAAGAATTCAAATGGGGCCAGCACAACGTGCGGCTCGAAACGGGCGAGATCGCCCGTCAGGCAAGCGGTGCGGTGATTGTCGATGTTGAGGACACCGTCGTGCTCGCGACGGTGGTGGCGGCCAAGTCGGCCAAGCCGGGCCAGGACTTTTTCCCGCTGACCGTCGACTACATCGAGAAGACGTATGCGGCCGGCAAGATCCCGGGTGGCTTCTTCCGCCGCGAAGGCCGTCCTTCCGAGGGCGAGACGCTGATCTCGCGGCTGATCGACCGCCCACTGCGTCCGCTGTTCCCGGAAGGCTTCTACAACGAAGTGCAGGTCGTGATCCATGTGCTGTCGATCAACCCGGACATTCCGGCGGACATCCCGGCGATGATCGGTGCATCGGCGGCGTTGGCAATCTCCGGTATTCCGTTCAATGGGCCGATCGGCGCGGCGCGTGTTGCCTATATTGACAATCAGTTTGTGCTCAATCCGACCCGCTCGCAGTCCAAGGCATCGAAGCTGGACTTGGTGGTCGCCGGCACCGAGCGTGCGGTGCTGATGGTCGAGTCCGAAGCGGATCAGTTGCCGGAGGAGGTAATGCTTGGCGCGGTCGTGTTCGGTCATGAACAGATGCAGGTGGCGATCGACGCGATTCACGACCTCGTCAAGGAAGGTGGCAAGCCTGAATGGGATTGGCAGCCGGCGCCGAAGGACGAAGCGCTGATTGCGCGCGTGACGGAGTTGGCGCTCGCCGAGTTGCAAGCGGCATACCAGATCCGGCAGAAACAGCAGCGCTCGGCCAAGCTGAAAGAAGTGTATGCGGCGGTCACGGCCAAGCTGGCCGAACAATCCGTGGCAGCCGGCACGGCCGTCGTCGATGCCGCGACGGTCGGCAACATCCTGTTCGATCTCGAGGCGAGGATCGTGCGCAGTCAGATCCTGAACGGCGAGCCGCGTATCGATGGGCGCGACACGCGCACCGTGCGTCCGATTGAAATCCGCACCGGCGTGCTGCCGCGCGCGCACGGCTCAGCGCTGTTCACCCGAGGCGAAACGCAGGCGCTGGTGGTGGCCACGCTCGGCACGAAGGGCGATGAGCAAATCATCGACGCGATCGAAGGCGAATATCGCGAGCGGTTTATGCTGCACTACAACATGCCGCCGTTTGCGACCGGCGAAACAGGCCGTGTCGGCTCACCGAAGCGCCGCGAGATCGGTCACGGCCGGCTTGCCAAGCGCTCGCTCGTCCCGTGCCTGCCGGGCGATGACGAGTTCGGCTACACGATCCGTGTCGTGTCGGAGATTACCGAGTCGAACGGCTCATCGTCGATGGCGTCCGTGTGTGGTGGCTGCCTGGCGTTGATGGACGCGGGTGTGCCGATGAAGGCGCACGTGGCGGGCATCGCGATGGGGCTGATCCTGGAGGGCAACAAGTTCGCGGTGCTGACCGACATCCTGGGCGACGAAGACCACCTGGGCGACATGGACTTCAAGGTGGCAGGTACCGCGCAGGGCGTGACCGCGTTGCAGATGGACATCAAGATCCAGGGCATCACGAAGGAAATCATGCAGGTCGCCCTCGCGCAAGCGAGGGAAGGCCGCTTGCACATCCTGGATAAGATGACTTCGGCTGTGCCGTCAACGAACATGCAGCTGTCGCAGTTTGCGCCGCGGATGATCACGATGAAGATCAATCCGGAAAAGATTCGCGACGTAATCGGCAAGGGCGGCTCGGTGATCCGGGCGCTGACGGAGGAAACTAACACGACGATCGACATTTCCGACGACGGTGTTGTGACCATCGCGAGCACAAGCCCCGAGGGCATGGCCGAGGCGAAGAAGCGTATCGAGAACATCACGGCGGAAGTGGAGGTTGGCCAAATCTACGAGGGCGCAATCCTGAAGCTACTGGATTTCGGCGCGATCGTGAACATCCTGCCGGGGCGCGACGGCCTGCTGCATATTTCCGAGATCGCGAACGAGCGGATCAAGGACATCAACGACTACCTGAAGGAAGGCCAGCAGGTGAAGGTCAAGGTGATCCAGACCGACGAGAAGGGCCGGGTACGGTTGTCCGTGAAGGCGCTGCTCAACGAGGTGCCGGTTACGCCGCCCGCGACACCGCCCGCGTCGCGGCCCGCGACGCCGTCGGCGGAGCAGGAGTAACGCGGGCGGGGTGGCGGTCAGTCACCACGCGCGGGTCTAGCAAGATCGCGCGCGTGGCGCCGCCGTGCCGCATTCGGTTCGCACGGCCGGAGTGCTTCGCGCGCTGCCGGCCGTTTCTCCTTATCATCGTTGGCAACCTGGCGACGCGGAGTTCCGCATGAAAGCGATCGAGATTACCGAATACGGTGCGCCCGAGGTGTTGAAGCCTGGTGAGCGTCCCATGCCGGCGCTTAAGCCCGGCGAAGTGCTGATCAAGGTGGCGGCAGCCGGGGTGAACCGCCCGGACGTTTTCCAGCGCACGGGCAATTACCCCGTGCCGCCGGGCGCGTCGGACATCCCCGGCTTGGAAATCGCCGGCGAAATCGTCGAGGGCGATCTCGACGGCGCAAATAATCCGTTTGGCCTAACGCGCGGGCAGCGCGTGTGCGCGCTGGTGCAAGGCGGCGGATACGCGCAGTATGCGAGCGCGCCGCTGGCCCAGTGCCTGCCCGTGCCAGCGGGCTTGTCAGACGTGCAGGCCGCGTCGTTGCCTGAGACGTTCTTCACCGTCTGGAGCAATGTGTTCGATCGCGGCCGGTTGGGCGCGGGCGAGGGCGGCCCCCAGGAGGCGCTGCTGGTGCAGGGCGGCTCTAGTGGTATCGGGGTAAGCGCGATCCAAATCGCGCATGCGCTCGGTCATCGGGTGTTCGCC
This sequence comes from Mycetohabitans rhizoxinica HKI 454, assembly GCF_000198775.1. Classification (NCBI taxonomy): domain Bacteria; kingdom Pseudomonadati; phylum Pseudomonadota; class Betaproteobacteria; order Burkholderiales; family Burkholderiaceae; genus Mycetohabitans; species Mycetohabitans rhizoxinica. The sequence goes on along the minus strand of NC_014722.1, from coordinate 2,105,927 downwards.
ACGGCCGGCAACGCACAGAAGTGCGCCGCGTGCGAGGCGTTGGGCGCCGAGCGCGCGATCAACTACAAGACCGAAGATTTTGTCGCCGTCGTCAAATCGCTGACCCATGATCGCGGTGTCGACGTAATCCTGGACATGGTGGGCGGCGCCTATGTGGGCCGTGAGTTGAGTACGCTGGCCGACGGTGGCCGCATCGTGCTGATTGCGTTGCTCGGCGGCGCCAACGCGCAGATCAACTTGGGTGAGGTCTTGCGCCGGCGCTTGACATTGACTGGCTCGACGCTACGGCCGCGTTCGGTGGCGTTCAAGGCCGCCATCGCTGCGCAATTGCACGAGCGGGTGTGGCCGCTGATCGAGCAGGGCGCGATCAAGCCGGTGATCCACCAGGTGTTTCCAGCCGAGCAGGCGGCCGCGGCGCACGCGATGATGGAGAGGGGGGAGCACATCGGAAAAATCGTGCTGACTTGGTGAGTCACGCCGGTTTGACCGCGACTCGCGCCGCGCAGTAGAATTGCGCGTTTGTGCACGGCTTTTGCTTATTGATTGACGCGTGCACGCACAGATCCACGAGACCCATGTCGAAGCAACAACGATCGAAGCTGGTAGTCGGAAACTGGAAGATGCACGGCCGCGTCGCTGACAACGATGCGCTGCTGCACGCGCTCGTGCAACGCGTGGCGACACTCGGGCCGCAGGTGCGGCTCGGCGTGTGTGTGCCGCATCCGTATCTCGCCCAGGCCCAGGCGCGCCTTGCCGGTACGCCCATCGCATATGGCGCGCAGGATGTGTCCGCGCATACGCAGGGCGCGTATACCGGTGAGGTCGCCGCCCCGATGGTTGCCGAGTTTGGTGCGACGCTGGCGATCGTCGGCCACTCGGAGCGCCGCGCGTTGCATGCGGAATCGTCGGAGTTGGTGGCGGCCAAGGCGCGGCGTGCACTCGAGGCCGGTATGACGCCGATCGTCTGCGTCGGCGAAACGCTGGATGAGCGGCAGGCCGGGCAGACCGACAGCGTCGTGCGTGCGCAGCTTGCAGCGGTGCTCGACGCGCTGGACGAGACCGACGTGGCACGGCTGGTGGTGGCATACGAGCCGGTCTGGGCCATCGGTACTGGTCAGAGTGCGACGGCGCAGCAAGCACAGCAGGTCCACGCCGCGTTGCGGGCGCAGCTCACGGCCAAGGCAGGGGCGCAGGTGCCGCTGCTGTACGGCGGTAGCGTGAAGCCGGGTAATGCACAGGAATTGTTTTCGCAGGCGGATATCGACGGCGGCCTGATTGGTGGCGCATCGTTATCCGCGACCGATTTCCTTGCGATCGGCGCGGCGGCGGCCGCGGCACTCGCCGGGGATCCGGCTCATTCTAGGTGATGCAAATGTTGTTTTTGAAGACGTTGATGATCGTGGTGCAGGTGCTGTCGGCGCTCGGCGTGATTGGGCTCGTTTTGCTGCAGCACGGCAAGGGTGCCGACATGGGTGCGGCATTCGGTAGCGGGGCATCGGGTAGTCTGTTCGGTGCTAGCGGCTCGGCCAACTTCCTGTCGCGCACCACGGCGGTCCTCGCCACCGTGTTCTTCGTCAGCACGCTCGCGCTGACGGCGCTGGGGAGCTACCGCCCGAAGGCCGGCGGTGGCTTGTTAGGCGGTGCGGCGTCACTGGCGGCGAGCGCGCCGGCAGCGGGTTCGGGAGTGGCCTCCGGTGTCGCGGTGCCGAGCAGCGCGGCACCGTCCGCGGGCGTGTCCACGCCGGGACAGGATGTGCCGAAATAACGCGGAAGTTGGCAAAACTATGTTTCCCGCGGCGGATAGAAAAACGTATTTTGTGCGTTGAACAAACGACCTAACCCAGTTACAATCTCAGTCTTGAAGCGATTCGCGGTAACAGTGGTAACGAAGGGTTCATGCTCCGAGTGGCCGCCCGGATTGCAGACAGTGCCGACGTGGTGAAATTGGTAGACACGCTATCTTGAGGGGGTAGTGGCGCAAGCCGTATGAGTTCGAGTCTCATCGTCGGCACCAACGTTATCCAATGCCAGCCGCTTGCATTTACGCTTCGGCTGGCATTTATTTTTTGAGCGCTGCTTGCGTTGCGGTGTGGCGACGTCGAAGTGGCGCATCCGCGCAGTATCCTGGTCGGGGCGGTCGGACCGGCCGACACCTTGAACCAACCGATAGAGGATAGTCTTGAACCTCGCTGCCTATTTCCCCGTCCTGCTGTTTCTTCTCGTGGGCCTCGGTTTGGGGATTGCTTTGGTCAGTATCGGCAAGCTCCTGGGTCCGAACAAGCCGGACAGCGACAAGAATTCCCCGTACGAGTGTGGTTTCGAGGCGTTCGAAGACGCGCGCATGAAGTTCGACGTGCGCTACTACCTGGTTGCCATTCTCTTCATCATTTTTGATCTGGAAACGGCCTTCCTGTTCCCTTGGGGCGTTGCGCTGCGCGACATCGGCTGGCCGGGCTTCATCGCGATGATGATTTTCCTGCTCGAGTTCCTGCTGGGCTTCGCCTATATCTGGAAACGGGGTGGCCTGAACTGGGAATGAACGCAAATCACGCTTGAATGTCGGGCGCAACGCTTGCTGCCCGTCTGGAGTCGAAAGCAATGAGTATCGAAGGGGTCTTGAAGGAAGGCTTTGTCACCACGACGGCTGACAAGCTGATCAACTGGACGCGGACCGGTTCGCTATGGCCGATGACGTTCGGGCTCGCCTGCTGCGCGGTTGAGATGATGCATGCCGGTGCCGCACGCTATGACCTGGACCGTTTCGGTGTCGTGTTCCGGCCGAGTCCGCGTCAGTCCGACGTGATGATCGTGGCCGGTACGCTGTGCAACAAGATGGCGCCTGCGCTGCGCAAGGTCTATGACCAGATGGCCGAGCCGCGCTGGGTGATCTCGATGGGCTCGTGCGCGAATGGCGGCGGCTACTATCACTACTCGTACTCGGTCGTGCGCGGATGTGACCGGATCGTGCCGGTTGACGTGTACGTGCCCGGCTGCCCGCCGACCGCCGAGGCGCTGGTCTACGGCGTGATCCAGTTGCAGGCGAAGATCCGCCGCACTAACACTATCGCCCGACAGTAACGCGGAGCCCCCCCACATGGCAAACAAACTCGAGACCCTGAAGGCGAACCTCGACAAGGCGCTCGGCAACAAGCTGAAAAGCGCCACGGAGTCGCTCGGGCAATTGACGATTGTCGTCGCCGCCAGCGATCTGATTGACGTCGCGACGCGGTTGCGTGATGACCCGACGCTCGGCTTCAAGCAATTGACCGACCTGTGCGGCGTCGATTATTCGACGTACGGCGATGGCGCATACGACGGTCCGCGCTTTGCCGCGGTGTCGCACCTGCTGTCGATCCGTAACAACTGGCGGCTGCGCGTGCGGGTTTTCGCGCCGGATGATGACGTGCCGATCCTGCCGTCACTGATCGATGTGTGGAATTCGGTGAACTGGTACGAGCGCGAGGCGTTCGATCTGTATGGGATCGTGTTCGAAGGCCATCCCGATCTGCGTCGGATCCTGACTGACTACGGTTTCATCGGCCACCCGTTCCGCAAGGATTTTCCGCTGTCCGGCTATGTCGAGATGCGCTACGACGCGGCAGAAAAGCGCGTTGTCTACCAACCTGTCACGATCGAGCCGCGCGAGATCACACCGCGCGTGATTCGCGAAGAACGCTATGGCGGCCTCAAGCACTGAGCGCCTGCCCGGCCGGCTGCGGACCGCATGCGCTCGCGCAAGCGGTCCGTCCGAGTCATTGAATTTCTAGTAAGCCCGCGAACATGGCTGACATCAAGAACTACACGCTGAACTTCGGTCCCCAGCATCCGGCAGCGCACGGCGTGCTGCGCCTCGTGCTTGAGTTGGACGGCGAGGTGATTCAGCGTGCCGATCCGCACATCGGTTTGCTGCATCGCGCAACCGAAAAGCTCGCCGAACACAAGACGTTCCTCCAGTCGGTGCCGTATATGGACCGCCTCGACTACGTGTCGATGATGGCCAACGAGCACGCGTACGTGATGGCGATCGAGAAGCTCGTCGGTATCGACGTGCCGCTCCGGGCCCAGTACATCCGCGTGATGTTCGACGAGATCACGCGGATCCTGAATCACTTGATGTGGATTGGCGCCCACGCGCTGGACGTCGGCGCGATGGCAGTGTTCCTGTACGCGTTCCGCGAGCGCGAGGACTTGATGGACGTCTACGAGGCGGTGTCCGGCGCGCGCATGCACGCGGCGTACTATCGGCCGGGTGGCGTCTACCGCGATTTGCCGGACGTGATGCCGCAATACAAGGCCTCGAAGATCCGCAACGAAAAGGCGCTCGCCCGGCTCAACGAGAACCGCCAAGGTTCGCTGCTCGATTTCATCGAAGACTTCACGAATCGCTTCCCTGGCTGCGTCGATGAATATGAGACGCTCCTGACCGACAATCGGATCTGGAAGCAGCGGCTGGTCGGCATCGGCGTCGTCACGCCGGAGCGTGCGCTGCAACTGGGCATGACCGGACCGATGCTGCGTGGTTCGGGTGTTGAATGGGACTTGCGCAAAAAGCAGCCGTACGAAGTATATGACCAGCTCGATTTCGACATTCCGGTCGGCGCGGGCGGCGACTGCTATGACCGATATCTCGTGCGCATCGAGGAGATGCGCCAGTCGAACCGAATCATCAAACAGTGTATTGCATGGCTGCGTAAGAATCCGGGCCCGGTGATGGTCGACAATTACAAGGTCGCGCCGCCGTCGCGGCTGAACATGAAGTCGAACATGGAAGAGCTGATCCACCATTTCAAGCTCTTCACAGAAGGTATGCACGTCCCCGAGGGCGAAGCGTACGTCGCCGTCGAGCACCCGAAGGGCGAGTTCGGTATCTATTTGGTGTCGGACGGCGCGAACAAGCCGTACCGGCTGAAGATCCGCGCGCCCGGCTACGCGCATCTATCCGCGCTCGATGAGATGGCGCGCGGTCACATGATCGCCGACGCGGTCACGATCATCGGGACACAGGACATCGTGTTCGGCGAGGTTGACCGGTAGCATCACAGCTTGGGGCATCGCGCGTGGCGCGATGCTGTCGTATCAAGGAGCGTCAGGTCTGCCGGTAGCGGTTCGCCGGCAGGTTTTCGTTCGGTAAGCATTGAATGAGTCGTGTCTGAAAATGATCTCAGCTGAAGGCCTCAAGGAAATCGATCGCGCGGTGGCGAAGTACCCCGCCGGTCACCAGCAGTCCGCCGTGATGGCGGCGCTTGCGATTGCGCAGCGAGAGCAGGGCTGGCTGTCGCCGGAGCTGATGCAATTCGTCGCCGACTATCTGAAGATGCCGGCCATCGCGGTGCAGGAAGTCGCGACGTTTTACACAATGTACGAGACCGCGCCAGTCGGTCAGCACAAGATTACGCTGTGCACGAACTTGCCGTGCCAACTGAGCGGTGCGCAGCAGACCGCGGAATATCTGAAGCAGAAGCTGGGAATCGATTTTGGCGAGACGACGCCCGACGGCAAATTCACGCTGAAAGAAGGCGAGTGCTTCGGCGCCTGTGGCGATGCGCCGGTGGTGTTGCTGAACAACCATCGGATGTGCAGCTTCATGAGCCGCGAGAAGATCGACCAGTTGCTCGAGGAGCTGTCCAAATGACGTCTTTGCACGATCGGCATATCAATCCGCTGATTCTCGCGGGCCTGAACGGCGAGAACTGGCATTTGCAGGATTACGTCGCCCGCGGTGGCTACCAGCAACTGCGCCGCATTCTTGAGCAGAAGATTCCGCCGGAGCAGGTGATCGCGGACGTGAAGGCGTCTGGTTTGCGCGGCCGTGGCGGCGCGGGGTTCCCGACGGGGCTCAAGTGGAGCTTCATGCCACGTCAGTTTCCCGGGCAGAAGTATCTGGTGTGCAACTCCGACGAAGGCGAGCCCGGCACGTTCAAGGACCGCGACATCCTGCGCTGGAATCCGCACGCATTGATCGAAGGCATGGCGATCGGCGCGTACGCGATGGGGATTACCGTTGGCTACAACTACATCCACGGCGAGATCTGGGAAGTCTATGAGCGCTTCGAGCAGGCGCTGGACGAGGCGCGTGCTGCCGGCTATCTCGGTCATAACATCCTGGGCAGCGGGTTCTCGTTCGAGTTGCACGCGCATCACGGCTATGGCGCCTATATTTGCGGCGAGGAAACCGCGCTGCTCGAGTCGCTCGAGGGCAAGAAGGGGCAGCCGCGCTTCAAGCCGCCGTTCCCGGCTAGCTATGGCGCGTTCGGCAAGCCGACGACGATTAACAACACCGAGACGTTCGCGGCGGTGCCGTTCCTGCTGGCGATCGGTCCGCAGCAGTACCTGGAGTTGGGCAAGCCGAACAACGGTGGCACGAAGATCTTTTCGGTGTCTGGCGACGTGAACCTGCCGGGCAATTACGAAGTGCCGCTCGGCACGCCGTTCGCGAAGCTGATGGAGCTGGCCGGCGGCGTACGTGGCCAGATCAAGGCGGTGATCCCGGGCGGCTCATCGGCGCCGGTGGTGCCGGGCGAGCAGATGATGCAGACCGACCTGGACTACGACTCGATCGCGAAGGCCGGCTCGATGCTCGGCTCTGGCGCGGTGATCGTGATGAACGATACGCGTTGCATGGTGCGCTCGCTGCTGCGCTTGTCGTACTTCTACTACGAGGAGTCTTGCGGGCAGTGCACGCCGTGCCGCGAGGGCACCGGTTGGCTGTATCGGGTCGTGCATCGGATCGAGCATGGCCAGGGGCGCCAAGAAGACCTGGACCTGCTGAACTCGGTCGCGCAGAACATCATGGGCCGCACGATCTGCGCGCTGGGCGACGCAGCGGCGATGCCGGTGCGCGGCATGTTGAAGCACTTTTGGAACGAATTCGAGTATCACGTCGAGCACAAGCATTGCCTCGTTCCGACGCAAGGCGGCATGGCACGCGATACAGCGCTCGCCGCGACCGCGTGAGCGGGCGCCGCACGTCGCCACAGCCCGCCGTGAGCGGGCGCACAGAATTAGGTTAGGGACCCTTCACCATCATGGTTGAACTTGAAATAGACGGCAAGAAGGTCGAGGTGCCGGAAGGCAGCATGGTGATCCAAGCTGCGCACAAGGTCGATACGTACATTCCTCACTTCTGCTATCACAAGAAGCTGTCGATCGCGGCGAACTGCCGGATGTGCCTGGTCGAGGTCGAAAAGATGCCGAAGGCCGTGCCGGCATGCGCGACGCCGGTGTCCGCCGGCATGGTTGTGCGCACGACGTCGGACAAGGCGGTGAAGGCGCAGCAGTCGGTGATGGAGTTCCTGCTGATCAACCACCCGCTGGATTGTCCGATCTGCGACCAGGGCGGTGAATGCCAGCTGCAGGACTTGGCAGTGGGCTACGGCAAGTCCGCGTCGCGGTATTCAGAAGAGAAGCGCGTCGTGTTCCACAAGAACGCCGGGCCGCTGATCTCGATGGAGGAGATGACGCGCTGCATCCACTGCACGCGCTGTGTGCGCTTCGGCCAGGAAGTGGCCGGGATCATGGAGCTTGGCATGCTGGGTCGCGGCGAGCACTCGGAGATCACGACGTTCGTCGGCAACACGGTCGACTCCGAGTTGTCGGGCAACATGATCGACCTGTGTCCGGTGGGGGCACTGACCAGCAAGCCATTTCGCTACAGCGCGCGGACGTGGGAATTGTCGCGTCGCCGCTCGGTCAGCCCGCACGACTCGGTCGGCGCGAACCTGATCGTGCAGGTGAAGAACAACCGCGTGATGCGTGTGCTGCCGCTGGAGAACGAGGCGATCAACGAGTGCTGGATTTCAGACAAGGATCGCTTTTCGTACGAGGCGCTGAATAGCGCCGAGCGCCTGACGCAGCCGATGCTAAAGCAGGACGGCAAGTGGCGCGAGGTCGATTGGGAAACCGCACTGACCTACGTCGCGAATGGCTTGAAGCACATCAAGGCTGAGCATGGCGCGAACGCCATCGCTACGCTCGCCAGCCCGCATAGCACACTTGAGGAATTGTTCCTGCTTAAGACGTTGACGCGTGCGCTGGGTAGCGCGAACCTGGATTTTCGGCTGCGCCAAAGCGATTTTTCCGCGCCGCTGCAGGGCGCGCCGTGGCTTGGCATGCCGATCGCGACGCTGTCCAGCGTCGATTCCGCGTTCGTGATTGGCTCGCTCCTGCGCCGCGATCATCCGTTGCTGGCGGCACGGCTGCGCCAGGCCGCCACCGGCGGTGCCAAGGTGAGCTTGTTGCATGCGAGCGCCGATGATTCGCTGATCAATGTCGCGCACAAGATCGTCGCGGCGCCGTCGGCTTGGGTGGACGCGCTGGCCGGCGTGGCCGCTGCGGTGGCCGAGATCCGTGGCGTGGCGTTGCCGGTCGAGCTTGGCGGCGTGCAGCCGGACGCGGCGGCGAAGGACATCGCCGCCTCGCTGTCGAACGGCGAGCAGCGCGTGATTTTGCTGGGTACGAGCGCGGTGAGCCACCCTGAATTCGCGAAGCTGCACGCCATTGCGCAGTGGATTGCGCAGACGAGTGGCGCGACGCTCGGCTTGCTGCCGGAGGCCGCCAACACGGTTGGTGCCCACATGATCGGCGCSTTGCCCGGTGAGGGTGGCGTGGACGCCGCGCAGGCATTCGCGTCGCCGCGGCGCGCCTATCTGCTATTCAACGTCGAACCGGAGTTCGACGCCGCGAATCCACGGCAGGCCCGTGCGGCGCTGGCGCAGGCCGACATGGTCGTTGCGCTGTCGTCGTTCAAGACCGGCACCGACTACGCGGACGTGCTGCTGCCGATCGCGCCGTTCACCGAGACTGCTGGCACGTTCATCAACGCGCAGGGCACGGTGCAGCCGTTCACTGGCGTCGTGCGCCCGCTCGGTGAGACACGGCCGGGCTGGAAGGTGCTACGCGTGCTGGGCAACCTGCTTGGACTGCCGAACTTTGAATACACGAGCGCCGAGGAAGTGGCGGCTGCGGCGTTGGAAGGCGTGGACGTGCAGGCGCGTCTGTCGAACGCGACGCGTGCGCCGCTGGCGCGCGGCGCATCGACGCGCGCGGCCGGCGCATTCGAGCGGATTGCCGACGTGCCGATCTACGACGCCGACCCGCTGGTTCGCCGTGCACCGTCACTGCATTTGACCGCGGCCGCGAAAGCTGCGCTGCACGTGTCGTTGCCCGCTGCGCTGTTTGACCAGCTCGGACTCAAGGAAGGGGATGCGGTATGCGTGCGGCAGGGCGAGGCGTCGGTGACGCTGCCGGCGCTGCGCGATGCGAAGCTGCATGACGCGGTCGTGCGTGTGCCGGCGGCGACGTCCGCCGCGGCCCAGCTCGGCAGCCTGTTTGGTGATCTGCTGGTGGAGAAGGCTTAAATGGGCGTGTTCGAAACGATCAATGCAACCGGCAGCCAGTTGCTGGGCGTTGCGTGGCCGACCGTATGGGCGCTGGTGCGCATTCTCATCGTGTCAGTCGCGATCCTGTTGTGCGTCGCCTATCTGATTCTGTGGGAGCGCAAGCTGATCGGTTGGATGCACGTGCGGCTCGGGCCGAACCGCGTCGGGCCGAAGGGGCTGTTGCAGCCGATCGCCGACGTGGTCAAGCTGCTGCTCAAGGAAGTGATCCAGCCGGCGCAAGCCACCAAGTGGATCTACCTCGTCGCGCCGATTATGGTCGTAGTGCCGGCGTTTGGCGTCTGGGCGGTGATTCCGTTCCAGGCCGAGGCGGTGCTGGGCGACATCAACGCCGGCTTGCTGTATGCAATGGCGATTTCGTCGCTCGGCGTGTACGGCGTGATCCTCGCTGGCTGGGCGTCGAATTCGAAGTACGCGTTCCTCGGCGCGATGCGCGCGGCCGCGCAGATGGTGTCGTATGAAATCGCGATGGGCTTCGCGCTGGTCGTCGTGCTGATGACGTCGGGCAGCCTAAACCTATCTGATATCGTGCATTCGCAACAGCGCGGGTTGTTCGCCGGGCTCGGCCTGAACTTCCTGTCGTGGAACTGGCTGCCGCTGTTGCCGATGTTCGTCGTCTACTTCATCTCCGGCATTGCCGAAACTAACCGGCACCCATTTGACGTCGTCGAAGGCGAGTCGGAAATCGTCGCCGGGCACATGATCGACTACTCGGGGATGGCGTTTGCGCTGTTCTTCCTCGCCGAGTACATCAACATGATCGTGATCTCGGCGCTCGCCGCGACGCTGTTCCTCGGTGGTTGGAGCGCGCCGTTCGAGTTCCTGTCGTTCATCCCGGGCATCGTCTGGCTGGTGCTCAAAGTATTCTTCCTGCTGTCGGTGTTCATCTGGGCCCGCGCGACGTTCCCGCGTTATCGCTACGACCAGATCATGCGCTTGGGCTGGAAGATCTTCATTCCGGTTTGTGTCGTGTGGTTGGTCGTGGTCGGCTTTTGGATCATGTCGCCGCTGAACATCTGGAAATAAGGTGTTGCCATGAACGCAATTCAGAATTTTTTCAAGACATTCTTTCTGACCGAGTTGCTCAAGGGGCTCGCGCTGACCGGACGGTATGCGTTCCAGCGCAAGATTACTGTGCAGTTTCCCGAAGAAAAGACGCCGATTTCGCCGCGCTTTCGCGGACTGCATGCGCTGCGCCGCTATGAGAATGGCGAGGAGCGCTGCATTGCATGCAAGCTGTGCGAGGCGGTCTGTCCGGCACTGGCGATCACGATCGAATCGGAAGTCCGTGCTGACAACACGCGCCGCACGACGCGTTACGACATCGACCTAACCAAGTGCATCTTCTGTGGCTTTTGCGAAGAGAGCTGCCCGGTCGATTCGATCGTCGAGACGCAGATCCTCGAGTATCACGGCGAGAAGCGCGGCGACCTGTATTTCACGAAGGACATGCTGCTCGCGGTCGGCGATCGCTACGAAGCCCAGATTGCGGCGGCGAAGGCGGCCGACGCACCGTACCGGTGAGCGTCGCGGGGCTCGTCGCCCCGACGCACGATACGATAACGATACGCCTAACGATGATCCGGTAAACATGGAATTCACGACCGTCCTTTTCTACATCTTCGCGCTGCTCATGACCGTGTCAGGGCTCAAGGTGATTACCGCGCGCAACCCGGTGAGCTCGGCGCTGTTTCTAGTGCTCGCGTTCTTCAACGCCGCCGCGATCTGGATGCTGCTCGAGGCCGAGTTCCTCGCGATCCTGTTGGTGCTCGTCTACGTCGGCGCCGTGATGGTGCTGTTCCTGTTCGTCGTGATGATGCTGGACATCAACCTCGATGTGTTGCGGCGCGACTTCCGCCGCTTTGTGCCGGTGGCGACGATTGTCGGCGCGATCATCGTGATCGAGACCGCGTTGATTCTGTGGCACGGTTACGGCGCGACCGTTTCGCCGGTGCATGATGCCGTGCAGGCGACACAAGCAGCCGGAGCCGGGGGCGCGCTATCGAACACCCGTATGATTGGCCGCATCATCTACAGCGACTACATCTTCGCGTTCGAGGTCGCGGGCCTCGTGCTGTTGGTCGCGATCGTCGCGGCGCTCGCGCTGACGATCCGCGACGGCAAGGACGTGAAGCGCCAGCGCGTCAGCGAGCAGGTGCGGGTGCGGCGCGAGGATCGCGTGCGGCTGGTACGAATGGCCGCCGAGAAGCAGGCACCGGACGCCTCGACGCAACCGGCGACGCCGGGCAACACCGGTGCTGGCGCGGTTGGCGACACTCGCTGATCGAGACAAGGAGAAAAGAACCATGTTGAGCCTCGCTCATTACCTCGTGCTCGGCGCAATCCTATTTGCGATCTCGATCGTTGGGATCTTCCTGAACCGCCGCAACGTGATCATCATCTTGATGGCGATCGAGTTGATGCTGCTCGCGGTGAACACCAATTTCGTCGCGTTCTCGCACTATCTCGGCGACGCGCACGGCCAGATCTTCGTGTTCTTTGTGCTGACCGTGGCCGCGGCCGAAGCGGCGATCGGCCTCGCGATCCTGGTCACATTGTTCCGCAGCCTCGACACGATCAACGTCGAGGATCTCGACCGGCTCAAGGGTTAAGGAAAAAGGCCCTGACTGTTATGGCAACGATACTCAATCCCAACCTACTGCTGGCAGTCCCGCTGGCGCCCCTGGCCGGCTCGCTGATCGCCGGCCTGTTCGGCAAGACCATCGGCCGCCACAACGCGCATCGCGTGACGATCCTCGGCGTAGCAATCGCATTCGTGATCTCCGCGCTGGTGTTCCTCGATGTGCTCGATGGCGCCAGTTTCAACGGCACGATCTACGAATGGGCGACGCTGCCGAGCATCGTGCCGGGACAGGACAGCTTGAAGCTCGAAATCGGCTTCCTGGTCGACTCGCTGACTGCGATGATGATGTGCGTGGTCACCTTCGTGTCGCTGATGGTGCATATCTACACGATCGGCTACATGCAGGAGGACCCGGGCTATCAGCGCTTCTTCTCGTACATCTCGCTGTTCACGTTCTCGATGCTGATGCTCGTGATGAGCAACAACTTCCTGCAACTGTTCTTCGGGTGGGAAGCGGTCGGGCTGGTGTCCTACTTGCTGATCGGCTTTTGGTACACGCGTCCGACTGCGATCTACGCGAACCTGAAGGCGTTCCTCGTGAACCGCGTCGGTGACTTTGGCTTTTTGCTCGGCATCGGTCTGGTGCTCGCGTATGTCGGCTCGTTGAACTATGGCGACGTCTTCGCGCATCGCGACGCGCTGACCAGCGCAGGCATGCTGCCCGGCACGCACTGGCAGCTGATTACGGTGACTTGCATCTGCCTGTTCATCGGCGCGATGGGCAAGTCCGCGCAGTTCCCGCTGCACGTCTGGCTACCTGACTCGATGGAAGGCCCGACGCCGATCTCCGCGCTGATCCACGCCGCCACGATGGTGACCGCGGGCATCTTCATGGTCACGCGGATGTCGCCGCTGTTCGAGTTGTCCGACGCCGCGCTGTCGTTCGTGATGGTGATTGGCGCGATCACTGCACTGTTCATGGGCTTCCTCGGTATCGTGCAGAACGATATCAAGCGGGTCGTCGCGTACTCGACGCTGTCCCAGCTCGGTTACATGACCGTAGCGCTCGGCGCCTCCGCATACTCGGTCGCGGTATTCCACCTGATGACGCACGCGTTCTTTAAGGCACTGCTGTTCCTGGGTGCCGGTTCAGTGATCATCGGCATGCATCACGACCAGGATATGCGCAACATGGGCGGGCTGCGCAAGTACATGCCGATCACGTGGATAACGTCGTTGGTCGGCTCGCTTGCGCTGATCGGCACGCCGTTCTTCTCTGGCTTTTATTCGAAGGACTCGATTATCGAGGCGGTCAAGTTGTCGCATTTGCCGGGCTCGGGATTCGCGTACTTCGCGGTGACCGCCAGCGTGTTCGTGACTGCGCTGTACGCATTCCGGATGGTTTTCATGGTGTTCCACGGTCCGGAGCGCTTCCGCAACGTGCGTCATGACGACGATGGGCACGGCCATCATGGGCATGGCGCGCACGAGCCGCACGAGACGCCGTGGGTGGTCACGCTGCCGCTGGTGCTGCTCGCGATCCCGTCCGTTGTGATCGGTGCGATCGCGGTGGGCCCGATGATTTTCGGCGACTTCTTCTCGCACGGCGTCGTGTTCGATAAGGTTGTCTACATCAGTGAGCACCACGACGCGTTGCGGGAGATGGCCGGGGAGTTTCACGGCTGGATGCCGATGGCGCTGCACTCGCTATCCAGTTTGCCGATCTGGCTCGCGTTGGTCGGTGTCATCGTCGCCTGGTTCCTGTACCTGAAGCGGCCAGACCTCCCGGCGGCGATCCGCCAGCGCTTCTCGGGCATCTATACGCTGCTAGACAATAAGTACTACATGGACAAGATCAACGAGGTCGTGTTCGCTAAGGGCGCGGTGACGTTCGGCAAAGGACTTTGGAAGGAGGGCGATGTCGTCGTGATCGACGGTTTGGTCAACGGCAGCGCGCGCGCGGTCGCGAAGTTTGCCGGCGTGATCCGCTTCCTGCAAACTGGTTACATTTACCACTACGCGTTCGCCATGATTATCGGCATGTTGGGGTTGCTGACCCTGTTCGTTACGCTGAGCAAATAACGCGAGGACAGGTATGCACGCTCATTTCCCCGTTTTGACTTTCGCGATCTGGTTGCCGATCGCGTTCGGTATTGCCGTTCTTGCAGTCGGCTCAGACAAGACACCCGGTGTCGCGCGCTGGACTGCGCTGATCGGCGCGGTGATTAGCTTCATCGTCACGCTGCCGTTGATCAGCGGCTTCGACGCAAGCACCTCGGCGCTGCAGTTCGTTGAAGTCGCGCCGTGGATCGAACGTTTCAATATCACGTATCACCTCGGCGTCGACGGGCTGTCGATGTGGTTCGTCGTGCTGACCGCATTCATCACGGTCATCGTTGTGATTGCCGGATGGGAGGTGATTACGGACCGCGTGGCGCAGTACATGGCCGCGTTCCTCATCCTGTCGGGCTTGATGGTGGGCGTGTTCTCGGCGGCCGACGGAATGCTGTTCTATGTGTTCTTTGAGGCGACGCTGATCCCGATGTACCTGATTATCGGTGTCTGGGGCGGCCCGAACCGCGTGTATGCGGCGTTCAAGTTCTTCCTGTACACGCTGGCCGGCTCGTTGCTGATGCTGGTCGCATTGATTTACTTGTACACGCAGTCGCAATCGTTCGAGTTGTCAGCTTGGCACGCGCTGCCGCTCGGCATGACGCCGCAGGTGCTGTTGTTCGTCGCGTTCTTCCTCGCGTTTGCGGTGAAGGTGCCGATGTGGCCGGTGCACACATGGTTGCCCGACGCGCACGTCGAGGCGCCGACTGGCGGCTCGGTCGTGTTGGCGGCGATCATGCTGAAGCTGGGCGCGTACGGCTTCCTGCGCTTCTCGCTGCCGATCGCGCCGGATGCGAGCCACATGCTGGCGCCGGCCGTCATCACGCTGTCGCTCGTCGCCGTGATCTATATCGGCTTCGTCGCCCTGGTGCAGGCCGACATGAAAAAGCTGGTCGCGTATTCGTCGATCACGCACATGGGTTTTGTCACGCTCGGCTTCTTTCTGTTCAGCCAGCTCGGCGTCGAAGGTGCCATCGTACAGATGATCTCGCACGGTTTCGTGTCGGGTGCGATGTTCCTGTGCATCGGCGTGCTGTATGACCGCATGCACTCGCGCCAGATCGCTGACTACGGTGGCGTCGTCAACACGATGCCTAAGTTTGCGGCGCTCGCGATACTGTTCTCGATGGCCAATTGTGGATTGCCGGGCACATCCGGGTTCGTCGGCGAATTCATGGTGATCCTGGCGGCCGTGAAGTTCAATTTCTGGATCGGATTGCTCGCGGCGATTACGCTGATCCTGGGCGCCGCGTACACGTTGTGGATGGTCAAGCGCGTCTATTTTGGCGCGGTCGCGAACGACCATGTCGCGAAGCTCGTCGATGTGAGTCGCCGCGAGTTCTGGATGTTGATGGTGCTGGCGTTGCTCGTGCTGTATATGGGCATCTACCCGAAGCCGTTCACGAACGTGATGCACGAATCGGTGATTAACCTGCTCTCCCATGTCGCGCAGTCGAAGCTGCCGGCGTTGCCGCAGTAAGGGAGGATTGACAACACTATGCAAAACGCTCCTCTCAGTGCCCTGTTGCCCGACGCATTCCTGATGATCGTCACTGTCGTCGCATGGCTAAACGACATCATCACCGGCAAGAAGGGCCGTGGCCTGACCTATGTGATCGCGGTCGCGTCCGGCTTGATCGCCGCGCTTTGGTATGCGGTGATCGCGAACGATCCGCATTCGCACTACTACTTCTCGAACATGTATGTGGTCGACCCGTTCGCGAGCCTGATGAAGTCGTTCATCTCGCTTGGCTTTGCGGTGTCGCTGATCTATTCGCGCAAGTACCTCGAGGAACGTGACCTGTTCCGCGGCGACTTCTATCTGCTGGCGCTGTTCTCGCTGCTTGGACAGCTGGTGATGGTGTCAGGCAACAATTTTCTGACGCTGTATCTGGGATTGGAACTGATGTCCCTATCGTTGTACGCGATCATCGCGCTGCGTCGTGACGTGCCGCAGTCCAACGAAGCGGCGATGAAGTACTACGTGCTCGGGGCGCTGGCGTCTGGCTTCCTGCTATACGGCATCTCGATGATGTACGGCGCGACCGGCTCGCTCGAGCTGCATGACGTGTTCACCGCGATCGCGTCGGGTCGCATCAACTATGCCGTGTTGCTGTTCGGTGTGATTTTTATCGTTGCCGGCATCGCGTTTAAGATGGGGGCCGTGCCGTTCCACATGTGGGTACCTGACGTTTATCATGGCGCGCCGACCGCGATGACGTTGCTCACTGGCGGCGGCCCGAAAGTCGCGGCCTTCGCGTGGGGGCTGCGCTTCTTGGTGATGGGGATGTTGCCGCTGGCGGTCGATTGGCAGACGATGCTGGTGATTCTGGCCGCGCTGTCGTTGATCGTGGGCAATATCACCGGTATCGTGCAACGCAACGTGAAGCGGATGCTCGCTTACTCGGCGATCTCGAATATGGGCTTCGTGCTGCTCGGCCTGCTGTCCGGCGTTGTCGATGGCAAGGCGAGTGGTGCGGCGAGCGCATACGGATCCGCGGTGTTTTACAGCATCACGTATCTGCTGACGACACTGGGCTCGTTCGGTATCGTGATGCTGCTTGCGCGCCGCGATTTCGAGGCCGACACGCTGGATGACTTCAAGGGCTTGAACAAGCGCAGTCCAGTGTTCGCGTTCGTGATGTTGTTGATGATGTTCTCGTTGGCGGGCATCCCGCCGACGGTCGGCTTTTATGCGAAATTCGCGGTACTCGAGGCCGCGGTGAATGCGAACCTGACGTGGCTGGCGGTGCTCGCGGTCGTCACGTCGCTGTTCGGGGCGTTCTACTATCTGCGCATCGTCAAACTGATGTACTTCGACGAGCCAGTTGACGCGACGCCGATCACTACCTATGGTGGCAATCGCGCACTGCTCGCGCTTAACGGTCTCGCGGTGCTGCTGCTGGGCATCGTTCCCGGACCGCTGATGTCGAGCTGCCTGCAGGCGGTGCGCCAGACGCTGTCGCTGTAACGACGGCTGTCACGATGTCGCCCGCTGGCTGGTTTATCGTCCTGGTCGCGCTGCTCGGCGCGAACCTGCCGTTCGTCAACCAGCGGTTACTGGCAATACTGCCGGTACCCGGTGCCGCGCCGGGCGCACGCAAGAGCGCCTGGTGGCGGATCGCCGAGTTGATCGCGCTTTACTTTGCCACGGGGCTGCTCGGTTTTGCGCTCGAGGCACGGGCCGGCAATCGCTTCGAGCAAGGGTGGCAGTTTTACGCGGTGACGTTTAGCCTGTTTGTGGTGCTTGCGTTTCCCGGCTTCGTTTACCAGTATCTCGTCAAGCGGCGCGCCGCGTGAATCGGCGACCGCTCAAAAAGGCGCGACATGACACGCATTCCAAGCGACGACGCCCATCTGGTCGAGACCCGGCTCGACGGCCAGACCCTATATGACGGCCATTTCCTGACGCTCAAGCGTGACACCGTACGACTGCCAGACGGCAAGACGGCCACGCGCGAGTTTGTCGAGCATCCCGGTGCGGTGATGGTATTGCCGCTGCTCGATGACGGTCGCGTGCTGATGGAGCGCCAGTATCGTTACCCGGTTGGCCGTGTGATGGTTGAGTTCCCGGCCGGCAAGCTCGATCCACAGGAAGGGGCGCTCGCGTGCGCTCAACGCGAGTTGCGCGAGGAAACTGGCTATCGTGCGAACGAGTTTGTCTACCTGACTCGTATCCACCCGGTCATTTCGTATTCGACCGAATTTATCGACCTGTATTTGGCGCGTGGTCTGACTGAAGGTGAGCGTGCGCTGGACGATGGTGAGTTTCTGGAGACGATCGTCGTCGAACCGGCCATCTTGCACGAGTGGATTCGGCGCGGGGAGGTGAGCGACGTCAAGACGATTATTGGCGCGTTCTGGCTTGAGAAAATCTTGTCTGGTGTTTGGTCGGCAAATACCGCGCAGGTAGTCTGATGCCGGCGTGGCTGGTCGAAGCCGCGCCGAGTTGGCCATGGAAGGTACGTGCAATCGCGCTAGAATGATCCGCCATGGCCAATGCCCAGTACAGCGCCTCGACGCCCATGCACCCCATCAGCGTGCGCACGCGCTGACGGCCGATCTCATGTCCCTCGCGGCGCGCGCAGGCGTGCTCTGGCAAACGGAAACGCCATGTGCAGTTCGTCGATCCGTCGCATCAGCAACTGATCGGCCTTGCGCGTCGGCCGCGGCCGGTAAGACGCGCTCGATCTCGCAATGCCGACGAGCCGGGTCTGCTGCGAAACCGGCAGTGCATGCGCACGCTCGATCATCGCTTTGCACTCAGCCATCCCGCCTTGGTGAGCGCGCCTTTTAAAAAATCATTTCCAGGGTCAACTGGCCGGTGTTGGCATGCAGCGCCTTCAGCTCTACCAGTGGCTCGCTCGGCCGCGCCGTGGCCGATTCCCAATGACGGGATCGTTTTACTTTGGCCGTTGCTGCCCAGCCTGCTGGAACAACAGGGTATCGAGTTGCGCTCGCGCGAGCCGGCAAGCGGTTACCAGGCGGTGTTAGCCTTGTAAACATTGATTGGGGAAGACGCCGACCTGGTGCTCGACTCGTGGCTGCTGTGGCTGCTGTGCGCGTTGCCGCCCGGGGTACTCCCTCGTGTAGCAGCGCCCGGACTCACGTCACCGCAACAGGCGACAGTCGCCACGTGGCTGGCGGCCTTACCCGCTCGTTTGCCTGGTTGGCAGCACTTAAGCATCACGGACGTGCGCACGCTGTTCTTGCAACGCACAGGCGTATTGCGGTGCGAGCGCAGCACCTGGCAGCTCGAGCTAGCCCGCGACGCCAGCGACTGGCTGCTGATGCAGTGGCCCTGGCAGCATTTGCGAGTGACGCTCTCGGGCGTGGTGACGGCAGACGACAATATTTGCATCCGCGCAATCCTACAGCACTGGACATCAAGCGCGACGCTTGCCGGCTACGCACTGATCGTCGATGAAGCGGACACGCAGCTGCACTTGCTCCCGACGCCCCACTACTAGATGCGCAGAGACTTGAAGCGATCTCGTGCACGACAAATCGGTATTGTGTCAGAGGCGAACCGATGATATACAGCTGTTATGTGATGTGTTGCTACGTCAATCTAGCGCAAAATCATTGCATTGACGAGGTGGATGATGAGAAAGGCTTATGAGATCCAGTCCGGCCAACAGAGAAAGGCAAGGCGAGCGCAGGTTGAACCCAGCCAAGATGAGCTGGATTCATCTGCCAGACTGGTCAGCTGGCTGGATATCGATCCAGAGAGGCCATTCAAAGGAGCGGAAGCCATTTCGAAACGCTTGTACAATGGATCGCAAGAGATTCATACCACCAATCTTGAGATAGGCCACGATAAAAGTATTCCCAAGGACAAAAAAGAAGCCGTCTCGGAAGCCACACAGGAGCAAATGACTTATGGCTTATTGAATTTCTTGCGCAAAATGCCCTATCTTAATCGCCCACCCAATTTTATCGGGTCGTCCGAGCAATCAAACAATGGCATTGAAACCATTTTGGTTCATGGCACGTTCAACGCCACCGCGGCTGAAGTAGGGTGGACCAGTCCGAATGGAAAATACGCCGATATTGTCCGGGAAAAATTTGGCGGGAAAGTAAGTGCTTTACAATGGAGTGGCAAAAATCATCGGCTTGCCCGCATTGAGGCGGCGCAAACCCTTGCAAGGAAAATCGATGAAAACACACGGGCCGGTATCATCACGAATGTCATTGCCCATAGCCATGGTGGCAATGTCGCTTTTGAAGCGATTAAGCTGACGCAAGGTCATATTGAACAACTGGTCACCTTAGGCACACCCATCCGAGGTGATCATTTACCGCCGACAGAGAAGCTCAGGGAAACGGTAGAACATTATATTCATATTTCAGGTGGCAAAGATACCGTTGCCCCCAAAGGCGGCCTAGATTTTGTCACGCCATTTAAAGACAATTTCTTCCAAAAAATGGGGTTAAATAAGGCTAAGATAAAAAATTCGTTGGCCGATACCGAGCTTCATGTGGCGGACGCCACCCATAGCGAACTCCATTCGAAAGCCGTTTTAGGGCTGCTTACCGCGATAACCCAAGCGACACGGTTGTAAGGCTGGCCAATGGACAGCGCAGGACGTGGCATGGTTGCACGATCAACTGGTTTCGTGCAGCCCGGCGGCCATCCCACTTGAACTCGAGACACTCGTGCAGCGTTTTCGGCTGGCGCCGGAGGCAGTGGCACCCGCCTTGCAGGAGGCCGATAGTTACCGCCAGCAACGCGGCGCCGATACGGTGCTTGAAGCATCGGACTTAAGTCGGGCGTTTGGGCTGCGCGCGCAACGCGCGTTCGGCTTCCTCGCGCAGCGCATTACGCCCAGCCGAGACTGGGACGATCTGATGGTAGGCGACGACGTGCAGCGCCAGCTACGCGAAGTGGGGGCCGCGATTCGCCATCGGGAGGCGGTGCTAGCGCGGCTTTGCACGCAAGCTTAGCACTGCCATGGGCATCAGTGCGCTCTTTTACGGCGCCTCGGGCACCGGCAAGACGCTGGCTGCCAAAGTGTTGGCTAGCACGCTCGGGACATCCTGAGCGGCCCGCGCTTGGCCTACAGCGCACGCAACGTCATATGCCTGGCTCCATCGCGACACTGTGCTGGTGCGTCGCCTGTAACGTTTCTGTCGTCTCTTCGTCATCTGACGAAGCTTCTGCAAGCGGATCTTCCAGTATGACCTGTAAAGACTGGTTTTTATCAGAAGTTTGCGTTTCAGCGGGTGCCCAATTTTCAGTCATCCATTTTTCTACGGACTGCGTCACGCTTGCCGGTAATTTCGGTCGCGTCGTTGACTGTGCCTGTATCGCATGACACAGTGCTGCTCTATGCGAATCCATTGACGTCGGTTGAGTCGCGGTATTCAGCGAAGTCGATGGCACCGGCGCCGCATTGCTGTGCGCCTTGTTAGTCGCTTTCTCGCGCAGCACTTCCCCAAGCACTTTTCCGGTCGCGCTGTCACTTGTCTTACCCGATGCTTCACGCATCTTTTCTGAAAGCTGCGCACCCGTTGCGGCCGTTCCGCCAATTTTAAGGACGGCAGATGCAACTTTGGCGGCTGGATGGGGAATCATGCCGATTGCCGCCGCAGCAGCATTGGCAGCGCCTAAACCGGCTGCGGCCGCAGTCGTATCATGCGAAATACGGCTACTCATTGCATCCGCGACTTGCTGGACACCTTCTGGCGTGGTGGTGACGCTGGCGATGGCGGCACTCGCTGCTGCCTTAACTGTTTTGTACGTTCCTTCGACTGA
This sequence comes from Mycetohabitans rhizoxinica HKI 454, assembly GCF_000198775.1. Lineage (NCBI taxonomy): Bacteria > Pseudomonadati > Pseudomonadota > Betaproteobacteria > Burkholderiales > Burkholderiaceae > Mycetohabitans > Mycetohabitans rhizoxinica. Next base: position 2,084,578 of record NC_014722.1, on the reverse strand, counting down.
ATCGGTGGCGACTGCATGAGTAATTTTAGTTGCTTCTTGCGGTGTAATCGAGGCGTTTCCACGTGCAATATTGGCTGCGCCTTGCAACGTTCTAGCATCATCTGCCAAATMGTGGAGGGCTGTTTGAACGTTTTGCATTGACTGAGACGGTTGCGTTATCACAGTTCGACATTTTTCCAGCAAATTCACGCGTTTATTATATTGATTAACAATACCCTCAGTGACAGGATTGGCATTTTCCGAGGGAGCGATACGCTGGCTGATATCATTAAGGCGCTGGTTACCTGTTCTTAGTAGAGAGTTGGGAACCCTTGACGGGCCTGGCGCATGGACCTTCTCCGCTTCGTTAGCGGTTTCGTTAGTTTTGGACATGCGGTCAATTATTGCACCTCCGACAAGACCACCCCCCACTTTAACCGCTGCTTTTCCCAATTTGGCTGCCCACATACCACCTCCCGCGTGTATTGACCTCGCCTACTGACCGACTCGTACCCCCTTCAGGTAGACCTCTTTATACTTGACGCTGCGCCACACGCGTTAAACAAACACGTTATCACGCCAGCTTCTTTTGCCGTCCATCGACAGTCTGATGCCTCGATCCAGCACGGTCTCGGTGAACGCGTTCGCCGTGAACTGGCTTCGCGCGGCCACCTCTCATTTCACGCTTAGGCCATTTCCACCGCCAGTGTGGAGGAGGTTTCACGAAATAAATCTTCCTCTTTGGGGCGAATAAGCTGCTGGACCGTTCCATCAGCGGGGGGCAAATTCGCGCCGCGGATCAGCACAACAGGCGATCCTTCATCGGCTTGTCCCATTAAGAAAGACGCTGCTGCGGCGAGTTCATCGGCCACTGCCACTTGGGTTGTTCGTAAGAGYTGCCCAAACAGATCCGGCTTCCCAATATAATTTTTAAGCGGGGAAAAGCCCGCTACACCGATTGCGCATCCTGCCGTGCCATGGCGCCACACTCTGCCAAAACTATCGTTGATGATGATGTGGACATCGACGCCGCACAAGCGATGAAACTGTTTTTTTAATTCGCGTGCACTGTGATCCGGGTCTTTCGGAAGCAGAAGCACACTGTCTTCATCACCAACATTGGAATGATCGATACCGGCATTCGCCATCACGCATCCGAGACGGTGAGCGGTGATCAGTACACCGTCTTGCCTGTGTGCAACGATTTCTGCCGACTCCGATAGGATCAGTTCAACGAGCCGTGGATCTTTATCCACTTTCTGCGCCAAATCGATAGCTTGTTTGCCGGGCGTGACAGAAGATAGTGCAGCCCATCGTCCTTCGGACTTTGAAACGATCTTTTGCGCAAGCACTAACACGTCGCCATTTTCTAGAGCGATACCGTTTTTGTGGATCGCCTCCTTAATAATCTGGCCAAGATCATCCCCTGTTTGTATTAAGGGAATGCCACCGATGGCGGATACAGTCATGCTTCTTGCTGTTTGTGTAGTGTGGCTCATCCTCTCAGCTCCTCACCTTCCCTTTAGTGGTGAAAAGATTCTCAGAAAAAATGGGCACAGTCAATAACAAGTGACTAGACAATTGGCTTGCTACTATGCCAGCATGTCGTCGAACTATGGCAATGCAGTGCTTGTACGCAAGCTAGCGGCACTCACGAAGGAAGCAGATGTACCAATTCGTTGTGCAATAGGTACCTAAGCCGGGTAATTGTTTCGATTGATTTGAATTCGACACAGTTGTCCTGATTCTCCGGGAAGTGAAACAATATGAGATGCAATGGTATGTCTCCTGTTTCTGTCGCCCAGCGCAATACGGGCATCTGGGCGGTCGTGCCGTTGAAAGCGCCTGAGTGTGCCAAAACCCGGTTGTCTGGCGTTTTAAGCCATGCTGCGCGCCAAGCGTTGTTTTTTTCCATGGCCAGTCATGTCATTGGTACGTTACGCGCATCGCCTCGGATTGCTTCCCTATTGGTGGTGACGCCGTCGGAAAGTACGGCGGAAATGGCCCGGGCAGCCGGTGCTGAGATCTTGTGGGGACCACCGGACGAAGGCATGGCGAATGCCTGTTCGCGAGCGATGGCTCATATTGCGGCAGCAGGCGGAGAGCGTGTGATGTTTGTCCCCGGTGATTTGCCCCTGTTGGATGGGGCGGCCATCGACATGTTGAGCCGTGCACCGGTCGATGCGATTGGCATGGCGCCAAACCGGGACGGTCATGGCACGAATGGGCTGATTTGCCGACCTGGCGCTATTCCGTTGTTTTTCAGCGGGCCAAGCTTTTCCGCTCATCAAAACGCCGCTCGGTGCGCCGGAATTGATGTTTGGATTGTCCGTTCAAGAGAGTGGGCGTTGGATGTAGACTTGCCTGCCGACCTTGAGGAATTCGAGTCTTCCATCAAAGACGCCAAGAGGAGGGTGCTATGCCAAATCTAGTAAGCAATCCTATTTACAAAATGATCCAAGAGGTCGAACGTTCCGCTAAGGGCAGTCAGCCAAGGCTAGATGACAAGGCTTTGGCGTATGAGCTTGAAGCGGTGCAAGATTGGCGTGAGTTGGCGGGTCTGGCATCGGCATGGCGCGATATCGGTTGGGGCAACGTCATCACCTATTCGCGCAAGGTTTTTATTCCGCTCACCCATCTTTGTCGAGATGTTTGCCACTACTGCACCTTTGCCAAAGCGCCACGGGTGATTGGCCAAGCATTTCTTACCGTGGACCAAGCGCTGGACATTGCGCGGGCGGGTGCTGCAGTTGGCTGTCGTGAGGCTTTGTTTACGCTCGGAGATCGGCCCGAAGCGCGTTATGCCGCTGCACGCGATGCGCTGCAGCAACTGGGTCATGCTACGACAGCCGACTATGTCGCTGAGGTCGCGCAACGCGTACGAGCTGAAACCGGGCTGCTGCCCCACTTTAATATGGGCGTGCTAAGCGCGGCAGAATACCAGATGCTGCGGCCCCATGCCCCTTCCTTCGGGTTGATGCTAGAGACGGCTTCTGAACGTCTTTCCGAGCGTGGTGGGCCGCATTACGGCTCTCCCGATAAGCACCCGGCAGCGCGGCTTGAAACGCTTCGCCTTGCCGGCGAAGCGCATATACCGATCACCTCAGGCATATTGATTGGTATCGGGGAGACACGCCGCGAGCGGCTTGAATCGCTCTTTGCGCTGCGGGATTTGCATGATCGCTATGGTCATGTGCAGGAGGTCATTATTCAGAACTTTCGCGCGAAACCCGGCACCAAAATGGTTAACGCGCCTGAGCCGTCAATGGACGAATTGTGTTGGACAACAGCGGTCGCCCGGTTGGTCCTGGGTTCCGCAATGAGCATCCAGGTGCCGCCTAATCTTTTCGACGGTGACTTGACCGATTTGATTCGCGCGGGAATCAATGATTGGGGCGGCGTATCGCCGGTCACGCCTGATCACGTTAATCCAGAAGCGCCGTGGCCGCACCTTGACCGCTTAAGTGAGGATACAGACAGGGGCGGGAAGACGTTGACCGAGCGGATAACCGTCTATCCTGCCTATATCGAGGAACGTGATCGTTGGATCGACCCGGGCTTGCATGCTGATGTGCTACGCCATTCAGATTGCAGTGGATTGGCAACAAGCGATATCTGGAAAGCCGGCTCCACGACGATAGGGGATATCGCTTGCCTGGCAGTCACTCCCACGGCTTCCCAGGTTGATCGTGTTGGTTCGCAGACGATCGATATCGTCGAGAAATGCGTGGCGGGTGAGCGCCTCGAAGAAGCCGAGCTTGTACATTTATTTAACGCACGCGGCCATGATTTTACGCATGTGACGCACACGGCGGACCGTTTGCGCAGGCAGACAAAGGGCGACACGATCACTTACGTTGTCAATCGGAACATCAACTACACCAACGTCTGCCAATACCATTGCAATTTTTGTGCTTTTTCACGAGGACCGATACAAGAAGACTTGCGCGAAAAGCCCTATATCGTTGACCTCAACGAAATCCGTCGCCGCGTCAAAGAAGCGTGGGATCGAGGGGCGACGGAGGTCTGCTTGCAAGGGGGCATTCATCCCGACTATACGGGACGTACTTATCTTGACATCTGCGAAGCGGCTAAAACAGAATGTCCAGACATGCACATTCACGCCTTTTCGCCCCTTGAGGTGCTGCATGGTGCCACGACCCTGGGGACGTCAATCAGCGCTTTTTTGTCTGATTTGAAAAGCGCTGGATTAAGTACGTTGCCTGGGACCGCAGCCGAGATCCTGGACGACGAAGTGCGGCGACAAATCTGTCCGGATAAGTTGAATACGCAAGAATGGTTGACCGTCGTGCGATCGGCACATGAGTTGGGATTGCGGACCACTTGCACGATCATGTTCGGTCATGTCGAATCGTATAAGCATTGGGCGCGACATATCCTCAGGCTTGCCGAGCTGCAACGTGATACAGGCGGGCTGACTGAGTTTGTTCCATTGCCTTTTGTCCATGAGGAAGCGCCATTATTTAAAAAGAAAGGTGCGCGTCAGGGGCCGACTTTACGAGAAGCCATTTTGATGCATGCCGTCGGGCGTCTGGCGTTTCATGGCTTGATTGACAATATTCAAACGTCTTGGGTGAAAATGGGTGAGCACGGCGCACAGCTTTGCTTGCAGGCGGGGGCTAACGATTTGGGCGGTACCCTAATGAATGAATCGATTAGCCGCGCAGCCGGTGCAGCCCACGGACAGGAAATGCCGCCTGCCGCCATGGAAGCCCTGGCCGCCAGACTCGGGCGCAATGCGATGCAGCGTACCCCGCTTTATCGTAACGTCAGTCCTGAGCGGCAGCAAGCTTCGCATGCTGCTCCTGCGCTGGTGCCTGTGCGATTCACTAAGGCCGGACGCTTGGTGCGTGGGCACGGCCATCAGGTCTTGAGTGAAGCGGAACAATGATTGGACCTGCATAGGTGGATCATAGGTGGATTCATGGTGTGGCTTGCATGTTGGCAGCCTCAAATCGATGTTGTGATGGCTCTCACGCAGCGCTTCCCATCATGGATTCACCAAGGTGCTTAATTACCCTATTAAATTAGACAGACGCTATTCGGTTTGACACGATCGGAAGGGTGATCGGTTTGGGTCAGAGAAATGCTTGATCTTTACGCAGGAAGATAATGGCAAAGTATGTTGCGTTGTGCGGCGGGGTGGGCGGCGCTAAGCTGGCCTATGGTCTAGCGCAGGTGCTTTCTGCCGACGAGTTGACGATCGTTGTGAACACGGGCGACGATTTTGAGCATCTTGGCTTGCTCATCTGTCCAGACCTGGACACGGTTGTCTATACGCTGGCCGATGTGGCAGATGCAAAAAAAGGATGGGGGCGGGCGAACGAGAGCTGGTCTTCGCAAGAAGCGCTCGCTCGTTTGGGCGGACCGGTTTGGTTCCAGCTGGGTGACAAGGACCTTGCGCTGCATCTTTATCGGCGCAGCTTGCTTGACGGTGGTGCCAGCTTGTGTGATGTAACCGAGACCATTGCGAAAGCGTTAGGTGTCAAGCATTCAATCGTCCCAATGTCTGATGATCCGGTCAGAACCATCGTTGAGACAGACGAAGGCGATTTGCCTTTCCAGACGTATTTCGTTAAACGGCGATGTGAGCCACGCGTGTCGGGGTTCCGCTTTGAAGGGGCTTCGCTAGCACGTTTATCGTCGCCATTTGAAGCAGCGTTGAGTACGCCTGACCTGGCTGGCGTAATCTTATGCCCTTCGAATCCTTTTGTCAGCATTGGACCGATTCTGGCATTACCGGGCGTGCGTGACAGGCTGCATGCGTGTAATGTGCCTGTTTTAGCTGTTGCGCCGCTTGTCGGTGGTGAAGCAGTCAAAGGCCCGTTGACTAAGATGATGCATGAACTGGGCATGAGTGTTTCGGTTGGCGAGATTGCTTCGCTTTATGCTGATTTCCTTGATCTGCTGGTGATTGATCCGTTGGATGAATGCGATCATGATCTTTTGCGTAAGGATCGTGTGGCAGTCAATAAAGTCAAGACGCTCATGACAACACCTGATGAGCGTATCGCGCTTGCGCGACACGTGCTGGCTTGCGTTGAACATCACCGAAACAATCGACAGACAGCTCACGTTGTGCAGCACAGCACCGCATAAATCACATTGACTATAATTTTTTATTAATTAGGTTGATGGCTATACAGAAATAAAAAATGATCAATGGCATGCGGTACGGCAAACGCTTGCTGAACCACTCACGAAGAATGCACTATCCACTASCGCATGCGCCGCCTTTGGGCTTTTGTTTCTCCCTTGTCATCTTCGAATTGGCGCGGCGACTGGCAGACAATCGCTGCGCTATTTCCCTATTTGATGGTTTATAAAGGGCGCGTCGCCTTCGCACTTGCCTGTCTGGTTGCCGCAAAACTCGCTAATCTAGGGGTTCCGGTGGTGATGAAAGCGATTGTCGACCAATTATCAGAAATTGACCGGTTGGCAACGCAGGAATCGTCATTTTCCTTGTTCCACGGCGTGAGTTTTCTTATTGTCGCTTATGCGGTCGTGCGTTTATCAAGCTCGCTTTTTGCTGAGCTGCGTGAAATTATCTTTGGAAAAGTGGCTTACAACGCTGCGCGACAAGTGGCACTCGCAGTATTCCGGCATCTGCACACGTTGTCGTTGTGTTTTCACCTTGAGCGGCAAACAGGTGGCCTATCGCGCGATATTGAGCGAGGCACGCGTGGCGTCAAGACGCTTGTTTCATATTCGCTCTATAATATCCTGCCAATATGTGTTGAAGTCATATTGGTACTCATTTTTTTTGCTATTCGTTACGACATCTATTATACGGTCGTCACGCTATCCGTGCTTGCGGCTTACATCACGTTTACCGTGATGGTGACAGAATGGCGTACGCGTTTAAGGCAGGAGATGAATAAGCTTGATTCACGCTCCAATACGCTAATGGTTGATTCGCTTATTAATTACGAGACAGTCAAGAACTTTGGTAACGAGCAACACGAAGTACAGCGCTATGATGAAAGCATGATGCTTTATCATGATGCGGCAGTTCGATCGCAGAAATCGCTTTCGTTCATGAATCTTGGCCAGCAGTCGATTATTGCAATCTGCATGATTGCCGTTTTATGGAGGGCGACGCAGCAGGTTGTGGATAAGCAATTGACATTGGGCGACTTTGTGTTAATCAATACATTTATGTTGCAGATATATATTCCGCTGAGTTTTTTGGGGAATATGTATCGAACTTTGAAGCAAAGTCTGACCGATATGGATCAGATGTTTTCTTTGTTAAGGCTCAGACGTGAAGTTGACGATATTCAAGGTTCATCTCCGCTTGCTGTAAGAAGCGCTGAAGTACGCTTTGAGCATGTCAGTTTTTCATATGAACCGCAACGGCAAATTTTGCGGGATGTCACCTTTACGATTGCAGCGGGTACGACGACCGCAATTGTCGGACATAGCGGCTCAGGTAAGTCGACACTCGCACGGCTGTTGCTTCGCTTTTATGATGTAGAGCATGGCGCTGGTCGTATTTTGATTGATGGCCAAGACATTCGGGCTGTGACGCAAGACTCGCTACGCGCGGCCGTTGGCATTGTGCCGCAAGATACGGTGCTTTTCCGTGACACGATCTATTACAATATTGCGTACGGACGGTTGTCTGCGTCGCCAGAAGAAGTGATAGCGGCTGCGCGCGCCGCTCATATTCATGCTTTTATTGAAAGCTTGCCCGCTGGCTATTCCACTATAGTGGGTGAGCGTGGTTTGAAATTATCTGGCGGTGAAAAACAGCGCATCGCAATTGCCCGTACCTTGCTAAAAAAGCCGCCTATTCTCATTTTTGATGAAGCGACTTCAGCACTCGATTCACGTGCCGAGCGTGCGATTCAGCGCGAGTTGAAACAGCTTGCGCGTCATCGTACAACACTAATCATTGCGCATCGTCTGTCGACCATTACGCATGCGCAACAGATTCTTGTTATGGATCAAGGTCGTATCGTTGAGTGTGGCACCCACAGAACATTGCTGAATGCAGGTGGCCTATATGCGCAAATGTGGGCATTGCAACACAAGCAGCCTGAATAAAAGCGTATAAATAAAAAGGATTGCCTTAATTGGCGATTCCACGTCCTTAATTGGCGCTCACCACGTAAAACGATGAGTATATTGCAGTGAGCGCCGAACTAACTACAATGACAACGGGCACTGAAGCTCACTCTCGTCAAAATAATGCCCGAAACGATTGCGCTTAGTCCAGATATAACGCTCATTTTCCTCGCGTAATGCAATTGCGAGGTCAACGCGCTCACATACTGGAATGCCATGGCGCTGCAGCGCTTCAAACTTATCCGGATTGTTGCTCATCAGCCGTACCGACAGGATGCCGAGTTGGCGCACGATGCTCGCCGCGCAGTCATACTCGCGCGCGTCATCCGGCAAACCCAGGTCGCGATTGGCATCGACGGTGTCAAGTCCTTGTTCTTGGAGTCCGTATGCAAGAATTTTGTTACACAAGCCAATGCCGCGTCCTTCATGGCCTCGCAAATACAATAGCGCGCCAACGCCTTCAGATGCGATATGGCGTAATGCGGCGTCCAATTGTTCACCACAATCGCAGCGCAGTGATCCTAGTACATCACCGGTGAGGCACTCGGAGTGCAGTCGCGTCAGTACTGATTCACGTTGGCAAACGTCACCCATCACCAGCGCGAGATACTCATTGTTATCGCTTGTCGAACGAAATGCATGGGCAACAAAATTTCCGTAACGAGTTGGCATCGCTGCTTTGCCGACATGTGTCACGTACTCGCTGCTTCCAGCATGGCATTGTAGTAGCATCGGATCACCCCCGGGAGGCTGAATTGGTACTGCTGCAATACACAAAATTAACTGTATCAGTCAAAACCTAAACTTTATTCAGCATTGCTCCACTTAATAAGTGAAATCCAACATGCCAAATGGATTTGTTTACTTAATGATCACTATGTCATGTCGGATACTCTAGCAGAGCAGAGCGCAATGTTGTTTTTAGGCTATGTCGCTGAGCAGGATTGCATACTTGTATGAAAATAGCAATAGGAAGTTGCATGTGATATGGCCGGTTGCGGAAGCGTGTGCTATACGGGCGGCAAGTGATACGCGCGCGAGTTTCTTTACGAATCAGAAAGTATTTATTCGATAGCAGATTGCCGTAATTGTTGCTCTGTTGTTTCGTTCGGCGCGATAACGCGTGGGCGGATTCAACCGGGTCGTTGCAACGTCCCCCAATGAGCGGTGTTATAGGGGACGATCCCGGGGTGGTGCATCGGAGTAAACGGGACGGCCAATGATGTCATCGTTCGGTGGTCGTCACCGATCGCCGTCGAACCGGCCATATTGCATGAGTGGATCCGGCGCGGTGAGGTGAGTGACGCAAAGATGATTCTCGGCGCGTTCTGGCTGAAGAAGATCTTGTTCGGCGTGGCCGGAGAATACCGTGCAGTCGACCTGACGCTGCGCAACCGGCCCGGCCCGGCGCGCGCAGTCGCGTGGATCCGCCGCAACGCGCGGCGTGGCGGGCGGTGAACGGGTGAGACTCACCTTGCGCAAACGCGCTAGAATGGTCGGTCACGGTCCGATTAATTTCGAGCGATCGTGCACAAATTGCGCGGATTGCGCTACATTGGATCGTACGTTGTCATGGGCATGAAAGTTCTCGATTTAACCTGCGAGCACGCGCACCGGTTCGAAGGCTGGTTCCAGTCGGCTGAGGACTTCGAGTCGCAACTGGAGCGGCACCTTGTCGAGTGTCCGATGTGCGGGTCGAAGACGGTGCATCGCGTGCCATCGGCGCCCCGATTGAACCTGTCGGGCGCGACCGCGCCGGTGCCACGCGATGGTGCGCCGGGTGCCGGCGGGCAGCCGCTGAATGTGAGCGAGTTGCAGGCGCGGTGGCTGCGGATGATGCGGCAGGTGATCGAACACACGGAAGACGTCGGTGAGCAGTTTGCGCAGGAAGCGCGGCGAATCCACTATGACGAGGCGCCGGCCCGCGGCATCCGCGGGGTCACGACGCCCGACGACGCGCGGGCCCTATTGGACGAAGGCATCGACGTGACGCCGCTGCCGTTGCCAGCGTTGTTAAAAGAGCCGCTTCAATGAGCCGGGTGGCGCTTCGGCGGCGCGCCCCCGCACGCGGCGAGACGAGCGCATGCCATCATCGCGGCGCCCACGGGCAGGCGATCGATGTGGTGGTGTGGCACAGTTGGGTAGCGGGCCATACGAGGCTGGCTGTCACGTTCGGCTAGCCGTTTTGAGCGGCTGGCACGCGCCGGACCGCGGCCTGCCAATCTGGCCTTTTCAGCGCTGCGCGTACTGCGTGGCGCCGAACAGGACTTCGCGCGCCTTGTCGTCGGTCAGCGCCTTGCGCGCGGATACCAGCACTTCGACGCCCCGCTGCACCGCGGGCCGCGCATGGATGCGTTGCTGCCATGCGCTCACGTTCGGGAAGCTGTCGAGATCGATTCCCTGGTTCTTCCAAGAGCGCGTCCACGGGAACGCCGCGATATCCGCGATCGTGTAGTCATCACCGGCCAGATAGGGATGCTTGCCGAGCTGTTTCTCCATCACGCCATACAGCCGCCGCGCTTCGTTCGTGTAGCGATTGACCGCATATTCGATCTGCTCCGGTGCATAGATCCGGAAGTGGTGCGCCTGTCCGAGCATCGGGCCGAGTCCGCCCATCTGGAACATCAGCCACTGCAATGTCGCATAACGTTGGGCCGGATCGGCAGGTAGGAATTTCCCAGTCTTCTCCGCGAGATAGATCAGGATCGCGCCCGATTCGAACAGCGCGATCGGCTTGCCACCGGGCCCCTCGTGATCGACGATCGCCGGGACCTTGTTGTTCGGGCTGATTGCCAGGAATTCGGGCTTGAACTGGTCGCCCGCGCCGATATCGACTGCGTGGACGGTGTAGGGCAGTGCCAGCTCCTCAAGCATAATGTGGACCTTGTGGCCATTCGGCGTGGCCCAGCTGTAAACATCGATCATGTCGCTTATCGAGGCGCGTCCCCCGTGCGCGGGTCCGGCCCGCGCGCGCTTTCGGCGCCCCGTCCTGTAGAAAGTTGAATGTTTGCATGACGCCGGCAGCGCATCGAGCGCTGTCGGCTGCGAGATGCACGCCATTTAAGCATAGAACCAGCTAGGTTGCAGCGTCACGGTTCAGGCTCACACGTGGGACGCACCGTCTGCGTCTTCCAGATACGACACGCGCGACTGCGGCCAGTGCTTCGGCGCGTCCGGATCGGTCGCACGGCCTGAGTCATCGTAGTGCGTTACGTCGCCATGGTGCATCCTGCGATGGACGGGCAATAAGCGGGAGGGTTCACGCGCGCGCTCCGTTGGGGTGGCGGCGCCGATGCGCGGCACGAGCCGGGCCGCGCATTACACCAGAGATCATTTGTAGCGGGCTTCGCGTTTTTCCAGGAACGCGTTGATCCCTTCGAGACTATCGCGATGATGCAGCGACGCGACGAAATGGTCCCGTTCGGCGACCAGATGCTCGGCCAGTGGTTGTCTGGAGGCATCCTCGACGAGCGTCTTGATCCGGGCCACCGCGTTTGGCGACAGCCGCGCCAGCTCTTCGGCCCATGCGAGCGCGGTCTCCAACGCCGCGCCTGCCGCGCTGAGCCGGTTCACTACGCCCAGCGCGGCCAGGCGCGGCGCCGGCACCGGCTTGCCTTCCAGAATGATCTCGGTGGCCAGTGCGCGCGGCAGTGCCTGGGACAGGAACCATGAGCCGCCGCCATCGGGCGTGAGTCCGACGCGCGCATACGACATCACGAATTTTGCGTTGTCCGCCGCCACCAGCAGGTCGCAGGCGAGCGCGAGCGAGAAACCCGCGCCGGCCGCCGCCCCTTCGACCGCGGCAATCACCGGCTTGCGCGAGGCGCGGATCGCGCTGATCCACGCGCCGAGTAGGTCGATGCTATCGGCCTGCACTGATGGATCCTTCGCCCGGTCCTCCAGCAGCCGGTTCAGGTTGCCACCCGCGCAGAAAAAACCGTCGGCGCCGGTTAGCACGACGGCCCGGATCTCCGGGTCGCGCTCGGCCGAATCGACCGCCTCGATGCCGGCGGCGTATATGTCCGGGTGCAACGCGTTGCGTGCGCCTGGATTGGATAGGGTGAGCACGAGCGTTGCATCCCGGCGGGTGGCGAGCAATTCGGCGGTCATCGGTGGACTCCTTCATGTTAAGGGGCGTCGCTTTTGACATGCAGCAGCGACAAGCTCAGTTGCGTGCGGCGTGCCAGCCAAGGCGACGGCCGGTAGCGTGGACCGTTCAGTGTGGCGCAGAAAGGCGCAGAACCGTGAGGATGCGCGTCGCACCCAACACATCGCTGAGCGCCAGCGGCCCTGTCGGATAGCCGAAGCCCAGCATCACGGCCAAATCGATGTGCTGTGGCGTGGCGATCTGCTGTTGGACGATGTTGCACGCGATATGGATGATCGTGGCGACGATGCGCTGCGCGACAAAGCCGGTTGAGCCGCGCGGGTGCAGCTCGGATAGGGCGCGCGCCGCATTGCTACAGCGCGGCGAGGCGCTCGAGCGCGCTCGCCAGCGTCGCTTCGCGTTTGGCGAAGCAAAAGCGCACGACGCCGGCGTCGTGCGCCTGATGATAGAACGCGGACATGGGAATTGCCGCAACACCGATCTCGACGGTCAACCACCTGGCAAACTCCGCCTCTGGCAATGCTGAGATCGCCGAATAATCGACGCACTGGAAATATGTGCCTTCACATGGCAATAGCTTAAAACGCGTGCGTTCCAGGCCGGCACGAAAGAAGTCGCGCTTGGCCTGGTAGAACGCCGGCAACGTCAGGTAGGGCGCTGGATCAGCCATGTACGCGGCGACGCCTGCCTGGGTGGCCGAATGCACCGTGAACACGGTGAACTGGTGGACCTTGCGGAACTCGGCGCTCAATTCACGCGGCGCGGCAACGTAGCCGAGCTTCCAGCCGGTCACGTGATAGGTTTTGCCGAAGCTCGATACGACGAAGCTGTGCGCCGCAAGCTCCGGATAGCGTGCAACGCTCTCGTGGCGGGCGCCGTCAAACACCATATGCTCATAGACCTCGTCGGACAGTACCAGGATGTCTGTACCTCGCACGATGTCCTGCAATGCCCGCATGTCGCTGTCGCGCCAGACCGTGCCGGTCGGGTTGTGCGGCGTGTTCACGATGATCAGCCGTGTCTTCGGCGTGATCGCCGCGGCGAGTTGGTCGAACGCAATCCGATAATCGGGTGCGTCCAGCGTCACGAACACGGGTTTGCCACCGGCCAGTTCAATTGCCGGCAAGTAGCTGTCGTAGCAAGGCTCGATTACGATCACCTCATCGCCCGGCTGCACGCAACACAGCACGGCGGTGAGCAGCGCCTGCGTCGCGCCCGCGGTGATCGTGATTTCGCTGGCCGCATCGTAACGATGCCCGTACAGCTGCTCAATCTTCGCGGCAATCGCATCGCGCAACGACGCAAGACCGGCCATCGGCGGATACTGGTTGAAGCCGTCGCGCATCGCTTGTGCGACCGCATCGATGATCGCCGGGTCGCAGTCAAAATCTGGAAACCCCTGACCCAGGTTGACGGCGCCGGCCTCGGACGCGAGCGTGCTCATCACCGTGAAGATCGTGGTGCCGACTTGCGGCAGCCGCGAAGGGAAGGGGGGGACGCGGGGCGACGTATCGGTCGGGCGATGCGAGGCGTTCATGGCGTAAGCGTCGTTTGGATAGAGGGGGCCGTCCGACCGGATGGTCGGCTCCAGTAAGCTTATTGTACGGTAGGCTCGCGCATCGCATCGCCTGCCGATGCCGGCTGGGCAAGGCCTGTGGCCGCAACAAAGTGGGCCGGCTGCACAATGCGCAAGTCAAAATCGCGCGCCATTCGGCGCGCCATCTTCAACAACGCCTTGTCCTTGGTGACCAGCCACTGTGCGGCTGTGGCATGCGCCAATTCGAGGAATTTCTGGTCGTCGCGGTCGCGGCACAGCGGCAGTGCACGCGGCGTGGCGCGGGCGGCGTGCGCACTGGCGCCCGCATTCGTCCCTGTTTTCGGCACGGGCGTTGCGGCACCCCCCTCCGCGTGTCGCGCCGGCGCGACGCGCGTGCAGAGCCGAGCGAGCCGCGCGAGTGCCGCCGACTTGTCAATCGCGTAGCGCACGAACTGCGGGTAGTCGAGCACGCGCTGCAACTCGTTGAGGCAGCGCTCGTCCTGCACGGCGTCGAGGCCGCCGTTCTGCAACGCGGTTGCAATCGAGCGGGTCGCGGGATCGTCGAATACCAGGATGTCGATCCACACGTTCGTGTCGAGCACCACGCGTGGACGGACGAAGGCAGACGCAGGGGCGCTCGATGGGGCGACAGAGTCCATCGGCGGCGGCGGAGCGAAACGGGATGGCGTCATTCTCGATACAATGGCAACGCTCGCGGCCGGTCACGCCGCGCGATGCTTTTTTAGTCGGCCTTCCATGATAATCGTTTTGTCGCCCGCCAAGTCATTGGACTATGACACCCCGTCCCATCTGCGCAAGCATACGCTGCCGGCGTTCCTTGACGACTCGGCCGAGTTAATCGCGCAGTTGCGTACGTTCTCGCCACAGCAAATCGGCACATTGATGCGTCTTTCTGATCCGCTCGCGCGGTTGAACTACACGCGGTACGGCGACTGGTCCCCCGCGCGGTTTACGCCACCGCATGCCAAGCAGGCAATGCTTGCGTTCGATGGCGATGTCTACGACGGGTTCGACGCGCGGTCCTTGTCCGTCGCCGACCTAGAGTATGCACAATGTCATATACGCGTGCTTTCCGGCTTGTATGGAGTGCTGCGTCCGCTCGATCTGATGCTGCCGTACCGGCTCGAAATGGGCACGCGGCTCGCCAACCCGCGCGGCAAGGACCTGTATGCGTTCTGGGGCGACAAGATCACCGCGGCGCTGAACGCGCAGCTCAAGCGCGCGCATGGCGCGCGGGTATTGATCAATTGCGCGTCGGACGAGTATTTTCGCTCGGTCAGGCTGCGCCAGCTCGACGCACCTGTAATCACGCCGGTGTTCGAGGACTGGAAAAACGGTCAATACAAAGTCATCAGTTTTTATGCCAAGCGCGCGCGCGGTAGGTTCGCCCGCTTCGCAGTCGTGAACCGGATCGATGAGCCGGCCAGGCTAGTCGCGTTCGACGCCGACGGCTACCGGTTTGATGCGAACGCATCGAACGATTCAACCTACGTGTTTCGTCGCAAGCAGGCTGGCTGACTTCATTCGTTGCGGATCCGACCCATGAGCGTTCACATCAGCAGTCAATTCGATTCAGGGGCAATCGATGTCGTATCGTGCGAGCGCGCGGACGACATCCGGTTGCGGTTGCGCGCCGACACGCAGGCAGCGTTTGCGCAGTGGTTCTATTTCTCGCTGAGCGGTGCGAAGGACGTGGACTGCACAATGACGTTCGAGAACGCATCGCATAGTGCATTTCCAAACGGATGGCACGGTTATCAGGCTGTCGCGAGCCATGATGGCATCGACTGGTTCCGGGTGCCTACCACGTATGACGGTCAAGTGCTGCGCATCTGTCATCGGCCGGCGCGCGACCGGATCTATTACGCGTATTTCGAGCCGTATCCGTATGCGCGACATGCGCAGTGGGTTGACACGCTGGTCCAGCAGCCCGGCGTGCGCCTGACCGAACTGACCCGCACCGTGCAGGCCCGTGCGCTAGATTTGCTGACCGTTGGCGAGCCGGCGCCGCACAAGCGCAACATCTGGATCATTGCGAGGCAGCATCCGGGCGAGACGATGGCGCAGTGGTTCGTTGAGGGTCTGCTCAAGCGCTTGTGCGGCCTTGGCGATTGGCGGGGTGACCCGCTGGGCCGCATCGTGCTCGAACACGCGGTTTTTCACGTGGTACCGAACATGAATCCGGATGGCAGCGCACTGGGTAACTTGCGTACCAACGCCGCCGGCGCGGACCTGAACCGGGAATGGTTGCAGCCGGACCCGCGCCGCAGCCCCGAGGTGCTGGCCGTACGCGATGCCATCCATGCGAGCGGTTGCGACATGTTCTTCGATATCCATGGCGATGAAGCGCTGCCATACGTCTTCGTCGCTGGCTCGGAAATGCTGCCCGATTTCTCTGACGCGCAACGCCGCGTGCAAGACGAATTCATCGGCCATTTCAAGCGCGCTAGCGCGCATTTCCAGGATGAGCACGGATACAAGCCCGGGCGTTACCAGCAGGATGCGCTCAAGCTCGCCTCCAAGTATGTCGGCCACACCTTCAAGTGCCTGTCACTCACGCTTGAAATGCCATTCAAGGACGATGCGAACCTGCCCGATCCGCGCGTCGGCTGGAACGGGGCGCGCAGTGCGTCGCTGGGCGCGGCGATGCTGCAGGCCATCGGCTGGCAACTCGACGCGATATGACGCGATGTGACGTCATATCACGTGACGCAACGACGTGATGTGACGCGCCGCGGCATCGTGAGCGCAGCGTTCGTCACACCCGGGTGCGTGCATGGCGGGCTCAGCGCCGCCGGCTTTTCTTGCCTTTGCCCGCCGCCTTCGCTGGACTCTTGCGGCCCGAGCCGCGCAGCGCCTTTTTGGTCTTGCCGGCCTGGCGGCTCGGCGCAGCGCGCTTGAACGGCGCGACCGGATCGTTCCAACTGAACGCGAGCATTTTCGCGTCGACGTAGCCGCAGCGGAATTTTAGCGCGTTGGGCATCGTCGAACCATCCTTGCGCACGCCGACCCCTTCGACGGTGACGATCGAGTCGACCTTGATCCGTTGCTTGCCCCGGTCGAACGAGCCATTCCATGGCTTGACCCCGGCGTGCGCGGGATCGAACGAGCTGCGTGGAAACTCGACGTGGTCGAACGCGCTCGACGTGCCGACGACAAAGTCGCCGTGCGCCGCGCAGTCCGCGACCAGCGGATTGGCTCTCATTTGGGTGATGAATTGGTAGACCAGTTCGTTGTGGTGTTCGACTTGGTCGGCGCGGGCCATCGTGGGAATGGCGATTGCCATGGCTGCGAGCGCGCATGACGCGATGGCGCCGATCAGTCGCTGCATCGGGCGCGACGTAGAGTGATGATCCATCTAATTCTGGTTGCTAGGTGCCATAAAAAAGCCGCGGTCGATGTGAGCGCGCGTGCGGCCAATGGATTCGCACGCGGTGTCGGGTCCGGACTTGGATACGCTCAGATGCCCGCGGTTGGGCTGGAGTGCCATCTTAACGCAAAACAGAGGGCGTACCGTGGCCGGCGGCATAGCACGGTAACTGTTGCACACGATATAGCGGATCGACAGGCCGCTGAGTCAGGCGCGCGGGCCCCGGTCCACGTGGCTGCGATCGAACCGGTAGCGGCGCACATCGTACGTGGTGACCCACGCCGGGCGATAGACGGCAAACAGCGCGGTCAACATGCCGCAGAACCACGCTTCGCCGGAGGCGAGCACGACGACGGCTATCCCGTAGCTGGGCGGGATCACGGCCGTGTCGCCGTGGGCTAGCATCAGCTGCAGGCCCAGTGCGCCGGCACAGGCGGCGCCCAGCGCCAGCGCGGCGGTCACGAAGCCGTGGCCGAAGATGAACACCAACAAGGTTCGCGGTAACCATGCGGCAATGGCCCGCTGTAGCATTGTCGAGACGAAGACCGGCACCGCCCCGAATATGACAAAGGTCAGACCCACGCCATGCCATGGTGTGCCGAGGATCGCCGCCACGAGCGCGCATATGGCCGCCATCGACACCAGCGCAAGCGACCAGTCAAACAGCGTGACCATCAGTGTTGCGCCAAGCAAATGCATTACCGGGCCATCGTTCAGCCATGCGTTTGTGGCCCACATGACCGCGATCGCCACGGTCATGCCAAGCCACAGATGCTGCAGCGTGTCGTCGTGCAACCGCGCGAAGGACTTCTTCCGCGCCGCGAGCGCAAGCAGGACCACGGCGGCAAGGTTGCCGCCTATCGCTAACCACAAAGGTAACGACGTATAGAGGAATCCCATATAGACATATTACTCGCTGCACGGCTCCCGGTGGAAGCAGATCGCACATCTGCACGCGGCGTTGCGATTCAGCGACGCTTGCGTGGAATCA